>CAWHSW010000001.1:0-33382 GCA_963832095.1 uncultured Actinomycetes bacterium
CAAGAACGGCCGGGACTCAACTGGACTGAGTTCCGGCCGCTCTGGATGCGTATGCCCTGGTCAGCGACGAGATACCGGATGACCATAATCGGCGCCCCCGACACGATTCGAACGTGCGCACACGGCTCCGGAGGCCGTTGCTCTATCCCCTGAGCTACGGGGGCTTCAGGGCGAAGAAAAGAGTATCAGCACGGAACCAGGCTCTGGACCAACCTGCCCAGCGCGGCCGGGCCGCACCAGGCTGAACAGGGCGCGCGTCCGGCGTGTTGGCGCGGGAAGTCCCGGGGACGCGCTAGCCTCGCGGCGTGGCGGAGGCTCTGGGACGCGTGCTCGTGGTGGACGACGACGAGGTTATTCGTCAGCTCATCGCCGTCAACCTCACCCTGGAAGGGTTCGACGTAGCGACCGCGGTGGATGGCCAGGATTGCCTGGACAAGGTCACCGCGATCGACCCGGACGTCATCACGCTCGACGTGATGATGCCGCGGCTGGATGGCTGGGTGACCGCGGGGCAGCTTCGGCGCAACCCGCGGACCAGCAAGATCCGGGTGGTGCTGATCACCGCCCGGGCGCAGGAGGACGACAAGAACCGCGGCCGGGAGATCGGCGTCGACGCCTACCTGACCAAGCCGTTCGACCCAGGCGAGATGATCCGGGTGGTCCGCGAACTGGCGGCCCGGGAGCCGGCCGACCAGGCGGCTGAGGACACCGCCGAGGGACGGCCGGGACAAGCCTGAGGAGCCCCGGGCCAGCCCGGATACCCTTCTCTGAGTGATCACCGGGGAACTCAGCGCGGCAGTGGCCGCGGCGGCCGAGGCGGCCCGGGCCGCCGGTGAGCTGGCTGGCCCCCCGGTTAGCCAGCAGCGCGGCGCTGGCTGGCAGCTGGCGGCCGGTGCCGACCGCGGCGGGCGGCGGCCCGGGCAGCTACGCGAGCACGATCCCCTTCCTGCTGGCCAGCCGGTCGGCGGGTGATCCCGGTCACATCGCCGCGGTGCTGGCGGCCCGGCTGCCCGGCGCGGGCGCGGCCGCCGGGATCTGCCGCGCCACGGTCACCGGGCGGGGGTACCTGTCGCTCACCGTCAGCCCGGAGGCGCTGGGCCGACTGGCTGGCCGGATCAGCCAGGCCGGCCCGGGCTGTGCGCGCAGCGACGCGCTGCGCGGGACCACGGTGACCGCGCCGGGCCGGACCCCGCTGGCCGCCGCGGGCAGCTGGGATGAGGCCTGGCGGTGGCTGGCCGCGGAACTGGCAGGTCGGCTGGCCAGCGCGGCGGGCGCCGAGGTGCGCTGGACAGAACGCGGCCGGGAGCGCAGAGCCGGCCGGGAGCGCACCGGGCCCAGCCGCCGCACCGGGTCCGCCGCCGTGCCAGGGGCCGCCGCGCCAGGCCTGGTCGCCGCGGCGGTGGCGTTCGCCGGGCTGGACGCGATCCGGTACGCGCTCAGCCGGGCCGTGCCCAGCGGCGCCGGCCCAGGCCGGCGGATCCGGGCCATCGACCCGCGCGCCGCGGCCGCGCAGCATCTGGGCAACCCCTTCTATGCTGTCCGGTACGCGCACGCGCACGCTGCGTCCATCCTCCGGTGGTCCGCTGACCTCGGCCTGCCAGCGGCGGACGTAGCCCAGTTCCAGCCGCGGCTGCTCGCCCACCCACGCGAGCAGGCGCTGCTCGACGCGATGTCCTGGCTTCCGGAACGGGTGGCCGGGGCAGCGCGCCGCGGCCAGCCGCACGTGCTCGCCGGCTACCTCGAAGAGCTCACCGGAACGTACCTGGACTGGCAGGAGTGCTGCTCGCTCGGCCAGCCCGGAGCGTTCCCGCCCGGACCAGACCAGCCGCCCGGGCCAGACCAGCCGCCGGCCGAGCAGCCGGCCGGACCGGATCAGGCAGCCGGGACAGACCAGCCGCTCCGGCAGGCCAGGCTGATGCTGGCCGGCGCGGCGCGGACGGTGCTCGGCACCGGCCTGGGACTGCTCGGCGTAGCCGCGCCGGACCGCGCCAGCTAGCCAGACCCGGCCGCAGAGGAGCAGCGACCGACCCGATAGCCAGACCGACCACACCAGACCAGCAAGGAAGCCCGATGAGCCGTGTCGCCCACCCCGCCGGCCCGCGCCACGCCGACGTGCTGCCCGCGGAACATCCGCCGGCCCCGCCGCGCGACCTGAACGCGCTGGACCCGGCCATCTGGCCGCGGACCGCGCAGCGGCGCGGCGGCGTGCTCACCGTCGGCGGCCTGGACGTGCGGGACCTGGCCGCCGAGTTCGGCACCCCGCTGTATATCTGCGACGAGGACGACTTCCGGCTGCGCTGCCGCGGCTACCGGGAGGCGTTCGGCGACGCGGCCGGGGTGTACTACGCGGCCAAGGCGTTCTGCTGCCGGGGTGTGCTGCGCTGGGTGACCGACGAGGGCCTGGGCGTCGACGTGTGCACCGGCGGCGAACTGGAGGTGGCGCTGCAGGCCGGGAGTGCCGCCGGCCCAGATCACCCTGCACGGCAGCAACAAGCTGACCAGCGAGCTGGCCCGGGCCATCGAGGTGGGCGTCGGGCACATCGTGGTGGACTCCTTCGAGGAGATCGCCCGGCTGGCCTACCTGACCGAGCCGGAGGTGACCGGCCCCGGCGTTACCACCAGCACGCCGCCGGACCGGCGGGCCAGCGTGCTGGTCCGGGTGACCACCGGGGTGGAGGCGCACACCCACGAGTTCGTGGCCACCGCGCACGACGACCAGAAGTTCGGCTTCTCGCTGTCCTCGGGGGCGGCGGCCGAGGCGGTCCGCCGGGTGCTGGCCTGCCCGGGCCTGGACCTGGCCGGCCTGCACTCGCACATCGGGTCGCAGATCTTCGACACCGACGGCTTCGAGATGGCCGCCCGCCGGGTGCTCGGCCTGGCCGCCGCGATCCGCGACGAGCACGGGGTGGAGATCCGCGAGCTCAACCTCGGCGGCGGGCTGGGCATCGCCTACACCGGCGACGACGACCCGGCCGACATCAAGATCATCGCCCAGAACCTGCACGAGATCGTGCGGGCCCAGTGCGCCAGCGCCGGGCTGCCGGTGCCCCGGCTCACGGTCGAGCCGGGCCGCGCCATCGCCGGGCCGGGCACCGTTACCCTGTACGAGGTCGGGACGGTCAAGGATGTGGACGGGCTGCGCAGCTACGTGAGCGTGGACGGCGGGATGAGCGACAACATCCGCACCGCGCTGTACGACGCGGAGTACACCACCGTCCTGGCGTCCCGGGAGTCGGCGGCGGCGCCGATGCTGTCCCGGGTCGTCGGGCGGCACTGCGAGAGCGGCGACATCGTGGTCCGGGACTGCTACCTGCCGTCCGACGCGGTCCCCGGCGACCTGCTCGCGGTCGCCGCCACCGGCGCGTACTGCCGGTCGATGGCCAGCAACTACAACCACATCGGGCGGCCGGCCGTGGTGTCCGTCCGGGATGGCGCGGCCCGGCTGCTGCTGCACCGGGAGACCATCGAGGACCTGCTCCGGCTGGACGCAGGGTGAGCACTGTGAGCAGGGTGAAAGCAGCGTGAGCAGGGTGAAAGGAGAGCAGCCGTCGTGCGGACGCTCAAGGTAGCCCTGCTGGGCTGCGGCACGGTGGGCTCGGAGGTGTTCCGCCTGCTCGGCCAGCAGGCGGACGACCTGGCCGCGCGGATCGGCGCCCGCCTCGAGGTGGCCGGGGTGGCGGTGCGCCGGCCCGGCCGCAGCCGCGCCGTGCCGATCGACCCCGAGCTGCTCACCGCCGACTCCATGGGCCTGGTCACCCGGCCGGACGTGGACATCGTGATCGAGGTGATCGGCGGCATCGAGCCGGTCCGCTCGCTGCTGCTGGCCGCCATGAAGTCGGGCAAGTCCGTGGTCACCGCCAACAAGGCGCTGCTCGCCGAGGACGGCGCCACGCTGCACGAGGCGGCCAGGGACAACAGCGCCGACCTGTACTACGAGGCGGCGGTGGCCGGGGCCATCCCGCTGCTCCGCCCGCTGCGCGAGTCGCTGGCCGGGGACGCGGTGCACCGCGTGCTCGGCATCGTGAACGGCACCACGAACTACATCCTGGACCGGATGGACACCTCCGGCGCCGGGTTCGCCGACGCGCTGGACGAGGCCCAGTCGCTGGGCTACGCCGAACCGGACCCGACCGCGGACATCGAGGGCTTCGACGCGGCGGCCAAGGCGGCCATCCTGGCCGGGCTGGCCTTCCACACCGGGGTCACCGCGGCGGACGTGTACCGGGAGGGCATCACCGCGGTGACCGCCGCCGACATCGCCAGCGCCAAAGCGCTCAACCGGGTGGTCAAGCTGCTGGCCATCTGCGAGCGCCGGGACGGCGGGGTCTCGGTCCGCGCGCACCCGGCGATGATCCCGCGGACGCACCCGCTGGCCGGGGTGCGGGAGGCCTACAACGCGGTGTTCGTCGAGGCCGAATCGGCGGGCCAGCTGATGTTCTACGGGGCCGGCGCCGGGGGAGTGCCCACCGCCAGCGCGGTGCTCGGCGACGTGGTGGCGGTAGCCCGCAACCGGGTCGCGGGCACCCGCGGGCCGGACGCGTCTACCTACGCCAAGCTGCCCGCGCTGCCCATGGGTGAGACGCTGACCCGGTACCACGTGGCGCTGGATGTGGCGGACCGGCCCGGTGTGCTGGCCCGGGTGGCGGACACGTTCGCCCGGCACGACGTATCCATCAAGGCGGTTCGCCAGGAGGGCCGGGGCGACGACGCGCAGTTGGTGATCGTGACGCACATCGCCCCGGACGCCGCCCTCTCGCGCACCGTGGCGGAACTGGGCACTATGGACCCGGTCCGCGCCGTGGCCAGCGTGATGCGTGTAGAGGGGGAGGCAGCCGAATGAATGCCACTATGCAGTCCAAGTCCGCGCAGGCCAAGTCCGCGCAGGCCAAGTCCGCGCAGGCGGTGCCCCGCTACCAGCCTTGGCGGGGCGTGGTCGAGCAGTACCGGGAGTGGCTGCCGCCACTGCCGGATGGCGCGACGGTCATCACGCTGGCCGAGGGGGCCACCCCGCTGCTGCCGGCCCCGGTGCTGTCCGCACAGACCGGGTGCGACGTCTACCTCAAGGTCGAGGGGGCCAACCCCACCGGCTCGTTCAAGGACCGCGGGATGACGATGGCGCTGAGCATGGCCGTGGGCCGTGGCGCCACGGCGGTGATCTGCGCCTCCACCGGGAACACCAGCGCGAGCGCGGCCGCCTACGCGGCACGGGCCGGGCTGTCCTGCGCTGTCCTGGTGCCCCGCGGGAAGATCGCGCTGGGCAAGCTGGCCCAGGCCCTGGTGCACGGGGCCAAGCTGATCCAGGTGGACGGCAACTTCGACGACTGCCTGGAGCTGGCCAGGAAGCTGGCCGCCGAGTACCCGGTGGCCCTGGTCAACTCCGTGAACCCGGACCGGCTGGAAGGCCAGAAGACGGCCGCCTTCGAGATCGTCGACGAGCTGGGCGACGCGCCGGACGTGCACTGCCTGCCAGTGGGCAACGCGGGCAACATCTCCGCCTACTGGATGGGCTACACCCAGTACGCGGCGGCGGGCCGGGCCACCCAGACTCCGCGGATGTGCGGCTTCCAGGCCAGCGGCGCGGCGCCGATCGTACGCGGCGAGCCGGTACGCGCCCCGCAGACCATCGCGACCGCGATCCGGATCGGCAACCCGGCGTCCTGGGGCCTGGCCGAGGCGGCCAGGGACGAGTCGGGCGGGCTGATTGACTCGGTGACCGACCGGCAGATCTTCGCCGCGTACCGGATGCTGGCGGCCAGGGAAGCCGTGTTCGGCGAACTGGCCTCCGCGGCCGGGGTGGCCGGGCTGCTCCAGGCGCGGGAGCAGGGCCAGATCCCGGCGGGCGTGCGGGTGGTCTGCACGGTGACCGGCAACGGCCTCAAGGACCCGGACTGGGCGGTGTCCGCGGCACCCGCCCCGATCACCATCGCCGCCGACACCGCGGCCGCCGCGGCCGCGCTGGGCCTGGCCTGAACCGGGGGAGCACAGGCGTGACCGATGATTCCGGCTGGCCGGCCGCACCGGTAGTGGTCCGCGCCCCGGCCAGCAGCGCCAACCTCGGGCCCGGTTTCGACGCGCTCGGCCTCGCGCTGTCCCTGCACAACGTGGCCGTGGTCCGGGTGACCAGCGGCGGGCTGGACATCGAGGTGTCCGGCGAGGGCCGGGAGACCGCGGCCGCCGGGGAAAACCATCTCGTTGTCCGCGCCATGCGGGCCGCGTTCGATCTGCTCGGCAAGCAGCGCCGGCCTCTCGCTCCGCAGCCTGAACGCCATTCCGCACAGCCGGGGACTCGGCTCGTCCGCGGCCGCCATAGTCACCGGCATCCTGGCCGCCCGTGCACTGGCCCGGGACCGGGCCGGGCTGCTCCCGGACCGGGCCGTGCTGGAACTGGCCACGGAACTGGAGGGGCATCCGGACAACGTGGCGGCGTGCTTGCACGGCAGCCTGACCATCGCGTGGATGGCAGACCCGGCCGGCCCGGGCGACGGCGTCCAGCGGGCCGCCTTGGACGGCGCCCACCCGGCCGCGCCCCGGATGATCCGGCTGCCGGTGCTCGAGGAGATCCGCCCGGTGCTGTGCGTTCCGGCAACGGGCCTGGCCACGGCCACCGCCCGCGGCGCGCTGCCCGCGACGGTGCCGCACCGGGACGCGACCGCGAACGCGGCGCGCAGCGCGCTCCTGGTCGCGGCGCTCACCCGGGATCCGTCCGTGCTGTACGACGCGACCCAGGACTACCTGCATCAGCGCTACCGCGCTGACGTCATGCCGCCGACCGCCGACCTGCTCGGCCGGCTGCGCGCGGCCGGAGTGGCGGCCACGGTGTCCGGGGCCGGCCCGGCCGTGCTCGCGCTCACCGTGGCCGGCCGAAATCCTGGGCCTGACCTGGTGGATTCAATTGCTGCTGAAACGGGTATCGGATGGCGTATAAGCCCCCTGGACATCGACCGGCAAGGTGCAACCCTCCAGACCGCCGTGCCGGCCGAACGTTCCTGAGACAGCGCGCGGCAAGCGCACCCGGACGCCCGGCTCCCAGCCGCCCGGCTCCCGGACGCCCAGCACACCTGCCTCAGGCGAGCTGTACGGGATACCGTCGTGCGGCTGGCCAGGGTCGTCTACGACACACGGACCGGTGCCGAGGGAATGCTGTGGGCGCTCCTAGTGTTAAGGTAGGCACTGCACCAGATACCCCGCCATGGGGTCAGGTGCTCGCCCGTCACTTGCCGCCTGACCGGCCTTACGGCCGGGCGGGGTCAGTGACGCTCCGTCAACTCTTTGGGTCACCTCTTCCCCTCCGCGTACACAGAACACGGGGCGGTTGTGGTGAACCGGAAGTGGATGGAGTGCCAAGGCGGGCTACCCCAGCCGTCTGGGCTCGTTCCGAAACCCCTGCCCCGGCCATGGAATCCGGGTTAACCCCGAGGTTGCTGGCCGCAGCCACCGGCCAGGCAATCAGCCGCCAGGCAGGCAGGGCGGCAGAACGAGGAACAGGCGACAGCCCGCGCGCCGGCAGTTATGGGCGGAGCAAAATTGCAGTATCTGGCCCGGCCGATTCGCCGGGTCGTGACACCGGGTTGACCGGCCGCACGCGCGGCCGGAGCCCGCTCCCTGGGAAGGACCCCTCGTGAGCGACACCACCGAACTCTTCACCGGCTCCTCAGGCACCTCTGAGGCGTCCCCGTCGGGACCGGACAGCGGCCCGTCGGGCGCGGTAACCCCCGCCGGTGAGACGGTGACCGACAAGCCCACCCGCCGCGGCGGTTCCGGGCTGTCCGGCATGCTGTTGGCCGATCTGCAGCGGATCGCCCAGGAGATGGGCATCACCGGCACGGGCCGGATGCGCAAGGGCCAGCTCGTCGAAGCCATCCAGGCCAGGCAGGCGGGCGGTGCCGCCTACGCGGCATCGGCTACACCGCGGCAGGACGGCGGAGCCGGCCACCGCCAGCAGGGCGAGTCCGTCAACGGCCAGCAGGCCGCTGGCGCGCCGGCTGGCGACGGGAGCGGGGCATACGACAACTCAGTCCAGCGAGGCGCGTCTGCGGGAGCCGGCGCACCTCGCCAGCGTGAGCAGGACGCCATGGAGTCAGACACACCTACTCAGCCCGCTCTGGGCGACGCCGGGCACGCATCTGTGCCGGCGCAGGACGCAGCCGCGACGACGCGCGAGGCGCAGCGAGACGGATCCCGTTCGGGTGCGCGGGCCGGTGGCCCCGCCCAGGAGCAGGACGGCCGTGGCCCAGCTGGGGACGGCCAGCTTGCGTTCGGTGCGCAGGAGGCCGCCGAGGCGGGCCGGAACGGCCAGGCCGAGGGCGGTGGCCGCGCGGACGGCGGTGGGCAGCAGGGTGACGGGCAGCGGCGTGACCGGCGGCGCAACGGGCGCCGGGACGACCAGGCCCGCGCCGCGGACGGCGGCGAGCAGCGGGACAGCGGCCAGCGCGACGGTGGCCGGGACAACCGGGACAACGGTGGCCGGGACAACGGCGGCCAGCGCGACGGCGGCCGGGACAACCGGGACAACAGCGGCCAGCGCGACGGTGGCCGGGACAACCGGGACAACGGTGGCCGGGACAACGGTGGCCAGCGGGACGGCGGCCAGCGCGGCGGGCAGATGATGGACGACGACGACGGGTCGGGCCGCCGGCGTAGCCGGGACCGGTTCCGCAACCGCAACCGGCGCCGCGAGCGGGGCGGCGGCGGCGAGGTCGAGCCGGTCATCGCCGAGGACGACGTGCTCATCCCGATCGCGGGCATCCTGGATGTGCTGGACAACTACGGCTTCATCCGGACCACCGGGTACCTGCCCGGCTCCAACGACGTGTACGTGTCGCTGTCCCAGGTGCGCCGGCACGGGCTGCGCAAGGGCGACGTGATCGAGGGCGCGGTCCGCCAGCCGCGCGACGGCGAGCGCCGGGAGAAGTTCAACGCCCTGGTCCGCCTGGACAAGATCAACGGGCTCGACCCGGAGCAGTCCCGCGGGCGCCCGGACTTCACCAAGCTGGTCCCGCTGTACCCGCAGGACCGGCTCCGGCTGGAGACCGACCCCGGCGTGCTGACCACCCGGATCATGGACCTGGTCAGCCCGATCGGCAAGGGCCAGCGCGGCCTCATCGTCTCGCCGCCCAAGGCGGGCAAGACGATGATCCTGCAGGCCATCGCGAACGCGATCACCAAGAACAACCCCGAGTGCCACCTCATGGTCGTCCTGGTGGACGAGCGGCCTGAGGAAGTCACCGACATGCAGCGCTCGGTCAAGGGCGAAGTGATCCACTCCACGTTCGACCGCCCGGCCGAGGACCACACGACGGTGGCCGAACTGGCCATCGAGCGGGCCAAGCGCCTCGTGGAGATGGGCCACGACGTGGTCGTGCTGCTGGACTCGATCACCCGGCTGGGCCGTGCCTACAACCTGGCCGCGCCGGCCAGCGGCCGGATCATGTCCGGTGGTGTGGACTCCACCGCGCTGTACCCGCCAAAGCGGTTCTTCGGCGCGGCGCGGAACATCGAGCACGGCGGCTCGCTGACCATCCTGGCCACCGCGCTGATCGAGACCGGATCCCGCGCGGACGAGGTCATCTTCGAGGAGTTCAAGGGCACCGGCAACATGGAGCTGCGGCTGCGCCGCGAGCTGGCCGACAAGCGGATCTTCCCCGCGATCGACGTGGATGCCTCCGGCACCCGCAAGGAGGAGATCCTGATGACCCCGGAGGAGCTGAAGATCGTCTGGCAGCTCCGCCGGGTGCTGCACGCCCTGGAACCGCAGCAGGCCCTCGAAGTGCTCATGGAGCGGATGAAGGAGACCAAGAGCAACGCCGAGTTCCTGCTCCACGTGCAGAAGACCACGGTCGGCCAGGACCGCAGCTAGCCAGCGCCTGGCGGGAATGGCCAGGCCCCGCGGCACGTTGCAGGGTCTGGCACACTGAAAGCACCAATAGCGCGGTACCGGTTCACGCCCGGCGGCAGCGCCCGCCCGCGGCGACCCGGCGACCGCCAGAGCTAGGAGTAGCGAAGTGAAGCCAGGAATCCACCCTGACTATGTGGTGACCGAGGTGACCTGCACCTGCGGGAGCACCTTCACCACCCGGAGCACGGCCAAGGACGGCGTGATCCACGCGGACATCTGCTCGCAGTGCCACCCGTTCTACACCGGCAAGCAGAAGATCCTCGACACCGGCGGCCGGGTGGCCCGGTTCGAGCGCCGGTTCGGCAAGAAGGCAGCGGGCTCCAAGTAGCTTTAACCCGGTCACCGTGCTGGGACGGCGTGGCACAGCCACGTGGTCGCGGCACGGTGATCGTCCGTTTGGGGCCTGGCCACCTGCCTGGCGCATGATCAAACTAGAGGAGGACGACGGTGTTCGACCGGCTCGGTGAGCTGGCAGCGGAGCACGCGGACCTGGAGCGCACGCTCGCGGACGCTGCGGTGCATGCCGATCCCGAGCGCGCCCGGGCGCTGTCCCGGCGCTACGGCGAGCTCACCCCGATCGTCGAGACCTACCGTGAGTGGCAGCTGACGTCCGCCGACGAGGCCACCGCACGCGAGCTGGCCAGCGAGGACCCGTCGTTCGCGGCCGAGGCGGAGCAGCTGGACCAGCACCGGGTGCAGCTCGAGGACCAGCTGAACGAGTTCCTCGCCCCGCGCGATCCCAGCGACGGCAAGGACGTCATCCTGGAAGTCAAGGCGGGCGAGGGCGGCGAAGAATCCGCCCTGTTCGCCGGCGACCTGCTGCGCATGTACCTGCGCTACGCCGAGCGCCAGGGCTGGAAGACCGAAGTGCTCGACTCCACCATGACCGGCCTGGGCGGCTACAAGGACGTCACGGTCGCGGTCAAGTCCGGCGGCAAGAGCGGGCCCGACGGGGTCTGGTCCCGGCTTAAGTACGAGGGCGGCGTGCACCGGGTGCAGCGGGTCCCGGTCACCGAATCGCAGGGCCGGATCCACACCTCGGCCGCGGGCGTGCTGGTCATGCCGGAGGCCGACCCGGTCGAGGTCACCATCGACCCGAACGACCTGCGGGTGGACGTGTACCGGTCGTCCGGCCCGGGTGGGCAGAGTGTGAACACGACCGACTCGGCGGTGCGCATCACGCACAAGCCGACCGGCATCGTGGTGTCCTGCCAGAACGAGAAGAGCCAGCTGCAGAACAAGGAGCAGGCGATGCGCATCATGCGCGCCCGGCTGCTGGCCCAGGCGCAGGCCGACGCGGACGCCCAGGCCTCGGCCGAGCGGCGCAGCCAGGTCAAGGAGGTGGACCGGTCGCAGCGGGTGCGCACGTACAACTTCCCGGAGAACCGCATCTCTGACCACCGGGTCGGCTACAAGGCGTACAACCTGGACCATGTCATCGACGGCGACCTGGACGCGGTGATCACCGCTCTGATTGACGCGGACCGCTCCGAGCGGGCGGCAGCGTCGGATGCCAGCTGAGCTGGTCGCGCCGCACCGGCTGCCGCGGGGTGCCGGATGACTTTGCTTTTGAACGAAATCGCGGTGGCTTCGTCCAGGCTGGCTGAAGCCGGTGTGGATTCGCCGCGGTCGGATGCGGAGCAGATAGCGGCGCACGTGCACGGCGTGCCGCGGACCGAACTGCACCGGGTCAAAGATGCCGAGTTCAACCCCCGGTTCTGGGATGAGATAGCCCGCCGCGAGGCGCGCGAGCCGTTGCAGCACATCACCGGGCATGCCTACTTCCGGTACCTGGACCTCGAGGTGGGGCCGGGTGTGTTCGTGCCCCGGCCGGAGACCGAGGTGATGACCGGCTGGGTGATCGACCGGCTGCGCGAGATGGACGTGACCGAGCCGCTGGTCGCCGACCTGGGCACCGGGTCCGGCGCGATCGCGCTGGCCATCGCGCAGGAGGTGCCGCGGTCCCGGGTGCACGCGGTCGAGGTGGACCCGCTGGCCCGGAGCTGGGTGCAGCGCAACATCGAGCGGTGCGCGGACGCCGCGCCGCACACCGCGGGCCGGGTGACGCTGCATGCCGAGGACTTCGGCAGCGCGCTGCGCGACCTGGACGGCGCGGTGGATCTGGTGGTCAGCAACCCGCCATATATTCCGTGGGGAGCCGCGGTCCCGCCGGAGGTCGGCGAGTATGACCCGGCTACCGCGCTGTGGGGTGGTACCGACGGCATGGACGCGGTCAAGGTCGTGGAGCAGGCCGCACGACGGCTGCTGCGCGGCGGCGGCATCGTCGCGGTGGAACACGGCGCCCCCCAGGGCGCGGCGGTGTACTGGGTCTTCGCCGAGGAACGGGGCTGGCGGGACACCCGCAATCACCGTGACCTGGTCGGCCGGGACCGTTTCGTCACCGCGGTCTGGCCGGGGCCGCAGAGGTGGGAGGATGAACGCCCATGAGCGCACGTTTTGACTGCAGTGACCCGGCGCAGCTGGCGGAGGGCCTGCAGGAGGCACAAGCCGCGCTGCGCCGCGGCCAGCTGGTGGTCATGCCGACCGACACGGTGTACGGGGTCGCGGCCGAGGCCTTCGACCCGGTCGCGGTGGACCGGCTGCTGGCGGCCAAGGGGCGCGGCCGGGACATGCCGCCACCGGTGCTGGTCGGCACCGTCCGCGCGGCCATCGCGCTGATCCAGGAACTCGGCGAGATGGGCAAGGACCTGGTCGACGAGTTCTGGCCCGGCGGGCTGACGCTGATCTTCAGGTCCAGCCCGACCCTGGTCTGGGACATCGGCGAGACCAAGGGCACGGTCGCGGTCCGGATGCCGCTGCACGCGGTGGCGCTTGGCCTGCTCAAGAAGACCGGCCCGCTGGCGGTGAGCAGCGCCAACTACTCCGGCCAGCCACCGGCCACCACCGCCGACGCGGCCGTCGAGCAGCTCGGCGAGAGCGTGGCCGTCTACCTGGACGGCGGAACCTGCCAGGATGATGTGCCGTCCACCATCGTGGACCTGACCGGCTCGGTGCCCAAGCTGCTCCGGCCCGGCGTCATCCCGCCGGACCGGCTCCGCGAGGTCGTCCCGCTGGTCGACGGTGACGCGTACGCGCCGGATCCTGGCGAGCGCCCGGATCCGGTCATTCCGGACGAGCCGGGCACTCCGGACAGCGCTGCGGACACGACGGCGAGCGAACCGGGCACCCCGGACAGCGCTGCGGACCCCGCGGCGGGTGAACCGGGTAAGGTGGCAGGCGTACCGGGCGAGGCGGGCGAATCGGACGGCGTGACGGCCGGCGAGTTAACGGCCGACCAGAACGGCGCTGCTCCTGAGCCCCCCGGGTAAGTGCTCTAGAGTTGATTGCTGATGGACAGCCAATCAGGCGGGCCGGGTGAGCCGGGATGAAGGAGTACGGTCTCACGGTACTGATCGCGGCTACCGTGACATACCTGCTCACCCCGCTGGTCCGTAAGTTCGCTATCTGGTTCGGGGCCTGGCACGAACCGCGGGCGCGGGACGTGCACACCGAGCCCGTGCCGGAAATGGGCGGGCTGGCCATCTTCTGCGGCGTCGCCGCCGCCCTGCTGGTCGCGTCCCGGATGTTCCCGCTCAGCGGCGTATTCGCCGGCACCCGGGTGGGCAGCGGCCTGCTGCTGGCCGGCGGCGTCGTGGTGCTGATGGGCGTGGTGGACGACCGCTGGGGGCTGGGGGCGCTGACCAAGCTGGTCGGCCAGATCGGGGCCGGCGCCATCCTGGTCTGGAGCGGCGCGGTGGTCGGCTGGCTGCCACTGCCCGGCGGCGGCACCCTGGGGCTGACCTCGGACCAGCAGACCGCGCTGACCATCCTGGTGGTGGTCATGACCATCAACGCGGTCAACTTCATCGACGGGCTGGACGGGCTGGCCACCGGGATCGTCGGGATCGGCGCGGCCGCCTTCTACCTGTACTACTACACGCTGGCCAAGCGGCTGGGGCTGAGCGAGCAGACCGACCCGGCGCTGGCCTCGGCCGTGCTGGCCGGGGTGTGCCTGGGCTTCCTGCCGCACAACTTCCACCCCGCCCGGATCTTCCTCGGCGACACCGGGGCCATGCTGCTCGGCCTGCTGCTGGCCTACGTGCCCATCTCCAGCCTGGCCTCGCTGGACCCGAACACGCTGACCGCCCCGGCCGCGTACAGCGGGGGGACGGTCAACCGGTTCCCAGAGATCCTGCCGCTGCTGCTGCCCGCCACCATCCTGCTCATCCCGTACGTCAACCTGCTGCTGGCCGTGGCGCGGCGGACCCGGGCCGGGCTGTCCCCGTGGCAGGCGGACAAGAAGCACCTGCACCACCGGCTGCTGGACATCGGGCACTCGCACCGGGCCAGCGTGCTGATCATGTACCTGTGGGCGACCCTGTTCGCCGGCACCGTCGTGCTGCTGTCGATCATCCGCACCAAGCTGCCCATCCTCGGCGTCGTCACGCTGGCCGGGTTCCTGGTCCTGCTCTGGCTGACCATGCCGCGGCTGCGGCCGTGGGGCCGGCACGCCGGATCGCGGCCGGTGCCGGCCGCGGCCAGCCCGGCGCCAGCCGGCCCGGCGGCCCGTCCGGGGTCGGCCAACCCGGCGGCCAGGCCGGCCAACCCAGTGCCGGCCAACCCGGTGCCGGCCAACCCAGCGCTGGCCCACCCGGCGGCGGCCCGTCCAGGGCCAGGCAGCCCGGGGCCGGCCAACCCGCCGCTGGCCCACCCGGCGGCAGCCCGCCCGGGGCCGGCCAACTCGGTGCCATCGAACTCAGTGCCATCGAACACAGTGCTGGGCAACCCAGCGCTGGCCCACCCGGCGGCGGCCCGCCCGGAGCGGACAAACTCGGGGCCGTCAAAGCCAATGCCGTTAGACCCAGTGCCCGCACGCCCAGGGCCTGGGCAGCCGGGATCGGCCTGGCCGCCCACCGACGCTGCCCGCACCGGCCCGGCTGGTTACGACACCCCGGCTGGTTACGACACCCCGGCTGGTTACGACACCCCGGCTGGTTACGACACCCCGGCTGGTTACGACACCCCGGCTGGTTACGACACCCCGGTCCGCTACGGCGCGCCGGCCCGGTATGACTCGCCAGCCTCCTACGCCGCCCCTGACCCGCACACAGCGGCGGCCGCGGGCCTGGGCGGGCTGAGTGGGCGGGACGGGCGTTCAAATCCTGACCCGCACACAGCGGCGGCTGCGGGCCTGGGCGGGCTGAGTGGGCGGGACGGGCGTTCAATAAAAGGATTGTCTGGTGCGGCGCCGGTGCAGGCCGGCCGTGCGGAGAACGGGGCAGCCAGCCCGGGCCGGCCACCCTGGGACGGGGCGGCCGGGTCCCGCTGGGACGCGCCCCCGCCGGGACCGGAGCCACGCTGGGACGCGCCGCCGGCCGAGCCGGCCGGAGCCGAGCCGGCGGACCCGGCGCGGCAGCCCGAGACCGGCCATCCGGCCTGGCCCGGCGACTACCCCGAGGCGCAGGAACCCCTGCTGCCGTGGCGGTTCGGCTGACGGGCGGAGGTTTGCCGGGTTCGGCCAGAGATGCGCCGCAATGGGAAGTCACGTAACGTTCATCACAGGGGGGACCCTGGTAAAGGCTGGGCCAAGGAGCTTGTGATATCTTTCACGAGCAGTCACTCGAGGGTGAGTGAGGGGCCCGTGATAAGTTTCGCTAACCCGGCGGGGCGTTTCTTCCGCCGCGGCGGCAATGTGGTCCCTGGCTGGTGCCGTGCAGGAGGCGGGCCAGCGGTACCCCGAGTCAAGAGTCCTCCTGTCGAGCCCTTCGGAGCCACCTAAGATGCTGGCGAGCTACGGCCCGATCGCGCGGCGCTCTGCCGTGGTCACGGCCGGGGCTGCGCTGATCATGGTCCTGCTCAGCACGATCTTCGGCGGGGCCAAAGGCCTGACCGGCAGTCTGCTCGGCGTGGCCTTGGTGGTGGTGTTCTACGCGATCAGCATCACCGCCGTGTGGCGGGCGGCCAAGGTCAGCCCGCAGGCCATGATGATCACCGCGCTGACCAGTTTCTTCGTCAAGATCCTGATCCTGGCGTTCCTGTCGGCCAAGTTCAGCAGCACGACCGCGTTCAACGGGCGGCTGTTCGGCCTGACCGCCATCGTGTGCGTGCTGGTCTGGAGCTTCGCCCAGGTGTTCTGGTCGATGAAGCTCAAGGTGCTGTACGTGGAACCGGACGGGGAACGGTGACGCGTGGCGCACATCTCGCTCCCGGACGGCGGATCGCGGCCCGTAGTTCAGGCCACCCGCCACAGCCTGCGCGATGAAGCCGGGCAAGACCGCCGCACGCCGGACCGGGCCGCCGCCGGACAACGCCGGCTGGACCATCTTCAGCTACCTCATCTCCGGGATGCTGGTGTACGGGCTGCTCGGCTGGCTGCTGGCCACGCTGACGCACATCAGCCTGCTCATCCCGCTGGGCGCCCTGGCCGGCCTGCTGGTGGCCATTGGGGGCATCGTGTACAAGTACGGGAGATCCTGAGCGGCAACCCGCGGGCCGGCATGAGACACGGTCGGCTCCGGCGAAGTTTCGGTGGCCGCCGCCGGGTCAGAAGCGAGGAACACATACATGCACGTCGTGCTAGCGGGCGCCGGGCGCGGGCCGGAAGCTGAAGGAGGCCAGCATGGCTGGTGACATCGTGGCCAGCGCCGTGGTCAAGTGCACGGAGATCAACAGCCACGCTGGCTCCGCAACGCACTGCGGGTACCCGGCGCCTGGTTACGGGCAGGGCAGCAACACCTACGAGTTCATCCCGTTCTTCCGGATCGGCGGCTTCGCGTTCACCAAGCCGATGCTGCTGACCCTGATCGCCATGGTGATCGTGCTGTGGTTCTTCTGGGCCGCGTTCGCCAAGCCCAAGCTGGTGCCGCGCGGTGTGCAGAACGTCGGGGAGCTTGGCATCACGTTCGTCCGGGACCAGATCCTGCGGCCGATGATGGGCAAGCGCGGCGATGGCTACCTGCCGTTCCTAGTCGCGCTGTTCTTCTTCATCTGGGCGATGAACCTGATGGAGGTCATCCCGGTCGCGCAGTACCCGCCGATGTCGCAGATCGCGTTCCCGGCCGCACTGATGCTGATGGTCTACGGCACCTACACCTACCTCGGCATCAAGCATCAGGGCCTGGGCGGCTACTTCAGTAACATGATCCCGAAGGACGTGCCCGGCGGCATCCTGGTCATCCTGGCCCCGGTGGAGATCCTGCAGTACGTCCTGGTCCGGCCGTTCACCCTGGCCGTCCGGCTGTTCGCGAACATGTTCGCCGGGCACCTGCTGCTGCTCATCTTCACCCTGGCCACCTGGTACCTGCTCAGCCTGAGCATCAGCCTACTGTTCAGCGTGACCTCGTTCGTGCTGACCATCGTGATCACCGCGTTCGAACTGCTGATCCAGGCGTTGCAGGCCTTCATCTTCACCATCCTGACCGCCCAGTACATCGGCGGTTCGCTGGAAGCGGGGCACTGAGATGATCCGCTCCGGCACTGGACGGCGGAGCGCGCCAGGCGGCGCGCACCCCACGAGCCCACAACCGCCGGCTGAGACGGCCGGCCCGATGGAAAAGGAATGCGTACATGCTTGACGTCGCACATCACGTGCTGGCCGCCTCGAGCAGCCCTCAGCAATTCATCATCAACTTCGGCGCGGTGGCCTACGGTCTCGCCGCCATCGGCCCCGGTGTCGGCATCGGCCTGATCTTCGGCCACGGCGTCGAGGCGATGGCCCGGCAGCCCGAGGCGCGCGGCCTGATCCAGTCCAACATGTACATCGGCTTCGCGCTGACCGAAGCCCTCGCGCTGATCGGCATCGTGGTGCCGTTCATCTTCCATGCCGCAGGCTGACCCGCGGCGTGACCAGGTAACGTCGTCCAGACAGGAGGCCGGGCAGTGATTCCCCTCGCCGCGACGCCGGTCGAGCCGCCTTCGAACCCGCTCATCCCGGAACTGCCGGAGCTGATCATCGGGGCGATCGCGTTCCTGATCGTCTTCGGCGTGCTCTACCGGGTGCTGATGCCGCGGATCCAGCAGACCCTGACCGCCCGCACCGAGGCGATCGAGGGCGGGATCCAGAAGGCCGAGGACATGCAGGCCGAGGCGGACCGGGTGCTGGCCGAGTACCGGCAGCAGCTGGCCGAGGCCCGGCAGGAGGCCGGGCGGCTCCGGGAGAAGGCCCGTGAGGAGGGCGCCCAGATCATCGCGGAAATGCGCGAGCAGGGTGAGGCGGAACGCCGCCGCCTGGTCGAGGCAGCGCACGCGCAGATCGAGGCCGACCGCCAGCAGGCCATCAACTCGCTGCGCAACGAGGTCGGCACGATGGCCGTCGAGCTGGCCAGCCGGGTGGTCGGCGAGTCGCTGGAGAACGAGGCCCGGCAGCGGCGCATCGTCGAGCGGTTCCTGGATGACCTGGAGCGGGAGAGCGCCGGGGGCGAGCATGCGCGGAGCTAGCCGGGCGTCGCTCAGCGAGGCCCGGGACTGGCTGATCGCCGCGGTGCACGAGCCGGGCACGGCGGCTCAGCTCAGCGACGAGCTGTTCGCGTTCGTCACCCTGCTCGACGCCCAGCGGCCGCTGCGCCGCGCGCTGACCGACCCGACCCGCCCGGCGGCCGACCGGACCAGGCTGGCCAGCAGCCTGCTCCAGGGCAAGGTCAGCCCGGCCACGCTGGACCTGCTGGGCAAGCTGGCCGGGGCGCGCTGGTCCTCGCCGGCCGACCTGGCCACCGCCACCGAGCAGCTCGCCGTGCTGGCCGCGGCGGCCGCCGCGAGTGAGGCGGGCCAGCTCGACGACGTGGAAGACGAGCTGTTCCGGTTCGGCCAGCTGGTGGCGGCCAACCCGCAGCTGCGGTCCGCGCTGTCCAGCCCGGTGGCCCCGGCTGAGCTCAAGCGCCAGCTGCTGGACACCCTGCTGGCAGGCAAGGTGACCGACACCACGTTGCGCCTGGTCACCCAGGCCGCGGTGCACCCGCGAGGACGTAGCCTGGATGCGAGCCTGACCGAGTACGGGCGCCTGGTGGCCGAGTGGCGGCAGCGGCTGATCGCGCTGGTCCGGGTCGCGGTGCCACTCAGCGAGAGCGAGCGGGACCGGTTGGCCGCCGCGCTGGCCGCGGCGTTCAGCCACGGCATCCACCTTGACGTCCTGGTTGATCCTGATGTGCTAGGTGGCATATCCGTCCGTATCGGGGATGAATTCATCGACGGCAGCGTGGCGAGCCGGCTCGCGGCGCTGCGGCGGAAGCTGGCCGCCTGACCGCTCGCGGCGTGCGGCGCCAGCCAGCCGGCACCAACAGACCTGATTTACCGAACTACAGAGAGACACGAGGACCATGGCGGAGCTGACAATCCGGCCCGAAGAGATCCGGGACGCGCTGACGAGCTTCGTCCAGGCGTACGAGCCGGACGGGGCGTCTAGGGAAGAGATCGGCATCGTCGCCGAGGCTGGCGATGGCATCGCGCGCGTCGAGGGGCTGCCCTCCGCGATGGCGAGCGAGCTGCTCGAGTTCCCGGGCGGGATCCGCGGCCTGGCACTGAACCTGGACGAGCGCGAGATCGGCGTCGTCATCCTGGGTGACTTCACCAAGGTCGACGAGGGCATGCAGGTCCGGCGGACCGGCGAGGTGCTGTCCGTCCCGGTGGGCGACAACTTCCTCGGCCGGGTGGTGGACCCGCTCGGCAACCCGCTGGACGGCAAGGGCGACATCACCGACACCACGCTCCGCGAGCTGGAGCTGCAGGCGCCCTCGGTGGTGCAGCGCAGCAAGGTGAACGAGCCGCTGCAGACCGGGATCAAGGCGATCGACGCGATCACCCCGATCGGCCGCGGCCAGCGTGAGCTGATCATTGGCGACCGGCAGACCGGCAAGACCGCGATCGCCATCGACTCGATCATCAACCAGCGGGAGAACTGGGAGTCCGGGGACCCGGCCCGCCAGGTCAAGTGCATCTACGTGGCGGTCGGCCAGAAGGGCTCGACCACCGCCCAGGTGCGCCAGTCGCTTGAGGACAACGGCGCGATGGAGTACACCACGATCGTGGCCGCGCCCGCCTCCGACCCGTCCGGGCAGAAGTACCTCGCCCCGTACACCGGCTCGGCCATCGGCCAGCACTGGATGTACCAGGGCCAGCACGTGCTGATCGTGTTCGACGACCTGTCCAAGCAGGCCGAGGCGTACCGGACGATCTCGCTGCTGCTGCGCCGGCCGCCGGGCCGCGAGGCCTACCCGGGCGACGTGTTCTACCTGCACTCGCGGCTGCTGGAGCGGTGCGCCAAGCTGTCCAAGGAGATGGGCGGCGGCTCGCTGACCGGGCTGCCCATCGTGGAGACCAAGGCCAACGACATCTCCGCGTACATCCCGACCAACGTCATCTCGATCACCGACGGGCAGATCTTCCTGGAGACCGATCTGTTCAACTCCGGTGTCCGGCCAGCCATCAACGTGGGCCGCTCGGTGTCCCGGGTCGGCGGTGACGCGCAGATCAAGGCGATGAAGAAGGTGGCCGGCGGCATCAAGCTGGCGCTGTCCCAGTACCGCGACCTGGAGTCGTTCGCGTCGTTCGCGTCCGACCTGGACGCGGTCTCCCGGGCCCAGCTGGACCGCGGCGCGCGGCTGACCGAACTGCTCA
The DNA here is from genome assembly GCA_963832095.1 of uncultured Actinomycetes bacterium. Taxonomy (GTDB): domain Bacteria; phylum Actinomycetota; class Actinomycetes; order Streptosporangiales; family Streptosporangiaceae; genus RYN-230. The sequence continues at coordinate 20,504 of CAWHSW010000001.1, forward strand.
AGCAGCCGCAGTACAGCCCGTTCCCGGTGGAACGGCAGGTCGTGTCCATCTGGGTGGGCACCAACGGTTACCTGGACGACGTGCCGCTGGAGGACGTCGGCCGGTTCGAGAGCGACTTCCTCGACTACGTGCAGCGCAACCAGCCCGGGATCTTCCAGGCGATCCGGGAGACCCAGCAGCTGTCCGACGACACGGCTGCCGCGCTCAAGGAGGCGGTCGAGGAGTTCCGGCAGACGTTCGAGACCACCGGCGGCGGGCTGCTGGCGCCGGAAGACGAAGACGAGGGCAAGCCGATGACCGGCGACGAGGTCAGCCAGGAGACGGTGGCCCGGCGGACCCAGCCGGAGAAGCCGGAGAATCAGGACGACGGCGCCGCCGCTGGCGAGCCAGGCTAGGCGGAAGGCTAAACCATGGCAGGACAGCTTCGCGCCATCAGGCAACGGATCCGGGGTATCCAGTCCATTGCCCAGATCACCCGCGCCCAGGAGCTGATCGCGGCGTCCCGCATCATCAAGGCCCAGGCGCGGGTCCGCGCGGCCGGGCCGTATGCCCGCGAGGTGACCCAGGCGGTCGAGGCGGTGGTCAGCCGGTCACCGCAGATCGACCACCCGCTGATCCGCGAGCCGGAGCACCCGGAGCGGGCCGCGATCCTGATCCTGACCAGCGACCGCGGCTTCGCCGGCGGCTACAACGCGAACGTGCTGCGCGAGGCGCAGCGACTGCGCACGCTGCTCCGGGACCAGGGCGTCGAGCCGGTCACTTACGTGTCCGGGACCAAGGGCATCGCCTGGCACCGGTTCCGTGGCATCGAGACCGCGGGGGAGTGGCACGGCTTCTCCGAGACGCCACGGGACGCGAACGCCACCGAGATCACCAACACGCTGTTCGAGGCGTTCGACAAGCCAACCAGCGAGGGCGGGGTGGACGAGATCCACCTCGTCTACACCGAGTTCGTCTCGATGCTGACCCAGAACGCGGTGGTCCGCCGGATCATCCCGCTGGTCATCGAGGAGACCACCGAACAGTCGCCGGAGGGCCCGCTGCCGCTGTACGAGTTCGAGCCGTCGCCGCAGGTGGTGCTGGACGCGCTGCTGCCCTGGTACGTGGAGAGCCGGATCTACCAGGCGCTGCTGGAGTCGGCGGCGGCGGAGATCGCAGCCCGGCGCCGGGCCATGAAGTCGGCCACGGACAACGCGAACGAACTGGTCGAGCAGTTCACCCTGGAGGCCAACAAGGCCCGCCAGGCTGAGATCACCCAGGAAATCAGCGAAATCGTCGGCGGTGCCAACGCGCTGGCCGAGAGCATCGCAGGGAAAGAGTGAGTGCCATCATGACCGCAACCGTCGAAAACCCCGCCTCCGGCGGCGAGGCCCAGACCGCCGAGACCGGCCGGGTGGCGCGCATCACCGGGCCCGTGGTGGACGTCGAGTTCGCTACCGAAGAGATGCCCAACATCTACAACGCGCTGCAGGTGGACGTCACGCTGGGCGGCGAGACCAAGACGCTGACCATGGAAGTCGAGCAGCACCTGGGTGACAACACGGTGCGCGCCATCTCCATGCAGCCGACCGACGGCCTGGTCCGCGGGGCCGAGGTGACCGACATCGGCGGCCCGCTCGAGGTGCCGGTCGGCGACGTCGTCAAGGGGCACGTGTGGAACGTGCTCGGCCAGGCCCTGGACGTGGACACGGGGTCGCTGGAGATCACCGAGCGCTGGGGGATCCACCGCGATCCGCCGCCGTTCGACCAGTTGGAGCCGCGGACCCAGATCCTGGAGACCGGCATCAAGGTGCTCGACCTGCTCACCCCGTACGTGCAGGGCGGCAAGATCGGCCTGTTCGGCGGCGCGGGCGTGGGCAAGACGGTGCTCATCCAGGAGATGATCACCCGGGTGGCCAAGAACTTCGGTGGTGTCTCCGTGTTCGCCGGGGTGGGCGAGCGGACCCGTGAGGGCAACGACCTGTTCGTCGAGATGACCGAGTCCGGCGTCATCAACGACACCGCGCTGGTGTTCGGCCAGATGGACGAGCCGCCGGGCACCCGGCTGCGGGTCGGCCTGGCCGCGCTGACCATGGCCGAGTACTTCCGCGATGTGCAGGGCCAGGACGTGCTGCTGTTCATCGACAACATCTTCCGGTTCACCCAGGCCGGCTCCGAGGTGTCCACGCTGCTCGGCCGGATGCCGTCGGCGGTGGGCTACCAGCCCACGCTGGCCGACGAGATGGGCCAGCTGCAGGAGCGGATCACCTCGACCCGCGGTCACTCGATCACCTCGATGCAGGCGATCTACGTACCCGCGGACGACTACACCGACCCGGCCCCGGCCACCACGTTCGCCCACCTGGATGCGACCACCGCGCTGTCCCGGGCCATCACCGAGAAGGGCATCTTCCCGGCGGTGGACCCGCTCGCCTCCACCTCGCGCATCCTGGACGCCAAGTACGTCGGCCAGGAGCACTACGACGTGGCCCGTGAGGTGCTCCGGATCCTGCAGCGCTACCAGGAGCTGCAGGACATCATCGCCCTGCTCGGCATCGACGAGCTGTCCGAAGAGGACCAGGTCACCGTCCGCCGGGCGCGGCGCATCGAGCGGTTCCTGTCGCACCCGATGTTCGTGGCCGAGCAGTTCACCGGGCAGCCCGGCGTGTTCGTGCCGCTCAGCGAGACGATCTCCTCGTTCAAGGCGCTCACCGAGGGCAAGTACGACAACTTGCCCGAGCAGGCGTTCTTCATGGTCGGCGGGGTCGACGACCTGGAGAAGAAGGCAGCGGAACTGGAGCGCCAGTGAGTGCCATCCGGTACCGGCTAGCGAGGCCGGGCCGTCCGGCCCGGCCGAGTGGCCGGTGGGGTGTTTCTTGCCGGATGGCGCGAACACTCCAGGGGGCACAGTGAGTCTCCGGGTTGAGCTGGTCGTGCCGGACGGCGAGATCTGGTCCGGCCACGCCCGCATGGTCATCGCCAAGACGCTGGAAGGCGACGTTGGCATCCTGACCTCGCACCCCGACGTGCTCGGCATCCTGGTCGAGGGCAGCGTGGTGCGGGTCCTCGACCCGGAGCAGGGCGCGGCCGACTCGGCCGGGTCGGGTGAGGTGCGGGCCGCGGTGAGCAGCGGCTTCCTGTCGGTGCACGACGACCGGGTGTCGATCCTGGCCCGGCAGGCGGAGCTGGGCAGCCAGGTGGACCAGGCCGCGGTGCGGGCCGAGCTCGACGCCTCGGCCAGCGAGGCCGGCCAGGGCAACGAAGAGACGGCCGAAGTGAAGTACTCCCGGGCCAGGCTGCGCGCCGCTGGCGACGGCTCCTGACGCGGGCCGCACGGAGGCCCCGGGATGAGCGGAGACCTGGCCTTCGACGCGGCCTGGATCTTCGCTGTCTTCCTGGCCGTCGTGGTGCTGCTGGCCATCGGCATCACGCTGCGCAGGTACCTGCTGGAACGGGGCGGCGGCACGGTGGAGTGCGCGCTGCGGATGCCGGGCGGCCCCTGGCGCCTCGGCGTGGCCGGCTACCAGCCGGATGAGCTGAGCTGGTTCCAGGTGTTCGGCTTCCTGCTCCGGCCCAACAAAGTCTTCAGCCGCCGGACGCTGGTGGTGCTGTCCCGGCGGCCCGCCGAGCCGGCCGAGGTGGCCAGCCTGGGCGCGGAGACGGTGGTGGTGCGCTGCCAGATCGCCGAGCGCCCGGGCACGGTGGAGCTGGCCATGGGCGAAGCGGCGCTCACCGGCTTCCTGGCCTGGCTTGAAGCGGCGCCACCGGGCTCTTACCTGGGCCGGGCGAGTTAACCCCGCTATGGCGCGCTCAGCGCCCCGTGTTAAGGGTTGAGCGCACAGCGCTACCAGCTCAGCGTTCCCCGCCGGGCTTCCACAGCACGTCCCCATGATCCTCGTTGGCCCGCCGGGCCAGGATGAACAGCAGGTCGGACAGCCGGTTCAGGTATGTCGCGGTGAGCGGGTTCATCGAGTCGCCGCTGGCTTCCAGCGCGGCCCAGGCGGTCCGCTCCGCCCGCCGGGTAACGGTCCGGGCCATGTGCAGCAGCGCGGCCCCGGGTGTGCCACCGGGCAGGATGAAGCTGCGCAGCACGGGCAGGCCCTCGTTGCTGCTGTCGCAGTCCCGCTCCAGCCGCTCGATGTAGTCCTGGGTGACCCGCAGCGGGGGATAGGCCGGCTTCTCGGTCACCGGGTTGCACAGGTCGGCGCCCACGTCGAACAGTTCGTTCTGCACCCGGGACAGCAGCGCGGTGCTGGCGGCCGGCAGGTCGCCCATGGTGATGGCCAGCCCGATGGCGCTGTTGGCCTCGTCCACGTCGGCGTACGCAGCCAGCCGGGGATCGGTCTTGGGCACCCGGCTCATGTCGCCGAGCGCGGTGCTGCCGTCGTCCCCGGTGCGGGTGTAGATGCGGGACAGCACGACGGGCTGGTCACTGCGGTCAGCTGGCATGAGTCCACGGTAGCGGCCCGATCCGGTGCGGGCGCCGGGCGGCCGGGATGGGCGCCGCCGCGGAGGATGATCAACGTCTTGACCTCGGGATATTCACATTCTGACCACAACATGGCATCGTATGGAAGCGAAGAGTAATCAAGCGGCGGACTGACCGCCGCACCGGACACGAGGCCACTGCCTCTGGTGCCTGGCGGATCTCGGGGGCCCGCCAGAGCCTGCGGTGGCCCTGGGAGAGCGCGCTCCCGGCCAATCCGGCCGGGAGCGCGCTCAGCATGCCGCGCCAGTGGTTCCGGCACGAGTAGGGTGTCCGCTAAGTCCTGTCCCGCCGATCTTGGGACACGGCTCCGGTCCCCGAACTGTGCTCGCGAGGTCCCCTGTGTACGACTACGTCATCGTGGGCGCCGGCAGCGCCGGATGCGTGCTGGCCGCCCGGCTGACCGAGAATCCCAGCACCCGGGTGCTGCTGCTGGAAGCCGGCCCACCGGATGACGCGGACGAGATCCATCTCCCGGCCGGGATGAACATGCTGTTCCAGAGCCAGTACGACTGGAACTTCCAGACCGTGCCGCAGGAGCGCGCGGCGGCCCGGTCCATTTACTGGCCGCGCGGCCGGACGCTGGGCGGGTCGTCGTCGCTGAACGCGATGATCTACATGCGGGGCAACCGGCTGGACTACGACACCTGGCGGGACGACTACGGCTGCGCCGGATGGGGCTACCCGGACATCGTTCCCTACTTCCTCCGGGCCGAGGACAATTCCCGCGGCGCGTCCGCCTATCACGCCGTGGGCGGCCCGCTCAGCGTGCAGGACCTCAAGCACAAGTCCGCGCTGACCCGGGCCTTCGTGGCCGCCACCCGGGAGTGCGGGCTGCCGGCCAACGAGGACTTCAACGGGGCGACCCAGGACGGCACCGGCTTCTACCAGGTCACCCAGCGGGACGGGCGGCGCTGGTCGGCGGCCGACGCATACCTCCGCCCGGCGCTGGGACGGCCCAACCTCACCGTGCACACCGACGCGCTGGCCACTGGGGTGCTGGTCGAGGCGGGCCGGGCGGCCGGCGTGCGCTACCTGCGCCGCGGCGCCGAGGAGGAGGCCCGGGCCGACGGGGAGGTCATCCTGTCGGCCGGCGCGATCGGCAGCCCGCACCTGCTGCTGCTGTCCGGCATCGGCCCAGCGGAGCAGCTGATCGAGCACGGCATCCGGGTGGCGGCGGACAGCCCCGCGGTGGGCGCGAACCTGTCCGACCACCCGATCGTCACCGCGATGTGGCACACCCCGAAGGACACCGGGCTGTGGGAGCAGGCGGGCCCGGTCAACCTGGCTCGCTGGCGGTACCTGCACTCCGGGCCGCTGACCTCCAACATCGCCGAGGCGGGCGGGTTCACCCGGACCATGCCCTCGCTGCCCGCGCCGGACCTGCAGTGGCATGTGCTGCCCGCGCCGTACCAGCGGCAGGGCCTGGCCGACCCGGCCATCCGGGCCGTGTCCATCCTGATTGGCCTGGTCAGCGTGGCCAGCCGGGGCGTGGTCCGGCTGCGCAGCGCCGACCCGCGGCACAAGCCGGCCATCGACCCCGGCTATCTGTACGCCACCGAGGACATCGAGCCGCTGGTCAGCGGGCTGCGGATGGCCCGGGAGTTCGCCGCGGCCGGGCCGCTGGCCAAGCACTGCACGGTGGAGCTGGCGCCCGGCCCCGACGTGCGCACCGATGCCGAGCTGCGCGAGTTCGTCCGGCGCGACCTGGCCACGCTGTACCACCCGGTCGGCACCTGCGCCATGGGCGGCGACTCACGGCTGGCGTTCAGCAAGCTGACCAGCGTGGTCGATCCGGAACTGCGGGTCAGGGGAGTGGACGGGCTGCGGGTGGTGGACGCGTCGGTGATGCCGGTGGTGCCGCGCGGCAACACCAACGCCCCGGTCATCGCGATCGCCGAGCGGGCCGCCGACCTCATCTGCGGTCGCGCCCCGCTGGCCCCGGTCGACCCGGTCCTCATCCCCGACCCGGCCCCCGCCGGCGGGCGCTAACCCGGTTGCGCCCGGCCGCCCAAGTCCTTACCCCGTCGGCCACCTGAGCCTCATCCGCCCCAGCAGACCCACGCATTACGGTCACACCAGCACCAGGGATCACATATCACCCCGAGACGGCGGCAAAATGTCGGCTTTGCGTGTTATGTCCTGCGGATCGGGGTGATATGTGCTCGCGGGTGATACGTGCCGCGACCCCGGGGCCGCCGGTGGTCAGCGGGCCAGCGGGTCAGCGGTAGCGCCTGCCGTGCAGCAGGGTGACCATGCGGAGGACGCGGTTCATGTCCTTGTCCGACCGGTTCAGGCTGGTCAGGTCGGCGACCGGGCGCATCCGCTGCCTGGTGATGGCCTTGGCCCGGGAGAACTCGCGCAGCCCGTCCGCGCCGTGGATCCGGCCGAACCCGGAATCGCCACTGCCGCCGAACGGCAGCGCGGGCACGCTGGCGAACGTGATGACCCCGTTGATCGAGGTCATCCCGCTGCGCAGGGCCCGGGCCACGCCGAGTGCCCGCCTCGCGTTCTTGCTGAACACGGCCGAGCCAAGCGCGTACCGGCTGGCGTTGGCCAGCCGCACCGCCTCGTCCAGGTCGGCGACCCGGGTCACGGTCAGCGTGGGCCCGAACGTCTCCTCGGACACCGCCCGGCTCTCCTCGGGCACGTCGGCCAGGATGACCGGGCCGACATAGGGCCGCTGGATGCTGCTCAGCCCGCCGACCACCGGCCGGCCGCCGCGGGCCAGCGCGTCCGCGACGTGTTCCTCGATGACCTCGGCCTGGCCGGCCAGGGTCATCGGGCCGTAGTCCGCCTCCCGGTCGTCGCCGGGCCGGACCGCCGCGGCCCGCTCGGCCACCTTCTCCAGGAACGTGTGGTACACCTCGTCGGCGACGTACGCCCGCTCGATGCCCACGCAGGTCTGCCCGGCGTTGGACATCGCGCCCCAGGCCGCCGCGTCGGCCGCGGCGTCCACGTCGGCGTCCGCCCCGACCAGCATGGCGTCCTTGCCGCCGCACTCGGCCACCAGCGGGGTCAGGTTCTCCGCACAGGCCGCCATGACCCTCTTCGCGGTCGCCGCCGACCCGGTGAAAGCGATCTTGTTAACCGCGCTCTGCGCCAGCGCCTGGCCGGTCTTGCCGCCGCCGGTGATCAGTTGCAGCACCGGCTGCTCGGGTACCACCTCGCCGAACGAGCTGACCAGCCAGCCGCCGACGGCCGGGGTGAGCTCGCTCGGCTTGAACACCACCGCGTTGCCGGCCGCCAGCGCATAGGCGATGGAGCCCAGCGGGGTGAACACCGGGTAGTTCCATGGCCCGATCACGCCGACCACGCCCAGCGGCTGGTATTCCAGCAGCGACGTCTGGTTGATCGCGATCAGCCCACTGCGCACCCGGCGCGGGCCGAGCACCTTCCGGGCATTCTTCGCGGCCCAGTCGATGTGCACAATGGCCAGCAGGATTTCCAGCTGGGCATCGGCCAGCGGCTTTCCCGTCTCGGTGTGCACGAGCTCGGCCAGCCGGGGCAAATAGCGGGTGAGGTGCGATTTCCAGGCCAGCAACCGGGTCCGCCGCTGCGCGTAGCCGAGCCCGGCCCACCACGCCGCGGCCTGGCCGGCCCGCTCGACGGCCGCGTCCACCTCGCTCCGCCCCTGCATCGGGAAGGTCCCGATGACCTCGGAGGTAGCTGGATTGACCGAGTCGAAATTCGACGCGACCCAGGATTGGCCCTGCTCCCATACCGACGTGCCCATGACCCTCACCCACGCGTTGCGGCCACTGCCCGCGATCGGCGCAATTCCGCCCGGCTCGCGTGCTTTGCCGCACAGTAAATCATCGCGTGCCACCCGCCAGGTAGCGTGGGAGCAGCATTGGCGGCGCACTGGCCGCCCAACCGGAGCACATCCATGACCGAACGCCCGTACGTCGTGCTCAGCTGCGCCATCTCACTGGACGGCTGCCTGGACTCGACCGGGCCGGATCGCCTGGTGCTGTCGTCCGAGGCGGATCTGGACCGGGTGGACGGCGAGCGGGCCGAGGCCGACGCGATCATGGTCGGTGCGGGCACCATCCGCCGCGACAATCCCCGGCTGCTGGTCCGCTCGGCCCGCCGCCGGGCCGCGCGGGCCGCCCGGCGGCTCCCCGAGAACCCGGCGGCCGTGACGATCACCGCGAGCGGCGATCTCGACCCGGCGGCCCGGTTCTTCGTCCCTGACTGGCCCGGTGCTGATCCCGCGACCCCCGGGCCGCGGCCCCAGCGCCTGGTGTACTGCGCGGACCCGGCCGTGGCGGCGCTGCGCGCCCGGCTGGGCGACCGGGCCGACGTCGTCCCGGCTGGCGACTCGCCACGGCTGGCGGGCGTGCTGGCCGACCTGGCCCGGCGTGGCGTCGGCCGGCTCATGGTGGAGGGTGGCGCCCGGCTCGGTACCGAGTTCCTGACCAGCGGCCTGGTAGATGAGCTACACCTGGTCATAGCCCCGTTCTTCGTGGGCGACCCAGCCGCCCCGCGGTTCGCCGGCCCAGGTAGCTATCCGGGCGGCGGGCTCAGCCTGGCGGAGGTGCGGCGGCTGGGGAATGCCGTGCTGCTGCGATACCTCTGCACCAGCGGTCCTGCGCTGGAAGGCAAGCTAGCCCAGGTGAGCGAGGTCAACGATGCCTGACCCCGAGCTGGGCCCGGCTGACCTGGTGCCGGGCCCGGATGGGCAGCTTAACGCGGCCGACCGGAACTGGCTCGGCCAGGCCATCGAGCTGTCCCGGCGGTGCCCCCCGTCGGCGTCCGCGTACTGCGTCGGTGCGGTGCTGGTGGGCAGCGACGGTGCGGTACTGGCCACCGGCTTCTCCCGGGAACATGACCCGCTCAATCACGCCGAGGAGGCCGCGCTGGCCCTGGTCGACCCAGCCGACCCCCGGCTCGCGTCGGCCACGCTGTACAGCTCGCTGGAGCCATGCCGGTTCCGCGGCTCGAGGCCGGTGCCCTGCGCCGAGCTGATCATCCGGGCCGGGCTGCGCCGGGTGGTGGTGGCCTGGCTGGAGCCTCCGGTACTGGCGCCGGGCGGCGGCGCGGAACTGCTCCGCGACCGGGACATCACCGTGCTGGAAGTCCCGGAACTGGCCGCCGAGGCCCGGGCCGTGAACGCCGAGGTCCTCGGCGGGGCGCGCGGCGAGGACTGAGCATGGGCTACCAGCTGCGGATGTCCGGCGAGATCCACGACTGGCTGGATCAGCTGCGCACCGCCGACCCTGCCCGGGCCAGGCTGGTCGCGGAGGCGCTGGCCGCGCTGGCGGCCGGCGGGGCCAGCCTGGGGCCACCGCTGGTCCAGCCGGCCGACCCGGAGCACCCCGGGCCCGCCCAGGCTGAGCTGGATCCGCGGGCTCAGCTTGATGAGGCCTACCAGGACCGGCTGGACCAGCTGGCGGTGCTGCGCCGCCGGGTCGCAGACGCGGCCACGCTGGCCCGGCAGTTCAGCACCCAGCTGGGCGACCTGGGAACGCTGCGGGTCCGGCTGGCCGAGCAGCGCCAGGAGGCGCTGGCGGCAGGCGACACCGGCCGGGCCGACACGGTGCAGCAGGCCATCGCCGACGTGGACCGCCAGCTGGCTCTGCTCCGCGAGCGGCTGCCCCAGGTGACGTCGGCCGAGCAGGCCCTCAACCGGCAGAGCTACCGGCTTCAGGTGCGCACCGAGGAGCTGCGGGTGCGGAAGGAAACCCTCAAGGCCCGCTACACCGCCGCCGAGGGCCAGTGCATGGTCGCCCGGGCCACCGCGGCCCTGGATGCCGACCTGGACAGCGAACCGGCCCGGACAGGGATCCGGAGCGACGCGGGCAGCCGGGTAGACCGCCGCCGACGCGCAGGCCAAGCTGCAGGCGGTGGCCGCCGAGATCGAGGGCGAGCTCCGCCGGGCTGGCCAGCCGGGTAGCGTAGCCGGGCTACCCGCGCTGCTGGAGCTGCGGCCCGAGGTGCCCGCGGCGGAGCTGACGCGAGCGGAGAGGAGCGGAGACCAGCATCCTGTTCGCGGTGGATCCGCCGGGCACCGCGCTGCTGATCGCGGTACTGGACGGCGGCGACGCAATCCGGGACCAACGCGACGACGCGGTCGCCGCGGCTCAGGTCGTGCTGCGGCAGGCGCAGTCCGGCCAGGACCCGCAGCTGGCCGGGCACAGCTATCCGGACGCTACATCGGTACTGGCCGCCTTCCGGCCACCGTCAGCCTGACCCGCCCGCGATGAGGAACGAAACCAAAGGAGCGGCGGTCGAAATCGCTCTTGCAGCCCAATACCAACCACTATAAGAACACGACCTCGCTCCATGCCCCCAGCTGCGGGTCCTGCAGCGCGGCGCCGTAGCGCACCGCGGCCAGCTGGCCGATAGCGGTCTGCGCGCCGAGCGGCTGGGCCGTCTTCATCCCGACCGCGCTGGCCACGGCACTCAGGTCGAGATGGCCGATTTCCGGGCCGATCACGCACGGGGCCAAGGCGAGCCCGGCCACGCCGGCGTCCATCAGGCGGCCCGCGGCGTTCCGGATGCTGTTCGCGTCGCCGAACGAGGCAGCCGCCACCGGGACCGCGAGCCGCGCGGCCAGCAGCACTGCCACCGTGCCCGCGGCGGCCTGCGCTTCCTCGCCGTACGCGGCTATCAGGAGCCCCTCGGCGGCGGTGGTCACGATGCTGATCCGGCCGATCCGGTCCCCACGGGCCAGGCCCGCCTCGGCCAGCCGGGCGTGCAGCGCCCCGGCTAGCAGTGGGTGCACGCCGAGCGGCTCGGCCTGCAGCGCGGGCACCGGCGCGGCCGCGATGGCGGCGGCGATGGCCGCGGTGACGTCCGGCTGCGGGCAGATGAGCAGCGGCACCACGACCGCGGCGGGCAGGCCCTCCGGGGTCTGGCAGTCGGCCAGCACCGCGCTCAGGCTTTCCTCGCGGCCCTCGGTGAACCCGGCCCGGACGGTGACCCCCCGGCAGGACTGGGTAGCCACCTCGATGACGCCGGCCGCGATCTCAATGCTGCTCTCGGTGACGGCACCGGGCACGGCCAGCACGAGCGCGGGCGCCTCGGGCGGCACGGACAGCCGGTCCGGGCTGCGGTGCCGGCCCGGCGGCCGGGTGCGCGTGGTGCGCATCGGCAGCGCTGACCCACGGGACGGCAGCCCGGAACTGCGGCTGGGCAGCGGCGTCTCCCGCGCGGGCAGCCCGGAACCACGAGTGGGCAGCGGCGCCTCCCGCGCCGGCAGCCCGGAACCACGAGTGGGCAGCGGCGCCTCGCGCGCGCGGCAATGGCGTCTCGCGGGCCGGCGGCGCTGAGCCACGGGACGGCAGCCCGGAACCGCGGCTGGGCGGCGGCGTCTCCCGGGCGGCAGCCCGGACCGCGGGCGGCGCGGTCGCGCGGCCCGGATCGCGCTTTGGCAGCCCGGAGTCGCGCTGGGGCAGCCCGGGATCACGCCGGGGCAGCCCTGGATCGCGCGCAGGCAGGCCCGGCTCGTCGCCGGGAAGGCCAGGTGCGGGGTCCTGATCGATACCCATAACCGGGCTATCGTAACCAGCCCGGAACCCTTTTGCCCGCAGTTGCGCACATCGCGAGCCCAGTTCCGGGCAGTCCGCCTCTTCACCCAGTGTTCACCCGCGCTCTTGGATACCTGCCCAGCGCCTGACCGGGGGCGCTCCGGCTCAGAACAGCCGGAGCGCGCCGTCGTCGGTGCCGCGCATGGCCTCGTAGTCGAGGATGAGGCAGCGGATGCCCCGGTCCTCGGCCAGCACCCGGGCCTGCGGCTTGATCTCCTGGGCGGCGAACACGCCCTGCACCGGGGAGAGCAGCGGGTCCCGGTTCAGCAGGTCGAGATAGCGGGTGAGCTGCTCCACGCCGTCGATCTCACCGCGCCGCTTGATCTCGACGGCCACCGAGCCGCCGGCCGCGTCCCGGCACATCAGGTCCACCGGGCCGATCGCGGTCGGGAACTCCCGGCGGACCAGCCGCCAGCCGTCGCCGAGCAGGCTCACCTGGGCCGCCAGCAGTTCCTGCAGGTGGGCTTCCACGCCGTCCTTGACCAGGCCGGGGTCCACGCCCAGGTCAAAGCTCGTGTCGCTGATGATCTCCTCGAGCGTGATGGTCAGCGTCTCGCCGGATTTGCCGGTCACCACCCACCGGCCTGGTTCCTCGGCCAGCCGGCAGGGCGGCGACATCCAGTTCAGCGGCTTGTAGCTGCCGCCATCCGAGTGCACCAGCACCGAGCCGTCCGCTTTGATCAGGATCAGCCGGGTCGCGGAGGCCAGCCGGGCGGACAGCCGGCCGGCGTAGTCGACGCTGCACCGGGCGATGACGAGACGCACGGAAGCCAACTGTAGTGACTTCTCCGGTCGGGCACGGCCCGGCGCGGGCGGCTGGCCGAGGCTGGGTAAGATCGCGCCCGTGGCTAAGCGCAGTGCCGCCCTGCTGGTCTACCG
>CAWHSW010000002.1:0-334036 GCA_963832095.1 uncultured Actinomycetes bacterium
GGGCCGAGAGGGTTGGCTCTCGATTGAACTCGACTCGCTCCGATTCGTGCTCGAAATCGAGAACGGCGAACGGACTGTCGAGACCCTCTCACTTTGCGATTTGAAAAACCGGCTCCCGAACATCGCGGGCCTTGTAGCGGAAGTCATCGCCGAAGCGGTCCGGTTCATCGGGGACCCTAGACTGAACGGATGCGGCTCCATCGTATCGGGGCCGAAATGGGAGAGGCCGTCGGGTTGGCGACTCCGACGGCCTCCGGCAATTCTCTGTCTGGCATCCAAAAGGAAAGGGCGAACAAGAATGGATCATAACACGCGACGTCTCCAAAAGACACATCCCGACGCCTATCCGACGTCGAAACCATCGGGCCAAGACGGCCTCCCATTTGGCCAAGACGCGGCCGACGTCCAGGTCGGTCCTGAACGTCCAGGCCAACGGCCAAACGGCCTCCAACGGCCAACGACGGCCTCCCTCCGTCCGGGGCCGACGCGGCCAAGCCGGAGGCCGATCCGTTCGACTTGGCCTCCCTCCGGCTCTCGCAAGATTTCGCGTCGGCCGTCGGAGTCAAACCTCTGCTCAAGACGGTTCCGGTCAAGAAACCGTCGAAAGAGTGGTTTGTCCGGACACATCCCGATCCGGCCTATCGGCTCTCAACGGCCGTCTTGGAGCTGAAAGAGGATCGGGAGATATATCTGGTCTCCCCGAGCTCTCTGGCCGTTGCTGGCCGACGAAAAGACGTTCTCTCCCCGGTTGCTGGTGACTGCCATCAACCGACAAGGAGTTTTGTTTCTCTGGCCGATCCGGCTCCCCGGGTCCGACGGCAAGATTGACGATTGGAGCCGGTCCGCGATGGACGCGGCCGATGAGGCCAAGTCCCAATGGGTCCGGGTCACGTCCAACATGAGTCTCGGGGCCTATGAAGTGGCCGTGGCCTCCGGTCAAGTCGCGGAGCCGGTTTGGCCCGACATCACGTTCCAAGAGATCATCAAAATCGCATTTCGTGACAAGATGATCTCCGATTGGGACCATCCCGTTCTCAGGCGGCTCCGTGGGGAGGTTTAGACCATGCCTCTCCGGTCGGGCCTGGACGCCTACCGGGAGGTTTGGTTGGTCGATTTTGAGTTCTCGGCCCCGCCAGGCGAACGGCCAACTCCCGTTTGTCTGGTGGCCCGGGAATTCCGATCAGGCCGGACCCTCCGGTTGTGGCAAGATGATCTCCGGGGCCGTCGGATGCCTCCCTATCCGATCGGCCCCGACTCGTTGTTTGTCGCCTACTTCGCATCGGCCGAGCTGGGTTGTCATCTCGCTTTGGGTTGGCCTCTCCCGGCCCGGGTCCTGGATCTCTACGTCGAATTCCGGAACCGACTCAACGGCCTCTCTCCGCCCAACGGATTCGGCCTCTTGGGGGCGTTGACGTATCACGGCCTGGACGCGATGGACGGGGCCGAGAAAAAAGCCATGCAAGAGCTGGCCTCCCGCGGCGGTCCCTGGACGTCGGCCGAACGGGAGGCGTTGCTGGCCTATTGCGAAACTGACGTCCTGGCGTTGGCCAAGTTGCTCCCGGCGATGGAGCCGGAGCTGGATCTCCCCCGGGCCGTGGCATGCCGGGGCCGATACATGGGGGCCGTGGCCCGGATGGAGTGGGCCGGAGTCCCGATCGACATCGGAGACCCTCTCCCGGCTCCGGGCCGGTTGGGAGACGATTCAAGATCGACTCATCCGAGAGGTTGACTCCCGGTTCGGCGTGTTTGACGGCCGGACGTTCAAGGCCGAGCGTTGGGCCGGATGGTTGGCCCGAGTCGGGGATTCCGTGGCCCCGGTTGGAGTCCGGGGAGCTGGCGTTGGACGATGACACGTTCCGGGAAATGGCCCGGTCTCATCCCGACGTGGCCTTGATGCGAGAGCTCCGGTACTCCCTCTCCCAACTCCGGCTCTCGGATTTGGCGGTCGGGTCCGACGGTCGGAACCGTGCGCTGCTTGAGTCCGTTCCGGGCCAAGACGGGCCGGAACCAACCCTCCAACTCCCGGTTCATCTTCGGGCCGTCAACGTGGCTCCGGGGCCTCATCAAGCCGGAGCCGGGTCGGGCCGTGGCCTACGTCGATTGGAGCCAACAAGAGTTCGGGATCGCGGCCTCCCTCTCCGGCGATCGCGGCGATGATGGAAGCCTACCAATCGGGAGACCCGTATCTCGCGTTCGGCAAGCAAGCCGGTCGGATTCCTCCCGACGGAACCAAGAGAACTCACGCGGCCGAACGGGAGCTATTCAAGGCATGCGTTCTAGGCGTCCAGTACGGCATGGGGCCGGAGGCGTTGGCCCGGAGGATCGGCAAACCGACGGCCTATGGTCGGGAATTGCTCCGACTCCATCGGGAGACCTATCCGGCATTCTGGCGATGGTCGGACGGGGCCGAGTCCCATGCGATGCTCTTGAATCGGCTCCATACCGTATTCGGTTGGACGGTCCGGGTTGGCCCCGACGCCAATCCGCGGTCACTCCGGAATTTCCCATGCCAGGCCAACGGGGCCGAGATGATGCGGTTGGCGTGTTGTCTGGCGACGGAGAGAGGCGTCAACGTCGTGGCCCCGGTTCATGACGCCTTGATGGTCGAGGGTCCGGCCGACGCGATTGAAGAGATCGTGGCCCGGACGCAAGAGGCGATGGCGGAGGCGTCGGCCGTTGTCCTGGACGGTTTCCGGCTCCGGTCCGACGCCAACATTGTCCGTTGGCCCGATCGGTACATGGATGGTCGGGGCCGAGAGTTTTGGGGCCGAGTGATGGCGTTGCTTCCGACGAGGCCGAGTTGGGCAGACGACGCCGGCCGATCCCGGCAACGTTCGACGAGGAAACCGGGGAGATGCGTGGCCATGTCGATTGGGCGAGTGCTTGTTGGTAACGACCATTCCCGGCGATTGCCTGGGTCACCACCCTTGCGGCACGACTGAGACTCGCAGTTAATGGGTGTGTTCCAGTTTCTTCCCTCCCAACGATGCTAGTCAACAAACGCGGGGTTCCGGGATGATCGGCCTCAATCGAATTACCCACGAATTGGCGAATCGCGTTCGAGGCTCGAACACTGAACTGCGCTGGCAGCGGCGTTTTTTGGCGGTACTGATCGGCGTTTCCGTCTTGTTGGTGATTGGGATCGCGGCCGGACCAAATGACACCGTGGAGGCAAAGGCGTTTTTCTTACTGGCGATAACGGCGAACGCAGAGCATCAATACTCGTGAACGACTCGAATGGTGTTGGGTTCAACGTTTTCTCACCCGATAGGGAATTAAAGGCGTCTTTAGGCACAAACGGCAAAGGGGAGCCGTTCCTGGCTCTCTACGGAAAGAAAAACGGCAAGCTAGACGTGAAGGCATTCATGGCACTTTCTGACGGAGAGCCGCAGCTTAAGTTACGCGATAAGGACGGCAACACTCTGTTCTCGGCTATTCGCGAACCCTGACGCTCGAGGGTCTGACTTCTGACCGGACCGACGGCCTTGATATCCCAATAAGCTCGACGTGGTGGATTCGGCCCGTTTGCTCAGGGTTGCTGATCGCACGTCGGAGGCGTTGCTGGCGTTGGTCGGGCCGGATGAACCCGTGCGGAATTGTCCGGGGACCCGTGCGGAATTGTCCCCCCTGTCTAACTCTTATCTTCTTCTGGTCTCTGAAAGAATATGACGGAGCCAACCCTCCCTCTTGGGGCCGACGTTTGGGATTTGGATCGGCTCCGGCTCCCGGCCGACAGGGTTGGAAATCTCGAGACTCGGAGACGGCCTCCCCGGCATCGGCCCGGGAGACCCGTTCATCAAGGGGCCGGTCCCTCATGCCTGGATCGCATCGGCCTGTCGGCTCCCCGGGGCGGGTCTCCGGGTTGCTATGGCCTATCGGTTTCTCTGTTGCCGATTCCGATCGGAAAACCGTTGGGGCCTGGACGCCATCGCCAACGGGTTGCGGATCACCAGCCGAGTCGGCCCGACGCGGCCTCCATTCGGCCGAGCTGGCCGGGTTGCTGGCCGTGGAACGGGAGCCGGGTTGCAAGCTGGCGGTCTCCGTCTTGGATCTCCCGGAGCCGGAGGCCGGGCCGAAGCGTCGGCCGTTGTACGGGCCGATCCCTTGGAGCTGGTGGCTCCCGGCCTCCCGGCTCCCGGGGAGGTCTCTCCAAGTTGCGTCGGTCTGTTGGCTCTTGGCGGGTTGGAGCCGATCGGCCGATTTCGAGCTGGCGTTGGACGGTTGGGCCGAGTTCGGCCTCTCCCGGTTCTCGGCCTCCCGGGGCCTGGATGAGTTGGAGCGGGCCGGGTTGGTCTCCGTCGGTCGGACGCCAGGCCGGTC
The DNA here is from genome assembly GCA_963832095.1 of uncultured Actinomycetes bacterium. Taxonomy (GTDB): domain Bacteria; phylum Actinomycetota; class Actinomycetes; order Streptosporangiales; family Streptosporangiaceae; genus RYN-230. The sequence goes on from CAWHSW010000002.1 coordinate 4,321, forward strand.
TCCGGATCGTTACAATCCTGGACGTCGGAACCGGATCGGGTCGGCAACCAAAGGGGCGAGCTAGAGGCAGCGAAGGGTAATGACTCTGAGCCCCCCTCTATTTCACACGAGAATTCTCTCGAGGGACTCCTCAGCCTCTGCATCGTCCGCCAACAAGTCCTCGGCAAGGAACCGGATGACTGTTGACCTGTCGGCAAAACCGAAGTTCCGACTCAAGACTCTCGCATGGGACGTCAATTTCGAGTAACGGGTGACTCACGAGTGCGCGAAAGACATACCTCACGTAGTAATAGGTTAGCGGCGGTCGGTAGTGCCCACTAAAGTTCAGATGGACTGCGACTTTTCCTTCCTCGTTGAAAAGTATGTGGCCCGCCCCGCCCACCGGGCCACCCCCGGATAGAATATGATGGCCAGCGGTGCCGATGATGAGCCAAACCTGAAAGGTCGATTACGAAGTTGATCCTTACGAAACGTGGCACTCTAGGTGGTCTCCGGCGAGAATCTGAGGGTAGGGGGGGCCGGGTCGAAAGTCGGACGCACTGTCTCCCTCCCTCAATTGTTATAATTAGTTGGTCATCATGTATTGAATAGAGGCTCTCCGGTATTCGTTGGCGAATAGCTACGAGGCAGCCGGATCTGTGCCGCAATTTAGAGCTATTTCCGGACCATCGTCCAATCCTTCGGATTCTAATAGCTCCTGGTTACCTTTGGATATCCTCACTATTCAATCTGGCTCACGGCTTACCAAATTAAACGATAGGACTCGTATCGCCGCACTGAATAGCGGAACAAAACGTGTTCGCTCGCATCAAGGGCTGGATGCCCTAGAAAGGCCTCTATTGCATAAACGAGAGCCCGGTCGTCGGGGCCCTGGTACATTATACCATAATCATAACTAGTGAATTCAACTTGAGCGAGCCTGCCGATGCGACTAATCCGAAAGTTCCCCGCCGCCGCAACCTTTTGGTAGCCCCCCATGGAATCGCCATGGGAACTCGTGTTCCCCCATTTGACGCGGAACCTACCCTTTTGGTCGATGACGAACGTGTAATAACCCGATTGGAGTGGGAGATTCTCCGCGTACGGCTCGAAGAGTGGCGTTTCCTCGGAACGGTGGGGCGCACGTCGGCGTTTGCATGCGAACGTTACGGTCGGCTCCCCCGAAAGAGAGAACTGAAGTCGTTTGCGCCCAAATTCTCCATAGTATCAATCATGGTCGCCATACACCGTCCTTGAAATAAAATGCTACTTGGATATAGACCCACGATATCGCCCTGTAGGCGGTGCCAACCGATCATCTCGGTTTGTCGGATGCGGCGATCGAGGGTCTTCCTCTGGTCCGATGGGTTGGTATTGTAAACATCTTGAGAGCCGCGTCCATCCCCCCGCGGTCGGACGAGATAATCCGAAATGTGCCGGGCGGGTGGAAGGCTCTACAAGAGCGCGGCGGATGAGGGCTTTCGATTGTGATGAAGATCCACAGCCCTCGAGCGAGGCGCGTCCCTGACGGACGAGCGGGGAGCCGGAGAGGAGCGTAGGGTAAAAATGGGATGGAAAACCATCAACGGCCGTCGATACTATTACAAGTCGGAGCGGGACGGAGGCCGAGTCAAATCGACCTACTTCGGGGCCGGGGAGGCCGGTACTCTCATGGCCAAAATGGTTGCTTTCGAGCGGGTGGAACGAGCGGCCGAGCGGGAGGAACTCGGGAAGAACGAGAAGAATCCGACGCGGAGGAAACGGCCGTCTCGGAATGGTTCGATGGAGTCCAGGCCGTGGCCGACGCGGCGATGATTGAGGCCGGGTTTCACAAACACAAAGGCCAATGGCGGAGGAAACGGAAATGAGCGAAGTTGCTACCCAAGCCCCGGCTCCCCCGGCCGTCTCCAAGCGGAAACCCCCGGCTTCGGAGGCGGAAATCGACGCGCTGATCAAACGAGCGGACAAAGGGAGAAAGAGCTGTCTCCCGGCGGTCCGGGCGTTGCTGGCCGATGGCGATCGGGGCGAGTCCTCGGGAGGCTTACGGCTCCCCGGCCTCTGGTTCCGTCAGACATCATCAAGAAAGCGGCCGGAAAGAATGTCCTCATCCAAGAGGCGATCGACCAGAAACTTGATGAGATACAGGCGGAGTTAGAGGGGCCTAATCCGACACCGATAGAGCGGTTGCTGGCCGAGCGGGCCTCTCTCTGTTGGTTCATCGTCCATTCGTATGAAATCGCCTATGCCAACGCGTCCGGGTGGAACATCTCCCAAGCGGATCTCCAACATCGCAAGATCGACAAAGCCCATGCTCGATTCCTGTCGGCGGTCCGGACGTTGGCCCAAGTCCGCAAGCTGGCCTTGCCAACCCTCCAAGTGAACATCGCCAAGAATCAAGTCAACGTGGCGGAGACCCGGTCGTGAGTGAACCGGAAACGGCCTGTCTCCCTCCCGGCTCCGGGCCGTCAACGTCTTGGCCGGGGCCGAGTCCGACGGGGCCGACGTGGCGGGTTGCGAGTCGGAGGCCGTGGCCGAATGGTTGCGAGATGATCCCGAGTTCATCGCGGGGTTGAACCGGGCCAAGTCATTTCGGAGGGAGCGGCTCCGGGCCGACGTCCGGTCTCTGGCCTCCGACGCAATGGCGACTCTCCGGGAGCTGGTCTCCGGCCCCGACGTCCCTCCATCCGTCCGGCTCCGGGCCTCCCTGGCGATCCTGGAAGCGGCCGACGCCTTGAAGGTCGAAGAAATCGGCCCGACGTCGGCGGAGGGCGTCCAGGCCAAGATGGACCATAAGCGGTTCATCGATTCTCTCGGCTGATCGGTCGGCCTGTCTCCCGTCCCTCCGGCTCCCCCGGATAGGGCGTTGATTTGCTGGGGCTCGCAACTCTCGGCTCGCGGTCGGCCCCGCTCACAAAATTAATAGCGTGCAATTTGCCCAGAGAGCGGAGAAACTTGTCGGAGTCTCGAACGGTCCTGGAATCGTCCCTGTCGCATCGCCAGACGTCGGGAGGTCGGGAGTTTATCGACTCGGCCTCCGATCGCGTCCTACGGGACGAGAGCCGGCCTCCGGAGAGGGCCGAGCGGACCCGTTTCGGTTGTTGATTCGTCGAACCAACAGCGGTTTTCCAGGTTGCGCACGTACAGGACCAGATGGCCGAGTTCCTTGACTTCCATGCGGCGCTCCAGGTGAACGATCTGGGCTGTTGACCGGCATTTCGCCAATCAGCACAACCAGGGAGGCCACCCGCTCTATGCCCGCTGCGGGCCAGCCGCTAAACAAAGGCGGGGCGGCCCGCGGCCAGCCGCCGCAGACCCGCCCCGCCTCCAGCCAGCGGTCAGGCGACCTTTACATGCACCCGGACCCGGTGGAACCGGTTCTGCCGGATAACGGCGTGGATCCGGCCATTCAGGTAGATGCCGTAGTGGTTGTTATGGATGTAGTTGCCCTGGATCAGCACGTGCAGCCGGGACGAACTGCCGACCAGGATGCCGGTGTGCCGCCGGTCCGGATGAGCCTTGACCGGCGGGGCCAGCCCGATCGGGTCACCGAGCAGGTTGTTGCGGCCGATGTCGTTCCCGACGATCTCGTTGCCGTTCAGGTTCTGGAACGGCTCGTGCGCGTGGATGGTCACCCCGGACAGCCCGTTGCCGTGAATCACGTTGCCCATGACCACGTTGCCGGACACCCGCTCGTGCTTGACCTCGGTGGCGATGACCACGCCCGCCCCGGCGGACTTGGGGTCCAGCCCGTTGAACGTGATCACGTTGTGCGCGATGTAGTTGCCCCACACCCCCGCGGTGCTGTGCCCGGCCACGATCACCCCGCAGCCGCCCGGGTTGCGCCGGGCGATGTTCCAGGTGACCGCGTTGCCATGGGTGGCGCCGAGGTCGTCGGCGATGAGGAACCCGCCGCCCTGGTTGAACTCGGACACGTTCCGCCGGGCCAGCGAGTCCGTGGTGCCGTTGAAGTCGACGCCCACGTCCCCGTTGTGCATGAGCAGGTTGTGCTGGACCAGGACGTGGTGGCTGCGCGCCACCAGGATGGCGTCGAAGCCCGCGTGGACCACGGTGAACCCGCTGACCTCCACGTTCCGCGCCTGGTAGACGACCACGCCGCTGCTGCCGGGCAGCTTCTTGCTGATCGGCTTCTGGCCCTGGGCGTTGATCACCGCGTGCCGCCCGATCAGCGCGAGTGACTTGGTGATCACCGCCTGGGCCCGGTACCGGCCCCGGCAGACGATCACTGTGCCGCCGCGCGGCACGGCCGCGATGGCCCGGTTGATGCTGCGGTACCGGGCCGTCCGGCAGGACCGGTCCGCGTTACCGGCCGCGCCGTGCGGCGAGACGTAGACGGTGTGCGAGCGTGTCGCCGCGTCAGCCGGAACCGTCCCGGCCAGCGCGAACGCCGTCGCGCCGGCCGCCACCAGCCCGGCCGTCAGCCTGAATCCTCGAAGCATTCGCTAACCCCCCTGGAGAGTCACCCTCTGTAGGTGATCTGTAACCGCACGTAGCGTAGTCCCAGCTGGCTTCGCTGGCACTCAGGCTGATGGTTTTTCGTTGCCGTACTGGGTAAGTCCGGCCATATCTTGGGGCGGCGGGATCTTCGACCAAACGGAGCAACGCGGATGACAGCACGGGGACCCGTCTGGGAGGGCGACCCAGCCCCGCCGCGGCTGGGGTACGACCCGCAGACCGCGCCGCTGCCCTACGGCGCCACGTCCGGCGACCCCTACCGGCAGACCGCGCCGTATCTGGACGACGGCGCCGGCGGCTACGGCCCGGGCGACTACGGCCCGGATGACTGGGACCGGCCCCGCTGGCGCAGGCCAGGGCGCGGCCGCAGGCTGCTGCGCTGGCTGGTGGCCCTGCTGACCGCCGTGGTCCTGCTCGGCGGCGCCGCCTTCGGCCTGCTCTACCTGGCCACCCCGTCAGTGCAGAACGCCCCCGCCCTGGCCCGGGCCATCGACCAGGTGCACCACGCCCGCTACCCGGGCCCGCGGGTGCCGTCGCTGTTCGCCGAGTCGCTGGTCGCCACCGAGGACCACCGGTTCTACTCCGAGCCCGGCATCGACGTGTTCGCGGTGGCCCGGGTGGCCGCCGCCACCCTCACCGGCCACGGCGCCGAGCAGGGCGGCGCCACGCTCTACCAGCAACTGGCCAAGATGCTCTACACGCCGGGCGACAGCGGGGTGGCCACCGAGGCCGAGCAGGTGATGCTCGGCATCAAGCTGGACCAGACGTACAGCAAGGCGCAGATCCTCCGGATGTACGCCGATGTCGCCTACTTCGGGCACGGCTACTACGGCCTGGCCGCGGCCAGCTGCGGCTACTTCGGCACGGCGCCCGCCGGGCTCACCCTGCCTGAGGCGGCCACGCTGGCCGGCCTGGTGCAGGGCCCGTCCGCGGACGACCCGATCGCACACTACGCGCGGGGCCGGGCCCGGGAAGGACACGTCCTCGGCCGGCTGGTGGCCACCGGCAAGATCACCGCGGCCCAGTCCGCGCGTGCCTACGCGCAGGGCCTGCATCTGGTGGGCGGCTCCGGCCGGGCCTGCGCCCGCTAAGCCTGCACTCGCTAAACAGGCAATTTTGCTGAACGCTACCGGCCGGACCGTGGCGTCAACATGTCCCGCGGCTCACGGTGCGGGAGTGGGCTGCCCGGCTGGGCACCGTTCCCGTTGGCCTCAGGCTGGCCCGGGTAGTCACCGGGGGTGGGCAGCTCGGCATCAGCCGGGAAACCAGCCGCCTCCGGCCCGCCGGCCTTCCACACCCACTTGCGGTAGGACCAGAACCGGAACAGCGTGCCCAGCGCGATGCCGGCCAGGTTGGCCAGGTTGTACCAGAGCTTGCTGCCCTGCAGGTTGAAGCCGTCCACCACGATGGCCACGCAGGCCAGCTGGATGAGCAGGCCGATCCCGTTGAACACGAAGAACAGGACGGTTTCCTGGCCCATGCTGGTGCGCTCGCGGTGCCGGAACGCCCACCACCGGTTGCCGATGAACGTGACGATGGTGGCCAGCACGGTCGCGATGACGACCGAGGTGTACTTACCGACACCCAGGTTGAAGTGCAGCAGATCGGCACCGCCGAGGCTGACCACGAAGCCGATCGCGCCGACGACGCCGAACTTGGCGGCTTCGTGAATCAGGACTGCGAACCGCTCGTACAGGCTGCGAGCAAATCCCACCGGGCCGTCTTCCTCTCACAGGTCCTGTCGGGGGCTCACCATGTGCTGTCTGTGACAGTACCGGCAGCCCCGGGTACATGTGGCCGCTGACCCCATATTCCCGGGTCAAGGCCTGGGAAAATACTCGTTCGGCATTGTCCTACCCCGCCGGTAGTGTCGCTGGGGTGCCTGCCGATACCCCGCTCATCCGCGCTCACCGGCTGACCAAGGCGTTCGGAAATTTCACCGCGGTGGACGGTATCGACTTCGAGCTGCACCGCGGGGAGGCATTCGGGTTCCTCGGGCCGAACGGCGCAGGCAAATCATCCACTATGCGGATGATCGGGTGCGTCTCCCCGCCTACCGCCGGTGAGCTGTCCATCTTCGGCCTGGATCCGGTGGCCGACGGGCCGGCCATCCGGGCCCGGCTCGGCGTGGTGCCCCAGGAGGACACCCTGGACGTGGAGCTCACCGTCCGGGAGAACCTGCTGGTCTATGGCCGGTACTTCGGGCTGTCCCGGGCGGTGATCCGGGAGCGGTCGGCCCGGCTGCTGGACTTCGTGCAGCTCGCCGACCGGGCGGACGACCGGGTGGAGCCGCTGTCCGGCGGGCTGAAACGGCGGCTCACCATCGCCCGGTCGCTGATCAACGACCCGGACGTGCTGCTCCTGGACGAGCCGACCACCGGCCTGGACCCGCAGGCCAGGCACGTGGTCTGGGACCGGCTGTTCCGGCTCAAGCAGCAGGGCGTGACGCTGGTGCTGACCACGCACTACATGGACGAGGCGGAGCAGTTGTGCGACCGCCTGGTGGTCATGGACCGGGGCCGGATCGCGGCCGGCGGCTCGCCCCGTGAGCTGATCGACGAGTACTCCACGCCCGAGGTGCTGGAGCTGCGGTTCGACCCGGCGGTGCACGAGAACGCGGCCGAGAAGCTGGCCAGCGTCCCGGCCCAGCGCCGCGAGGTGCTGGCCGACCGGGTGCTGCTCTACGTCGAGGACGGCGATGCCGCGCTGAGCGCGGTACGCAGCCTGGGCCTGGAACCGCTGACCTCGCTGGTCCGGCGCAGCACGCTGGAAGACGTGTTCCTCCGGCTGACCGGCCGCCGGCTGGAGGATTGATGGCTGCGGCGCAAACCGTCCCAGGTCGGGCCGCCCCAGCCCGGCCCGCGGCGTGGCCGTTCGCCGTCCGGCAGCTGCGTTTCTGGCTGACCGACTACCGGCGGACCTGGCGCGGCTCGATCGTCTCGACCGTGCTGACCCCGCTGCTCTACCTGGGCGCGATGGGCCTCGGCCTGGGCTCCCTGGTGGACAAGCACGGCACCGCCCACCTGGGCGGGGTCAGCTACCTGGTGTTCCTGGCCCCTGGGCTGCTGGCGGCCAGCGCGATGGGCACAGCGGTCGGCGAGTCCACCTACCCGGTGTACGGCTCGGTCAAGTGGAGCAAGACCTACCAGGCGGCGGTGGCCGCGCCGCTGCGGCCGGCCGACCTGTTCCACGGCCACCTGCTGTTCGTCACGCTCAAGCTGATCATGACGAGCAGCGTGTTCCTGGCCGTGGCCGCGGCGTTCGGTGCGCTGACCTCGCCGCTGGCCATCGCGGCGCTGCCGGTCGCGGTGCTCACCGGGCTGGCCTTCACCGCGCCGATCGAGGCGTGGACGGTGACCCGCAGCCGGGACACGTCGCTGGCCGTGGTGTACCGGTTCGGGGTGATCCCGCTGTTCCTGTTCTCCGGCACGTTCTTCCCGGTCAGCCAGCTGCCGGCGTGGATCCGGCCCATCGCCTACCTGACCCCGCTGTGGCACGGGGTGGCGCTGTGCCGTGCGCTCTGCCTGGGCACCGCCACGCTGCCCGGGGCGCTGCTGCACACCGGCTACCTGGTCGCGGTGCTGGCCGCCGGGATCTGGGCCGGGAACCGCAGCTACACTCGGCGGCTCTATGTCTAGGCGGCTCCATGTCTAGCCTGCCGTCCGCCCCGCGGCGGCTCCCGCTGCGCGTCCTGCCGCTGCGCGGCTGGGCCCGCGGCTCGCTGGGCGGGCGGGGCAGCCTGTACCTGGCCGAGCGGCACGCGCTGGTCTACCGGCACACCTGGCTGGTGTTCGTGTCCGGGGTGGTCGAGCCGCTGTTCTACCTGCTGTCCATCGGGGTGGGCCTGGGCCAGCTGGTCGGCCAGCTGCACCTGCCCGGCGGCCAGGCGGTCGGCTACGCCGAGTTCGTCGCGCCCGCGCTGCTGGCCAGCGCGTCGATGAACGGGGCGCTGTTCGACTCCACATTCAACGTGTTCTTCCGGCTCAAGTACGAGAAGCTCTACGACGCGGCGCTGGCCACCCCAATGCGGTCCGGCGACGTGGCTCTCGGCGAGATCAGCTGGGCGCTGCTGCGCGGTGCGCTGTACGCGGTCGCGTTCCTGATCGTGATGGCAGCCATGGGGCTGGTCCAGTCGTGGTGGGCGCTGGCCGCGCTGCCCGCCGCGGTGCTCACCGGGTTCGCCTTCGCCGCGGCCGGCATGGCCTGCACCACCTACATGCGGAGCTGGCAGGACTTCGAGTTCATCCAGCTGGCCACGCTGCCGATGTTCCTGTTCTCGACCACGTTCTACCCGCTCAGCGTGTACCCGCGGGGGATCCAGTACGTGGTCGAGGTCACCCCGCTGTACCAGAGCGTGGCCCTGCTGCGCGGCCTCACCCTGGGCCTGGTCAGCCCCGGCCTGCTCTGGCACGTCCTGTACCTGGCCGTGCTCGGCGTGGCCGGGCTGCTGGTGGCGGGCCGCCGGATCGGCCGCCTGCTGCTGACCTGAGCATCTGCTCTGCCCGGCGTGAAGCTTTCATCGGGCGGCGGGCGGGCAGGTTAGGCTTCGAGCAGGCCGTAGGGCGGCTTAGCCGGAGGGGAGTCCGCTAGCAAGGCATGGTCACGACCAGCGGCAGTCAGCCTGAGCCATCACCACGTGCCGTCGGGCCGGAAATGGGAGTGGCCGCGCCCGCGGCTGCTGGCGCGCGCCCCGCCGACGTCAGCCGGCCGGACTGGGTGCCGTGGCTGATCGCGCTGGTTGTTTTCGCCGGCTACACGATCATCTCGGTGTCCCGCTACCTGCGGCTCGACCCCGGCTCCTGGGACCTGGGCATCTTCACCGAGTACGTCAAGCAGCTGGCGCACCTGCACGCGCCGGTGGTGAACATCCACGGTGCCGGCTTCAACCTGTTCGGCGACCACTTCCAGCCGATCGTCGGGCTGATCGCCCCGCTGTTCCTGATCTTCCCGAGCCCGGTCACCCTGCTGGTGGTGCAGGCCTTCCTGACCGCGGTGTCGGTGATCCCGGTGAGCCGGGCGGCGGAGGCCCGGCTGGGCACCGCGGCGGGGCGGATGATCGGTGCCGCCTACGGCCTGTCCTGGGGCCTGGCGCAGATGATCGATTTCGACTTCCACGAGATCGCGTTCGCCGTCCCACTGCTGGCCTTTTCGCTGTCCGCGCTGCTGCGCGGCCGGACCCGGGCCGCCGTGCTGTGGGCGCTGCCGCTGGTCTTCGTCAAGGAGGATCAGGGCTTCACCGTCGCCGCGCTGGGCCTCGTGCTGATGCTGAGCAGCGTCCGCCGCCGCGCCGAGCCGGGCACCGACCGTGGCGAGGCGTTCCGGGGCGGGCTGCTGCTGATCTGCTGGGGTATCTTCTGGTCCGCGCTGGCCATCATCGTGATCATCCCGCACTTCAACATCGCGCACGTCTACCCGTACTGGACCGACGGCGGCGCGGTCAGCCCGGGCGGGCACGCCGCGCCGGGCGCGGTGCTCAGCCAGCTCGGCGCGTCCTGGCTGGTCAAGCTGCGCACCACGCTGCTCATCCTGCTGCCGGTCGGGTTCCTGGCCCTGGGCTCCCCGCTCGGCCTCATCGCCCTGCCCAGCCTGCTGCTGCGCTTCGTGTCAACCAACAACATGTACTGGGGCGACGGGTTCCACTACAACGCGACCGTGATGCCGATCGTGTTCCTGGCCGCGGTGGACGCGCTGTCCCGTGTTAGCCCGGGGGGGCGACCCCCCGCTCTGCTTCCCCGGGGGTCTACCCCCGGAGCCCCCGGCCCCCGATCGTCGCTCCGCGCCGAGCGGCGGCAAGCCACCGCGTCCGGGCCGGGGTCCGCGCACAGCCGCCGAGAGCGCTGGTTGTCCGTAGCCACACGCTGGGCCGCGCCCGCGGTGATGCTGGGCCTGGCCCTGGCCATCCTGCCCAAGTTCCCGCTCAGCGGGGTGTGGCAGCCGGCGACGTACCAGATCGGCCTGCACGTCCAGGCGGAGGACGCCGCGCTGGCCCGGGTGCCCGCCGGGACCACGGTGGAGGCCACGCTGACCATGGTGGCGCCGCTGGCCGCCCGGGACGACACCTACTGGATCGGCACGGGCGGCAACCCGGCGCCGCGGTACATCGTGTTCGACAGCACCAACAGTGGCTGGAGCCCGGAGCCCGCCGACCCGCTCGCGTTCGTCGAGCAGCGCCACCCCGGGGCCAGGTACCAGCAGATCTTCCTGGACAACGGCGTTTACGTGTTCCGCCAGATCAGCAAACGGGGTACCGGCCAGTAGCTTGCCGGCCGGCCAGTCGCTAGAGTCGAGGTCGGACCGCTCGGGAGGGCGAATGGACTTCGGCTACGACACCAGCACGGAGGAGTTCCGCAAACGCCTCCTGACGTTCATGGATGAGTGCGTGTACCCGGCGGAGCCGGTGTTCGCCGCGCAGGTGCAGGCGAACCACGCGGCCGGCTGGCCGTGGCAGCGGCCGGAGATTATCGCCGACCTGAAGTCGGAGGCCCGCGGCCGCGGGCTGTGGAACCTGTTCCTGACGCACCATCCGGAGGGCGCCGGGCTGACCAACCTGCAGTACGCGCCGCTGGCCGAGATCACCGGGCGCAGCCCGGCGCTGGCCCCGGAGGCGCTCAACTGTGCCGCCCCGGACACCGGCAACATGGAAGTGCTGGCCGAGTTCGGCACCCAGGCGCAGCGTGACCGGTGGCTCCGCCCGCTGCTGGACGGCCAGATCAGGTCGGCGTTCTGCATGACCGAGCCGGATGTGGCCTCGTCGGACGCGACTAACATCACCACCCGGATCGAGCGGTCCGGCGACGAGTACGTGATCAATGGCCGCAAGTGGTGGTCGTCCGGGGCGATGAACCCGGGCTGCGAGATCTTCATCGTGATGGGCCGCACCGCGTGGGATGGGGAGCGGCACCGCCAGCAGTCGATGATCCTGGTGCCGCGGGACACCCCGGGGGTCACCGTCAAGCGCGGGATGATGGTGTTCGGCTACGACGACGCGCCGCACGGTGGGCACGCCGAAGTGGAGTTCCGCGACGTGCGGGTGCCCGCGGCCAACCTGATCGCCGGGGAAGGTGATGGTTTCGCGATCGCGCAGGCCCGGCTCGGCCCGGGCCGGATCCATCACTGCATGCGGCTGATCGGCGCGGCCGAGCGGGCCCTCGAGCTGATGTGCCAGCGGGTGACCAGCCGGGTGGCGTGGGGCGCGCCGCTGGCCGACCAGGGCGTGATCCAGGAGTGGATCGCCGAGTCCCGGGTGCGCATCGAGCAGGCCCGGCTGCTGGTGCTCAAGACCGCCTGGCTGATGGACACAGTGGGCAACAAGGGCGCGCACAGCGAGATCCAGGCCATCAAGATCGTCACCCCGGCGATGGCGGAGTGGGTGATCGACAAGGCGATCACCGCGCACGGTGCCGCCGGGGTCAGCCAGGACTTCCCGCTGGCCGCGCTGTGGGCCAGCGCCCGCTCGCTGCGGTTCGCGGACGGCCCCGACGAGGTGCACAAGCGTTCCCTGGCCCGGCGGGAACTGCGCCGCTACCGGGTGGCCAGCGAGACCACCGGCTGATCCCGCGCCGAAGGGGGCGCGCGTCCCAGCGCCCCCGGAGGCGCAAAACAAGCAAGGAGATAACTGATATGCCAGACAGCCAGTCACGGGTCGCCATCGTCACCGGTGCCGCGCGCGGCATCGGGGCCGCCGCCGCCCGCCGGCTCGCCGCGGACGGGATGGCCGTCGCCGTCCTGGACCTGGACGCCGACGCGTGCAAGGGCACCGTGGACGCGATCGTGTCGGCCGGCGGCCGGGCGATCCCGGTCGGCGCCGACGTCAGCGAGGCCGACCAGGTGGCCGGTGCGGTGGAGACCGTCGTCGCGGAACTCGGCCCGCCCACGGTGCTGGTCAACAACGCCGGGATCCTGCGGGACAACCTGCTGTTCAAGATGTCCGACGACGACTGGGACATGGTCCTGGGGGTGCACCTGCGCGGCTCGTTCCTGATGAGCCGGGCGGCCCAGAAGCACATGGTGGACCAGCACTACGGCCGGATCGTCAACCTGTCGTCCAGTTCCGCGCTGGGCAATCGCGGCCAGGCCAACTACTCCGCGGCCAAGGCCGGCCTGCAGGGCTTCACCAAGACGCTGGCCATCGAACTCGGCCCGTTCGGCATCACCGCTAACGCGGTCGCGCCCGGGTTCATCGCCACCGACATGACCGCGGCCACCGCCGCCCGGGTCAAGATGAGCTTCGAGGACTTCATGGCGGCGGCCGCGGCCAACACCCCGGTGCGCCGGGTGGGCCAGCCCGACGACGTGGCGAACGTCATCTCGTTCCTGGCCAGCGAGGGCGCCGGGTTCGTCTCCGGCCAGGTCATCTACGTGGCAGGCGGGCCGCTCTGTTGACCGGGACCATCGATGCGAGTCCCGTCAGCGCGGACGGGCTGCGCCAGCAGGTCCGGGACTTCCTGGCCACCCACGACCCGGCCAGCCTGCCTCAGCTGGACTTCCTCCGGGCCCGGTTCGACGCCGGGCTGGCCGCCGTGCACTACCCACCGGGCCTGGGCGGGCAAGGGCTGCCCCGCGGGCTCCAGGGCGTGCTGGACGCCGAGTTCGCTGCCGCGGGCGCACCGGCCAACCAGCCCGAGCGCAACCCGATCGGGCTCGGGATGGCCGCGCCCACGATTCTGGCGTTCGGTAATGAAGAACAGAAAGCGCGCTGGCTGCGGCCACTCTGGACCGCGGAGGAGATCTGGTGCCAGCTGTTCAGCGAGCCGGGCGCGGGCTCCGACCTGGCCGGCCTGGCCACCCGCGCGGTGCACCAGGACGGGCCGGACGGCGGGCAGTGGATGGTCACCGGGCAGAAGGTGTGGACGTCGGTGGCGCATCACGCGCAGTGGGGCCTGCTGCTCGCGCGCACCGACCCGGACGTGCCCAAGCACGCCGGGCTGACCTACTTCGGCTGCGACATGACCCAGCCCGGGGTGGAGGTCCGGCCGCTGCGCCAGCTCACCGGGGAAGCCGAGTTCAACGAGGTGTTCCTGGACGGCGCGGTGGTCCGCGACGTGGACCGGATCGGCGACGTGGGCGCGGGCTGGCGGGTAGCCCAGGCCACGCTGATGAACGAGCGGGTGTCCATCGGCGGCACCGCACTGCCCCGGGAAGGCGGGATGATCGGCCCGGCGGCGCGGGACTGGCGGGATCACCCGGAGCGGCGCACCCCCGGGCTGCACGACCGGATGCTCCGGCTGTGGGCCGACGCCGAGGTGGCCCGGCTGGCCTCGGCCAGGTTCCGGCAGTCGCTGGCCGCGGGCCAGCCCGGCCCGGAGGGATCCGCGGCCAAGATCGTGTTCGCCCGGCTCAACCAGGAGATCAGCGCGTTCGAGGTTGAGCTGGCCGGGGCGGACGGGCTGCGCTACGACGACTGGACAATGCGCCGCTCCGGCGCGGTCGACTTCTACGGACGTGAGGTGGGCTACCGCTACCTGCGCTCGCGGGGCAACTCGATCGAGGGCGGCACGTCGGAGATCCTGCGGAACATCATCGCGGAGCGGGTGCTCGGCCTGCCTGCCGAGCCGCGCACCGATACCAAGATCCCGTGGAAGGACCTGCCCCGATGAGCACCACAGCGGAACCTGCCACCACGGGGCAGCGTGCGCGGGGCGGGCCGATCCCGGACCTGCTGTACAGCGCGGACGAGCAGGACCTGCGGGACGCGGTCCGGACACTGCTGGCCGAGCGGGCCGACTGGCCCGCGGTGCTGGCCCGGACCGAGACCAGCGAGACGTACGACACCGGGCTGTGGCGGGTGCTGGCCGCCGAGGTCGGCTGCGCCGGGCTGCTCATCCCGGAGGCCCACGGCGGGGCCGGGGCCAGCTTCCGGGAGGCGGCCGTGGTCGCCGAGGAGACCGGCCGCGCGGCCGCCCCCGTGCCCTACCTGGGCAGCGCGGTGGTGGCCACCACGGCGCTGCTGGCCGCGCCGGACCCGGAGCTGCTGGCCGGGCTGGCCGCCGGGACGCTGACCGTCGCGCTGGCCGTGCCGTTTGCTAGCCGGCCGTTTGCCAGCCGTCCCGCCGGTGAGCTGCCCGGCGGCGTGCGGGTGACGCCGCCGCAGCCCGGTGACCATGACGGCCAGGTCCGGCTGACCGGGGCGATCACCGGGGTAGCGGACGCGCTGCCCGCCGATGTGCTGCTGGTCCCCGCCGACGGGGTGCCCGCCGGGCTGTACGCGGTGCAGGCCGGCGCGCCCGGGCTGGCCATCACGCCGGTGGTGTCGCTGGACCAGACCCGGCAGCTCGCCGACCTGGCCCTGGACAGCGCGCCGGCCCGGCCGGTGGCGGCGGGCCCGGACGCGGCGGCGGCGGTGCGGGCGGCGCTGGCCGCGGGGGCCGCGATGCTGGCGTCCGAGCAGCTCGGGCTGGCCGAGAAATGCCTGGAGATCACGGTCAGCTACGTCAAGGAGCGGTACCAGTTCGCCCGGCCGGTCGGCTCGTTCCAGGCGCTCAAGCACCGGCTGGCCGATCTGTGGGTGGCGGTGCTGCAGGCCCGTGCCGCGGCCCGGTACGCGGCGGCCTGCCTGGCCGAGGACGACCCGGACACGCCGGTGGCGGTGGCGCTGGCCAAGGCGGCCTGCGGCGACGCGGCCACCCTGGCCGCCCAGGAGTGCGTGCAGCTGCACGGCGGCATCGGGTTCACCTGGGAGCACCCGGCGCACCTGTACCTGAAGCGGGCCAAGAGCGCGTCGACCGGGTTCGGCACCCCCGACTGGCACCGCGGCACGCTGGCCAGCCTGGCCGGGCTGCCCTCTGCTGGCCAGTCCGGGGCTGGACAGTCCGGCCCCGGCGCGGCATGAGGTCGGTGGACGGCGCCGGGGTGGTGATCACCGGCGCGGGCAGCGGGATCGGGGCCGCGCTGGCCCGCCGGTTCGCCGCCGAAGGTGCCCGGGTGGTGGTGAACGACCTGGACGCGGCGGCCGCGCAGCGGGTGGCCGGCTCGATCGGCGGCGAGGCGCTGCCCGGGGACGCGGCCAGCGAAGACGGTGTGGCCTCGCTGATCGAGGGCGCGGCCGACATGCTCGACGGCATCGACCTGTTCTGCGCCAACGCCGGGATCGGCCCGGAAGGCGGCCCGGAGGCGGCCGAGGCGGTCTGGGACGCCTGCTGGCAGGTCAACGTGATGGCGCACGTCCGGGCGGCCCGGCTGCTCACCGGGCCGTGGCTGGAACGCGGCCGCGGCCACCTGATCTGTACCGTGTCCGCGGCCGGCCTGCTCACCATGCTCGGCTCGGCGCCCTACTCGGTGACCAAGCACGCCGCGCTCGGCTTCGCCGAGTGGATGGCGGCCAGCTACGCGCATCGCGGCATCACCGTGCAGGCGCTGTGCCCGATGGGGGTGCGCACCCCCATGCTGGAGCAGGCCGGCCCGGCCGGCCAGGCGGTGCTGGCCGATTCGGCGATCAGCCCGGAGGAGGTGGCCGGCGCGGTGATCGAGGGCATCGCCGACGGCCGGTTCCTGATCCTGCCGCATCCGGAGGTCGCGGAGATGTACGCGCACCGGGCCGATGACCCCGGCCGCTGGCTGGCCGGCATGAACCGGCTGCAGCAGCGGCTGGAGAATCTGCCTGACTGACTCAGAAGTAACCCGCACTGGATGTCCGGATTGCGGCATAGTGTCGGCCATGAGGCCGGTCGTCATGGGTACACTGCACCACCTTGAGCTGTGGGTGCCCGACCTGAGCCGGGCCGAGCACACCTGGGGCTGGCTGCTGGGTGCGCTGGGTTACGAGCTCTACCAGCAGTGGCCCGAAGGATGCAGTTTCCGGACGGGGGATATGTACATCGTGCTGGAGCAGTCCCCGGCACGCAGCGCGTTCCGCCACGACCGGTGCCGACCAGGGCTTAACCACCTGGCGTTTCACGTAACCGACCGGGCCACCGTGGACCGGATGGTGGGGGAGGCGCTGCTGCACGGCTGGCGGCTGATGTTCGCCGACCGGCACCCGTACGCGGGCGGGGAGGAGCACTACGCCGCGTACCTGGAAGACTCGGACGGCTACGAGGTGGAGCTGGTCGCCCCGCCGCCGGGCTATTAGCCCGGGGGGCTGGTGGCTGGTCCGGGCGGGGAGGCATCCCGCCCGGACCAGCAGTTTGTCAGCCTGCGCTGACCGAGGTGGTCAGGCGCAGGTCGCGGGAGGAGCGGCCGACCGCGATGGTGAACTGGCCGGGCGGCCAGTCCCAGCGGCCTGCGTGCTCGTCGTAGCGGGCGAACACGCGGGCCGGCAGGGTCAGCGTGACCGTCGCCGCCGCACCCGGCGCGGCGGTCACCGTGCCGAAGGCGCCGAGTACCCGGACCGGGCGGCCCGGGCCGAGGGCGGGCCCGGCCACATAGGCCTGCACCACCTCGCGCCCCTCTCTCGTCCCGGTGTTGCGCACCGTGACCTCGACGGTGCGGTCGGCGCCGGCCCGCAGGCCGTCCTGGCCCGCGGTCAGCGACTCATAGGCCCAGCTCGTGTAGCCGAGCCCATGACCGAACGCGAACAGCGGGCTGGTGCCGGCCGCGTCGTAGCCGCGGTACCCGACGAGCAGTCCCTCGTCATAGCTGAGGCAGCCGTCCTCGGGCCCGGCGTGCAGCACCGGGGCGTCGGACTCCCGGGCCGGCATACTCACCGGCAGCCGCCCGCCCGGTTCGGCCCGGCCGAGCAGCACGTCGGCCAGGGCCTCGCCCATGGCCTGGCCAGGCAGCCAGGCGTAGAGCACCGCGGCGACCTGGCTGGCCCACGGCATGAGCACCGGCATGCCGGCGTTCACCACCACCACCGTCCGCGGGTTGACCGCGCTGACCCGCTCGATCAGCTCGTCCTGCCGGCCGGGCAGCCGCAGCGTGTCCCGGTCGAACCCCTCGCTCTCGGTGGTTTCCGCGGAGCCGACCACGACGACCGCTGCCGCGGCCGCCGCGGCCGCCTGGACCGCCTGGTCCAGGGCCGCCTCCTCGTCCGGCGCGGCCACGATGCCGAGCCGGACCGCGAGCGGGCCCTCGGCCAGTGCCGACGGCAGGAAGTCCAGCCTGACCTGGGCAGGCTGCCCGGCGGTCAGCTCGACCGCGCCGGTCACCTCACCCGGCCGGGTCATCGTCTCCACCGGGTCCGCCGGGACGGGGGTGTCACCGGCGGCGGCCAGCACGGCGTCCACGGTCAGGGTGAGCCGGCCCACCCCGGCCGCGCCGACCATGTGCGGCCCGGATGTCTCCGGGCGGTAGCTGGTCAGCAGCGAGATGGTGCCGTCCTCGCCCCAGCCGATGCCGTCCGGCAGGCCGTCACCCCACCAGGCGAACACGGTGGTGTTGCGGTGCTCGGCGCCGAGCAGGCGGCCGTCCGCCGCGCGGAACTCCAGCCGGACGCCCGGCTCACCGGTCACCGGGTCGGTCAGCGACCGGACCGGTGGCTCCGGCACGGTCTCCCAGGTGTGACAGCCCGGCGTGACGGTGACCGTGGCCTGGCCCGCCAGGGCCGCGCGCAGCGCCTCGTCCGGGGCGGAGATGGCCGCCGGGTGGACGGCCGCGCTGCCGCCGCCCTGGATGACCGGGTGCACGGCGTTCGGCCCGATCAGCGCGATGCTGCCGATGCCGGCCGGGTCGAAGGGCAGTGCGCCCTGCTCGTTGCGGAGCAGCACGAACGAGGCTGCTGCGGTGCGGCGCAGCAGCCCCCGGTCGGCCATGGCCGGCCTGGGCGGCGGCCGTCCGTCCGGTGACTGGCCGTCCGGTGACTGGCCGTCCGGCGGGCTGAGTGCACCCACCCGGCGGGCCACCTCCAGCAGCCGGAGCACCTGCTCGTCGAGGACGTCCTCGGGCACCTGGCCGGACCGGACCGCGTCGGCCAGGCCGGTGACCCACGGGCTGTCCGGCCCGGGCATGGCCAGGTCCAGCCCGGCCAGCGCGGTGGGTACCACACTCCGGCAGGCGTCCCAGTCCGAGACGATCGCGCCGGTGAAGCCCCACTCGCCCTTGAGCACGCCGCGCAGCAGCCGCTCGTGCTCGGTCATCCTGGCCCCGTTGACCGCGTTGTACGCGGCCATCACCATGACCGCGCCCGCCTCGCGGACGCTGGCCTCGAACGGCACCAGGTACAGCTCGCGGAGCACCGCCTCGGCGATCCGCGCGTCGTAGGTCCACCGCTCGGTCTCCGAGTCGTTGCCCACGAAGTGCTTGATCGCGGCGCCGACCCCGGCCGACTGCAGCCCGGTCACGTAGCCGACCGCCAGCCGGGCGGACAGCACCGGGTCCTCGGAGAAGCACTCGAAGCCGCGGCCGCCGAGCGGGGTCCGCATCAGGTTCATGGTCGGGGCCAGCACGATGTCGATGCCCTTGCCCCGCGCCTCGGCGCCGAGGGCGGCCGCGAGCTCGCGGACGAGCTCGCTGTCCCAGGTGGCGCCGAGGGCGGACGGGCAGGGCACACTGGCCGATGGATTCCGGTCATCTTTGGTCACGCCCCGTATCCCGGCCGGGCCGTCCGACATGACGATCGGACGGAGCCCGAGCATGGGGGCACCGTAGGTGCGCCAGCTGTCCGCACCGGTCAGCAGGCGCACCTTGTCCCCGACGGGGAGCGCAGCCACCCGGCTGCGCTCCTCCGTCGCCTCTGTAGACGTTGTCATCAAGGTCCTTGCGTCGGGTCCGCGCTCAGGACTTCGGCGTGAGATGCAGGATGGTGTCCTCGATGTACGGGGTGTTCGGCACCGGGTTCATGTACGGGTTGCTGGCCGTCGGCCAGCCCGTGTAGTCCCGGGTGGAGACCTCAGCCCAGGCTCCGCCGTTGAGCAGCGGCACCACTGGCACCTGGGTGGTCATGATCTGCTCCAGCTTGGTGATGGCCGCCTTCTGCGCGGCCGGGCTGCCGGAGCCGGCGAACTGGGCCAGCGCGGCCTGGGCCTGCGCGTTGTTGAAGCGGCCGTAGTCGCCGGCGGCGGGCTTGCCGATCGGTGCGGTCGTCGAGCTGTCCATCCAGTTGTCGTAGATGAAGTACGGGTTCGGGCCCTGGTTGCTCCAGTGGATGGTCGCGTCGAACGTGCCGTTGGCGACATCACCGGCCCATGTGGTCGCGTTGCCGATGCCGTTCGGGGTCACGTTCATGCCCAGCGCGGTGAGCTGGTGGCTGATCAGCTGGGAGTCGGTGTAGTAGTCGCTGTACGGGATCGGGTCAGAGATCGAGAACGTGATGTGCTGCCCGTTCTTGGTCCACTTGCCGCCGGACATCTTCCAGCCATCAGCCGTGAGGATGGAGCTGACCTTGGCCTTGTCGCCGGTGGCCGGGAGGTTATTGGCCAGCGACGGGTCCAGGTAGGACTGGTGGTTGGGCAGCAGCAGCCCGCTGGTGCTGGTGACCGGCGGCTCGTAGCCGGTCTCGCCCTGCACGTTGAGCTGGGACCGGTCGATCCCGTAGCTGATTGCCTGGCGCACCGCCGGGTCATTCAGCGGGGCCTTGGTGGTGTTCAGGAACAGGCTGACCACGTTGTTGGCGCTGAAGTACGGCGCGCTGTTCGTCCAGGTGTGGTTCTCCGGGCTCTTGGCCAGGTAGTTGGACTGGATGTTGGCCACGTAGTTGCCGGCGAAGTCGATCGAGCCGCTGGCCACCGGAGGCACCAGGTTGGCGTTGGTGTTGTAGGCCGGGAAGTCGATTTCCGGCTCGTGCACCTTGGACTTCTGCCAGTAGTGCGGGTTCGGCTTGAGCGTGTAACCCTGCGGCGAGAACTTGTCCAGCATGAACGGGCCGGTGCCGACCGGGCTGGGGTCCGAGTAGGTGGCCGGGTCGCCCACCTTGGACCAGACGTGCTCCGGGACGATGTACACCTGCCCGATCAGGAACAGGTTCGCGTACTCCGGCTTCGCGAAGTTGAGCACCGCGCTGGTCGCGCTGGGCGCCGAGGCGCTGGTCACGATCGGTGCGCCCGAGGTGTACAGCTTCGGGTTGCTCTTCAGCAAGTTGAACGTGTAGGCCACGTCGCTGGCGCTGAACGGCTTGCCGTCGTTCCACTTGACTCCGGACCGGATGGTCAGCGTCAGCGTCTTGCCGGCGTTCGACCACGAGTACCCAGTGGCCAGCATGGGGATCGGCGCCTGGGCGGAATTGAGCGTGTTGAAGATGAACAGCGGCTCGTTGTACAGCGAGACCGCGTTGGTCAGGTAGCCGGTCGAGGTCAGTGAGAACGGGTTGAACGTGTCGGTCATCGGGGAGAGCGGGGTGCTCTCGACGACCAGCGTCTTGCCCATCTTGACGCTGCCGCTGCTCCCGCTGCCGCTGCTGCCACTGCTGCCGCAAGCGGCGATTCCGAGACTGAGGGCGCCGGCTATGGCTAGCCCGGCCAGAACTCTATGCTTCATTGCTTAAACTCCGTTGTGCCCGGCCGGTTTGATGCCGGCCTGTTGTGAGCGACCGTGTCGGGGTCTTATCGGTGGGGCGGTGCTGGCCGGCCGGGCTCTCGATCGGCCTGCCGTGCCGCCGTGGTGGGTCTGTCGGGTAGGCACACGCTGCGTTGTCGCAGCCGCTAGGCGGCATCCCGGTGCATCACGTCTCCTCTCCCCCTTCAGCTGCGGACCTGGATGAATCGTCGGCCGGGCTGGCCGGCGCAGTACTCACCTGCTGCGCAGTGCTCAGCGGCTGGCTCTCCGCGGTGGTGAGCCCGCTGGCGTGCAGCCAGCAGGCGCTGGAGTGACCGGCTGCCACCGTGGCAGACGGCGGGGTACGCGCCGCGCAGACCGCCATCGCATGCGGGCAGCGCGGGTGGAACCGGCAGCCGCTCGGTGGCGCCACCAGGCTTGGCGGGGAACCACGGCCCTGCAACGAGGGCGGCTCGGCACGGTCCGGATCCGGCGCCGCGCTGAGCAGCAACTGCGTGTACGGGTGCGCTGGCTCGTCGGTGACCACCGAGGCAGGGCCGGACTCGACCACTTCCCCGGCGTACATCACCATGATCACGTCGGCCAGGTAGCGCGCCGAGGCGATGTCATGGGTGATGTAGAGGATGCCGAGCCGGTCCCGTTCCCGCAGGTCGCCGAGCAGGTTCAGGACGCCGAGCCGGATCGACACGTCGAGCATGGAGACCGGCTCGTCGGCCAGCAGCACCCGTGGCCGGACGGCCAGCGCGCGGGCGATCGCCACCCGCTGCCGCTGCCCGCCGGACAGCTCATGGGGGTACTTGTCGAGGAACTGGGCGGCCGGGGTGAGCGCCACCCGCTCCAGCAGGGCGGCAGCGGCCGAATCCAGCGTCGGGCCCGCCTCGCCTAGGCCGTGGATCTGCAGCGGCCGGGCCAGGTGGTAGCGCACGTCATGCACCGGGTTGAGCGAGGAGAACGGGTCCTGCAGCACCAGCTGCACAGCCCGGGCGTACTCCCGGCGGTGCCGGCTGGACGCGGGCACCCGCTGGCCGTCCAGCAGCAGTTCCCCGGACGTCGGGGTGATCAGCCGGGCCAGCAGCCGGGCCAGCGTGGACTTGCCGGAGCCACTCTCGCCGACCACCGCGATGATCCCGGCCTGGGGCAGCGTCAGCGAGACGTCCTCCACCGCGTGCACCACCGGAGGCCCCCCGGCGTGGCCGCGGGCCAGCCGGGCCCGGCCCCGGCGCGGCGCGTGGTGCACGGTGAAGTGCTTGGTCAGCCCGCGCGCCTCGAGCAGCGGAACGCCGGTTTCCGGGGCGCGCGGTGCGGTGGCGGTCTCGGTCATGCCAGGCTCCCGTGCTCGGGCGAGGCCACTTGGCCAGCGACGGCGGTGGAGGCGGGGATGCCGGAGTCGCGGGCACTGGCGTTCGGCAAAATGGGGGTGAGCTGGTCCGGGCTGCCTGGTTCGGGCAGCGCCAGCTCGGCCGGGACCTCGTGCTCGCCGTCCTGCAGCCAGCACGAGGCCAGCCGGGTGCTGGCCCGGGCGCCGGTGGCCGGCTGGTCCAGCGGTGGGGACTGCTCGCGGCAGATGTCCATCGCGTACCGGCAGCGCGGGTGGAACACGCAGCCGACCGGCAGCATCCGCAGGTCCGGCGGTGACCCGGGGATGCCGGTCATGTGCTGGTGCGGCCCGTGCAGGGACGGGAACGAGTTCAGCAGCCCGACCGTGTACGGGTGCCGCGGCGCGCGGAACAGGTCAGCCGCGGCGGCCCGCTCGACCAGGCGGCCCGCGTACATGACCGCGATCGAATCGGCGATCTCCACCAGCAGGGACAGATCGTGCGTGATGAACAGCACGGCGAACCCGAGCCGCTCGCGCAGCGCGGTCAGTTCTTCCAGGATCTCCCGCTGGGTGACCACGTCCAGCGCCGTGGTCGGCTCGTCCAGGATGACGATCTGCGGCTCCAGCGCGAGCGCCATCGCGATCATCACCCGCTGCCGCATCCCGCCGGACAGCTCGTGCGGGTAGCTGCGCACCCGGTCGGCGGAGATCCCGACCATCTCGAGCAGCTCGGCGGCGCGCCGCTGCCGGGCGGCCGCCGGCTGGCCCGGCTGGTGGGCCTGCAGCACGTCGGTCAGCTGGCTGCCGATGGACAGTACCGGGTTAAGGGCGTTCATCGCGGATTGCAGTACTACGGCAATGTGTGACCAGCGGAGCGCGCGGAGTTGTGGCTCGTCGAGGGAGAGCAGGTCCACCCCCCGATCCGGCTCGGGGTAGTACAGCACCTCGCCGCCGGTGATCATGCCGGGCGCGCGGAGCAGCCGGATCGCGGCGTAGGCCAGTGTGGACTTGCCGCTGCCGCTCTCGCCGGCCAGCCCGAGCACCTCGCCACGGCGCAGCACCAGGTCGGCACCGACCACCGCGTGCACTGCGCCGGGGCCGGCCCCGTAGTCCACCTGCAGCCCGCGGATGTCCAGCAGCGGCTGGTCGTTCATGCGCCTGCCTCCCCGGTCCGGTCGGTCATGGCCGTGACCTGTTCGGCATGCCCGGCGGTGGGCCGGACCACCGGGGTCAGGCCGAGCTCGAACCGCCGGGGCAGCCCGGAGCCGCGCGTCGTCTTCTTGGCCTGCCGCCTGGCCAGGCCCGCGGCCCGCAGCCGCGGGTTGATGAACTCGTCGATGCCGAAGTTGAGCAGGGCCAGTGCGGTGCCCAGCAGCGCGACCATCAGGCCGGGCGGGATGTACCACCACCAGTAGCCGCTGATCTCGGCGTCCGAGTTCTGCGCCTCGAACAGCATCGAGCCCCAGCTCCAGTGCTCCGGGTTGACCAGGCCGAGGAACGCGATGGCCGTGTACGTGCCGACCCCGTAGAGCACGGTGAACAGGAACGAGGACGCGACCACCGGCACCAGGTTGGGCAGGATCTCGTGGCTGATCACCCGCCAGCCGCGCTCGCCGATGATGCGCGCCGAGTCGACGTAGTCCCGGGTGCGCAGCGACAGCGTCTGGGCGCGCAGCACCCGGGCGCCCCAGGCCCAGCCGGTGAGCGCGATGATCAGCCCGATCAGCAGGTCGTTGCTGCTGCCGCTCGGGGGCAGGAAGCCGAAGATCACGATGAGCAGCGGCAGCGCGGGAAGTACCAGGAAGATGTTGGCCAGCATGGACAGCAGGTCATCGGCCAGCCGGCCGTGCAGGTAGCCGGCGCAGATCCCGATCACCACGGACAGCACGGTGGCCACCACCCCGGCCAGCACCGCGACCAGGATCGTGCTCCGGCCGCCCGCCAGCAACTGGGAGAACACGTCCTGCTGCGTCTGGGTGGTGCCGAGCCAGTGCGCGGCCGACGGCGGCTGCGGGGTCCCGTTGGTCGTGGACAGGCTGGCCGACGGGTTGTACGGGGCCACGATCGGCCCGACGATGGCCAGGATCACGAACGCGGCCAGCATGACCATGCCAGCGATGATCTTGGGGGAGCGGGGCAGCTGGATCCGGCGGCCCCGGCGCTCGGTGAGGTCCGCGGACCCGAGGGGACCGCCGACCGGCTCGCTGGCCGGATCGACCCCGCCCGCCCCGGCGCCGCCGACGCCGAGTCCGCCGAGGCCGGTTCCGCCCAGGTCTGTGCCGGTGCCGATGGACATCGCTCAGGCCTCCTGACGGGTGCGGGGGTCGAGGAACACATACACCGAGTCGGCGAGCAGGTTGGCGATCAGCACCGCGAACGTGATGATCAGGAAGATGCCCTGGAGCAGCGGGTAGTCCCGGGCGCCGACCGCCTGGAGCAGGATCCAGCCCAGGCCGGGATAACTGAACACGATCTCGGTGAGCAGCGCGCCGGACACCACGAAGCCGATGGCCAGCGAGAAGCCGGACACGCTGGGCAGGATGGCGTTCCGCGCCGCGTACCAGACCACCCGGCGCTTGGCCAGGCCCTTGGCCTGCGCGACCAGGACGTAGTCCTCGTCCATCGTGGTCACCATCACGTTGCGCATGCCCACGATCCAGCCGGCCGCGCTGCACAGCACGATGGTGAACGCGGGCAGGATGGCGTGGTCGAGCACGTCGCCGATGTAGCCGGCGCTCCAGGCCGGGAAGTCCAGCTGGTTGTAGGCCCGGCCGGTGGGGAACCAGCCCAGCCGCACCGCGAACAGGTCCAGGACCAGGAACGCGACGAAGAAGTACGGCGCGGCCTGGAAGAACGTGGTGGCCGGCAGCAGGTTGTCCAGCCAGGTGCCGCGGCGCCAGGCGACCAGGATGCCGAGCAGCGTGCCGAGCAGGAAGCTGATCACCGTGGACACGCCGACCAGGGCGACCGTCCAGGGCAGCGCGCCGCGGATCACGCTGGTCACGGTGGACGGGTAGTAGCTGGTGGATATGCCCAGGTTGCCGTGCAGCAGGTGCACCCAGAACGTCGTGTACTGGCCCCACAGGCCCTGCGGGCTGTTCAGCCCGTACTGCAGCTCCAGGGCGCGGATGGTGCCCGGGGTGACGTTGCCCTGCAGGTGGGCCAGCACCGCCTCAACCGGGTTCCCGGGCATCAGCCGCGGGATGAAGAAGTCCACGGTGACCGCGGCGATAGCGGTGACGATGTAGAACAGCAGCCGCCGGGTGATGACGCGCATGGCTGCCCCTCAGCCCAGGCGCCAGGTCGGCGTGGCCGGGTCGGCAGGGCAGCCGCAGCTCTCCCGGGGGACGAGCCTGGTCGGCAGCACCAGGTCGCGCTGGGCGGGTTCAGCGTCGCTGATCATGGAATAGAGCACCTCGAAAGCAGTCGCGCCGATCTCCTGGATGGGCTGGCGGACGGTGGTCAGCTGGGGGCGCAGGTGGCGCGCCATCGGGATATCGTCGAAGCCGGTGACCGCGACGTCACCGGGGACGTCGAGGCCGTGCTGCATGAGCGCGTACACCACGCCCAGCGCGGTCTGGTCGTTGGCACACGCGATGACGCGGGGGAGTTCGCCGCTGCCGGCCAGCAGCCGGCCGATGACCCGGGCCCCGCCCGCGGCGCAGTAGTCGCCCTGCCACTGCGGGCCGTCCACCAGGGTGCCGCCCGCTTCATGTACGGCGGCGCGCAGCGCGGCGTGCCGGGCCAGGTTGTCCGGGCTGTCCGGGTGGCCGCCGAGATAGCCGATGGTCTGGTAGCCGTGCTCGCGGACCAGGTGGAAGGCCAGGTCCCGCATGCCGTTACGGTTATCGCCACCCACGTTCGAGGTGGTCGGGGTGGCCACGCCGGCCAGCGTCACGATCGGCACCTGCCGGGACAGCCGTTCCAGCTGGGGCGCGTCGATCACCTGGTCGTGCAGGATCAGCCCGTCGCTCTTGCGGGCTAGCGTCTCTATCCGCCGGGTGTGGTCGTGGTCATCCACGTCCACGGAGCTGACCAGCAGGTTGTAGTCCCGGTGCTGGGCCGCGACCTCGATGCCCCGGTTGATCAGGTCGGGGAACTGCAGGCTCTCCGCCTCGTCCTGGAAGACCCCGGCCTCGGCCGTGCTGTCCGCGGCGGGCGCGCCGTTGGGCCGCCGGATCACCACCCCGATGACTTCCTTCAGCCGGGCGCTCAGCGCGCGGGCCGCGCCGTCCGGGATGAAGCCGAGCTCGGCGACGGCCTGCAGCACGCGTTCCTTGGTCTCGGGCAGCGGGTTGCCGCGGCCGTTCAGCACCCGGGACACCGAGGCGATCGACACGCCCGCCGCGTTGGCCACGTCATAGATGGTCGGCGGGGTCACCGGGCCGATGCGCCGCCCGGTGAGTGGTGCCACGGCTGAACCGGCTGGCGTGCCGGGGGCGGGCAGGATCGCGGTGGCGGGCGCGGTGCGGAGCCGGCTGGGTCCGCCGGTGCGGGCCCGCCCGCCGCCGGGCTGTCGGCCAGCCCGTCCAGGGGGGCTGTGCTGGCCCCGTCGCGACTGTCCACCGGAACGCTCCCTCACGTTTCCTGGGCCGCTACCTGGGCCTACTGGCTGACCCCCAGCAGCAGCCGCCACCCGCCTCTGGTAAGCGCTTACCCAGGTGCCCTTAAGAAAGCGGCTGGGTCACAGCCGCGGGCTCAGCTCGGCACGGTAAGCGCTTACCAAGCGGATACGCGCAGACTATTCCGGGACCGCGTGCGACTCAACCCCCGTCTGCCACTGTTACGGGAACGTGACGGAACTGGTAACAGGCCGGAGTTCCGGGCAAGCCGGGCGGTCTGGGGCTGGCCGGGCCGGTGGCCCGGCCAGCCGTCGGCTGGCGCGGGTCTGGCGCCTGGGTCAAGGGCACGTCAAAGCCGCTGGCAGGTGACCTGCGGCCGGGCGCCCATTCGCGGCCCCGGCGGAGGGTGGCGAGCGGATGGGCGCGGACCGGCGCGGGCCGTTAGCTCGCCGGGTGCCCGGCATGACCCGGCCTGGGCCCGGCTGGCCCGGTCCGGCCTGGCCGCCGTGAAACAGAGCCGAAACACGATGTCCGCCGGACGCTGCTCCGTTGTCTGCGGCGTAACAGTTGGGAAACGTGACCGAAACCCGCACATGGGAAACATGAAGCGTTCTCGACGGACACCGAAGTGGCCGGCCGGATTGAGCTAGCCCGGGGGATGCCCCGGATCACGCCGCTGTGATAGCGCGGGAGGGGTTCCAGCAGCCCAGCAGGGTCTGCCTGGGGCCACTACCGGAAACCCCCCGGCAAGCCCTTCCAGGGTAACTCGCTGGAGGCGGAGAGTAGTGATTCCCTATGCACATTGGCTGACGTCAGGTGATAACGCCTGGCAATTGACAGCCGCGACATTCGTCGGCCTCATGAGCATCCCTGCACTGGCCGTCTTGTACGGCGGGCTGGTGCAGAAGAAATGGGCCGTCAATACCGTGCTCATGGTGTTCGCCACGTTCTGCCTGGTGCTCATCACCTGGGTGCTGTGGGCGTTCAAGATGGGTTTCGGCACCCCGTGGATCGGCGGCAGCCTGCACCTGCTCGGCCGGCCCGGGGCGGTACTGGGCACCGGGTCGCTGGAAGGCCAGGCCAACATCCCGCTGCTGACCGGCGGCATGCCGAGCTTCCGGTTCCCCGAATCGTCGCTGGTCTACTTCCAGTTCGTGTTCGCCGCCATCACCCCGATCCTGTTCGTCGGCAGCGTGCTCGGCCGGATCAACTTCAAGGTCTGGCTGATCTTCGTGCCGCTGTGGATCACGTTCGCCTACGCGGTCAACGCGTTCCTGCTCTGGGGCGGCGGCTACTGGGCGGGCAAGGGCGCGCTGGACTTCTCCGGTGGTTATGTCATCCACCTGGCGGCCGGTGTCTCCGGCTTCGTGGCGGCCTGGGTGATCGGGCCACGGCTCAAGCGCGACCGCGAACACGCGGTGCCGAACAACCTGCTGTTCGTCGCGGTCGGCGCGGGCATCCTGTGGCTCGGCTGGAACGGCTTCAACGGCGGCGACCCGTACTTCGCGGGCGCCGACGCGGCGGCGGCCGTGGTCAACACCAACGTGGCCACCGCGGTCGCGATGATGACCTGGATCATCATGGACATGATCGGCGGTCCGGGGAAGAAAGCGACGTTCCTCGGCGGCCTCAACGGCATGATCTGCGGCCTGGTCGGCATTACGCCCGCGGCCGGCTACGTCAACGGGCTGGGTGCGATCATCATTGGTTTCGCCTGCTCGTTCATCGTCTGGTTCGCCTGGAACTACCTGAGCAAGGTGCCGCCGTTCAACAAGGTCGATGATGCGCTCGGCGTGGTGTACACGCACGGCATCGCCGGGTTGTGTGGTGGCCTGCTGGTCGGCCTGCTGGCTGATCCCAAGATGATCGTGTACCTGGGCTTGGGCAAGAACCCGAGCATCTCCGGGGCCGGCTTGTTCTACGGGCACGCGCACCAGCTGCTGGTCCAGCTGGGCGCGGCGGTCACCATCATCATCTGGGACGGGCTGGTCACGTTCCTCTTGCTCAAGGGCATCGGCTTGTTCATGAAGCTGCGGGCGTCTGATGAGGATCTGGAGATCGGCGACGTGGCGTTCCACGGCGAGGAGGCCTACCCGTCGGAGGAACTCGCCCTGGCCGGGGTCAGCTCGGCCCAGGCCGCCGAGCGGGCCGCCGGCAATTCGTCCGTACCGGAAAAGGTGCCAGAAAAGGACGGCTAACCCCGTTACTAGCTCGCTGCGCTAGCCGGGCGGCTTCCCGGACCCACCCCGGGAAGCCGCCCGGCCCCTTTTCTTCCGCGCCACTCACCGCACCCTTTCCGCCGTGATCACTTCCCGCCCCCGGACCGCCGTTTCCCGCCGTGATCATGACTTCAGTGTCGTGGGGACGCAACGCCGCTGACTTAAGGCCATCGCCAGCCCCCGGCCACACCGCCGGCGCCAACTTTTCACGTGTTTGGCCCGCTGGAACCGGGATAAACCGGACAGGAACCGAACCAGATACGTGAAGAGTCGCCACAGCGCATGATCGATGTGCCTGATGGGGCTGAAGTTGGCAGGCTAGGGCCAGCGCATGGGGAACGTCCAGACCGTTAAGTCAGCGGCGTTGCGTGGGGGCGACAGCAAAGTCATGATCACGATGTGCGCGAGCGAGTCCGCGGGGCGGGTGCGGTGCTGGCCGGGGCTGATGGGGCTGATGGGGCCGGGGGTGGCGGTGGCTGGGGTGCCTGGGTGGCGGGCCGGGCGGGGAGGTGGGCGGCGATGCCGTCGAGCAGGCACTCCAGGCCGAACTCGAACCGCGCGTCGCGGGTTTCCGCCGCGTCGGGGTCGTGCCGGTCGTCCAGCATGGCCAGCAGCCGCGGGTACCGGCCGGACGCCCTGACCCGTTCGGTGAACTCGGCGAGGACCCGTTGTATCTCGTCCTCGGTAAGCCCAGCGAACTGCTGGTCGCGGAACGATTCGTTGTTGCGCTCCTGGACCTCGCGGAGCACCGCACCCAGCACGTAGGTGCCGACGGTGGTCACGATGTCGACCGCGGCGGCGCTGTTCAGGCCCAGCCCGTCGAAGGACGCCAGCACGCGTTCCAGGTTGCGCAGCGATTTGGGGCCGGTCGGCGGCCGGCCGCCGATGAAGTCCATCATCCAGAGATGCTGGTGCAGGCTCAGCCGGGTGTTGATGGCCAGGGCGTGCATGTCCTGCCGCCAGTCCCCGGTCAGCTCGGGCAGTTGCCGCCCGCCCTGGATCTCGTCGATCATCAGATCGAGGAGTTCTTCCTTGCACGCGATGTGCCAGTACAGCGACATTGTCCCGGCATTCAGTTCGCGGGCGATCCGGCGCATGGTGACGGCGTCCGCGCCCTCCGCGTCGGCCACCTCGATGGCCACCCGGACGATCTCGTCGCGGGATAGCGCGGCCGCCCGCCGGGGCACGTGCCGCTGGCCTCGCCGCTGATCCTCACCGGCATGGGTGCGCAGCCGGGCGGCCGGCCGGTCGGGAGTGCGCGAGGCCAGGAACGGCGCCCAGAGATCTTCGTCGTCGATGTCCACCATGCCTCCTCCCTGCCGGGTTCCGGGCCGGATGAGCAGCCCTCGGTCGCTGCCAGTGAACTTACCGGCCCGCGGCCCGCGTTGCTCTCTCGTACGTTGTACTGCTATCGTACGGCGCACGACCTAGTACAGCGTACGAGAAGTGTGAGGAGCGGCGGATGGGGGACATCCCGGCCATCGAGGCCGTGGGACTGGTCAAGGCGTTCGGCTCGACCCGGGCGCTGGACGGGCTGGAGCTGTCCGTGCCCGCGGGTGGCATCCTCGGCATGCTGGGCCCGAACGGGGCGGGCAAGACGACCGCGGTGCGGGTGCTGGCCACCTTGCTCCGCCCGGACGCCGGGCACGCCCGGGTGCTCGGCGCGGACGTGGTCAGCCAGGGCGGTCTGGTCCGCGAGCGGATCGGCCTCACCGGCCAGTACGCGGCGCTGGACGACTACCTGACCGGCCGGGCCAACCTGGTCATGATCGGCCAGCTGGGCCGGCTGACCCGGCGCCAGGCGCGGGCCCGGGCCGACGAGCTGCTGGACCGTTTCGACCTCAGCGCCGCGGCCGGCCGTGCGGTCAAGACCTACTCAGGTGGCATGCGGCGGCGGCTCGACCTGGCCGCGGGCCTGATCGGCCGGCCCGAGGTGCTGTTCCTCGACGAGCCGACCACCGGGCTGGACCCGCGCAGCCGCTCGGTCATGTGGGAGATCATCCGGGAGCTGGCCGCGGACGGGACCACGCTGCTGCTCACCACCCAGTATCTCGACGAAGCCGACCAGCTTGCGGACCAGATCGTGGTGGTCAACGCGGGACGGGTGATCGCGGCGGGCACGCCCGACGAGCTCAAGGTACGGGCCGGCGACGACCGCCTGGTGCTGGTGCTGCCCGCGTCCGCCGACCGCGCCGCCGCGCAGGCCGTGCTGAAGGAGTACGCGGCCGGGCCGGTCCAGGGGGACGACACGGTGCCCCAGCTCACCGCCCAGGTAACCAGGCGGGACGGGATCACCACCGAGGTGGTCCGCGCGCTGGACGCCGCCGGGGTCGAGGTAACCAGCGTGACCGTGCAGCGGCCCACTCTCGACGACGTGTTCCTCACCCTGACTGGAGGTGCAGCGGCATGACCGCGCCCGTTATCGCGCTGCCAGCTGGCCACCGCCCGGACGCGCGGCGGCGCACGCTGCGCTGGGCGATCACCGATGTGCTCGTGCTGACCAAGCGCAGCCTGGCCCGGATCGCCCGGGAACCAGAGACACTGATGGACGTCACCGTCCAGCCAGTGATCTTCGTGCTGCTGTTCGCCTACGTGTTCGGCAGCGCCATCGTGCTCCCGGGCGGCGGGAACTACCACGAGTACCTGATCGGCGGGATGCTCGGCATGGGTGTCGCGGGCACCGCGCCCGGCACCGCCGTCGCCCTGGTCACCGACATGAGCACCGGGCTTATCGACCGGTTCCGCGCGCTGCCCATGTCCCGGGCCGCGGTGCTGGCCGGCCGCACCCTGGCCGATCTGCTGACCCAGGGGATCGGTGCGCTGGTGGTGGCCGGGGTAGGGCTGGCCATTGGCTGGCGGGTGCATACCGGCCCGGCCGACGTGCTGGCCGCGTTCGGCCTGGCCCTGCTGTTCGGCTACGCGTTCACCTGGGCCGGCGCCTGCCTGGGCATGCTGCTGCGCAGCCCGGAGTCAGCCCAGCAACTCGGCTTCATCCTGTTCCTGCCGCTAACCTTCATCTCGAACGCGTTCGTGCCCACCCAGGGCATGCCCGGCTGGCTGCAGGCGGTGGCGAACTGGAACCCGTTCAGCGCGCTGGCCGCGGCCAGCCGGCACCTGTTCGGGAACCCGAACCCGGCAGCCCGGGTGCACGTGTGGCCGATGCAGCACCCGGAACAGGCCGTGCTGCTCTGGTCGGCCGCACTGCTGCTGGTGTTCGCCCCGCTGGCTGTGCACCTGTACCGCCGCAAGTCGCTCAGCTGATCGGTGCCGGGCCAGCACAGCCAGGACCAGCACAGCCAGGACCAGCACAGCTAATGGCCGCGGAACGCCTCTTCCAGCCACCACGAGCCCCGGCTGGCGGTGACCTTGGCGTCCACCAGCAGCGGCCGGTCCCGCGGCCCGTCCAGCCACGCCTTCACCGGGTCCAGGTCGGCCGGGTCGCGCACGGTCACCCCGTCGCAGCCGAAGCCCCGGCCGATCGCCGCGATGTCGGCGGCCGGGAAGCGCACGATGTCCAGCGGGTGCCCGTCCGGGCCGAAGTGGTGCACCTCGGCGCCGTAGGCCTCGTCGTCATACACCACGATCAGCATGGGCAGCGTGAGCCGGGCTACCGTCTCCAGTTCGCTGATCCCCATCAGCGCCCCGCCGTCGCCCAGTGCCGCCACCGGCAGCCGGTCCGGCCGGGCAATGGCGGCGCCGATGGCCGAGGCCAGGCCGAGCCCGACCGACTGGTAGGCCTGGGTGAAGCAGAATCCGGCCTCGTCCGGCACGGACAGGTACATGCTCGGGTAGCCCATGAAGTTGCCCGAGTCGACGGAGACGGTCCGCTCCGCCGGGAGCATGCTGTCCAGCGCGATGCTCAGCGTGCGCGGGTCGATCCGGCCGCCGCCGGTCTCGTCGTCATACGGCACCGAACTCCAGGCGACCGCCCGGGCGATCCGGTCCCGCACCTCGTCGGTGCGGTAGCCCAGCCCGCTGCCGAACCGGTCGCCGAGCGCGGCCAGCGCGGCCCGTGCCGTCTCGGCCACGTCGCCCAGCAGGCCCAGGTGCACCGGGCGGTTCGCACCGATCGCGGCTGGGTCGTCGTCCACCTGGACGACGGTGGTCTCCGGGCCGATCAGATTGCCGTGCCGCATCGTCCACATGTTCAGCGAGCAGCCCCAGCCCACGATGAGGTCGGCCGCGCTGATCAGCTCGGCGGCCAGCGGGGAGGCGAACCCGCCGCTCACATCCAGGTCCCAGGGATTGCCCCGGAACAGGCCCTTGGCCGCCGCCGAGGTGGCCAGCAGCGCGCCGCACGCGTCGGCCAGCCGCTCCAGGTCGCCGCGGGCCTGGGCAATGCGGGCGCCGCGCCCGGCCACGAAGACCGGCCGCCGGGCCATGGCCAGCCGCCCGGCCAGGGCGTCGGCCGCGCCCGCGGACGGCGCCACCGGACCGAGCACCGGGCTGGCTGGCGGCGGCGGCCGGCCGCACTCGCCCGCCTGCACGTCCAGCGGCATGGCCAGCACCACGGTGCGGCGCTGCAGCGTGGCCGTCTGGTAGGCCCGCGCGGTGTCGGCGGCCGCCGAGGCGGCGGAGTGCAGCCGCTCCGGCACCGCGCCGACCGCGGCGGCCAGCCCGGCCACGTCGATCCGGAAGTTCGAGTTGACCGCCGGGCCGGCCACGTCGGCCGCCAGCACCAGCAGCGGTGTCCGGCTCTTGGCCGCCTCGGTGATCCCGGTCATCGCGTTGGTCAGCCCGGGCCCCTGGTGCACCGTGAGCAGCCCGGTCCGGCTCGCGGTCCGCGCCCAGCCGTCGGCCATGCACGCCGCGCCGCCCTCGTGCCGGGCCGCGATGTACCGGGTGCCCTGGCTGATCAGCGCGTTGGTCAGCTGGAAGTTGCCGCTGCCGACCACGCCGAACAGGGTGTCCGCACCCAGCCCGGCCAGCGTGGCCGCGACCGCGTCGGTGACCCGCATCAGGCTCGCTCGGCGGCCCGCTCAACCAGCGCGATGGCCCGGCACGGGCTGCCCGAGCCGCCGCTGATCGGCAGCGGGCCGGTGATCACCACCGCGCCCCGCGCTGGCAGCAGGGCCAGGTTCTGCAGCTGGGTGAGCCCGTACTTGCCCGCGCCGAGTAGCGAGGCGTGGCACGGGAACGGCGGGTCGAACGAGTGCGCCGTGCCCGCGTCCGTGCCGACGGTCTCCACGCCCAGGCCGATCAGCTCGGCCCGGCCGGCCAGCCACTGGGCGCAGGCCACCGAGATCCCGGGGGTGTGCGGGCCGGTCTCGTTCGCGTTGAGGAACGCTTCCTGGCTGGCCGACCTCGTGTCCCAGCCGGTCCGGTAGAGCAGCCAGCCACCCTGGGGCAGCGGCCCGTGCGCGGCCTCCCATTGCTGGACGTGCTCGATCTGCAGCAGGAAGTCCGGGTCGGCGGCGGCCTGCGCGGTGAAGTCGAGCACGACCGCAGGGGCGACCAGGCGGCGCACCGGGACCTGAGCCACGTCGGCGCCGTCCTTGCCGGTCACCCAGTGCACCGGCGCGTCGAAGTGGGTGCCGGTGTGCTCGCCGGTGGTGATGTCGTTCCAGTACCAGGCCGGGCCGCGGTCGTCGTACCGGCTGATCTCGTGCAGCGCGAACGTGGCCGTGTTGCCGAACGGCGGCGGCAGCTTGATCACCGGGGTGGTGTCGGACAGCGGCGCGGTCAGGTCGATCACGTCGATGCTGCCGTCCCGGATCGCCTCGGTCAGGTCACTCAGCACGGACATGGCGGCTCCCGTTATCAGCACGGCTCCATTGCGGCTCTGCCGTTGTACCACCGCAACCGGCAATGCCGAAGCCGACTGCCAATCATGTTATGATCATAACATGGCTGAGAAAAAGGCGGTGCTCAACGTCACGGTCAGCGAGTCCCTGGCCGAGGAGGTTCGCCAGGCTGCCAAGCTGGAGCACACCACGATCTCCAGCGTGGTCGAGCGTGCCTTGCGCCAGCAGCTGGCCTGGGAACTTAGGCGGCTCGACGGCATCCGCGCCATCGACGCGTACTACCAGGAGCACGGCTACCCGTCGCCCGAAGTAATAGCCCAGGCGGAGGCGGACGTGGCTGAAGAGCACCGCCTCGCGGACGAAGCCCGCGCCCGGAATAAGGCGCGCGGCAGGGTCTTCCGGCCTGAGGACTGGGGCCTCTGATGCGCTACGTGGTCTACGACAGCGGTGCGCTGATCGCCATTGACAGCGGCAACGAACTTTCGTTTCGCCGTCATCTCAACAGGATCAACACGCGGGACCGAGTCATCGTGCCGGGGCCGGTGGCGGCACAAGTTGTCCGCGACCCTCAGCGCCAAGCACGGTTAATGCTGACCCTCCAGGGCTGCGACGTCGTCCCGTTCGAAGCAGACCACGCTGGGCCGGTAGGCAGGTTGCTGGCCCGGTCCGGCACCTCCGATGTGGTGGACGGTTTCGTGGCCCTCAAGGCGGCGGAAGCCGATGCGACCGTCATTACCTCCGACCAGGGCGAAATCAGGCATCTGCTGAGCACACTCGGCGCGGACCTCGAGGTGCTGAGGCCCTGACCGTCAGAGCGGGGCGACGGCGGGGATCACCTCGCTGCCGATGATCTCCAGCGGAGTGACGTCCCACACCCCCGCCACCGCGCCGATGGCCGCCTGGAAGCCCATCTCGGCCAGACCGCCCAGCTGGTCCACCACCTGCTGCGCGTTCTCGCCCTTGGGCCCGACGTCGTAGATGAAGTAGCAGGTCTTCTCGATCTCGTCGTAGTCCCGGCCGACCGCCGCGCAATGCTCGCGCAGCACGTCAAGCTTGCGGGCCAGGTCCGGGCCGGGGAACAGGTTGCAGGCCTGGGCGTACTGGGCGACCAGCCGGAGCGTCTTCCGCTCGCCGCCGCCACCGATCAGGATCGGCGGGTGCGGCTGGGTCAGCGCCGGCGGCGAGTTGATCGGGCGTTCCAGCTGGTAGTGCCGGCCGTAGTACGGGCTCTCGTCGCCGCGCCACATCTGCAGGCAGATCTGCAGCGTCTCCTCCAGCCGCTCGAATCGCTCGGCGACGGGCGGGAACGGGATGCCCAGCCCGCGCGACTCCTCGTCGTTCCAGGCCGCGCCGATGCCCAGCGCGCCCCGGCCGCCGGACAGCACGTCCAGCGTCGTGACGATCTTGGCCAGGATGCCCGGATGCCGGTAGGTCACCCCGGTGACCAGCGTGAGCAGCCGGGCCCGCGAGGTGTGCCCGGCCAGGTAGCCGAGCGTGGTGTACGCCTCGAGCATCTCCCGCTCGGGTGGCCCGATCACCCCGATCTGGAAGAAGTGGTCCATCACCGCGAGGTACTCGAAGCCAGCGTCGTCCGCGGTGCGGGCCACCGTGGCCAGATCCGCGCCGAGACGGCCTGGGCCGTCCGGCGTGGTGAAGTCAGGGATCTGCAATCCGATCTTCACGTGTCCACCTCCAGTGATGAGGCTCTCATATCGGGCCAGCCAGCCGGGGCCAGGAGTCACGCAGAATGGAATCATGAGCGGATCCGTGGTGAAGGCGCTGACCCTGGTGACCGACGATGGCGTCCCCATCGACACCGTGCACCTGCCGGGCGACCAGCGCACCGTGTTCGTCCTGGCGCACGGGTTTACCTTGTCCTGGCAACACGGCGCGGTCTGGAAGGTGGCCAGCCGGTTGCGCCAGGCCGGCGGGGTGGTGAGCTTCGACTTCCGCGGGCACGGCCGGTCCGGCGGGCTGTCCACGGTGGGCGACCGGGAGATCAAGGACCTGGACGTGGCCGTGCGGTACGCGCGCGAGCTGGGCTACCAGCGGATCGCCGCGGTCGGCTTCTCGATGGGCGCCTCGGTGGTGCTGCGCTATGCCGGGCTGATCGGCGGCCTGGACGCGGCCGTCTCGGTGAGCGGGCCCGGGCACTGGTACTACCGCGGCACGGTGCCGATGCGCCGGGTGCACTGGGCGGTCGAGCGCCGGCTGGGCCGGGTGATCACCAAGGCCTGGCTGAAGACCCGGATCAGCCCGGCCGGCTGGAATCCGGTGCCGATGCCACCGGACGAGGCGGCCGCGCTGATCTCGCCCATTCCGCTGCTG
Organism: uncultured Actinomycetes bacterium; assembly: GCA_963832095.1. Classification (GTDB taxonomy): domain Bacteria; phylum Actinomycetota; class Actinomycetes; order Streptosporangiales; family Streptosporangiaceae; genus RYN-230. The sequence goes on from CAWHSW010000002.1 coordinate 41,309, forward strand.
GTCGTACACGGCGACAAGGACCTGTACTTCCCGCTCGCCCACGGCCAGCGGCTGTACGACGCGGCCCGTGAGCCCAAGGAACTGTGGATCGAGCCGGGGTTCGGCCACGCCGAGTCGGCCGCCGACGGCCCGCTGCTGGACCGGATCGCGCACTGGGTCAAACAGCAGCCGGTCCAGCAGCAGCCGCTACCCGCGCAGGGTCTCCCCGGTGTCGGGGTCGAAGAAATGCAGTGACAACAGGTCCACGTGCACCCGGGCCGGCTGCCCCTCGCGGATCATGGTCCGCGGGTCCAGCCGGGCGACCAGCGCCGGGATCTGCGGCACCTCCTCGATCTCGGCCGCGTCCGGCTCCGCGTCGCCGATGGCGACCCCGGCCACCTGCACCGGCGGCGCGCCCACCGTGCAGTGCGCGTTGACCTCGGCGCCCAGTTCCTCGCGCAGTTCCACGGTCACGTCGAGCACCGACTCGGGCGCCGCGTCCGGCACCAGCGCGGCGTCCTCCAGATGCTCCGGCCGGATGCCCAGCACCACCGTGCGGCCCAGGTAGCGGTCAAGCGCGGGATGCTCCCGCAGCACAGCCGCGGGCACCTGCAGCCGGTGCGGGCCGAACACCACCTCCGGGCCGCCGTCACCGGGCGCCAGGCTGGCCTCGATCAGGTTCATCGCCGGGGACCCGATGAAGCCGGCCACGAACAGGTTGGCCGGCCGCGCGTACAGCTCCTGCGGCGCGGCGACCTGCTGCAGCACGCCGTGCCGCAGCACGGCCACCCGGCTGCCCAGCGTCATCGCCTCGGTCTGGTCATGGGTGACGTAGATGGTGGTCACCCCGAGCGAGCGCTGCAGCTTGGCGATCTCCGCGCGCATCTGCACCCGGAGCTTGGCGTCCAGGTTGGACAGCGGCTCGTCCATCAGGAACGCGCGCGGCTGGCGGACGATGGCCCGGCCCATCGCGACCCGCTGCCGCTGCCCGCCGGACAGCTGCCGCGGCTTGCGGCCCAGCAACTCGGACAGCTCCAGGATGCGGGCGGCCTCGTCCACCCGGCGGCGGATCTCCGGCTTGGGTGTCTTCCGGTACTTCAGGCTGAACGCCATGTTGTCCCGCACGGTCAGGTGCGGGTAGAGCGCATAACTCTGGAACACCATCGCGATGTCCCGGTCCCGCGGCTCCATGTCGTTGACCGGCTGGCCGTCGATCAGGATGGTGCCGTCGGTGATCTCCTCCAGGCCGGCCACCATGCGCAGCGCGGTGGTCTTCCCGCACCCGGACGGGCCGACCAGCACCATCAGCTCGCCGTCGGCGATGGACAGGTCCAGCGACCGGACCGCGGTGGTCCCGTCCTGGTACCGCTTGGTGATGCCCTCGAGCACGATCTCCGACACTGCTTCTCCTCAATCCACCCAGCTATCCGCCGAACCGCACGCCGGGCTACCCGCCGAACCGGCCAGCCGGCAGGCCCTGGACCCCATCGACCCGGATGCGCAGCACATGCCCGGCCAGCGGATCCGCCGCCCGCTCCGCCTCGCTCATGTTCTCCCAGGCCGTGGTCACGTACAGATCGCCGAGCCCGGGCCCGCCGAACGCCGGGCAGGACGGCTGGGACACCGGCACCTCCAGCGAAGCCAGCAACTCACCGGACGGCGAGTACCGGCGTACCGCGCTGCCACCCCAGAACGCCACCCACAGGCAGCCGTCCGTGTCCACCACCAGGCCGTCCGGGATGCCGAAAGAAGAGTCAGGCTGGACCAGATCCCGCGGCGCCCCCAGCGTGCCGGCCGCCAGATCACACGGGAACGCGCGGATCCGTGGCTCAGGCTCACCCGAGTCGATGTAGTAGAACGTGCCGCCGTCCGGGCTCCAGCCCAGCCCGTTGGACTCGGTCACCCCGTCCAGCAGCACCGAGATCTCACCGGATGGGTCGAGCCGGTACAGCGCGCCCGCGCCGGCCCGCCGGTCCGCGGCCACCGTGCCGGCCCAGAACCGGCCCGCCGGATCGCACACGCCGTCGTTGAACCGCACGTCGGCCAGCATCCCGTCGGGCCGCCACGGGCCGCCGTCCGGCTGCCCTGACCCGTCCACCAGCCGGAACCCGTCCGCCGCGGCCAGCACGTACCCCCCGCGGGCGCGGGGCGCGGCCGCGCCCACCGCCACCCCAGCGGTATGAAAGACCGAGTCACCCACCCCCGGCCGGTACCGGTGCAGGTGCCCGGCCAGGATGTCCACCCACATCAGGGCGTCCACCGCCGGGTCCCAGAACGGCCGCTCACCCAGCTCGGCCCGCGCCGACACGGCTACGTCCCACGACTCGCTCATTTGCCCATCCCCAGGGTCAGCCCGCGCACCAGGTACCGCTGGAAGATCAGGAACACCACGATGGCGGGAACGGCGCTGATGAACGAGCCTGCCATCAGCACCGGGACGCTGGTCGTCCGCCCCGCCGACAGCGCGGCCAGCCCGACCGTGATCGTGCGCTGCTGCGGGTTCTGCAGGAACAGCAGCCCGACCAGCAGGTCGTCCCAGATCTGGATGAACTGGAGCACGGCCACGGTGGCGATGGCCGGCCAGGACAGCGGCAGCGCGATGCGCAGGAAGGTCCGCTCGTAACCCAGCCCGTCCATCACCGCCGCCTCGATCAGGTCGTCGGAGATGCCCCGGTAGTAGGTGGCCATCAGGAACGTGGCGAACGGCGTGCCCAGCGCGACGTAGACCAGGATCGCGCCCAGGTAGGTGTTGATCAGGCCCAGCTTCCCGAGGTTCACGTACTCCGGGATGATGATCGACTGCAGCGGGACCATCAGCGCGGCCACCACGCCGAGGAACACCCACCCGCTGGCCCGGTAGCGCAGCTTGGCGAACGCGAACCCGGCCATGGTGGACACGGCCAGGATGAGCAGGATCGACAGCAGGCAGATCAGCGTGGAGTTGAGCAGTTCCCGGCCCACCGGCAGTTCGGAAAACAGCTGGTGCCAGCTCACCGCCGAGTGCCCGCGCTGCTCGTTGAACTGGGTCTGATTGCGGAACGCGTTGTTCAGCAGGTACCAGAACGGGTACAGCATGACCACCGCGATCAGGGTCATGATCAGGAAGACCAGCCCGACCCGGCCGCGCCGCCGGATGCGCAGGCTCGTAGCCGCCACCTACCAGCCCTCCCCGTCCTCGGACCGGATCAGCCGGAGCTGCACCAGGCCGACCACGATCATGATCACGAACAGGATGATCCCGTACAGCGCGCCGGTGCCGAACTGGCCCTCCGAGAACGCCGACTGGTAGACGAAGAACTCCAGCGTGGTGGTGCCGAACCCGGGCCCGCCGTTGGTCATCACGAAGATCAGGCTGAACAGCGCGGAGAACGCCGAGATCACCGTGATCACGAAGGAGAACTGGACGAACCGCCTGAGCAGCGGCAGGGTGACCCGGAAGAAGATCTGCCGCCGCTTCAGCCCGTCCACCCGGGCCGCCTCCAGCAGCGTCGGGTCCAGGGTGGCCATCCCGGTCAGGAAGATGATCGTGTTGGTGCCGATCATGGAGAAGATGAACGTGATGGCCAGCGCGAGCAGCGCGGTGCGCTGGCCGGCCAGCAGGTTGGTCTGCACCGAGCCGAGCCCGACATCGGCCAGCAGCTTGTTCAGCAGCCCGTTCAGCGCGAAGAACTGCACCGCCACCATGCCGATGACCACCCAGGACACCGCGGTGGGCAGGAAGTACGCCGAGCGGAAGAACCGCCAGCCGCGGACATGCTCGTTGAGCAGCGCGGCGATGGCCAGCGGGATGCCGATGGCGAACGGGATGGCCAGCAGCAGCAGCCCGTTGTTCTGGATCACCCGCCAGAAGATCGGGTCGCTGAGCGCGGCCGAGTACGTGCTCGGCCCGATCCACTGCGCGGTCAGCCCGTTCCAGTTGGTCATCGAGTAGTAGACGGCCTGCCCGATCGGGAGGCCGAGCAGGGCGACCACCACGATCACCGCGGGCAGCGACAGCAGGATGCCCGCCCGGCGCCGCCGGCGGGCCAGCCGCGAGCGCGAACGGCGGGCGGGCTGGCCCGGGGGTGCGCCCCGGGCCAGCCGCGATGTCGTCTCCGAGATACTCACCAGGGCATCAGGGGTAGCTGGTGCCGCGCTGGCTGGATGGCAGCTGGCCGAATGTGGTCTGCAGGCTGGACAGCGCTGACTTGGGCGAGATGCTGCCGTTCAGCACCGACGGCAGTTCCTTGCTGCCGGTGTTGACCACGTTGGGCTGGACCACGTTGTCCAGCATCGGATAGACCGTCATGTGGTCCTGGCTGACGAAGTTCAGCATCTCCTGGTTGACCGGGTTACTGGTGCCGACCCCGTTGATGGCCGGGATCAGCCCGGCTGCGTTGATGATCTTCGCAGCCTGCGTGGTGGTCATGAACTCCAGGAACTGCAGCGCCTCGGCCTGGTGCTGGCTGTAGCTGGTCATCGACAGGCCATCGCCGGCGAAGTCCACCACGCCCTTGATCGGCGTGGTCGAGAACGGCGGCACGAACGCGCCCACCTTGGAGCCGAGCGCGGCGGTGAACTTCTGCGTGTCCCAGGTGCCGTCCACCATCATCGCGGCCTTGCCGGACTCGAAGTCGCCCAGGTTGTCGGTCTTGGTCAGCACGTCGGAGTTGGTGCAGCCGGCGCTCTTCAGCTTGGCCCACTCGGTCAGCTGAGCCTCGTTGGCTGACGAGGTCCACGGGATCTGGCCGCTGTACAGCTGCTGCCAGTCGGTCACCGGGTGCGCCCCGATCATCATGTAGCTCATGTCGTACCAGGGGTAGAACTCGGCGCCCAGCGGCTGGCCGCCGTTGCCGTAGGTGAACGGCATGAACCCGGCCTTCTTCAGCTTCGTGCACGCGGCGAACAGCTGGGACCAGTCAGTCGGCACCGAGGTCACGCCCGCCTTGGCGAAGTCGGCCTTGTTGTAGAACCCGATGTAGAACTGGTTCTCCAGCGGGATCACGTACGGCCCGTTGGCCGCGTTGAATTGATCCGAGGTCCACTTGAGCGCGTTCGGGTCGATCCGGGCCAGGTCGGCCGCGGGGATCTTGCCCTTCAGGTTGGTCAGGAACTCCTTGTACTGCAGGGTGAACAGCCCGGTCCACATGACCGCCAGGTCCGGGCCGGTCTTGGACACGGCGGCCGCCTGCAGCAGGGCAAAGTAGTTGTCCGCGGGCTGGCTCACCACGTTGACCGTGACGTTCTTGTGCAGCTTCTCGAACGCCGTAGCCAGGTTCTTCAGCGCGGTCGCGTTCTGCTCGGTGCCGTAGTTCTCCCAGATGGTGAGCGTGACCGGGCCAGATGTCGAGCCACTGCTCCCCCCACTGCTGCCGCACGCGGTCGCTACGAGCGCCACCGCGGCCACGGCAGCCAGCACCTTCCAGCGTCTCACGGCTGTCTCCTCTCACTTGTGCTCTGTTGTCTGGGTCCGCCTGGTCAGCTCAGGACCTCCCGACGACTGGCTCGACGAACCGGCGGTGCTCCTCGGTCGGGGCCCGCAGGAAGTCCAGGTCGCAACCCTCCGGTGCCTGCAGCACGTGGTCACGGAAGAGCGCGGGCCAGCCGCGCAGGTGTGGCGAGGGCAGCGGCGACCACGTCGCGCGGCGCCCGGCCAGTTCGCCGTCGGGCACGGCCAGGTCCAGGCGGCCGGCCGCCACGTCCACCTCGACCGGGTCACCGTCCCGCACCAGCGCCAGCGGGCCGCCGACCGCCGCCTCCGGCGCAGCGTGCAGGAACACGGTGCCGAAACTGGTCCCGCTCATCCGGGCGTCGGTCACCCGGACCATGTCGGTGACCCCCTCCGCGGCCAGCTTGGCCGGGATCGGGATCATGCCCCACTCCGGCATCCCGGGCGCCCCGACCGGCCCGCAGCCGGCCAGCACCAGCACCGTGTCCGGGGTGACCGGCAGCGCCGGGTCCTCGACCCGGCGGCGCATCTCCTCGTAGCCGTGGAAGACCAGGGCCGGCCCGCGGTGCCGGAGCAGCCCAGGGGTGGCGGCTGAGGTCTTCAGCACCGCACCGTCCGGCGCCAGCGACCCGCGCACCACGGCGAAAGAGCCATTTTTGCCGAACGCCAGTGCCTGCGACCGGATCGCGCCCGATGCATCGGGTGCGGCTGCGGCGATCTGGCCGATGCTGGTCCCGGTGACCGTGGCTGCAGCCGGGTCGACCAGCCCGCCCAGCTCGCGGAGCAGGGCCGGCACGCCACCCGCCCGGTCCAGGTCGGGCAGCAGTCCAGCGCCCGACGGCTCGATGTCGGCCAGCACCGGGACCCCGGCGCCCAGCCGGTTCAGCTCGTCGAGCGGCAGCGGGACACCGACCCGGCCGGCCATCGCGGCCAGGTGGATGACCGCGTTGGTCGAGCCGCCGATGGCGTGCAGCATCCGGATCGCGTTGCCGAACGCGGCCGCGGTCAGCACGGCCGACGGCCGCCGCGCGGCCAGCACCGCGTGCACCGCGGCCTGCCCGGCCTGCGCCGCGGCCGCCGCGGCCCGTGGGTCACCGGCCGGGATGGTGGCCGAGCCGGGGATCATCAGCCCCAGCGTCTCGGTCAGGATGGCCATGGTGGACGCGGTGCCCATCGTGTTGCAGGTGCCCGTTGCGCAGCCCAGGCAGCGTTCCAGCTCGCGCCAGCCCGCGTCGTCCAGCCGGCCCGGCGCTCGTCCCACAGCCGCCACAGGTCGCTGCCGGAGCCGATCCGGCGGCCGCGGAACGTGGCCGGCTCCCGTGCCCCGCTGGTCACCACCACCATGGGCAGGTCGGCGCTGGCCGCGCCCATGATCGCGCCAGGCACGGTCTTGTCACAGCCGGCCAGCAGCACGATCCCGTCCAGCGGGTTGCTCCGGATGATCTCCTCGATCTCGATGGCCAGCAGGTTCCGGTAGAGCATGGCGCTCGGCTTCATCAGGTCCTCGCCGAGCGAGATCGAGCCGAACTCGACCGGCACGCCACCCGCTTCCCGGATGCCGTCCGCCACCGGGCCCACCAGGTCGCGCAGCGGCAGGTTGCACGGGTTCAGCTCGCTGGCCGAGTTGGCGATGCCGATCACCGGCCGGCCGCCGTCGGCGGTCACCGGATGGCCGGCCGCCGCGAACGCCACCCGGTGCGCCAGCGCGACCTCGTCGTCGCCCCGGAACCAGGCGTCACTGCGTAGCCTTGCGCCTCCGGGGCCGCTTTGAAGCCGCCTCCTTCCCTCGTCGCTCAGTCGCTTCGCTCCCTCCCCGCCCACCTCCCCATTCCCCCTTCGCTGTCCAGTTCGGCGGCGCGCCCCCTTTGGCGCGGGCGGCGGGCTCATCAGGTGCGCTCCGGGATGCCCAGGCCCGGTGCCCCGGGCGCGGACTGGACCAGCTCCAGGCCGGCCAGGCCGATCCACTCCAGCGCGACCCGGGCCCGGTGCACCTTCTCCCGGGCGATGGCCACGGCCTCACCGACCAGGTGCAGCCCGCTGGGGTACAGCGGCCGGGAGTTGCGCAGGCCGAACTTCACGTACATCGGCGCGGCCGCCGCGACCAGGTCGGCCGCCTCGTGGCCGCGCACCACCCCGCCCATCGAGCTGGGCGCCTCCACGTACAGGTCGATGGGCAGCGAGGTGGCCGCGCGCAGCTCGGCCAGCTGGCCCGCAGTCAGGTCGGACGGCACGTTGACCGTGTCCCCGCCGAGCCGTTCCAGCTGGCGGGCGGTGACCGGGTTGGCCGGCGCCAGCATGGCCGACACCTTCCACACCACCGAGGCCGGGATCTCGCCGTCCCGCTGCATCCCGGCCAGCACTTCGAGCAGCCCGGTGTCCGCGACCAGGAAGCCCCGGATGCCGTGCTCGACGCCGCGCAGCACGTCGTCCACCGCGTAGCGGAGCTGCCGGGCGCCACGGATCAGCCCGGCCCGGGACGGGCCCTCGGCCGACTGGGCCAGGCTGCCGATGTCCCACTCCTCGCGCGGCCCGACGAACAGGGATACCTCCAGGCCGTGATCGGCGCCGATGGCGGACATCTCGGCCAGCTCGGCGGCGGACAGCAGCATCGCGCCGCTGCCCTGGGACACCCGGTTGACCGTGATGCCCTCGGCCGCGGCCTGCTCGACCACGGCGCGCAGCACGGCGGGCCCCTCGACGCTGGGGATCTCGATGCGGAAGTCCGCCCCGTCCGGGAACCGCGCCGTGCTGCGCGCGGGCGCCGGCTCGGCCGCGATGCCATACCGGGCCAGCACCTGCGCGCCGGTCAGCCGGCCAGTCTTCCCGTCCACGGATTGCTGGGTACCGAGCGTCACTACGCCACCTCCAGGACCGCCGGGCGCGGCGGCGTCACGTCGTCGTCCTCGTCCTCGGCCGGCCAGCCCGGTCCCGGGCCGTCCGCCGCGGTGGTCACCCGGTGCAGGCCGGTCTCGCTCACCAGGTAGGTGTCCTCCGCCTTGGCGCCGCCGGGCAGGCTGGGATTCCACGCCACCGCGTGCCCGTACTCCACCGGGGTCGCGTACCAGCGGGAGTCCCGCTGCACCGGCGCGATCTCGAACTCGCGCTGCGCGTAGCCGATCGGGCCGCCCTGGTAGTGCCCGGCCCAGCCACCCGGGGCGCCCTCCCGGGCATAGCTGCTGGCCAGCACGGTCAGCACGGCGCCGTAGCGGTGCGGCGGCCCGGACGCGGCCAGCGTGTCCCGCTCGATGCGCAGCACCCGGGCGCGCAGCGCGGCGAACTCCGGGTCCACCCGGCCGGCCGAGGCGAACCGGGTCGCGGCGGCGTGCAGCCCGCCGCGCCGGGCCACCACCACGGCCATCACCAGCCGGCGCACCGGCACCCCGGCCGCCATCGGGTGCCGGAACCGGCGCACCCGGTCGTCCCCGCCGACGATCAGCACCGGGCTGTCCGCGCCGTGGGCTTCCAGCAGCGCCGCCACCCGGGCCTGCACGTCCAGGTCCCGCTCGCCCGGCCGCCAGTGAGCCAGCGCCTGCTGCAGCGCGTCCGCCGCGTCGGCGCCGAGCGCGCGCAGGTCCTGCTGCTCGGCCGGGGACAGGGCGAGCCGCAGCGCGCAGAGATCTTCGGTGGCGTCGTGGCCGAACCCGGGATGCCCGTCCGCGGCCAGCCCGGCGGCTGGCGCCCCGGCGATGTCCTGCGCGGCCCGGGTGAAGCCGTCCGGGTCGTACCACGGGACCGCGGCCAGGTCCGCGAAGCCGTGCTGCCGCGGCTGGTACTCCTCGGCCACCCGGTCCGCCTCGACCTCGGTCGTCACCAGCGCCGCGGACGACCGGGTGGCCACCACCCAGACCAGGTCCACACCGGCGGTGCGGTCCACCGGGGGTGCCACCGCGCCGGTGGCCCAGGCTACGGCGGCCGGGCTGGTGAGCACCACAGCGGCCACCTCCGGGTGCTCGCCCAGCCAGCCCGCCAGGCGCTGCCTGGCGGCCGCGGCCCGGGCCACGCTCCGGGGCGGATGTTCGGTTGTCCCGAACGACGTTTTGTGATGTAGAATCACGCCGACATGGAATCACCCACATTTACCCATGTCAAGGCCGTTTTTGGACTCGCTACCATAACAGAATGTGTGTTCTGCTGTACCGAACAGTGGTGAACAAATCGCGGGTGTGAGAGGTGAGCAGGTGGCGATGGCGCCGGAAGAGGCGGGCCGGTACACGGTGCACAGCGTGGCCCGGGCGCTGCGCCTGGTCGGCATCGTGGCAGACGGCCCGGCCGAGGGCCAGACGCTGAGCGAGCTGGCCAGCGCGCTGGGCGCGTCCAAGAGCACCACACTGGCGCTGGCCCGGACCCTGGAGTCGTTTGGCTTCCTGCGCGACACCCGGCCCGGGCCCCGGTACACGCTGGGCACCGCGCTGATCCGGCTCGGCGACATCGTGAGCAGGCAGCTCCCGCTAGGCGACATATGTAGGCCACTGCTCGACGAGCTGTCCGAGACGACCAAGATGACCGCGCGGATCGCGGTCCCGGAAGCCGGGTACCCGGTGTTCATCGCCCGGGTGGACGGGCCGGGCAGCGTCCGCTTCTACACCCCGCTGGGCCAGCGTGAGGTGCCGTACGCCTCGGCCGCCGGGAAAGCCATCCTGTCCACCCTGCCCGCGGCCGAGGTGCGCCGGATCTGCGCGGAGACCGGGCTGGCCCCGCGCACCACGCACACCATCACCGACATCGAGACGCTGCTGGACAACCTGGCCGCGGCCCGGCGGCTCGGCTTCGCGGTGGACGACGAAGAGGATGCCGAGGGCGTGTTCTGCGCGGGCGCGGCGTTCTTCGGCCACGACGGCGGCTGTGCCGGCGCGGTCAGCGTGACCGGGATCAAGGGTGACCTGCCCGCCTGGCGGATCGAGGAACTGGGCCGGGCGGTGCGCGGCTACGCCGACCGGGTGTCCGCGCTGCTCGGCGGCGCACCGTACCGCGCGGAAGGAGCCTGACATGACTGACGCGACCCTCCCGGCGGCTCAGCGCGGTGAGTTTGTGGTCACCGGCGACCACACACTCACCGCGCTCGTGGTGCACTCGCCCGGCGACATTGGGCTGGACGGCCGGGAAGCGCCGGTGCCTGGGCCGGGGGAGGTGCTGATCCGCCCCGCGGTGGCCGGGCTGTGCGGCACCGACCTGGACATCGTGGCCGGCCGGATCGACCCCGCTTATGTCCGCTACCCACTGATCCTGGGGCACGAGTGGAGCGGGACGGTGCTGGCCGGCGAGGCCGGCGCACTGGCCCCGGGCACCCGGGTGGTGGCCGAGGGCATTGTTCCGTGCGGGCGTTGCGCAAAATGTGCGGCCGGGGAAACCAACCTGTGCGTTACCTACGACGAGATGGGGTTCACCAGAGACGGGGCCGCGGCCGGCTACGCGACGGTCAGCGAGGCACTGGTGCACCGGCTGGCCGACGGCGTGAGCTTCGAGGACGGTGCGCTGGTCGAGCCGGCCTCGGTGGTCTACCGGGGGCTGGCCAGCGTGGCGCCCGCGCCGGGCGCGCGGGCCCTGGTCGTCGGGGACGGCACGGTGGCGCTGCTCGCGGTGCGGTTGCTCAGCCTGTGGTCGCCGGCCGAGATCGTGGTGCTGGGCCGGCGCGGCGCCCAGGCGGGCCTGGCCGCCGACGCGGGCGCGGACCGGTTCGAGACCGGCCCGCCGGCGGCGGGGAGCGGGTACGACCTGGTGGTGGAGGCGGCCGGGGCCACCGGCGCGGTGCTCACCGCGCTGGCCGCGGCGCGCCGCGGCGGCACCGTGCTGCTGCTCGGCCTGCCGCCGCACGGCGCCACCGCCGCGGTACCCGTCGACGACCTGGTCAACAACGACCTGACCATCCGGGCCAGCTTCGGCTACACGTCGGCCGCCTGGCGCCAGGTGGTCACCCTGCTCAACGTCGGCCTGCTCAGCCTGGGATTCCTGGTAACCCACCGCTTCCCACTCAGCGAGTGGTCCGCCGCCCTGGACGTGTTGCGCGACCCGGACCCGCCAGGCCCGCGCGGCAAAGTCCTCCTCGACCTCACCCCCTGAGCCTCAGCTACCAGGAGGTGGGGAGGGGCTGGCCTTCGGTGTAGCCGGCCGCGCTCTGCACGCCGACGACCGCGTGGTCGTGGAATTCTTCCAGGGTCGGTGGCGCCGGCGTAGGTGGCCGCGCTGCGCAGGCCGGCGGTGATCGCGTCGAGCAGGTCTTCCACGCCGGGGTGCTGCGGGTCCAGGTACATCCGCGCGGTGGAGATGCCCTCCTCGAACAGTTCCTTGCGGGCCCGCTCGAACGAGGAGTCGGCCGCGGTGCGCAGCCGCACCGCCCGGGCCGACGCCATGCCGAAGCTCTCCTTGTACAGCCGGCCGTCCGGGTCACGGAACCCGTCGCCCGGCGACTCGTACGTGCCCGCGAACCAGGAGCCGATCATCACGTTGGACGCGCCCGCGGCCAGCGCCAGGGCCACGTCCCGGGGGTGCCGGACCCCGCCGTCGGCCCACACGTGCGCACCCAGCCGCCGGGCCTCCTGGGCGCACTCCAGCACCGCGCTGAACTGCGGGCGGCCCACCCCGGTCATCATCCGGGTGGTGCACATCGCGCCCGGCCCCACGCCCACCTTGACGATGTCCGCGCCCGCCGCGACCAGGTCGGCCACGCCCGCCGCCGTGACCACATTGCCCGCGGCCACCGGGACCTGCGGGCTCACCCCGCGGACCGCGTGCAGCGCGCTGATCATCTTGTCCTGGTGGCCGTGCGCGGTGTCCACCACCAGCACGTCCACCCCGGCGTCCAGCAGCAGCTTGGCCTTGGCCGCCACGTCCCCGTTGATGCCGAGCGCGGCGCCGATACGCAGCCGGCCGTGGGTGTCGGTGGCCGGCTGGTACAGGGTGGCCCGCAGCGCACCGGTCCGGGTCAGGATGCCCACGCACCGGCCCGTCTCATCCACCACCGGCGCGAGCCGGTGCCGGCCGTCGTGCAGCAGTGTGAACGCCCGCTGCGGGTCGGTGCCGGCCGGCAGCGTAAGCACCTCGCTGGACATAACGTTGCGCACCTGGGTGAACCGGTCCACCCCGGTGCAGTCGGACTCGGTGACCACGCCGACCGGGCGGCCGTTCTCGACCACGACAACCGCGCCGTGCGCCCGCTTGGGCAGCAGGCTGAGCGCCTCGCCGGTGGTGTCGGCCGGGCCGAGGGTGATCGGCGTGTCGTGCACCAGGTCGCGCGTCTTCACCCAGGCGACCACGTCGGCCACCACGTCGGCCGGGATGTCCTGGGGCAGGATGGCCAGCCCGCCGCGGCGGGCTATCGTCTCCGCCATCCGGCGGCCGGATACCGCGGTCATGTTGGCCACCACGATGGGGATGGTGGTGCCGCTGCCGTCCTGCGTGGCCAGGCTGACATCCAGCCGGGAGGCCACCGCGGAGCGGCTGGGTACCAGGAAGACGTCGTTGTAGGTCAGGTCGTGGGCGGGCAGCCGCCCGGTAAGGAATCGCACCCTTCGATTCTGCCCGCCAGGGCCGGGTGAACCGGCCCGGCGCCGGGCCGGCCGCTAGCCGCCGCCGGTCATGTCCCATTCGTCCCGGGACAGCATGGCTTCCTCCAGGTCGAGCTGGCGGAGCATCTCGTCGAGCACTTCGTCGTCGATCTGCCGCTGGTCGCGCAGCCGGATCAGCTCGGCCCGCTCGGCGGCCGTCATTTCCCGGCGCAGCCGCTGGAAGGCGGCCGCTGGCGCGGTTTCCGGCTTGGCTGGACCACGGCCGGGCAGCCGTTCCCGCGCTCCGGCCTGCCGGTACCCGGCCAGCCGGCGCAGCCGGTCCACGACCTCGGGTGGTGCCCCGGCCGGATCCTGGGCGGCCAGCTCGTCCAGCCGGCGCAGCCCGGCCTTGGACGCGGCCTGCTGCGCGGCCACCTCGGCCGCCACGTCGGCCCGCTCCTCGTCCGGCCCGGCCTGCACGCCCAGCCAGCGGATCAGCCGGGGCAGGCTGAGCCCCTGCACCAGCAGCGTGCCCAGCACGGTGGTGAAGGTCAGGAACACCAGCAGGCTGCGCTGCGGCACGTCGGCGGGCAGCGCGGCCGCGGCGGCCAGCGAGATGACGCCGCGCAGGCCGGCCCAGGACAGCACCAGCGTGGCCGGCCACACCGGCGGCGGGTCGGCCCGCCGGATCCGGGGGACCAGCCAGCGGGGCAGGTAGACGGACGGGAACACCCAGGCGATCCGGGCCACGATGACGGCGCCGAGCACGATGGCCGCCTCGGCGGCCAGCCGCCCCGGGTCGCTGCGGCCCAGGTCCTGGAGCACCGGCCGGAGCTGCAGGCCGATCAGCGCGAAGGCCACCGATTCGAGCACGAACGTCGCCACCCGCCACACCGCCCCATCCTGCAGCCGGGTGGCGAAGTGGGCCTGGCCGGCGTGATGGCCCAGGTACAGGCCGGTCACCACGACGGCCAGGATCCCGGACACGTGCAGCGAGTCGGCAGCCAGGTAGGCGAGGAACGGGGTGAGCAGCGACAGCGCGCTCTCCACCAGCGGGTCGCGCAGCCGCATCCGGATCCGGTGCAGCACCACCCCGAGCACCAGGCCGACGGCTACCCCGCCAGCCCCGATGACCAGCAGGCTGCGCACGTCATCGAGCGGGGACGGGGTGGCCACCGCGGTGGATGCGGCGCTGACCGCGACCGCGTACACGGTGAGCGCCGTGCCGTCGTTCAGCATGCTCTCGCCGTTGATCACGGTCAGCAGCCGCCGCGGCAGGTGCAGCTGCCGCCCGATGCTGGCCGTGGTGACCGCGTCGGTCGGGCTGAGGATCGCGCCCAGGGTGAACGCGGCGGCCAGCGGCAGTCCCGGCACGGCCAGCCAGGCCGCGCCGCCGGTCACGGCCGCGGTGAACAGCACCAGCCCGACCGACAGCAGGGCCAGGGTGCGCAGGTTGTCCCGCAGGTTCAGGTACGAGCTTTCCAGCGCGGTGGTGTAGACCAGCGGCGGCAGCACCACGAACAGGATGATGTCGGGCTGCAGCCGGAACACCGGCACGCCCGGGATGTAAGAAGCGGCCAGCCCGGCCAGCACGAGCAGGATCGGCGCGGCCACGCCGCGCCGGCGGGCCAGCCCGGCGATCGCGCAAGCGCCCAGGATGAGCAGCAGCAGCGCCAGGGCCTGGGTGGCGGTCATGGCGGTCCGCTCCCGGGCCCGGCCGGGTCAGGAGTAGTGGAAGGCCGCGAAGATGATCGCGGTCAGCCGGTCCACCATCTCCTCCCTGGGCAGCCGGACCTCGACCGTGAGCAGGTAGTTGATCCGTTCCAGCATCATCAGCAAGGCCACGCCGGTCAGCTCGGCGTGCCCGGCCGTCGCCTCGCTGCCATCCTTCCGCATCGCCGCCGTCATGCCCTGGGTGATCGCCTCGGACAGCCGGAACATCACCTGGAGCCCGTCCCCGAAGACCTCCTCGCCGACGACCTCGGCCTGGCTGAGGATCCGGATCACTGAGGCGTGCGCGGCGTACACGTCGCAGAACGCGCTGACCCAGCGGCGCAGCGCGGCCCGGCCTGAGTCGTTGCGGGTGACCACGGGAAACTCGTCCACCAGCGCGGCCATGTCGATCAGCGCGTCCGACAGCAGCGCCTTGAACAGGTCTTCCTTGTTGCTGAAGTACAGGTAGAAGGTGCCGTGCGAGGTCTTGGCCCGGCGCACGATGTCATCCACCCGGACGGCCTGGAAGCCATTCTCGTCGAACTCGACCAGGCCGGCTTCGAGCAGCTTCTGTACGGTCTGGCGGCCCTGAGCGCGCAGCTCGCGGTCCTGGGCGGGAGCACCGCCGCCGAGCGAGGGCCGCTGGGGGCCCGCGCCGCTGCCACCGCTGGCCCGCCGGGCCGGTGGCGGTCCGCCAGGTACGGTGAATGGTTTACCAGCGTTGCTTTCAGGCACGGTTCCCCTAGGCGCAGTGCCGGGGCGGGCTTCCCGACTCATGTTCGGAGGGTAGCCTCCCAGCCGTCGGCTCGCTGCATTCGCCCCGCAGAAGCGGCGGGTCGGCGCAGTGCGGCTCAGGAACCCAGCACCTGGTCAAGGTAGGGATTGCTGAACCGTCGTGCAGGATCGAGCTCATCGCGGAGCGCGACAAAATCGGCGAACTCAGGGTACACGCCGCGCAGATAGGCTGCGTCGCGGCTGTGCATCTTGCCCCAGTGTGGCCGCCCGCCGACCGCCGTCATCACCGCCTCCACCTCGCGGAAGTAGTCCTCGTGCGGGGCCTGGTGGAACACGTGGATGGCGATGTACCCGGTAGCCCGGCCGTAGGCGGTGGATAGCCAGATGTCATCGGGCGGCGCCACCCGGACCTCGATCGGGAAGCTGATCCGCCAGTCCCGCCGGGCGAACAGCGCGCGCACCTCGGCCAGCACCGCGGCCAGGTGCTCCCGCGGGACCGCGTACTCCTGCTCCTTGAACCGGACCCGGCGCGGGCTGGTGAACACCCGGTGCGAGGTGTCGGTGTACTGCCGTGCGCCCAGCGCCCGGGCGGCCATGCCGTTGATGGCCGGGATCGTGCCCGGGTAGCGCTGGCCCAGCCGGCAGGTCAGGCCGAACAGGGTGTTGGACAGGAACTCGTCGTCCAGCCGGTAACGCCAGCCGGGCAGCGGCCGGGCCGGGCCCGCCGCGCGGTTGTTCCGCTTGGTCAGGCAGCCGTCGGTGTGCGGGAACCAGTAGAACTCGAAGTGCTCGTTCGCACTGGTCAGCTCGTCCAGCCTGGTGATGACCTCAGCCCAGGGCATCGGCTCCTCGCGGGCGGTCAGCAGGAACGCCGGGACCACCCGGAACGTCACCGCGGTGAGCACGCCGAGCGCGCCGAGCCCGATCCGGGCCGCCTGGAACAGCTTGCCGTCCTGCTCGGCGGTGCAGCTGACCAGCTCGCCGTCGGCGCGGACCAGTTCCAGCCCAGTCACCTGCGCGGCGATGCCGCCCAGGTCCCGCCCGGTGCCGTGGGTGCCGGTCTGGATCGCCCCGGCGACGGTCTGCTCCTGGATGTCGCCCATGTTCTGCAGGGCCAGGCCCTGCCCGCGCAGGTACTCGTTGAGCACCCGCAGCCGGGCGCCCGCTTCCACCGTGACCTGCCCGGCCGCCGGGTCCACCGAGCGCACCGCGCGCAGGCCGTCCGGGCGGAGCAGCACCCCATCGGTCGCCGCCACCGGGGTGAACGAGTGGCCGGAGCCGGTCATCCGCACGGTCAGCCCGTCCCGGGCCGCCCCGGTGACCGCCGCGGCCACTTCCGCGGCGGACCGCGGGGTGAGCTCACGGCGCGGCGCCGCGGTCTGGTTGCCCGCCCAGTTCTGCCAGCGGGGTGCTGCGGTGACCATGCCCGGACCTTACCCGCAGGCCACGGGCAACGGGCAACGGCAGGATCAGCACCCCCAAAAGGTGCTTCTTACCGCATAGCCGTAGTCAGGTATCTTTTCCCGGCCGCGGGGGCAGCCGGTCTTCCAGCTCCAGTGGCCCGGCTTATATGGTTGATCACGCGATGAGACGCCCACACCGGCGCCAACCGCCGGCCACAGCCGCTGGATCGCCCACCGGACGAATCATGGCGGTGGGTGGCGCATTGGTTCTGCTGGTGAGCGGGATCACGCGGACCTATCCCGGGCCGACCGGCCCGCAGGCCGCCGTGGCCAGCCCCTCGCCGTCCGCCTCGCACGCCGCTGCGAGCGACAGTTTTCACCAGATTTACCTGCCCGATCTGCTGGTGATCGAGCCCGCCGGGCTGAGTTCCGGCCAGCTCAAGAAGCTGTCCCGGATCAGCGGGGTGCGCAGCATGGTGTCGGCCGACGGCGCCGCGATCAAGCTCGGGAACGGGAAGAAGCCGGTCAACGTGCTCGGGGTGAACCCGGGGCTGTTCCGGTCCTGGACCCCGCTGGCCACGGCCTCGGACCAGCGGCTGTGGACCGCGCTGCAGCGGGGCCACTTCGTGGCCTCGGACACCCTGGCCCGGCAGCGGCACCTGCACCCAGGTAGCACGTACCGGCTGGGCAGCGCGGGGCAGCAGCAGATGATCCTGGGCGGGTCAGCCCCGCTCGGCATCGAAGGCATCGGCGCGCTGGTGAGCAGCAAGTACTCGGCCGGGCTCGGCCTGATACCCGGCGTGCTCGCGCTGATCAGCGCCCCCGGTGACAGCATGGCCGCGCTGACCAAGGCGGTCCGGCACATCGCGGGCAAGCCCGCCACGCTGATCAGCCTGCGCAGCCAGCAACAGCAGCAGTTCCGCAGAACCCGAAGGCCAGCGGCAGCCGGCCCGCCACTTATCTCCAGCTGTTCCAGGAGTCGGCCGCCCGGTTCTGCCCCGGGATGTCCTGGACCGTGCTGGCCGCCATCGGGCAGATCGAGAGCGGCGACCAGAGCAATCCCGGCGTGTCCAGCGCGGGCGCGATGGGGCCGATGCAGTTCCTGCCGTCCACCTGGGCGGAGTGGGGGATCACCGCGTTCGGCGAGACCGGGGCGCCCAACATCCTGGACCCGTTCGACGCGGTCCCGTCGGCGGCCCGGCTGCTCTGCGCGGCCGGCGCTGGCACACCCGCGGGCCTGCGCGGCGCGATTTTCGCCTACAACCACGCCACCTGGTACGTCAACGAGGTGCTCGCGCTGGCCGAGGAGTACGCCCGAGATTACGGCTGAGCCGACCGGGCCGGGGCATCCCAGGCCGGCTGGTTGGATGGTTCCATGCCGGACTATGACGCGTTCCTGCTGGTGTCTTTCGGCGGGCCGGAGGGGCCCGACGACGTCATGCCATTCCTGGAGAACGTGACCCGCGGCCGGGGTGTGCCGCCCGCCCGGCTGGCCGCGGTGGCCGAGCACTACTACGCAGCCGGCGGGGTCAGCCCGATCAACCAGCAGTGCCGGGACCTGCTGGCCGTGATCGGCAAGGACTTCGCCGCGTCCGGCGTCAACCTGCCGGTGTACTGGGGGAACCGGAACTGGGCGCCGTACCTGGCCGGCACGGTGGCGGAGATGGCCGCGGCCGGGGTACGCCGGGCGCTGGCGTTCGTGACGTCTGCCTACGGTTCCTATTCCAGCTGCCGGCAGTACCTGGACGACATCGAGCGGGCCCGGGCCGAGGCCGGCCCGGGCGCACCGGAGATCCACAAGCTCCGGCACTTCTTCAATCACCCTGGCTTCATCGAGCCGTTCGCCGACGCCACCATCCGCGCGGTCAGGTCACTGCCGCCGGCCGCCCAGGAGCAGGTCCCACTGGTGTTCACCGCGCACAGCGTGCCGACGGCGATGGCGGCGGCCAGCGGCCCGCCGCCCGGGGGCCGGTACCCGGCCCAGCTTCAGGAGGCGGCCCGGCTCGTCGCGGACCGGGCCGCCGCGGCCACCGGGGAGCACCCGTGGCAGCTGGTCTACCAGAGCCGCAGCGGCCCGCCCAGCCAGCCGTGGCTCGGCCCGGACGTGTGCGACCACCTGACCGGGCTCGCCGCGGCCGGAGCGCCGGGTGCGGTGCTGGTCCCGGTCGGGTTCATCACCGACCACATGGAGGTCGTGCACGACCTGGACGTGGAGGCGGCCCAGCTCGCGAAGGAGCTGGGCCTGCCGCTGGCCCGGGCGGCTACGCCGGGGACTGACCCGCGCTTCGTATCCATGATCACCGAACTGGTCACCGAGCGGCTGGACGGCTCGGTGACACGCGCCGCGCTGGGCTCCTTCGGCCCGGCCGGGGACTTCTGCCGCCCGGACTGCTGTCCGTTCACCGCCCTGGCCCGGCCCACGGCGGGCTCATGAGTGCGGAGCTGGCCGACCCGGATCCGGCGGCGCTGCTCGCGCTGGCCCGGTCGGCCGCTGAGGCGGCGGCCCGGATGCTGGCCAGCCGCCGCCCGGCCGGCCCGGCCGGGCGGCCCGAGGTGACGGACACCAAGTCCAGCCCGACCGACGTGGTGACCGAGATGGACCGGGCCGCGGAGGCCCTGATCACGGAGCGGATCAGGGCCGAGCGGCCCGGCGACGCGGTGCTCGGCGAGGAGGGCGGCGAGTCCGGGCGGGGCCGGGTGCGCTGGATCGTGGACCCGCTGGATGGCACCGTCAACTACCTGTACGGGCTGGCCGACTGGGCGGTCAGCATCGCGGCCGAGGTGGATGGCCAGGTGCTGGCCGGGGTGGTGGCCATCCCGCGGCACGGTGAACTGTTCACCGCGATCGCCGGGCAGGGCAGCTGGCTGCATCAGGCCGAGGGGCCAGCCGTGCCGCTGCGCTGCAACACCGGGGTGCCGCTGCGCCGCGCCCTGGTGTCCACCGGGTTCGGCTACGCGACGGCGCGCCGCGTCGTGCAGGGCGAGGTGGTCGCGGCCGTGCTGCCCCGGGTCCGGGACATCCGCCGCGGCGGCTCCTGCGCGGTCGATCTGTGCTCGGTGGCGGCGGGCCGGGTGGACGCCTACTACGAGCGGGGCGTGAACTACTGGGACTACGCGGCGGGCGGGCTGATCGCCGCCGAGGCCGGGGCCCGGGTGGCCGGCCTGGCGGGCGGCCCGCCCAGCCCGGCGCTGTGCATCGCTGCCGATCCGGCCCTGTTCGCCGAACTGCGGGATCTACTGGCCAGCCTCGACCCAGAGCGGGACGCGGCGGAGTAGGCGTTACGAGCCGGTCTTGGCCAGGACGCCGGACGGGCTGGCGGCGCCGGGGCGGCGGAACGCGAAGGCCAGCTTGGACCCGCCCTGCGGGGTCAGCGTGACCACGCCGCTGTCGCAGCTCTGCTGCCCGGATGTGATGCCCTGTTCCAGCGTGTAGCTGGCGCCGCTGAAGCCGGCCAGCAGCAGGCGGCCGGAGCAGCCGAGCTGCGGGTAGGCGATGGTCCCGTCCCGCGAGCCCGCGGTCAGCTGGATCCGGACCGTGACGGCGAGCGCCGGGTCGGTCTGCCGCACCGTCCCGGACCAGGTGCCGGCCAGCGTGCTGGGGATCTTCAGCGTCGCGGTGGGCGAGGCCGTCACGGTGGCCGGGGCCGGCTTGCTGGCGTGCCCGTCGGTGGCCGCCGCGGCTGGCGTGGGGTGCGGCCCATGGTGGGTCACGATCAGCGTGGTAGCGATGGCGATGGCCGCGACGCAGGCCGCGCAGGCCGCGATGAACGCCGCCCGGCGCGGCGCGGACCCGGGCGGCGCCTCCGCCTCGTCCTGCTGGCTCGGCCCGACCACGCCGCGCCCGGCCGCCCGGGCCCGCCTGGTGCCCTCGGCCAGCAGCCCGGCGGCTGGATCACCCTGCCCGAGCAGCGCGGTGAGCAGGGCCCGGGCCTGCGGCCTGCTGCCCTGCTCGGCCAGGCATGCGGACACCGCACCGCGCAGCGAGTCGGGCAGGCCGGCCAGGTCGGACGGCGCGGCGCCGGACGCGGCGAACAGGATGGTCTGGGCCCAGGAGTACAGGTCGGCCGACGGGGTCGCGGTGCCATAGGGCGGGGTGATGCTGAACCGGACCACCCGTGGCCCCTCCGCGCCCAGGATGAGATCGTCCGGGCCGAAGTTGCCGTGCACCAGCCCGGCCTGGTGGATGGCGGCCAGCCCGGTGGCCGCGCCGATGGCCAGCGCGGTGAGCGCCGGCCCGTCCAGCGGCCCCTCCGCCCCGATCACCTCGGTCAGCGACGGCCCCTCGATGAACTCGCTGACCAGGTAGGGCTGGTCCGCGTCGAACCCGGCATCCAGGATCCGCGCGGCGCAGAACGGGGCGACCCGGCGGGCCGCGCGGGCCTCGGCGGTGAACCGGTCCCGGGAGGCCGCGTCCGGGGCCGAGGTCGTGCCGAGCAGCACGACCGCCACCGGGGTGCCGTTGGGCAGCCGGGACAGGAATGCGCCTGGGCCCTGATCTGTTATCTGGTCGGTGATCCGCCCGGCCAGCCGGTAGCGGCCGACCCGGCGGGGATCATCGGGCCGCAGAGGGGTGACGACGGGCATGCGGCGGCTCCGCTGATCCGGCTTGGGGGGCGGTAAAAATCAGTTTCGTACGATACGCACTTTTCTGCGCTTGGCGTGCGGGGATCCGGGGAACTTACGGGTGGCAAGCACGCGATGGGGGCTTTTCGGCGATGCCGTGGACGGGCCAGACACAGACACGACGCGCGATAGTGCGTACCCTCCGTGTGCGCGGCAGGCGGACGTGACAGAATTCCCCGCCGGAATCGGGCACAACTGCGGCCTGCTGAGCGTTACACCCGCGCGACGAGGCCTATAACGAAGGAGGGGGTGGAGTACCCAGATGGCAACCGACTACGACAGCCCGCGGAAGACCGACGACGAGCTCACCGAAGACAGCCTGCAGGAGTTGCAGGCGCGCCGCATGGACAAGTCGTCCAGCACGATCGACATCGACCCAGATGATGTCGCTGAGTCGCTGGAGCTTCCTGGTGCGGACCTGTCGAACGAGGAGCTGTCGTTCCGGGTCATCCCGCGGCAGGCTGACGAGTTCACCTGCTCGCGTTGTTTCCTGGTGCATCACCGTAGCCAGCTGGCTGACGACCGGAATGGCCAGCCGATCTGCCGGGAGTGTGCGGCCTGAGTCCTCAGGCCGCTCGCTCCGGCGGGCATTAAGCAGAGAGCGTGAACGTGCAAGGTTGAGCATGCAGTAGCAGGCGCAGGCAGGGGACAGGGAAGGCGTCCGGGCCATCGGCCGGAGCCTGGGGGGAATGTAACGGCAGCCATGCTGCCGTCTGAGCCAGACTTCTGTAATCCCAGCGTGACCCGGTCCGTGCAGGCCTGACCGCCAGGCCGTGGCCCTGCCCGCCGGTACGGCTACCGTCTGGTCCATGAGTTTCCGGGATCGTGGTGCGCCCGAGGAGGCACGATGACGGACCAGGCGGACCTGATCTTCACTGGCGGCCCGGTGTACACGGTGCCCGAGGAGGGCCGGGAGATGACCCGGGCCGAGGCCGGCAACGGCTGGCCGGCCACCGCGGCCGCGGTGCGGGACGGCCGCATCATCGCCGTCGGCACCGACACCGAGCTGGCCGGCCTGGCCGGGGACCGGACCACCGTGATCGGGCTGCGCGGCCGCCCACTGCTGCCCGGCTTCCAGGACGCGCACGTGCACCCGGTATTCGCCGGGCTGACCATGCTGCGCTGCGACCTGGACGGGGCCGCCGACGCGGACGACGCGCTGCACCGGATCCGGGCCTACGCGGCGGCGAACCCGGAGCGGGAGTGGATCGACGGCAGTGGCTGGCGGATGGAATGGTTCCCCGGCGGGACGCCGTCCCGGGCGCTGCTGGACGGTGTGACCGGCGGCCGGCCCGCCTACCTGACCAACCGGGACGGGCACGGTGCCTGGGTCAACTCGGCCGCGCTGGAGCGGGCCGGGGTGACCGCGGACACCCCGGACCCGGCGGACGGCCGGATCGAGCGGGAGCCGGGCGGGGAGCCGCAGGGCACCCTGCAGGAGGGTGCCGCGCTGCTGGTCGGCCGCCTGGTGCCGGCGCCGACCCGGGACGAGCAGCTGCGCGGCCTGCTGCTGGCCCAGCAGCATCTGCACGCGCTCGGCATCACCGCCTGGCAGGACGCGATCGTCGGCGAGTACCTGGGCTTCCCGGACCCGCTGCCCGCCTACCTGACCGCGGCCCGGGACGGCACGCTGACCGGCCGCGTCGAGGGGGCGCTGTGGTGGGACCGGGGCCGCGGCGCCGAGCAGCTCGATGACCTGCTCGACAGGCGGGAGACCGGGCACGCGGGCCGGTTCCGGGCCGGCACGGTGAAGATCATGCAAGACGGGGTGGCGGAGAACTTCACCGCCGGGATGATCGAGCCGTACCTGGATGGCTGTGGCTGCCTGACCGGCAACAACGGGCTGTCCTACGTGGATCCGGCCGACCTGGCCGAGCAGGTGACCCGCTTGGACGCCGCGGGCTTCGGGGTCCATGTGCACGCCATCGGGGACCGGGCCGTGCGCGAGGCGCTGGACAGTTTCGAGGCGGCCCGGGCCGCCAACGTGGTCAGCCCGGGCCGGCACCACATCGCGCACATCCAGGTGGTGCACCCCGATGACATCCCGCGGTTCGCCGAGCTCAGCGTGACCGCGAACATGCAGGCGCTGTGGGCCGCGCACGAGCCGCAGATGGACGAGCTGACCATCCCGTTCCTGGGCCCAGAGCGGGCCGCCCGGCAGTACCCGTTCGGCGCCCTGCTGCGCTCGGGCGCGCGGCTGGCCGCGGGCAGCGACTGGGCGGTGAGCAGCGCCAACCCACTGTGGGGAATCCATGTCGCGGTGAACCGGGTGCTGCCGCCGGGCGAGGGCGAGCCGGGCGCCGGGCCGCTGCTGCCCGGCCAGGCGCTCAGCCTGGCCGAGGCGATGGCCGCGTACACGGCCGGCTCGGCGTACGTGAACACCCTGGACGAGACCGGCGCCATCGCCCCCGGCTACCTGGCTGACCTGGTGGTGCTGGACCGTGACCCGTTCGCCGGCCCGGCCGGCGAGATCGCGGCCGCCACGGTCGCCCTGACGTTCGTCGAGGGTGCTCAGGTCTATGCCGCCGAGGACTGAGGAGAGACAGCTGTGCAGCTGACCACGCTGGGCCGGGGCGGGCCGGTGGTGTCCCGCGCCGGGCTGGGGCTGATGGGCATGTCCGGGATCTACGGCGCCGCCGACGGCGCGGAGAGCGTGGCCACCATCCGGGCCGCGCTGGACGCCGGGATCACCCTGCTGGACACCGGCGACTTCTACGGCATGGGGCACAACGAGCTGCTGCTGGCGCAGGTGCTCCGCGAGGTGCCCAGGGAGAGCGTGTTCATCCAGGTCAAGTTCGGCGGGATGCGGGACCCGCGGGGCATGTTCATCGGCCACGACGCGCGGCCCGCCGCGGTGAAGAACTTCCTGGCCTACTCGCTGACCCGGCTGGGCACCGACTACATCGACCTCTACCAGCCGGCCCGGCTGGACCCGGCGGTGCCGATCGAGGACACGGTCGGCGCCATCGGGGAGATGATCGACGCAGGGTACGTGCGGCACCTCGGGCTGTCCGAGATGGGGCCGGAGACGATCAGGCGGGCGCACGCCGTCCGCCCGGTGGCTGAGCTGCAGATCGAGTACTCGCTGATGAGCCGGGGAATCGAGGCCGGGATCCTGCCCACGGTGCGCGAGCTGGGCATCAGCGTGACCGCGTACGGGATCCTGTCCCGTGGCCTGCTCAGCCAGGACACGGCCCGGCTGGCCGACGGCGACCCGCGGGCCCGCTTCCCCCGGTTCCAGCAGGGCAACCTGGAGCGCAACCTGGCCCTGCTGGACGCGCTGGAGGCGATCGGCAAGGACCACGGGCTGACCGCGGCCCAGCTGGCCATCGCCTGGGTAGCCGCCCAGGGCCAGGACATCATCCCGCTGATCGGCACCAAGCGGCGGTCCCGGCTGGCCGAGGCGCTGGCCGCGCTGGACGTGACGCTCAGTGCCGGCGAGCTGGCGGCCATCGCGGCCGCGGTGCCCGCGGGCCAGGTGGCCGGCGACCGCTACGACGCGCCGCAGATGCGGGCGCTGGACAGCGAACGCTGAGCACGGTGCACGCTAACCCCGGTACGTAGCCGCCAGGGCGCGCAGCCGGGCGTGTGCGCTGCCCATCGCGTCCCCGGCCGGCAGGTAGATCTTGGGCATCTTGACCACGCTGGTGTAGTTCGGGTCGCACACGTTGGCCAGCGGCGCCTCGATGGCCTGGGTGACCAGCTGGTAGGCATCCATCTGGTCCAGCCCATAGTCGGCGGCCAGCCACTGCACCAGGTCGAGTGCGGCGATGCGGAACGCGTCCTCCAGCGGCCGGGCCGACCCGGCCGTCATCAGGTGCGTGTCCGACTCCAGCCGCGGCCAGGCGCACGGCCGGCCCTTGATCAGGTCCACCGCGAGCACCGTGTTCATCGCGCACTCCACGGCCACCCCGCAGGTCTCGCCCTCACCCTGCCGGGCATGCCCATCGCCCAGCGAGAACAGCGCCCCCTCGACGTTCACGCCGAGATAGCAGGTGGTACCGGCGCGCATCTCCGGGGTGTCCATGTTGCCGCCGAACGCGTCCGGCACCAGCGCGCTGCGCACCTCCAGGTTGGCCGGGGCCACGCCGACCGTGCCGTGCATCGGCTCGATCGGCAGGTCCACGGCGAAGTCTCCGTGCCGGGCGGTGAACCGGCAGGTGCCCTTGCCGGTGTCGAACTGCCACAGCCAGACCAGTTCCGGCAGCGGATCGTGCAGCAGCGCCGTCAGGTGCGTCGCGCTCAGCGCGCCGAACAGCGGCACCGTGGTGGACGCGCCCCAGTCGCGGGCTGGCTCGATCGAGATGAAGTGCACCGCCAGGGTGTCACCGGGCTCGGCGCCCTCGATGTAGAACGGGCCGGTCTGCGGGTTCAGGTACGGGAACTCGCAGACCTCAGACACCAGATCGGTCTCACTTCGCACCCGCCCGGCAAAGCAGTCCTCGGTGAACACCTCGAGGACGGCTGGTGGCGTTATGCGGGATAGCGGAGCGGCACCGCCGAACGTCCAGGCGTATTGTTCGGGCGCCGGCCGGAAGCTGAGGACCTGCGGGTCAGTCACTCGTATTCCTCCAGCGGGTCCAGGTGCACCAGGCCGACCTCGAGCACCCGCCGCGGGTCGCGGCGGTACAGGTAGACAAGGTAGATCAGGCCGGCCACCATCCAGCCGGCCACCCCCGGGCCCAGGTAGGAGTAGGGCGGGGACAGCGGGGCGACGAACGAGAACGCCTTGATGCCCGCCGAGGTGAGCCAGGCCGGGACGAACGTGATGATGCCCAGCACCGGGATGACCAGCCACAGCACCGGGTTCGGCCGCCGGGCAGCCCGGGCGAAGAAGCCGATGCAGGCCGCGTTCATCACGATGTAGATCGCGGCCAGCACGATGACCAGGGCGGTGGCCACCATCACGAACGCGGTGGTGGCGCCGTAGCCGAGGCCGAGGCCGAGGGTGACCGCGACGGTGATGACGAAGCCGGTCACGATGGCCAGCGCGGGGGAGTGGTGCTTCGGGTGCACCTGGGCCAGGAAGCGCGGGAACGCGCCGATCCGGCCCATCGCGTACGCGGTCCGGCTGGACACGTTGACGCCGGCGTTCGCGTTGGCGATCGTCGAGTTCACGATGGCCAGGAAGACGAAGAACCAGAACAGGCCGTACAGCGACCGGGCCATCCCCTCCCAGGACGCGGCCCCGGTGCCGGTGGTGAAGCTGCCGAACTTGGCCGGGCCGTAGGCGACGTCCACCGCATACGTGGTGAACACGTAGAGCGCGCCGATGAGCAGGGTGGCCAGCAGCACCGCCCGGGGGATGGTGCGCCGCGGGTTGCGGGCCTCCTCGGCCAGCGGCGCGGCGCCCTCGAAGCCGCCGAAGGCCAGGATCGTGTACACCGACCCGCCGATGATCCCGGTGAGGCCGTGGAACCCGGGCGGCGTGTACTTAGTGGTGAACACGCTGAGCGTGTTGTTGCTGCCCGCGTGCACCACGAAGAACACGGCCAGCACGAGGAACACGCCGATCTCGAACATGCCCAGCACGGTGCCCAGCCGGGCCGAGGTGCGGATGCCGTAGAAGCCGGCCGCGAGCACGATCACCGCGCCCGCCAGCGCCCACGGCCACCACAGGCTGGCCGGGTAGCTGGACCATTCGGCGTTGATGGTGGCCGCCGTGGTGAAGCCGAGCTGGAGCAGCACCAGCGGCGGGATGAGGAAGCCGACCAGCACGTAACCCCAGGCGACCAGGAAGCCGATGGACGGGTGCAGGCCGCGCGCCGCGTACGTGGCCAGTGACCCGGCCGACGGCAGCTCGCGGGCCAGCAGGCCGATGCTGACCGCGCAGAACAAGCAGGCGACCAGGGCGAATATCACGGCCAGCGGCAGCGAGCCGGCGGCGAACGCGACCCCGGCCGGGATGGACGCGGCGATCGCGGCCCCGGGGGCCATGTCGGTGATGGACTGGAACAGGACTTCACGCAGCCCGATGGCGTTCCGCCGGAGACCGCGAGTCTGGCTGGTAGTGGTGTCCTTGACGGCCATGACGACCTCCCCGGGGCGTGGGGCCTGGAGCTGCCGTGATCGTCTCACGGCCCAGCGGCGCCGGACAGGCCCAAGCCAGCGGGGGTAGCTAGCGAGCCAGCCCGGCCGTGTCCCGGACGTAACTGGCTACGTCGGCATGCGTGGCGAACCACACACCGTGGTGCCCGGCGATGTAGTCGACCAGTTCCTCCAGCACCACGAACCGGGATCGCGGCCCGATCACGTGCGGGTGCATGGTCAGCTGGAACAGCCCGCCCTGCGCGTAGGCCTGGTCAAACTCGTCGCGCCACATCTGGCCGATGTCCCGGGGCGGGGTGAACGGGCGGGCCGGGTCGGCCGGGAAGTACGGCGCGTCGTCCCTGATCCACTGCACCGGGATCTCCACGATCCCGGTGGGCTGGCCCGCCGCCTCGATCTCGTACGGGTCGTCGTCGGCCATCAGCGACGAGTCGTAGCTCAGCCCGAGCTCGCGGATGATGTCCAGGGTGGCAGCGCTGAAGTCCCAGGACGGGGTGCGGATGCCGGCCGGCCGGGCGCCGCTGATCCGGGTCAGCGTCTCGGCCGCGCGCAGCGTCAGCGGGCGCTCGGTGGCGGCCGGCAGCTCCGAGTTCCGCTCGTGGATCCAGCCGTGCAGCGCCACCTCGTGGCCGGCCTGCGCGTAGCCGTGCACCTCGTCCGGCCGGAGCAGCGCGCAGACCGCGGGGACGAAGAACGAGGCCGGGATGCCACGGCGGTCCAGCAGGCGCAGGATCCGGGGGACCGCGGCGCGGGCGCCGTACTCGCCCTGCGACAGCCGGCCCGGCGAGGTCTGCCCGTCACGCAGCCAGATCGTCTCGTGATCGGAGTCGAAGGACAGCGCCACCGCCACCCGCATGCCGCCCGGCCACGACGCGGGGGCCAGCGACCGCCCGGCCCGGACCCGGGTGACCGCCGCGGCGACCGACCGCTCGTCCCAGTCCCACGGTGGCCGCGGGCCGGCCGGCTGGTCGCTCAGGCCGGGTCCCGGTGGCCGTTGCGGCTGAACGCGCCGGGCAGTGGTCCCTGCCGGGGCAGCGACACCTCGGCGGTGACATCGCCACCCAGCCGCACGCTGTCCCCGTCCACCAGGCGCACCTCGGTACCGGGCAGCACCCGGTCCCCGTTGACGAACGTACCGTTGGTGGAGTGCTCGTCCCGGATGGTGGCCTGCCCGGTGTCGCTGACGGTGACCGTGGCATGCCGCCTGGACACGTTGTCGTAGCTGGCGAACGCGGCGGCGACCAGCGACTCCTCCGGGTCGCGGCCGAGCACCAGCGACGTGCCCGCGGGCACCTCCACATTGCCGGTGGGGAACACCAGGCGGAGCACGATGGGCGAGATGATGCCGGCCCGGGGTGGCAGCGGCTCCCGGCAGGCCGGGCAGAACACCGCCGTCGGCTCCTGGATGGACGTCCCGCAGTGCGGGCAGGCCGCCGGGCCCGCGGCGGGCGCGGGCGCCCCTTCCCGCTTCAGGTACTCCTGCATGACGGTCGGCGGGGTGGCTGGCTCGTCCGCGGGGTTGCTGCGCGGCAGGTTCGCGCCACACGTGAAGCAGATGAGGTCGTCTCGCTGGACCTCAGCGGCACACGCCGGGCAGGTGAGGGTGGCCATGTCGATCTCCGGGACGGCGGCAGGTTCTATGTCCACGAGAGCCTAACGTGCGATGGGGGGCCCAGGGTGCCCGGCCGGGGGCGGGCCGGCCAGTAGCATCGCGCGTATGCGGCAGAGGCACAGATGACCACGTACCCGCTCAGCGACGAGCACCGGGCGCTCCGCGGCACCGTCGCTGAGTTCGCCCGCACGGTGGTCCGGCCGGTGATCGGCGGCTACTACGAACGGGCCGAGTTCCCCTACGAGCTGATCACCCGGATGGCCAAGCTGGGTCTGTTCGGCCTGCCGTTCCCCGAGGAGTTCGGCGGGATGGGCGGTGACCTGTTCGCGCTCGGCCTGGCGCTGGAGGAACTGGCCCGGGTGGATTCCTCGGTGGCCATCACCCTGGAGGCCGCGGTGGCGCTGGGCGCGATGCCCATCTACCGGTTCGGCACCGACGAGCAGCGCCGCCGCTGGCTGCCGGAGCTGTGCGCGGGCGAGCGGCTGGCCGCGTTCGGGCTGACCGAGGCGGGCGGCGGGACCGACATCCCCGGCGGCATGCGCACCACGGCGCGGCTGGACGGAGGGGAGTGGGTGATCGACGGGAGCAAGTCCTTCATTACGAACGCCGGCACCTCCATCACGGCGCTGGTTACCGTGCTCGCCGTCACTGGTGAGACAGGGGAAGGTGAGGGAAGGGCAGCTGGGCTGGGGCCGGAGATCTCGGCCATCGTGGTGCCGTCCGGGACGCCGGGCTTCACGGCCGGCCCGGAGTACTCCAAGGTCGGCTGGTGCGCGTCGGACACCCGCGAGCTCGCTTTCTCGTCCTGCCGGGTGCCCGCGGAGCACCTGCTCGGGCCGCGCGGCCGCGGCTATGCCCAGTTCCTGGAGATCCTGGACGAGGGCCGGGTCGCCATCGCCGCGCTGGCCACTGGGCTGGCCCAGGGCTGCGTGGACGAGTGCCTGCGTTACGTGGCCGAGCGGACCGTGTTCGGCCAGCCACTCGGCCAGTTCCAGGCCACCCAGTTCAAGGTGGCCGACATGGCGACCCGGGCGCACGTGGCCCGGCTGGCCTGGTACGACGCGGCCGCCCGGCTGGTGGCCGGGGAACCGGCCAAGCAGCAGGCGGCGATGGCCAAGCTGGTCGCGTCCAACGCGGCGATGGACAACGCGCGGGACGCCACCCAGTTGTTCGGCGGCTATGGGTTCATGAACGAGTTCCCGGTCGCCCGGTTCTACCGGGATGCCAAGGTGCTCGAGATCGGCGAGGGCACGTCCGAGGTGCAGCGCATGATCATTGCCCGCGAGCTCGGCCTGCGCCAGCGCTGAATGGCAGCCCGGCATGGTTCTGCACGGCCCATAACCGGAACCGGGCCCGGCGGCCCGGCCGGCCGGGCATACTGGGGGCTTTCCGGACACTGCGCGCGACGTGGATCTGCTGGAACAACCAGCACACTCGGCGCTCTGAGCACGGAACTGCTTAGTTAGGCCAGAACGAACCCGTGCCGTAGCGGCGGAGAGTACCCTACTGACGTTGAGCTATCCGGCAAACATCACCTTAGAACAGTGTTTTCCTGCATAAGGTACTGATCACGGCCGATGGTGAGACGTTATGGTTAGCCCTTGGCCGCGCCCGCGCGCGGGGCTCACAGAATCGTCACCCGGGAAGGGGTGCGTCATGTCAGTTCCGCCGCCGGTCAAGCGGGCCTGCGGGCTCGCCAGACACGCCAGGTGAAAGGTGCAGAGGCTGTGCGGTCCCGCAGCAACAAGGCCGGTGCCCGGCCGGCTGACGAACCAGGGTCAGCCGACCCGTCCACCGGAGCCGGATTGGCGTCCCGTGCACCCGCCGACGTTGACGGGCGAGAGGGTGGCGCCGACCCCGGGAGCAATGGCCAGGCCAGTACCAGCCAGCGGCCGACAGGGTCGCGCCGCGGGCTGAAGAACTGGCGAGTGCGATCGCGGCTCGTCCTGCTCATCGCGATCCCCACGCTGACCGCTGTCGTGCTCGGCGGTATCAGCATCCTCTCGTACGCGCGCAGCGCCAGCGCCGACGGCCGGGTGCAGCAGCTCGCCACACTGAGCTCGAACATCACCCTGCTCTCCCAGCGGCTGGAGGAGGAGCGCGACCGCACCGTCTACTACATCGCACTCGGCACGTCGGGCGGCCGCGACCAGGAGCTGTCCGCGAAGAAGGCGGTCGGCCAGACCGCGGCGGAGCTGGGCGTCATCAACCAGGACTACGCGCTGACCAGCAAATCGGTAGCCCTGGTGATGCGGGAACTCAACGGGATCGGCAGTGGCTTCTCGGCGCAGGCCCAGCAGGAGGCGGCGACCGCCCGCACCGCGCTGGAGAACCTGGGCGAACTGCGCACCGCCTCGACCAAGACCGAACTGCCCGCCCTGGTTGTGGTGCAGAAGTACACCGGGGTGATCGATGACCTGCTGGCCCTGATCGACGTTACCGGCCAGGGCACCAACGATGCCGCGCTCGGCCAGGACATCCGGGTCCTTAGCCTGGTCTCTAGGCAGCAGGAAGAGGCCTCCGAGCAGCGCGGCATCCTCACCATCGGGCTGCTGACCAAGCAGCTTGACTCCAACCAGCTGTCCTCGCTCAACGCGGCTGTCTCCGAGCAGCAGAGCAACCTGGAGTCGTTCGACGCCTCAGCCAGCACCGCGCAGAAGAACCTGTGGAACAACACCGTCGCGTCCTCGTTCGTGTTCCAGGCCAACCAGGAGGAAACGCAGGCGATCTCCACCGCGCAGGACAACGCCGGCAACTCGCTCAGCGCCGACCCGACCAACGTGGACGACTGGTACGGGGCCATGACGAACGAGATCGACACCCAGATGGGGTCGGTCGAGCACGCGCTGAACGGCCAGATCACCTCGCGTGCGGCTCAGCTGCACAAGGACGCGCTGACCTACGCGATCGTGGTCGGCCTCGCCGTCCTCATCGTGCTCGGGCTGGCCCTGTTCCTCACCGTGGTCGTCGGCCGGTCGATGGTCCGGCCGCTCCGGCGGCTGCGCGCGGGCGCGCTGGAAGTGGCCGGTGTGCGGCTGCCCGACATGGTCCGCCGGATGAGCGAGTCGGACGGGGCCGGCGTCTCGTTCGATGTCGCGCCCATCGACGTGGACTCCTCCGACGAGATCGGTGAAGTCGCGCGGGCGTTCGACCAGGTCCACCGGGAAGCACTCCGGCTGGCGGCCAACGAGGCCGCGCTGCGCGGCAACGTCAACGCGATGTTCGTGAACCTGTCCCGGCGCAGCCAGTCGCTGGTGGAACGCCAGATCCGGCTGATCGACGACCTGGAACAGGGCGAGCAGGACCCGGAGCGGCTGTCCAACCTGTTCCAGATGGACCACCTGGCCACCCGGATGCGGCGCAACTCGGAAAACCTGCTGGTCCTGGCGGGGCACGAGGTTTCCCGCCGGTGGAACCAGCCGGTGGCCCTGGTCAACGTGCTGCGCGCGGCGGTGTCCGAGATCGAGCAGTACGAGCGCGTCTCGATGAACGTCCAGCCGGGCATCGCGGCACGCGGCCAGGCCGTCAACGACGTCGTGCACCTGGTCGCTGAGCTGGTGGAGAACGCTACCTCGTTCTCCTCGGCGGAGACTCCGGTGACCGTGTCCGGGCACTTGCTGAACAGTGGCGGGGTGCTGCTGGACATCAGTGACCAGGGTGTGGGCATGGGTGCCGAGGAGATGGCGCACGCCAACTGGCGGCTGGACAACCCGCCGGTGGTGGACGTCGCGGTGTCCCGCCGGATGGGCCTGTTCGTGGTGGCCCGGCTGGCCGCCCGGCACGGCATCCGGGTCCGGCTCCGGCCCGCCCCGACCGGCGGCCTGACCGCGCTGGTCTGGCTGCCCGATGAGACCGTGACCCACGAAGGCGCCGGCTCCGGGCCTGGGTCGCGCCGGTTCGAGCGCAACGGCGGCACTCCGGACGCCGTCGAGCCGATGACGAACGGCCAGCTCAGCCCCGAGTGGGGTGGGGGTGGCGGGCGCACCGCAGCCGAGGAGGCGGTGAACGCGGCCCGTGCGCCGCGGTTCACCCCGCTGCACACGGAGAACGGGGACGCCGCGACGACCGCTGGCTTCCCCGCGGTCAACGCCTCCTGGGACGACCCGCTGACCAGGGAGTCGGGCAAAGCCTGGGAGAACGGCAAGCCCGCCGGGACCGGCTGGGATGATGGGCCGGCCCAGCCGGCCGCACCCGGGTGGGACGACCCGGCGGCCAAGCCCGCCAGCCCGGCCTGGGGCGAAGCGGTGGACAAGGACGCCAGCCCGTCCTGGGATGACGCACCGGCCAAGCCGGCCGTCTCGGGCTGGGGAGAGCCGCTCAGCCCGCCTGCCGCGGCGCCGCCTCCGGCCGCCGCCACCGGGCCGCTTCCGTCGGTGTCCGGCAACGGTGGCCCGGCGCCCAGCTTCGGGACGCCGCGGCCCGGTGACTCGCCCGGCCTGCCGACCCGTATCCCGCCCCGCCCATCCCGCGGCTTCGGCAACGGCGGCAACGACTCGGGCCCGATCCGGCGCGAGGTCGTCGTGCCTCCAGCCGCTCCGCTGGGCCAGGGCAACCGGCTGCCGATCTTCGAGTCGGTCGAGTCGGACTGGTTCCGCCGTGGCAGGCACAGTGCCGAGCGGGCCAACGGTCCGAACGGGCCCAGCGCGACCGTGACCGCCTCTGCCTCCGCCTCGGCGGCTGCGGCCGAGAGTGCGCCGAGCTGGACTTCAGCGGCCGACGAAGGCTGGCGGGCCGCGGAGGCGGTGAGCAAGCCAGCCTCCGGCGGGGTGACCCTGTCCGGCCTGCCGAAGCGAGTGCCCAAGGCCAACCTGGTGCCCGGGACGGTGTCAGGGAGCAGCCAGGCCGCACCGCCGCCCATCCGGTCGGCGTCGATGACCAGAGACCGGTTTGCTGCCTTCCAGCGTGGTGTCCGTGAGGCTCGCGCCTCTGCGGACAGCGATGAGGATGGTAGCGGTGAGGGAGACGGTGTTACATGAGGGGTGGCGACGGCTTTGCCGCACGTGCTGATGCTTCCTATGGTGGGGTCGCCGAGAAAGGAGGGTTCGTGAGTCCGCTAACCCGTCCCATCCAGGACCTGAACTGGCTGATCACGAACTTCGTGGAAAGGGTCCCGTCCGTCGCGCATGCCATCGTGGTCTCGTCAGACGGGCTGCCCCTGGCGTTCTCGAACGGCTTCCCAGCCGACCGCGTGGACCAGCTCGCGGCGGTAACCTCTGGGTTGACCAGCCTGACGCAGGGCGCGTCGCGGGTCTTCGAAGGCGGGCCGGTTACTCAGACGGTCGTTGAGATGCAGCGGGGCCTGCTGCTAGTGATGGCTATCAGCGACGGATCGAGCCTTGCCGTGCTCGCGTCCGCCGACTGTGACATGGGCCTGGTGGCCTACGAGATGGCGCTCCTGGTGGAGCGTGTTGGCCGCGCCCTGACGCCTGACATGCGCGGGGCGCTGCGGTCGGAGGATGGCAGATAGTGACAGGAGAGACTGTTGTCCGGCCCCGGCCTGGATGACTGGCCGCCGACGGGGGGCCAGCGTGGGCCCGGACCCGGCGGCGGAAAGCGTGCACGTGGGGCCGAACCTTCTGGGAGTGGACTGGTCCGGCCATATGCGGTTACCGGGGGACGGACGAAGCCCCGGTACCAGCTCCAGATCGAGGCGATGGTGGCCGCGTCTCACTATGAGGCACGGGATCTGTCAAGCCTGAGCCCGGAGTGCCAAGCGATCCTCGGCTTCTGCCGCGATTGGCGTTCAGTGGCGGAGATCTCGGCTGTGCTCAGGATGCCCCTGGGCGTAGCCCGAGTCCTCGTCGCTGACATGGCGGTGGAAGGGCTTGTCCGGGTACACCAGCTGGACCATGCACATGGCCGCCCAGATCTCAACCTGCTCGAAAGGGTGCTCAGTGGACTTCGCAAGCTCTAGTCCCGTGCGGGGCACGGCTGGGGATACCGCCGCGATGACGTCGGTGAAGATCGTCGTCGCGGGTGGCTTCGGCGTTGGTAAGACCACATTCGTCGGATCGGTGTCTGAGATCACGCCGCTGACCACCGAGGCAGTCATGACGTCGGCCAGTGCCGGCGTCGATGATCTGTCCGCGGTACCGGACAAGACCACGACCACGGTGGCCATGGACTTCGGCCGGGTAACGCTGGACGCTGGGCTGATCCTGTACTTGTTCGGCACGCCCGGACAGCACAGGTTCTGGTTCATGTGGGACGACCTGATCCAGGGTGCGATCGGCGCCGTGGTGCTGGTAGACACCCGCCGGCTGGCTGACTCGTTCCCGGCGGTGGACTACTTCGAGACCGCCGGCCTGCCGTTCATCGTCGCCATCAACGGGTTCCATGGTGAGTTCCCGCACGGTGTGCAGGACGTGCAGGAGGCGCTGTCGGTCAGCCCGAACGTCCCGGTCGTGCAGTGCGACGCCCGGGGCCGGAAGTCCACCAAGGCGACGCTCATCGCGCTGGTCGAGCACGCCATGGCTATGCAGTTGAGCGCCCGCTAACAGCGGTTACGCACGGCGCGCCGGGGGACCGGCCACCGGGCGCCAGGACAGCACAGCAGGCGCTGCCGCACCCAGGCGGCAGCGTCTGCTGTATTGTTCAGGCGCTGTTGTCCGGGGCGGTAGCTCAGCCGGTCAGAGCAGCGGACTCATAATCCGTCGGTCGTGGGTTCGAGCCCCACCCGCCCCACTCGTTGAATCGCGGTGCAGCCCGGGCAGTTGGTGAGATCTACCACCGCCCGCAGCAGTGACCGGCGAGAGGCGTAACGTCACGCTGCCTTGGTGTCGTGGTGGGGCTGGTAGCTGGGTCCGGCCGGGTGGTTGGCTGGCTGTGCCGGGGCGAGCGCCAGTTCGGGGCGGTGGCGCGGCCGGAAACCAGCCGGCGAGATCGCGGCGATCAGTGCGGACAGCAGCACGGTGAGCAACGCAGCGCCACCGATGATCGTCCAGAACAGCGGCCAGAAGTCCGTGGCAAGGGTCAGCATCGGACGTGTCCCTTCTCTTAACGCATTTTCTCTTGCTTTAAGAGTAGGTCTCATTCGCTGTTAACGCAAGTTGAGTTGCTATAAGGTCGGTCACATGGCCATGACCATTCCTCCAGCCAAGGCCCGCCGGACCGGCGGCCGCAGCGCCCGGGTTCGTGCCGCGGTGCTGCGCGCGACGCTCGACCTCCTGCTGGCGGGCTCGGCCGATGACCTGTCGATCCGCGACGTGGCCCACCGGGCCGGGGTGCACGAGACCTCGATCTACCGGCGCTGGGGGACCAGGGCGAACCTCATCCTCGATGCCGCGCTCAGCGAGATCCAGGCCGCGGTCCCGCCGCCCGACACCGGTTCGCTGCGCGGCGACCTGAACGCCCTGGTCGCGTCCATCGCGGCCTTCATCAGCACGCCCACCGGCCAGGTGCTGCTGCATCTCGCGGTCAAAGACGACCTGCCCGAGGAGCATGGCGTCCGTGAGCGATTCTGGGCCGAACGGTTCACTATCGGCCAGCAGGTGCTGCAGCGAGCCGAAGCGCGCGGCGAGGTTCGCCCCGGGCTGGACTACCGGCTCATCAACGAGACGCTCATCGGCGCGCTGTTCGTCCGGCTGCTGCTCACCCGCGAGCCGCTCGAGGAAACCGTCACTGAGCGCATCGTCAACCTCGTCTTGCGGGGCATCATGGCGCTGGAGAGGAGACCGTCATGACGGATAAGTCAGCCCAGCCGGTGGCCGTCAACCGGGCCACCTTCCAGGCCGAACTCGACAAGCTGCGGGTCCGGGAGAAGGCGCACACCCGGGAAGGCGACGCGATCGCCGCGGCCCGGCGGCGGCTCCCCATGGTCGAGGTGACTGCCAGCCTCCCGCTGACCGGGCCGGAGGGGCGGCTGACCCTGCTCGACGCGTTCGAAGGGCGCCGGCAGCTCATCGCTTACTACTTCATGTGGGACCCCGGCCCGCACCCGAGCAGTGCGAAGGCTGCACGTGGGTCACCACCCAGATCGGGGACCTGTCCTACCTGCATTCCCGGGACATCAGCTACGCGGTCTTCTGTCAGGGCCCGTACGACGAGAGCGCTCGCTACCGCGACTTCATGGGCTGGCAGATGCCGTGGTACTCGGCCCAGGAGTCCCGCCACGAGCTGCTCACCGGGCGCCAGGTGGGCCTGTTCCACCTGGTCTGCTACCTGCGAGACGGCGACCGTGTCTTCGAGACCTACTGGACGACCCGCCGCGGCGCGGAGGCACTGGACTACAGCTACGCGCTGATGGACCTCACTGTGTACGGACGCCAGGAGTCGTGGGAGGACTCGCCCCCGGGCTGGCCACAACAGTGCACGATCACCCGGACCGACGGCGGTGCGCCCAGCTGGCCGCCAGTGTCGGCGTGGCCGGGCGGACGCCCCATCGCCCAGTGGACCCGGCTCGAAGCTGGCCGCTCTGACGACCTGGCCGGCAGCTGATCGCTGCGCCCGGTTACCAGGTAGGGATAAGGCCACCGTCGATGGTGATGTCGGCGCCGGTGACGTTGGCCAATCGGTCGCTGGCCAGGATGACCACCAGGTCGGCGACTTCTTCCGGGCGGCTGAACCGGCCGGTCACCGACTGGTGTGCCGCCTGGCTCTGCACGTCCTGGGCCGTTGCCCCGGTCGCGTGGCTGACCGTCGCGGCGACCCCGTGGTCACCGAGCCACAGGTCGGTGGCGACCGGGCCCGGGCTCACCGTGTTGACCCGGATGCCGTGTGGGCCGACCTCCTTGGACAGGGATTTGGAGAAGTTGGCCAGCGCGGCCTTGGCCGCGCTGTAATCCATCACCCCCGGGTCGGGCAGGGACGCGTTCACCGAGCTGATGTTCACGATCGCTCCCTTCCCGGCGGCGGTCATGATGGGCAGCGCGGCCCGGATGGTGCGCACCGCCGCCATCAGGTCGAGGGTCAGCGACGCCAGCCAGTCATCGTCGGTGATCTCGGCGAAGCCGCCCGGCCGGGCCGGCGCGGCGCCGACGTTGTTGACCAGGATGTCGATCCGGTCGCCTGCGGCCGCGACCAGCCTGGCCGGCCCGTCCGGCCCGGAGAGGTCCACCTGCACCACCCGTACCAGGCCGGTGCCGGCCAGTTCGTCCAGCTCGGCGGTGGACTTCCGGGCCCCGGCGGTGACCCGCGCGCCCTCGGCGACGAGCCCGCGGGTGACCGCCAGGCCGATTCCCCGGCTAGCTCCGGTGACGATCGCGGTCCGCCCGTTCAGGCCTAGATCCATCGGATTCCTCTTTCCGCCAGCTGATCCCGCCCGCCGGTCAGGCGGCCTGCGTCCCGCGCCCGACGAGAGCTGACCGGTACCTACCCAGGCTTACTCCGGGCACTGCCCGCGCTTGGGTCAGCTGGCCGAATCGGGGGATGTGGCCTGCCCTGGTGGTGTTTTACCATCCAACCGACGGATGGGGACTAGCCGTGGCTAAGGGATATTCCGGGCTGGCCAACGAACTGGTCAGCGCGGCCAACGGAGTGGACTACGCCTACCGCGACACTGGCGGGGGCGAGGGTGCCGCGCCGCTGGTGCTGCTCCAGCACTTCCGCGGGAACCTGGACAACTGGGACCCGGCGCTGATCGACGCGCTGGCCGCGGGGCGGCGGGTCGTCACGTTCGACAACGCCGGGGTCGGTGGCTCCACCGGCACCACCCCGGACACGATCGAGCAGATGGCCCGCGATGCCATCGCGTTCCTGGCCGCCATGGAGCTCGGCCAGGTGGACCTGCTGGGTTTTTCCATCGGCAGCTTCGTCGCGCAGCAGATCGCGCTGGTGCGGCCGGCCATCGTCCGCAGGCTGATTCTCGCGTCCTCGGCGCCGCAGGGTGCGGCCGGCATGCACGGCTGGGCGGCCGAGGTCATCGGCGCGGTCGGCACCCCGAACACCAGGCCAGCGGACTACCTGGGCGTGTTCTTCGCCCAGTCAGCCGCCAGCCGGCAAGCAGGCCAGCAGGCGCTGCAGCGTATGTTTGCCCGGACCGAAGACCGGGACAAGGCCACTACCTGGGCGACCCGGGAAGCGCAGTATGACGCGGTCTGCACCTGGGGCATCCCCGAGCACGCTCGACTGCAGCGGCTGAGCGCCATCGGTATGCCGGTATTCGTGGCCAACGGCGACAGCGATCCGATGATCCTGCCGCACTACTCCTACCTGCTGGCCGGCCTGATCCCGCAGGCCCAGGTCAAGATCTACCCCGACGCGGCACACGGGTTCCTGTTCCAGCATCACGCCGAGTTCGCCGCCGACGTCGACGCATTTCTCACCGGCGCCAGCTACACCACGGAGGTCAGCCATGAGCAGCACGGATGCCAGCAGCAACACGTCGACGGAGCTGCCCGAGCTGGCCGTCGTCAACATGAAGCTCGAAGTCGTGACGTTGCCCGTCGCCGATGTCGACCGGGCCAAGACCTTCTACCAGAGCCTCGGCTGGCGGCTGGACGCGGACATCGTGGTCGGCGACAACTTCCGGGTGGTCCAGTTCACGCCGCCGCACTCGGCGTGCTCGATCGCGTTCGGGAAGGGGGTCACCACCGGCCAGCCTGGCTCCGTGCAGCGCCTGATCCTGGCCGTGCTCGACATCGACGC
Organism: uncultured Actinomycetes bacterium; assembly: GCA_963832095.1. Lineage (GTDB taxonomy): Bacteria > Actinomycetota > Actinomycetes > Streptosporangiales > Streptosporangiaceae > RYN-230. The sequence goes on from CAWHSW010000002.1 coordinate 80,915, forward strand.
GGCGCGCGATGCCCTGGACAGCCGGGGCATCGAGGTCAGCGGGGTGTTCCACCTGGCCGGCGGGCGTGTCCCAGGCCCCGACCCGCAGGGCCGCTCCTACCAGACGTACGCCTCGTTCAGCGATCCAGATGGCAACGGATGGCTGCTCCAGGAGATCAAGACGCGGCTGCCGGGCCGGGAGTGGGCGGACTGATGACGGACATCGCGGCGCGGGCCGAGTTGCTGCATGAGACGGCCGAGCATCACGACCATTACGAGAAGACCCATGCCCCGCACAACTGGTGGGACTGGTACGCCGCTTACATGGTCGCTCGCGAGGGTGGCAGCACGCCGGACGAGGCGGTCGCGTCCGCGGGCCGCTACATGGCGGACGTGCTGCACGTCCAGCCGCTATGAGCTGATCGCGGCCGAGCTGGGTGGCAGGCAGCGAATGACCTGCACGTCGCCGGTGAGCTGAGCCGCTCCATCGGCGTACGGGACGAGCACGGTCATGCCGCGGCGCAGCGGCTGGGTGCCGCCGTGCTCGGTGGCCAGGTCCCCGGCGCCGCGGGCGACGATCCAGACCGCATAGCCGGCCGGCACCTCCAGGTCCGGGCCGGGCTGCAGCAGTTCGGCCCGGAAGAAGGGATCAGCGTCGGCCGGGAGCAGCTGGGTGACACCGCCGCCCGGGCCGGGTGCGGCTGGCCGCCGGCACATGCTGGCCAGCCGGTCCGGCGGCCAGCCGGAGCGGTCCACGGCCGCCAGCGCGCGGGAGTAGCCCAGGCCGAGACTGCCGAGTTCGCTGCCGTCGGCCAGGAACCCGGCCCATTCCAGCAGGATGGACAGGTCGGTCGGCTCCTGCAGTTCGGCCAGGAACACCCCGGGTCCGATGGCGTGCGGGGTACCGGCCGGTACCAGCACGCTGTCCCCGGGCGCGACCGGCACCCGGTGCAGCGCGCCGACCAGCGCGGGCACGTCCTGGCCGGCGACCCAGGCGGCCAGCACGCCGGCCGGGATGTCGTCGCGGAAGCCAAGGTAGACGTAGGCGTCGGTGATGCCGGTGCGGAGCACGATCCAGGCTTCCGTCTTGCCGTGCGGGCAGCCCAGATTGGCCCGGCTGTAGGCCTGGTCCGGGTGGCAGTGCACGGGCAGCCGCTGGCCGGCGTCGAGCAGCTTGACCAGCAGGCCGGTGTCCGCACCGTAGGCGGCGACGTGCTCCGGGCCGAGGAACCATTCCGGCTGCTGCGCGACGGCGTCGGCCAGCGTGCGGCCGTCGGGGAGCCGGCTCAGCCCGGCCTGCTGCTCGCCGAACGCGGTCGTGGTCGAGGCGACCCAGTCCTCCGGGCCATCAACTGCCGCACCGAGGCCGCGGAATCCGGCGATCCCGGCGCCACCCTGATAGAACCGCTGCAGTTGGTTGGGGCCCAAGACGAACAACGCTGCCTCCCGTTCTGTACCGCGATCGACGATCCCTGACAGCTAATCAATGCGGTGTTAACTTACCGAAAACCTTGTTAACCGCAAAACAACAGAACCACCGTCATATGTCGTCGTTTTATCCTGACAACGTTGTCTGACAACGTTGTCAGATCGGCTTGCCGAGAGTGGGTGCCGCATGACTGCAGACGAATCAGCGCCCGCCAGCAGCAGCCCGGCCCCCGAGGAGACACCCCGGGTCGAGGTACGCAATCTGGCTAAGCGCTACGGCAGCGTGCAAGCGCTGCGCGACGTGAACATGAAGCTGCACGCGGGGGAGATCGTCGGGCTGGTCGGGGACAACGGGGCCGGCAAGTCGACCCTGGTCAACATCATCGCCGGTGCCCTCCAGCCCACCTCAGGATCGATCCTGCTGGACGGCAAGCCGGTCAGCTTCCGGTCCCCGATCGAGGCCCGGGCGGCCGGCATCGAGACCGTGTACCAGGACCTGGCCCTGGCGCCGGACCTGAGCATCTGGGCCAACATGTTCCTCGGCCGGGAGAAGGTCGTGTCCGGGCCGCTGGGCTGGCTGGGCTGGCTGGACCGCAAGTCGATGATGGCCGAGACCGCCAAGGACCTGGAGCGGACCCGGATCAGGATCGCCTCGGTGGGCAGCCGGGTCGGCCGCCTGTCCGGCGGCCAGCGGCAGGCGGTCGCGGTAAGCCGCGCGGTGGCCTGGGGCTCGCGGGTGGTGCTGATGGACGAGCCCACCGCGGCGCTCGGCGTGGAGCAGCAGGCCCGGGTCGGCGAGCTGATCCAGGCCGTGGCCGGTGAAGGCCTGCCGGTGCTGCTGATCAGCCACAACCTGCAGCAGGTGCACGCCATCTGCGACCGCATCGTGGTGCTGTTCCACGGCACGACCGTGGCTGACCTGCGGCCCGAGGACACCGAGATCGACGACATCGTCAGCTGGATCACCGGCGCGGCGATCGCCTCGAACCGGAAGGCAAGCTGATGGCCGCGCCAGCGACCGACGTGGTCCAGGCGGAACCGCCTGCCCGGGACAACGTGCCCGCGTTCCAGCGGATCATGGAGCGGCTCGGCCCGCTGTGGACCCTCGGCGTGCTGATCATCCTGGTGATCATCTTCGGCATCCTGTCGCCGGACCTGTACACCAAGGCGGCGTGGCTGTCCACGTCCAGCTACGCGGTGGAATACCTGATCCTGGCGGTGGGCCAGACGTTCGTCATCATCACCGCCGGCATCGACCTGTCGGACGGCGCCATCCTCGGCTTCAGCGCGATGGCCGGCGCGGTGCTGATGAACAGCATGCTGATGGGGCACAGTTCCGGCGCGGTGGCCTCGATCGCGGGTATCGCCGTGATGGTCGGCACCGGCACGGCCATCGGCGTGCTTAACGGCCTGCTCATCACCCGGATCAAGCTGCCGCCGTTCATCGTCACGCTGGGCACGCTGACCGCGGTCACCGGCGCCACCGACCTGCTCAACAACGGCGGTGAGGTGACTAACCTGCCGCCGTTCATCGCCAACCTGGGCAACGACAGCCTGCTGTCCGGCTGGCTGCCCTACCCGGTGCTGATCGCGCTGGTCATCGCGCTCGTCTTCGGGCTGATCCTGGCCCGGACCCGGTTCGGGGTGCGCACCTACGCGATCGGGTCCAACGAGGCCGGGACCAGGCGGTCCGGCATCCGGGTGGACCGGCACCTGGTCATCGTGTACGGCATCTCCGGCTTCCTGGCCGGCGTCGCCGGCCTGATGGTGACCGCGAACTTCTCGTCCGCCTCCTCGCTGGCCGGCGCGAACGACGAACTGTACGCCATCGCCGCGGTGGTGATCGGCGGCGCCAGCATCTTCGGTGGCCGGGGCACCATCTTCGGCACCGTCATCGGCACGGCCATCCTGTCCGTGCTGACCACTGGCCTGGTCCTGGCCAACATCGCCCCGTTCTGGCAGCAGGTGGCCATCGGCGGGGTGGTCATCGCCGCGGTGGCCGTGGACCGGGTGCGCACCAAGGCAGGCACAGATTGACGCGGCTCGGCACAGGCAACCGCGCAGAGCGGCGTCGGCAAACTAATGAAGGAGAGTGTCATGCGGAATCAGGCAACCCGGCGGCGGATGGCCAGACGGGGCACTGCGTGCGTGGCCGGCGTGGCCGCGGCGGCACTGGCCGCCGCGGGCTGCGGAAGCTCATCGAATAACAGCTCAGGGTCGGGTTCCTCGGGGTCGTCCGGCAAGCACTACACGATCGCCCTGGTACCCGGGCTCACCACCGACCCGTTCTACATCACCATGCACGCGGGCGCCGCGGCCGAAGCCAAGAAACTCGGGGTGACGCTCACCTGGCAGGGCGGCACCCAGTTCAGCCCGACCACGCAGCTCCCGGTGGTCGACTCGCTGCTGGCCAAGCACCCCGACGCGCTGCTCATCGCGCCGACCGATGTCAAGGCGCTGCAGGCGCCGATCCAGAAGTTCGTCACCGCGGGCATCCCGGTCATCGCGGTGGACACCACCATCAACGACACCAGCCTGCTGACCAGCGCCATCACCTCCAACAACGCGCAGGGTGGGGCGGCCGCGGCGGACACCATCGCCAGGCTGGCCCACGACAAGGGCGAGGTCGCGGTGGACAACGTCACGGCCGGCATCTCGACCACCGATGCCCGGCAGGCGGGCTTCCTGGCTGAGATGAAGAAGTACCCGAACATGAAGGTCGTGGCGACCGAGTACAACAACGACAGCGCCACCACCGCGGAGAGCCAGGTGCGCAACCTGATCCTGAGCCATCCGGACCTGGTCGGGGTGTTCGGCACCAACCTGTACGGCGCCCAGGGCGCGGGCACGGCGGTGGACGCGGCCGGCAAGAAGGGCAAGGTCTTCGTGGCCGGTTACGACGCCGAGCCCGCCGAGGTCAACCTGCTCAAGAAGGGCGTCATCAACATCCTGGTCATCCAGCAGCCCGCGGTCGAAGGTGCGGACGCGGTGCGGTACGCCTACGACAAGCTGACCGGCAAGACTTCGGCGATCCCGAAGAACACCCTGGTCAAGAACGTGGTCGCGACCACCGCGAACGCGTCAGACCCGAGCATCTCGAAGTACTTCTACCTGTCCTCCTTCTCGGGCTGACCGGCCGGAGCACACCGCTCGTGGTCTGCAGCACATCCCGCCGCAGCGGCGGGGTACGGGCGCCGGCCGGCGGGGTGTCAGCATCCCGGTCCGGCGGTTGCCGCGAGCCTCCGTTCATGCTGGTCGGCATGCTGATCGTTAATCCCAACATTGCCACTGACCGGACCATCCCGGTCGGTGTCCTGGTCCCGGGCAGCGTGCACCGGACTGGGGTGGCGGTGACCACGCTCGGTGGCAAGGGCATCAACGTGGCGCGGATCGGCCGCGCCTTCGGCCACCGGGCCGTCGTCGTCACCTTCCTCCCGGCCGGAAGCGCGGATCAGCTCACCCAGCTGGCCGCGGCCGAGCAGGCCGAACTGGCCGGCGTCCCGGTCCCGGGCACTGCCCGGGCGGCGTCCATCCTGCTCGAAGGCTCTGGCCGGGTCACCGTGCTCAACGAGCCCGGCCCGGCACGGGAGGCAGGGGAGTGGCGGCAGTTGCTGACCGAGATCGAGCGGCAGGCCCCCGGCCACCAGAGCCTGGTCTGCTCGGGCAGCCTGCCGCCGGGATCGCCGCCGGACGCCTACGCGCAGATCGTGGCCATCGGGCAGCGGGCCGGGCTGCGCACCATCGTGGACGCGGCCGGCCAGGCGCTGGCCGGTGTCCTGCCCGCTCACCCGGATGTGGTCAGCCCCAACCTGTCCGAGGCCGAATCGCTGCTGCACGGCCCGTCCGTGGAAGGGGTCGAGCCGGACGGCGCCGACCTCCAGCGCCGCGCGGCTGACGCCGCCCGCGGCCTGGTCGCCCGGGGGGCGCGGCGGGCTATCGTGAGCGCGGGCAGCCACGGGGCCGCGTTCAGCGACGCGGTCCAGACGGTGTTCTGCCCGGCACCGCTGGTCACCGTGGTCAGCCCGATCGGCGCGGGCGACTCCCTGGTCGGCGGCCTGGCGCACGCGCTGGAAGACGGCCAGGACTGGCCCGCCGCGGTGGGCTACGCGATCGCGGTGGCGTCCGCGTCGTGCGAGCAGGAGCTGGCCGGCGGCGTCGACGTGGCGCGGGTGGCCTGGCCGCCCAGGCTTCGCGCCTCCAGGCTCCGCAGGCCCCGGGGGTGCGCTGATGGCCAAGCCCACCATCCACGACGTCGCCCGGCTGGCCCAGGTGAGCATCAAGACCGTGTCCCGGGTCACGAACGGGGACAGCTACGTCGCGGCGGACACCGCGGAACGGGTCCGCCGGGCCATCGAGGAACTCGGCTACCAGGCCAACCCGAACGCCCGCTCGCTGCGGATCGGGCGGGACGACGCGGTGGGCCTGATCATCGAGTCGATCGGCGACCCGTTCTTCGCGTCGGTCACCGAGGCGGTGGAAGACGCGGCCCGGGAGGCCGGCCTGTTCCTGCTGGTGGCCAGCGCCGGGGAGACGCCGGACCAGGAACGGGCGGCGGTGCGCGGCCTGCTCAACCGGTCGGTCCGCGGGCTCATCATCGTGCCCTGCCACCTGAGCTACGGATCGGAAAAGGTGCTGAACCGGCCGGAGAACGTGCCGGTGGTGTTCGCCGACCGGCCGCCAGGCCAGCCTGGACGCCGACGTCGTCATGATCGACAACGCGGCCACCGGGCACACCGCGGCCAGCCACCTGATCAGCTACGGGCACCGCCGCATCGCGTTCGTGGGCACCGAGGTGGACCAGTACGCGGTGGGCGCCCGGCTGGGCGGCTACCGGACCGCGCTGGGAGAGCACGGCCTGGTGTTCGATCCCGGGCTGGTCGTCTCCCGCCATCTCGCCTCGCAGCGGCACCGGCCGGGGACGGTGACCTCCTGCTCAGCCGGATGCTGGCCGATCCGGACCCACCCACCGCGGTGCTCTGCGGCAACCTGCTGGCCGGCGTGGCCGCGGCGCGCGAGCTGCACCGGACCGGGCGCACCGACGTGGCCATGGTGAGCATCGACGACTTCCCGGTGGCCGACTCGCTCGACCCGGCCATCACCGTAGTCACCCAGTCCCCGGAGCTGATGGGCCGCGCGGCGGTCGAGCTGCTGCTGGACCGGATCGCGGGCGAGGAATCCAGGCCCCGCCGGGTGGTGCTGCCGACCACCTTCATCGCCCGGGGATCCGGCGAGATCGCGTACCCGCACGACCCCTGAGTATCCGCACGACCCTGAGGAGAACCCTGGTGACCGACACCCACCCGACGGCCGCGACGCGGGCCGGGCTGGCCGCCGTGGCCGGCCAGGACGGCACGCTGGCCATCGTCGCTATGGACCAGCGCAACACGCTGCGGCGGATGCTCGCCGCGGTCAGCCGGCCCACCGATCCCGGCGAACTCCGCTCGTTCAAGGCTGACGTGGTGCAGGCGCTGAGCCCGGCGGCCAGCGCGGTGCTGCTGGACCCGGAGTTCGGGGTGCCGGCGGTGCGCGAGGCGGGTGTCATGGCGGCCGGCTGCGCCACGCTGGTCGCGGTCGAGCCGGCCGAGCGGGACAGCTGGGCGGGCGAGCCGCGGGCCCGCCGCGATCCGGAGCGCACCGCGTCCTGGGTCCGCGACATGGGCGGTGACGCGGTCAAGCTGCTGGTCCAGTTGCGCCCGGACCGGCCGCACCAGCCCGGGGAGCCGGATCTGGTGGCCGAGGTCGTGCAGGTCGCGGCGGCGGTGGTGGACGACTGCGCCGCGGCGGGTGTCCCGTCCGTGGTCGAGACGCTGCTGTACCGGCTGCCCGGCGAGGATCCGCTGCCGGACCGCCGCCGCGCCGACCTGATCGCCGAGTCGGCGCGCATCCTCACCGAGACCCGGCCCGACCTGCTCAAGCTGGAATACCCGGTGGATGCCCGGGGCTGCGCGGCCGTGGCTGGCGCGGTCACCGTGCCGTGGGCCATGCTGTCCGCGGGAATGCCGTTCCCGGCGTTCCTCGACGCGGTGGCCACGTCCTGTGACCACGGCGTGGCGTGGCTTCACCGCGGGCCGGGTCTACTGGCAGGAGGCGGTGGCCATGACCGGCGGCCGGCAGGAATTCCTGGCCACCGGGGCCCACGCGGAGCAGTCACGGGCAGCCGGCGGGCAGCCGGACAGGCCAGCCGAGCCGGTGAACGCCTCCGGCGCGCTGCTGGTCGGCGTGGACGTCGGGACGACCAGGATCAAGGCTGGCCTGGTGGACGTAGCCGGGCGCGAGCGCGGCTACGCTTCGGTGCCCACCCGGTGGCGCCGGCTGGACACCGGCGCGGAAGCCGACCCGGATGACTTCCAGCATTCCGTCCGGCAGGTGCTGGCCGAGTTGCTGGCCGCGCCGCCACCCGGCGAGATCCTCGGCGTCGGCGTGACCAGCATGGCGGAAACCGCGATCCTGCTGGACGCGGCGGGCCGGGCGGCCGGCCCGGCGGTCGCCTGGTTCGACCGGCGGGCCGCCGCCGAGCACCGCCAGCTGGAGGCCGATCTGTCCGCGGCGGAGATCGGCCAGCGGACCGGCCTGACCCCGGGCCAGATTCCCACCATCGCCACGCTGCGCTGGCTGGTCCGCGAGTATCCCGCGCTGCGCCGGGCCAGCCAGGCGCTCACCGTGGCGGAATGGGTGGTCTATGGGCTGGGCGGGGCGGCCGCGGCCGAGGCGTCGCTGGCCTCCCGGACCGGGGCGCTGTCGGTGGCGCAGCGGGAGTGGTGGCCGGACGCGGTGCGCTGGACCGGGCTGGCCGGCTCGATCTTCCCCGGGATCCGGGCGGCCGGGACGTCCTGGGGCCAGGTCCGCGGGACGGCCGGCGGGCTGGGCCGGCTGGCCGGCGCGACGCTCACCGTGGCGGGCCACGACCACGTGGTGGCGTCGGTGGGCAGTGGGGTGACAAACCGCCGCCAGGCCACCGACTCGTGCGGCACGGCCGAGGCGCTGATCCGGCCGCTGGCGGTGGATCCCGGGGTGGACCCGGCGGCGGGCATCCCGGACGGCATCTCGACCGGGTGGCACGTGCTACCCGGGCACTACTGCCTGCTGTCCGGGCTCCGGCTGGGCATCGACTTCATCCCGCTGCTGGACCGGCTGGGCGCGCCGGCCGCGCACGGCCGCACCGCGCTGGACGAACCGGTGCTGGCCGCGCTCGGCGCCGGCGGTACGGCCGCGGACATGCCGGCCGCCGCCCGGCAGTGGCACGCCGCGCTGGCGGCCAGCGTGCACCGGGCCGCGCACAGCCTGGACCGGCTGGAGCGGCTCGGCGGGCCGGTCGCGGAGGTGCGGATCAGCGGCGGCTGGGCGGCCAACCCGGTGCTGCGCCGGCTGAAGGCGGCCTGCTTCCCCAGCCCGGTGTACCCGGATATCGCGGAGGCGGGCATCCGCGGCGCCGCCCTGCTGGCCGGCCTGGCCGCCGGCGCCTACCCCTCGGCCAGCGCGTTCCCGCCGCCCCCGCTCAGCGAGACTGACCCGTCAGGACAGGAAATTTTCAATGAACGCTAGTAGCCCGGCCAGTGGGCCAGCGCACATCTTCACCGCCGCTTCCTCGGGCAAGGAATTCCGGCTTGGCCGGCTGTTCGCCGCCGACGGCCGCTCGGTCATCCTGCCGGTGGACCACGGCACGATGCTCGGCCGGGTGGCCGGCCTGGAGGACCCGGTGGCTATGGTGGCCCGGTTTCTGCCGCTGGCCTGCGACGGCTTCCTGCTCGGCCCCCGGGTGGCGGAACGGACCACCGCGCTGTTCGCGCACCGCGGCGCGCCGGCCCGGCTGCTCACCATCGACTCGTACTGGCGCGGTGCCCCGGCCGCCCGGCATGTCCTGATCACCTCGGTGGCCCGGGCCGCCGCGCTGGGCGTGGACGGGGTCAAAGTGCTGATGCCATGGGACACCCCGGCCGAGGAGCGGGCGGTCTGCGCCGACCTGGTGGCCACGGTGATCCGGGAAGCCGAGCCGTTCGGCCTGCCGGTCATGGTCGAGCCGATCTGCCTGGCCGCGCCCCGTCCGCCGGACGCGGCCGCCATCGAGGGGGATGGCGCCCGGATGGCCGCCGAGCTGGGTGCGGACATCATCAAGGTGATGTACCCGGGCGATCCGGCGCTGCTCAGCGCCTGGTGCACGGAGCTTGGCGTCCCGCTGGTGATCCTGGGCGGCCCGGCCGGCGGCGGAACCGAGGAACTGTGCACCCTGGTCGCGGATGCGATCGCGGCTGGCGCGCGCGGCATCACCATCGGCCGCCGGGTGTGGCAGCGCCCGGTTGAGCAGGCCACCGAGGTGCTCAGCCGGCTGGCCAGCATCGTGCACCCGGCCACGACTGTCAGCCCGGCCGGCTAAGCCTAGGTGCCATGGCCAAACTCATCTATTGGGCGAACACCTCACTGGACGGCTTCATCGCCGACGAAGAGGGCCGCTATGACTTCACCGCGCCGGATGACGAGGTGTTCCGGTTTATCACCGACTTCGAGCGGCCGATCGGCACCTACCTGTACGGTCGCCGGCTGTACCAGGAGATGATCTTCTGGGAGACCGCGCACGAGCCGCCCGGCCAGACCGATCTGATGCTCGACTTCGCCCGGGTCTGGCGGGCGGCGGACAAGATCGTCTACTCCACGACGCTGGACACCGTGTCCTCGGCCCGGACCCGGCTCGAGCGGACCTTCGACCCGGAAGCCATCCGGCAGCTCAAAGCGCGGGCGGACCGGGATATCACGGTGGGCTACGCGAACCTGGCCGGCCAGGCAATCAAGGCTGGCCTGGTGGACGAATGCCACCTGATGATCGCCCCGGTGCTGGTGGGCGGCGGCACCAGGGTGCTGCCGGACGGCGCCCACGGGCAGCTCGAACTGCTCGGTCAGCGCCGGTTCGGCAACGGCTGGGTCCACCTGCACTATCGGCTCCGCTAGCTGGCGGCCTGGACCTGGGACGCCTGGGGCAGCTGCCCGAGTGTGCTGATCACCGACTACGCCGGCGACCCCACCCCGTACGGCGCCGCCTACCAGGCCATCCTGCAGGCCCTTCCGGGCTAGCGCCGGGATCGGGTGACGCGTTCATGGCGGTACAGGTGATGATAGGGGCGCCCGGCGCGGGCAGCCGCACGGCAGAGAGGCATCCGATGGATCTGGAAGAGGCGCTGGCCAAGGTGGTCGAGCTGGGCCGGGAAGAGCTGAGCATCGTGCGCAAGCGGGCCGAGGAGCGGACCCCGGCACGGGATAGCGGCCACGACTACAACGAGATGCGGCGCGCCGCCGACCAGCTCGACCATCACGCCCATATCCTCCGCCGGCTGCACGACGGGGAATTCGGCGATCACTGGCGGCAGACGAGCCGTGAGGACTGAATCGCGAGGCTGACCCGGGCGGCGGGGGCCGGATTAGAGTCGGATCATGCTCGACTGGGTGACGATCTCCTCGCTGGCCACCGCCGGCGGCACGCTGGTGCTCGCGGTGGCCACGTTCGGGTCAGTCCGCTCGGCCAACCGGGCCGCCCGGGTCGCCGAGCAAAGCCTGCTGGAAGGGCTGCGCCCACTACTGGTCACCTCGCGGCTGCAGGACCCGCCGGAGAAGGTCTCGTTCATGGACCAGCACTGGATCAGGGTGCCCGGCGGACACGGCGTGGTCGAGGCCAACGACGAGGCGGTCTACCTGGCCATCGCGCTGCGCAACGTGGGCCGCGGTATGGCCGTGCTGGACTCCTGGACGGCGCAGCCGGAGAATGCCCGGTCGCTGCAGCAGCCGGACCACGCCCCGCTGGATGAGTTCCGCAGGCTAACCCGGGATCTGTACGTGCCGCCCGGCGATTCCGGGTTCTGGCAGGGTGCCATCCGGGATCCCGCCGACCCGTTGTTCAGCCGGCTGCGCGAGGCCTGCCTGGGCGACGATGGCCTCACCATCGAGGTGCTGTATGGCGACAGCGACGGCGGACAGCGGATGATCACCAGGTACAGCATGAGGCCGGCCAAGGATCCGGATTCGGGCGAGCGGACCTGGTACGCGGTCACCGGCCGGCACTGGAGCCTGGACCGGCCCGACCCGCGCTAGGCCGGCGAGGCCCGCACTATCCGCCGTCTGCCCCCAGATGGGTGGCGAAGAACTCGCTGATCCGCCGCCGTGCATCCTGGGCCGCGGCCGCGTTGTGGCCGTAGCCCATGATCGGCCCGGTGAACTTGACCAGGAACGGGATATGGTCACCCGCGCTCTCGTGGTCGTTCAGGAAGCCGTGCCCGGCGTCCGGGTACTCGCGGACCTCGTGCGGCACCCCGGCCACGTTGAGCGCCTGGTCCAGCCGTTTCGCCGCGCCGCGCAGGGTGTGGTCCCGGCCGCCGAAGCTGCCCACGATCGGGCAGGCGCCGGTGAGCACCTGCCGCGCGTCCTTGGGCACCATGCCGTAGTTCACGCTGGACGCGGCGAACCCGTGGCCGGGCGCCAGCAGCAGCGCGAAGCCGCCGCCCATGCAGAAGCCGATGACGCCCACCCGGCCGGTGCAGCCCGGCTGCCCGCTGAGCCAGGCCCGCACCGTCTCGATGTCCTGGAACGTCCGCCCGGACCGGCGCCGCATGTCGCTGATCGCCCGGCGCACGCAGACCAGCGGGCGGCCCCAGGCGAACAGGTCCGGCGCGGCCGTGAGATAGCCCTCGCTGGCCAGCCAGTCGGCCTGGTTGCGCACGTCCTGGCCCATGCCGAACGCGTCGTGGACGACGACGACCCCCGGCCACGGCTGGGGAGTGGCCGGGGTGGCCAGGTAAACCGGCAGGTCGCCGTGGTCACCCGGGATCGCCGTATCGGGCATGCGTGTCCTCCTCGCCACCGGATGATCAAGGGTAGCGAGGAGGACAGCGCGGTGGCTGGGCTAGGCGGCGATCGGCACCTCGACGGTTTCCGGCTCAGTCGCCGGGCGGCGCCGGCGGGCCGTGATGGCCAGCGCGGTCAGCGCGCCGAGCAGCGACAGCCCGGCCGCGACGGCCACCCCGGGCCGCAGGCCGCTGGTCACCTCGGCCGCCGAACCGAGCCCACCGAACGCGCCGAACACCGACGTGACGATCGCGATCGCGAACACCGCGCCGAACCGCTGCATCATCGTGCTGATCCCGGACGCCTTGCCCATCTCGGCCGGCTGCACCGCGCTGAGCACCGCGACCGGCACCGTCGGCAGCGCCATCGAGACGCCCACCCCGGCCACCAGCAGCGCGAGCACCAGGCCCAGCGTGCTGCCACTGGTTGAGGCGGTAGCCGCCACCCAGGCGAACCCGGCCGCCTGCAGCAGCAGCCCGGTCGCGATCACCGGCCGCCGGCCGATCCGGTCGGACAGCGCGCCCGCGGCCGGTGCGATCAGCATCGGCGTGCCGAACCAGGGCAGCAGCCGCAGCCCGGTGGCCAGCGGCGAGTAACCCAGCGCGAACTGGAAGTACTGCGTGATCAGGAACGCGGCGGAAAACGTCGAGCCGGTCATCAGGAACCCGGTCGCGTTCCCGGCCGCGAACGCCCGGATGCGGAGCAGCCGCAGCGGCAGCATCGGCTCGGCCGCCCGGGCCTCCCAGCCGAAGAACGCCACCAGCAACGCCACCCCGCCGGCCAGCGCGGTGATCACCTCGGCGCTGCCCCAGCCGGCCTGCGTGGTCCGGGCCAGCCCCCAGACCACCCCGACCACGCCCGCCGTGACCAGCGCGACACCGGGCAGGTCGAGCCGGGCCGACGCGCCGAAGCTCTCCGGCAGCAGCCGCAGCGACAGCAGGGTGCCGGCCACCCCGAGCGGGACGTTGATCCAGAAGATCCAGTGCCAGTCCAGCCCCTCGGTGACCGCGCCACCGACCAGCGGCCCAACCGCGACGGCCAGCCCGGCCAGCCCGCCGTAGATGCCCACGATGGCGCCGCGGCGCTGCGCCGGGAAGGCGGTGGTCAGGATGGTCAGGCTGAGCGGCAGCACGGCCGCGCCGCCGAGCCCCTGCACCGCCCGGGCCGCGATCAGCGCGGTCGCGCCCGGCGCCACCGCGCACGCCGCCGAGCCCAGGGTGAACACGGCCAGGCCGGTGATGAACACCCGGCGGCGGCCGAACCGGTCGCCGAGCGCCGCCGCGGTGATGATGCCCGCGGCGAACGCGATCCCGTACGCGTTCACCGTCCATTGCAAGGTGGCCAGCCCGGCGTGCAGGTCCTGCTGCATCCGGGGCAGTGCGGTCACCACCACCAGCGAGTCGAGCACCACGATGAAGTAGGCCAGCGACGTCAGCGCCAGCACCCACCGCAGTCTGGAAGTGCCCATCGGAACGCTCCTCTTCGCATCGGGTTCTCACCGGTGCAGACACCGGTGGGCCGGCGAAGTGGGCGCGCCGCACGAGACTCAGCCGCGCATGTTGACCGCGTTCACCCGGGTGGGCCGGATCGTGACCACGTACCGGGTCTGTCCCGGCCGGTCATGAGCCCGCAGGTCAGACCCGTACTTGGCGCCCACCTTGTCGGCGAACACGTAGTCGGGGTCCGGGCTGATCTCCGTGTCGCCGCGCAGCTCGAGGTACCGGTACGGCATGCCCAGGTCGAGGATGAGCAGGCTGGCGGCCGGGTGGGCGAGCAGGTTCTTCATCTTCTGGCGGCTGCTGTTCAGCGAGATCGACACGGTGTCGCCCTCGGCCAGGAACCACACCTCGGATGACTGCGGGCGGCCGTCCGGCCCGATCGTGCTCAGCGTGGCCACCTCGGCCGACAGCAGGTCACGGTAGTTCTCGGGGATGGTGCTGCTCATCACGGGGCTCCTCGGCGGGTCAGGTGGAGATGTCGGGGTACGGCACGGTCCAGTGTGACAACCGCGCCGCGTATTCCCGCTGGAAGCCCAGCGGCTCCGCATAGTCCCGCTCGAACAGCGCGATGAACAGGGTCAGCGTGAGGAAGTTGTGCGCGCCCAGCTCGAACAGCGCGACGTAGTCCTGGCTGGCCAGCGCCTCCCGCTCGGCGTCGGTGAAGGCCAGCCAGGTGCTCCGCTCCCCGCTGTGGCAGTTCAGGATGAGGTTGGCCTGCTCCGCCTCCCACCAGGCCACCGTGCCCTGCGGGTCGTCCCGGTACCGCTCCACCAGTTCCGGGTCCCGGTCCACCGTGTACAGGAACTTGTTGATCAGGTACTTGCTCACCGACCCCCTCCAGCCTGCTTCTCCGGGTACCAGGTGAAGTACGCCTCCATGGTGTGGAACAGGTCGAGCGAATCCGTGTAGTCGGCCTTCACGTTCCACCCGGCCACGCCCATCATCAGCATGAAGTCCATGAACCCGTGGGTGGCGTTGCCCGGCTCCCACAGGCTGTCCAGGCTGACCTCGGCCAGCGCCGCATCCAGGTCGCCGGACGCGATCCACTCGACCGCCTTCCGGTCGAATTCCGGGTCCGGGCCGTGCGGGCCGAACTGCCGCGGGCCGCCCAGTTCCAGCGACAGGTGGCCGGTGCCGATGATGGCCACCCGCTGCTCCGACGGCCAGGATTCGACCAGCTCCCGGATGGCCTGGCCGAGCTGCACGAACCGCTCCGGCTGCGGCATCGGCGGCGCGAAGATGTTCGTGTAGATGGGCACGATCGGCAGGTCCGTCTCCGGCCGCAGCGTGATCAGCGGGCAGGTGATGCTGTGGTCGATGCGCAGTTCATTGCTGAACGCCAGATCGAATCCGTGGTCCAGGCCCTGGCGCAGCAGGTACGCGGACAATTCCTCGTGCCCCGGGATGAACATGCGGGGCAGCCCGAACTCGCGTTCCTCGTTGTAGAAATTCCCGTCGTAGGCCGGGGCCTTCCCGATCAGGAACTGCGGCATGTTGTCCAGCCAGATCTGGTGGAAATGGTCCGAGCCGACCATGACCAGCACGTCCGGCCGGGCCCGGGTCAGCGTTTCCCGGAACGCCTCGATCTTGGCCACCCACTCGTCCGCGAACGGCGGCCGGTCCGCCCCGGTGGACGTGCTGGCCCGGTAGTAGAACGGGTGGTGGGTGGAGGCGATGACCGCGGCGACTGTGGCCATGGCAGCTCCCTAACGTGATTCCGCGGGCCGGCTGGCCAGCCAGGCCCGGATCTGGGTGCCGTGCTCATCGAGCCTAGGCGGGGGGAGATCGTAGCGCGGCGGAGTACGGGAGAAGACCAGCGGATGCGCCGCCGTCGGCACCGCACTGTCGCCCGGCCCGGCCATCTGGACCGGTTCCAGGCCGACCTCGGCGGCGAAGTCGACCCCACCAGCCACGGTGTTGATCGGCCCGCAGGGCACCCCGGCTGCGATCAGGTCCGGGAACCATTCGGCGGCGGTGCGCAGGCACAGGCGTTCAATAAGAAGGGGTTTGAGCTGGTCGCGGTGGGCGGTGCGGTCCGGCGCGCGGGCGAACCGCGGGTCGGTGGCCAGCTGCGGCGCGCCGATCACCTGGCAGAGCCGGCCGAACTGGGCGTCGTTGCCCGCGGTCACGATCAGCTCGCCGTCCCTGGTAGGCAGCGGCTCGTAGGGGAACAGGCTGGGGTGCGCGTTGCCCATCCGGAACGGGACCACCCCGCCGGCCACCCACGCGCTGGTCTGGTTGACCATCCCGGACAGCGCCGAGGACAGCAGGTTCGCCTCGACGTGCTGGCCCTGGCCGGTGGCCGCGCGGTGCACCAGCGCGGCCAGGATGCCGAACCCGGTGTGCAGGCCGGCGATCACGTCGAAGACCGAGATCCCGGCCCGGAACGGCGGCCCGTCCGGGGCGCCGGTCAGGCTCATCAGCCCGGACATGGCCTGCACCATGAGGTCGTAGCCGGGCAGGTCCCTGCCCTTCCCGGAACCGAAGCCGCTGATCGAGGCGTACACGATCTCCGGGTTGTCCCGGCTCACCGTCTCGTAGTCCAGGCCGAACCGGCGCAGCCCGCCCGGCTTGAAGTTCTCCACGAACACGTCCGCGCGGCGGGCCAGTTCCTGCGCCGCGGTCAGGTCCTCTTCGGTCTTGAGGTCGAGCACGACCGAGCGCTTGTTGCGGTTGATGGCCATGAAGTAGGTGGACGTGCCGTCGCCGGCGACCGGCGGGACCCAGTGCCGGGTGTCGTCACCGGCCGGGCTCTCCACCTTGATCACATCCGCGCCCAGGTCGGCCAGCAGCATGGTGGCGTACGGGCCGGCCAGCACCCGGGAGAAGTCGGCCACCAGCAGGCCGGACAGCGGACCGGGCGGCGGACCGGACTGGGGGCCGGCCTGCTCCATCTGCCACTCCCTGGCTCGTTGTCCGTCAGGCGGACGACAGTGGGTATACCGAGACCGACTGTAGCGTGATCCGCCGGGCCTGTCCGTATGGCGGACAGGCCCGGCAAGCAGGGCGGTTGGGCACGAGTGCTCAGGTCCGGCCCGGGCACTCAAGGCAGTACGGCCCCGCTCGTGATCAACCGATTGGTGTTGCCCAAGCGACAGTAATCGGTTGATCACGAGGGAATTCGCGGGGGTGGAGTGGGGGGCCGGGCCTGGGCTGGCTGGGCTCTTGACACTGACCGGGGGACCGGCCACGCTTCCGGACTAATGACGTTTGGCCGTGATGCGGACGGCTGTCCGTAGCTTTCTGCCGTGCTTCCTGTCCCTTCCCTGCCTCGGAGTGGAGGTCCGCAATGGACGCAGCCGACTTCGCGCCCGGCCAGCCCGTGGTGTTCCGCAACGCCACCGTGCTGACCATGAACGATGCGCACGACGTGCTGCCCGGCTCGGACGTGCTGATCACCGGGGAGCGGATCGCGGCGGTGGGACCGGGCCTGGACGTCCCTGAAGGCACAGTGGAGATCGACGCGGCCGGCGGCATCGTCATGCCCGGCATGATCGACACGCACCGGCACATGTGGCAGACCGCGATGCGCGGCTACGGCGCGGACTGGTCACTGACCCAGTACTTCGTCTGGTACTACCTGCAGTGGGGCAAGACGTTCCGGCCCGAGGACATCCACGCCGGCAACCTGCTGGCCGCGCTGGAGGCGATCGACGCCGGCGTGACCACCACGGTGGACTGGTCACACGGCCTGCAGACGGTGGACCACGCCGAGGCGGCGGTGGACGCGCTGCAGGCGGTGCCCGGCCGGTTCGTGCTGGCCTACGGGAACATCCAGCAGGGGCCGTGGGAGTGGTCGGCGCAGCCGGAGTTCCGCTCGTTCGTCGAGCGCCGGTTCGGCTCGGCCGATGACATGCTCGGCTTCCAGATGGCGTTCGACGTCACCGGCGACCCGGAGTTCCCGGAGAAGGCGGCCTTCGAGGTGGCCCGGGAGCTGGGCGTGCCGGTGACCACGCACGCCGGGGTGTGGGGCGCGACCAACGACGACGGCATCCGGCTGATGCACGAGCACGGGTTCATGACCCCGCAGACCATCTACGTGCACGCGGCCACGCTGACCCGGGACTCCTACAACCGGATCGCGGCCACCGGCGGCACCGCCTCGGTGTCCACCGAGAGCGAGCAGAGCGCGGGCCAGGGCTACCCGCCGACCTGGCAGCTGCGCGAGCACAGCATCCCGGTGTCGCTGTCCATGGACACCAGCGTGTGGTGGAGCGGCGACCTGTTCTCGGCGATGCGCAGCACGCTGGGCGCGGACCGGTCCCGTGAGCATCTGGAGGCGCACGGCCGGCAGGAGACCATCACCCATCACCACCTGCGCGCCGAGCACGTGGTGGACTGGGCCACCCGGGGCGGGGCCAGGGCGCTCGGCCTGGACTCGGTCACCGGGAGCCTGGAGCCGGGCAAGAAGGCCGACGTAGTGCTGCTCAGGAACGACTTCTCGCCGGTCAGCTTCCCGCTGCTCAACCCGTACGGGCACGTCGCGTTCCAGGCGCAGCGCGGCGACGTGCACACGGTCGTGGTGAACGGCCGGGTGGTCAAGCACGACGGGCGGCTGCTCGGCAACGGGCTGGCCCAGGCCCGCGACGAGGTGGCCCGGACCGTCGAGTACCTGCAGGCCCAGCTCGGCGGCGAGGCGTGGCAGGCGGGCATGCACCCGGACGTCCCGGAGACGAAGGTGCTGGACAACCCGTACACGTACACCACCTGGGACGCGGGCTCGGCGCAGTGGAAGGGCGGCGCCGCCCCCGACCAGCCCAGCTGACCTCGGCCGAGATCCCGATTGGGCAGGTGACCGGCAGGAGGCATGTCGGCCGCGGCCGGGGGTTGTGCGTTGAATAAGTGTGGGAACCCAACGACTGGACTTCGCGGAGTTCTACCGCGGGTTCAGGGATGAGTGCCTCCGCACCGTCCTGGTCAGTGTCGGTGACCAGGACACGGCCCAGGATCTCGTGGACGAGGCATTCGCCCGGGCTTGTGCATCGTGGCGAACGGTCAGCAAGCATCCGGCCCCGGCAGCGTGGGTGGTCCGCACCGCGCTGAACGCGAACATTTCCCGGTGGCGGCGCCACCGCCGGGAGATATCGGTGCCCGACCCCGGCATGGTCGCAGACCTGCCTGCGGGCAGCGGGGCAGCCGACAGCCCTGTCGATCCCAAGATCATGGCGGCTCTGATGCGGCTTTCCGCCCGCCAGCGACAGGTCGTCGCGCTGCGCCTGTTCCTCGACCTGGATACCAGCCGCACCGCAGAGGTACTCAGCATCGCGCCCGGCACGGTCAAGGAGCATCTGGCCCGGGCCATCGCGTCGCTGCGCGACGACCTTAGCCCATATCCGGCAGCAGGAGACCCCATCATGAACGACGACGAACTGATCAGCACGGTGCGGGAGTCCTTCACCGGTGTCCATTCGGCCACCCCGGTGAACCAGATTGTGCAGCGTAGCCGCGCGGTGCGCGCCCGGCGGTTCTTTCCCGGCGTGGCCGCCGCGCTGGCCGTGGCGGCAGGGGCGGCCCTCGCCGTGAGCACGCTGACACCGGCCAGCCACCAGCCCACTGCTCAGCTGGCGGCCTGGACCGTAGCCAAGCAGGCCGACGGCACGGTCTCTATCACCATCCGCCAGTTCCGCGATCCGGCCGGACTGCAACGCGAACTCCGCGCGGATGGCGTGCCGGCCAGCGTCATCTTCAATCCGAGACTGCCACGCCGGCGCACCGTTCCGCGACCTCTTCCACGTCAAGAACAACCCGTGCCAGGCCTACAGCGGCGGGCAAGGCCAGCTGCTGAAGGTGGTGCGGGGTGGGCGCCCGCACCCGCTCCGGGAAGGATCCACCCTCTCGGTCATCCATCCCTCGGCTCTGCCCAGCGGCGCTGGCGTCCAGTTCATCGCCACCCCCAACACCGGTTACCTGAACAGCAGCCACGAAGCGCTTCGCGCTCGGGGTCCTCCTGGTGCAAGCCAGCCAGCAGTGCACCGGTAGCTGAGCCGGCCCGGCGGATGACTGGACGGGCGGGTCACTGCGGCCGGGGCGCCCAGCGGAAGCGCCAGATGGCGACGAGCGTGCCGGCCGCGCCCCAGGCGGCCAGCACAGCCAGGCTGTGCCAGCTGACGCCGGTGTGCTCGGCGAACGGGCCGAGCAGCGCCTGGTTGAACGGGCGCACCGGCAGCAGTTGGCCACTGGGTGATGGGGCAGCCGGCATGCACCGGACTCCGGAGACGAAGGTGCTGGACAACCCGTACACATACACCACCTGGGACGCGGGCTCGGCGCAGTGGAAGGGCGGCGCCGCCCCCGACCAGCCGGGCTGACCCAGCGACGATTCTGCCGCCGTCGCCGGGTCTATACCTAGTGGGCCAGCGTCTCGCTGGCCGACCGGGACGAGTTGGAGCGGCTGATGACGGTGACCGAGGACTTCACCGGTCTGACCAGCCGGTACCGCGGTGAGTTGCTGGCTCACTGCTACCGGATGCTGGGTTCGCTGGATGAGGCCGAGGACCTGGTCCAGGAGACGTTCCTGCGCGCGTGGCGCTCCTACGACGGGTTCGAGGGCCGGTCGTCGGTGCGGACCTGGCTGTACCGGATCGCGACCAACGCGTGCCTGACCGCGATCGAGCGGCGCGGTCGCCGGCCGTTGCCGTCTGGGCTGGGCGGGCCGCGGACGACCCGGACGCGCGCTTGGAGACGGCCGCGGAGGTGCCGTGGCTGCAGCCGCTCCCAGACGCGCTGGTCACGGCGGGCCTGGATGACCCGGCGGTGGTCACGGCCACGCGGGCCGGAGTCAGGCTGGCTTTTGTCGCGGCGCTGCAGTATCTGTCCGCCCGGCAGCGCGCGATCCTGATCCTGCGCGACGTGCTGCAGTGGCCAGCCGCCGAGGTAGCGGAGCTGCTGGGCACGACGACGACGGCGGTGAACAGCGCGCTGCGTCGCGCCCGTGCCCAGCTCGCCGACGCGATGCCCGCCGAGGACGAACTGGCCGAGCCGGATGACTCGGCGCAGCAGGCCGTGCTGGAACGGTTCGCGGCGGCCATCGAGGGCGCCGACGCTGCCGCCCTGGCCGAGCTGCTGCGCGCGGACGCCGTGCTGGAGATGCCGCCGTTCCTGACCTGGTTCGCCGGCCGGGCGGCCGTGGCGGGCTTCGTCGGGTCGCAGCTGCTCACCGCGCCGGGGGACCTGCGGCTGGTGCCGGTAGGGGTGAACGGGCAGCCGGGGTTCGCCGTCTACCAGCTCGGCGAACACGGGGTGTACCGGGCGCACGCGCTGCAGGTGCTCACGCTCACCGCGTCGGGCATCGCCCGGATCGTCGTGTTCGCCGACCCGGGTCCGTTCACATCGTTGGGCCTGCCGCCGGAGTATCCGGCGACTCCGGGAGATCCACCTGGTCTGCATTAGTAGGGCGCCGCAATGGGCGACGCAGCACCGAAGGGCAAATCAGAGATGATCATCCATGGCAAGACGGTCCTGGTGACCGGGGCCAATCGCGGCATTGGGCAGGCGCTGGTCGAGGAGGCCCTGCGGCGTGGCGCTGTGCGGGTGTATGCCGCCGCTCGTCATCCGGCTGGGCACGCGGATGAGCGGGTCACGCCGCTGACGCTGGACGTGTCCGACCCAAGGCAGGTCCAGGAGGCGGCGGCCAACGTCGAGTCGCTGGCCTTGCTGATCAACAACGCCGGTGTCCAGCCGCTGGACGATCTGAGCGGCCAGGTTGCGCTCGAAGAGGCGCTGACCGTGAACCTGTTCGGCCCGTACCGGGTGAGTCAGGCCTTCCTGCCCGCGCTGACCCGGTCCGGGGGAACGATCGTCAATAACGTGTCGCTGGCGGCCATTGCCCCGGTGCCGTTCGCGCCGGCCTACTCGATCTCGAAGGCGGCTGAGCTGTCTTTGACGCAGTCGCTGCGGATGCTGCTGGCGTCCCGCGGCGTGAGCGTCTACAGCGTCCTCACCGGCCCGACCGACACCGAGATGACCCGGGGCCTGGAGATTCCCAAGGCCTCGCCCGAGTCGGTGGCGGAAGCGATCTTCGACGGCATCGAGAACGGGGAGGAGGACATCTTCCCCGACGTGCTGTCCCAGTCGCTGGCCGAGGGCTGGCGCGGGGGAGTGGCCAAGCAGTTCGAGCGGCAGAACATGGCCCTGGTGCCCAGCGCCGAGCCCGTCGCGAGCTGACACCTGCATGGACGCTGTCCGCTGCCGGGCCGGCAGCGGACGGCGTCTCGGCCGGCCGTCACTGCGGCCTGGGCTCCCAGCGGAAGCGCCAGATGGCGACCAGCGTGCCGGCCGCGCCCCAGGCGGCCAGCACAGCCAGGCTGTGCCAGTTGACGCCGGTGTGCTCGGCGAACGGGCCGAGCAGCGCCTGGTTGAACGGGCGCACCGGCAGCACGTTGGCCACCTGGTTCAGCGCCCGGGAGTGGATCGGCAGGTAGGTGCCGGACAGGAACAGCAGCGGGAACAGGATGAGCTGCACCACCGCCGGGGCGGCCTCGGCGTTGCGGATCAGCGAGGCCACGCCCACCCCCAGGGCGCAGAAGCAGGCCGCGGCGAGCACCAGGGTCACCACGATGGCGGCCCAGTGCGTGGGCAGCGGCACGCCGAACAGGCGGCCGACGCCCACGATCAGCACCACGTCCACGACGCTGACCAGGATGCAGTGCGCCAGCAAGCCGAGGAAGTAGCCCCACGCGGGCAGCGGGGTGGCCCGGACCCGCTTGAGGATGCCCTCCTGCCGCCGGGTGGCCAGCACGATGGCGAGCTGGCTGTAGCACGAGCCCAGCACGGACATGGCCGCGATCGTGGGCACGTAGTACTGCAGGACGGACAGCCCGTAGAAGTACGAGCTGCGCCCCGCGGAGCGGAACAGCCCGGCGAACAGCACGATGATCACGACCGGGAAGACGAACGTGAAGAACGCGCTCTGCGGGTTGCGCCAGAACGACAGCTGCTCGTAGCGGACCTGGTGCCAGGCCAGCGCGGCATCGTGCCGCAAGGCACGGCGACTGGTGCCGCGCCGCCGGGGCCGGTAGGCTGGTGGGTGACGGTGGCCATCACGTGCTCCTTTCGCTCGGCCCGGCCTCGTCGGTGAGGCGCAGGTAGACGTCTTCCAGGCTGGGCTGGTCCACGGTGAGCCCGGCCAGCACCACGCCCCGGTGCAGTGCCCACCCGGTGAGAACGTGCAGCG
The DNA here is from genome assembly GCA_963832095.1 of uncultured Actinomycetes bacterium. GTDB lineage: Bacteria > Actinomycetota > Actinomycetes > Streptosporangiales > Streptosporangiaceae > RYN-230. The sequence continues at coordinate 103,817 of CAWHSW010000002.1, forward strand.
CCCCCGTCGGCTCCGCGGTCTCGATGGTGACCAGCCCGTCGCCGGCCATCGCCGCGTCGAGCGGCAGGTCGGCGGGGTGGCAGCCGTCCGGCAGCTCGAAGCGGATCCGGGCCCGGGCCTGGTCCCGCCCGCCGATGGTGGCCGGGGTGCCCTCGGCCACCACCTGGCCCGCCGAGATCACCGCCAGCCGGTCGGCCAGCGCCTGGGCTTCGTCCATGTAGTGCGTGGTGAGCATGACCGTGATGCCCTGCGCGCGCAGGTCGCGCACCAGGTCCCAGGCGTCGCGGCGGGCGGCCGGGTCGAAGCCGGTGGTCGGCTCGTCCAGGAACAGCAGTTCCGGGCGGCCGATCAGGCCGAGCGCGAGGTCCAGCCGCCGCTTCTGCCCGCCGGACAGGTTGCGCACCTTCTGCCTGGCCTGCCCGGCCAGGCCGACCAGGTCGATCACCTCGCCGACGTCGCGCGGCGCCGGGTAGTAGCCCGCGTTGCGCGCCACGGTCTCCCGGACGGTCAGGTACGGCTCGACCGCGATGTCCTGCAGGACCAGCCCGATCCGCTCGCGCAGCGCCCGGCCGGTGGCCCGGTCGCCGGGGTCGATGCCGAGCACGTCGACCTGGCCCGCGTCCCGGGTGCGGAACCCTTCCAGGATCTCCAGGATGGTGGTCTTGCCCGCCCCGTTCGGGCCGAGCAGCGCGAAGATCTCGCCGCGGCGGACGGTGAAGCTCACGCCGCGGACGGCCGCCACCGGGCCGTAGCTCTTGCGCAGCCCGGTCACGGTGAGCGCGGCCGGGGCTGCGCTGGCCGCGATGGCCGGGGTGGTCAGGGTACTCAGCTGCGTACGCACCGGACCTCCACGGTCACGTCGAGGTAGCGGCCGGCCAGCCCGCGGCTGGCGGTCACGCCGAAGTCGTACCGGTCGATGCGCACCGTGGCCCGGGCGGTGAACGACCCCGGGGACACGCCGGTGACCTCGGCCAGCACGCTGACCGGCCGGGTCACCTCGCGCACCGTCAGCGTGCCCGCGAGGACCTGGCCATCCAGGCCTTCCGAGCTGAACGCCAGAACCGGGTGCGCGTCAGCGGCCAGGAACCGGGCCGACCGGACCTGGGCGTCCCGCATCGGGTTGCGGGTGTGGAAGCTGCCCGCATCGATCTCGGCGTGAATCCGCGAGGCGGTCAGCGGCTCGGTCACATCGACGGTCCCGCCGCGGAGGGCGAAGCTGCCGCGCACCGGGGCCAGCCCGAACAGGTGCCGGGTGCGGAATGTGACGCAGGAGCCGGCCGGGTCGATCTGGTAGCGGCCCAGTTGTGGGATCGCCTCGGTGAGGCTCGATGTCGTCTGCATGTCTGCCAGTGCACCGGAATCAGGTGCCGCCCGCGGCAGGGCGGGGAGTTGCCTGCTGGGCCGGCGAAAGGCGGGCACCGGCGGCCGGGATGCAACTTTCGTAGGGTCCTGGTCCGACGATGGTTTCGCGGATCGTGGCGTGGCTGCCCTCATGGCATACCGTGAGTTCATGGGGTGCGAAGACCGCCAGCAGCGGTGGTACAACCGGCACTGGGTCGCGGTGGACGCGGCCATCGCCGTGTTCTTCGTGCTGCTGGACACGGTCCTGACGCTGAGCGGCGCCAGCTGGTGGCCGGCCCACCCGGGCTCGCTGGCCTGGACCCTGCTCGGCGTGCAGGCGGCCTGCTGCGCCACGCTGGCCGTCCGTCGCCGGGCACCGATCACGGTGATGTACATCCTGGCCGCGTTCACCCTGGCCGTGACGCTGCTCATCGACCCGGCCGGGGCGCTCACCCCGGCCAGTACCGGCAACGTCTGGGCGCCCGTCTCGACCATCGTGGCCGCATACGGGATCTTCTATGCGCGGAACCGGCGGGCCGCACTGATCGCGGTGGGCATCCTCACCGTCATCGTCGCGCGCCCCTGGCAGCCGTCGGTCGCGGTGATCACGATCGGCGTGCTCCGCACGGCGGTCGGGCCGCTGCTCGGGCTGTACTTCGCCGCCCGGCAGCGGCTGGTGCACGCGCTGCGGGAGCGGGCCGAACGGGCCGAGCGGGAACAGCACCTGCTGGCCGAGCAGGCCCGGGCGGAGGAACGAGCCCGGCTGGCCGGGGAGATGCACGACGTGGTCACGCACCGGGTCAGCCTGATGGTGCTGCAGGCGGGCGCGCTGCGGATGACGGCCAAAGACGAGGCCACCCGGCAGGCCGCGGAGGAACTGCGCGCGGCCGGCTGCCAGGCGCTGGACGAACTGCGCGACCTGGTCGGCATCTTGCGCGCGGCGCCGGACGGGGACGAGGCGCCGTCGGCCGCGGACTTCGCGGCGCTGGTCGCCGAGTTGACCGCGGTCGGCACCCCGGTGCAGCTGACCGAGGACGGCGACCGGGCGCTCGCCTCGCCGGTGGTCAGCCGGATCGCGTACCGGGTCGTCCGGGAGGCGCTGACCAACGTGCGCAAGCATGCGCCCGGCGCTGCGGTGACCGTGCGGGTCGGCTATGACCCGGCGCAGCTGCGGCTGAGCGTGCGTAACGGCCCGCCGCCCAGCCGCAACGGGAACCTGGCTGACCCGGTGCTGGCTGACACCGTGCTGGCTGACCCCGCGCTGGCTGGGACGGGCTCCGGGCTGGGCCTGGCCAACCTGCGGCAGCGGATCGAGCTGGTGCACGGCACGCTCCGCGCCGGGCCGGAACCGGACGGCGGGTTCTGCGTCGAGGTGGTGCTGCCCGCCTACGTGCCGACCGCGGAATCGGTGGGCCTGACGTCGTGATCCGGGTCGTGGTGGTGGACGACGAGCCGATGGTCTGCGCGCACCTGCGCACGATCCTCGGCTCGGCCGGCACGGTCGAGGTGGTGGACGAGGCGCACGACGGCGCGGCTGGTGTCGAGGCGGTGCTCCGCAACCGGCCGGACGTGGTCCTCATGGACCTGCGGATGCCCGGCCTGGACGGGATCGCCGCCACCGAGCAGATCGCCAAGCTGGACGCACCGCCCGCCGTGGTCGTGCTGACCACGTTCGACGCCGACCAGTACGTGCTGCGCGCGCTCCGCGCCGGCGCGGCCGGGTTCCTGGTCAAGTCCACCCCGCCAGAGGATCTGATCGGGCTGGTCCAGGTGGCCGCCGAAGGGCACACCGTGCTGTCGCCGGTGGCCGCGCAGCGGCTGGTCGCGGCGTCGGCCGACCGCGACTCGGCCCGGGACCGCGCGCGGCGCCTGGTCGGGTCGCTGACCGAACGCGAGACCGAGGTGCTGGCCGGGCTGGCCGAGGGCCTGTCGAACGCGCAGATCGCGGCGCGGCTGTACCTGTCCGAAGCCACGGTCAAGGGCTATGTGTCGCGGATGCTGGACAAGCTCGGCTGCGCCAACCGCACCCAGGCCGGCCTGCTCGCCCACGAAGCCGGCCTCACCAGCCGTTAGCCCTGGGAGATCCAGGTCTGGGCCCGCGTTTGGACTGCCACCAAGACACCCGCCACCGCAACGAACAAGGGACGGCACGTCCATGATCGACAGTTTCACGGTGGGCTGGGATGGCCGCCTGACCGCCGCCCCGGGATCACCCTTCAATGCGCAAGGGCTCGGCCCGTTCGGCAGCGAGTTCCGGCCCACGGACCCTGACCAGCTGTTCGTGTCCAACGCCCACAACACCGCCACCGACTCCGGAACGGTCTCAGCCTTCCGCGACTCCGGCAGCGGGCGGCTGACGCCGATTGGCTCCTCGCCGTTCCCGGATCTGCAGATGGCCCCGTGCTGGGTGGAGATCTCATCCAGCGGCCGGTTCCTGTTCACGGTGAACACGGCGTCCGGCACCATATCCCGGTACTTCATCCACGGCGATGGTGCGCTCGCGCTGCTCGGCAGCACGCCGGTCCGGTCCACCGGCGGGGTCGGCGCCGTTGACGCCCGGCTGAGCCCTGATGGTCACTTCCTCTACCTGGACGAGAGCAAGATCGGCGCGGTTGGCATCTTCGCTGTTCATGGCGGCAGGCTGCACGAGCTGCCCGGCTCTCCGGTCTCGCTTCCCGCCGGCGCGACACCCGCAGGTGTCGTAGTCAGCTAGCTCAGCTGGTCACTGGGCAGGGGCTGGGGGCGCTGTGACCCCCGGCCCCCGCCGGACGCGGGGCGAGCGAGTCCAGAACACGTCCGCCGCCGTGGCGGCGGCGCATGTCCAGCCGGCAGCTAGGCCCGTCGCACGCAATACGATGGGCCGGGTGGGTGAGCCCAGGAGGGTGCGGCGCCGCTTTCCGGTCGCGCTGGCCGCCGCTGTGGCGGCCAGCGCCGCGGTTGCGGCGTGCTCCGGGTCTGTGCGCCAGGGGCAGGGCCCGGCGGCGCCGGCCGCCGCGTCGCCCGTGCCGCCCGTCGCGTCGGCCGTCCGGGTGCCGCTCACCGTGCCCGCGGGGGAGGGCGGCGGGGCGCTGTCCAGCAGGCACACGCTGACCGTCCCAGCCGGCTGGACGGCCCGGGTGTGGGCGCGGGTGCCGGACGCGCGGATGGAGGCCTGGACGCCCGAAGGGGATCTCCTGGTCAGCGAGCCAGACAACGGCAAGATCGTGCAGCTGCGGCCGGACGGGGCCGGTACCGCGACCGCCGCCACCCTGCTGGCCGGGCTGACCTACCCGCAGGGCATGGCGTTCGCCAGGCTGGATGGCAGCTGGGTGCTGTACGTCGCGGAGTCGGACCAGATCGACCGGTACCCGTGGCGGGCCGGCCGGATCAGCGGCCCGCGCACCGTGATCGTGCCGAGGCTGCCGGATCTCGACCCTGACGGCGACGATGTGCACCGGGCCAAGGACGTGACGGTGACCGCGGACGGCACGGTCTACTTCAACGTGGGCAGTTCGTCGAACGCCAACCCGGACGACCGGTCCATGTCGCCGCAGCGCGCGGTGATCATGGCCGTCCGGCCCGGCGGGACCGGCCTGCGGGTGGTCGAGCGGGGGGTCCGCAACGGCGAGGGCCTGGCGGTGGCGCCGGACGGCACGGTGTGGACGGCAGTGAACGAGCGGGACAACATCCCGTATCCGTCGCATCACCGTTATGGGACCGACACCGATGCCTTCGGCCAGGTCATCCAGGACTACGTGAACAACCACCCGCCCGACGAGGTGGTGCCGGTCACCACGGGCCGGGACCTGGGCTGGCCGTACTGCGACCCGGACCAGGACGACAGCCATCCGGCCGGGTCGCTGGCCAACGTCCCACTGGTCCCCAACGCGATCACCAACCCGGGTGGGAAAGCGCTGGACTGCGCGGCGCTGGCGCCGATCGAGGTCGGACTGCCCGCGCACAGCGCCCCGCTGGGCATGACCTTCCTCGAGGGCAGCAAGATCCCGGCGCCGTGGTCGGGTGGCGCCGTGATCGCCACACACGGCTCGTGGGACCGCCAGCCGCCCCAGCCGCCCGCCGTGCTGTGGCTGCGCTGGAACGCCGCGAAGGGCACCCTGGTGCCCGCGGCCACCCTGGTCGGCGGATTCGAGAACCCCGACCACACCTTCTGGGGACGTCCGGTGGACGCGGTGCCCGGCCCGGACGGTGCGCTGTATGTCAGTGACGACACGGCCGGCGCGATCTACCGCCTGGCCCCCGCGGCCTAACGGCCTAGCGGCATATGAACTGCCTATTAATTAGATAGGAAGAATAGATTACCGGCCGGTTTGCCCTTGTTTCCCCTGCTGTGCCCGTGTTACGGCTGAATTAGCTGACGCTGGGTGCGTGCTGCGGAACTCAAGGGGGCCGCCGCGGGCGCATGAGCCGGGCGTTCCGCGAGCCAGGCCGCATCCCGGCCGCCGGGCTGCCCTGCGCGGCCAGCGCCGCATCGGCCGCCAGACCAGAACCAGGGAGACCTGCATGTCCGTCCCGACCGCAAGCTCAGCGGACGCCACCGCGATCCGGCCGTTCCCGATCCCGGTTGCCTCCGACGACGAAATCGAGGCGCTGCGTGCCCGCGTAGCCGCCACCCGCTGGCCCGACGAGGAACTCGTCACCGATCACTCCCAGGGGCCGAGGCTGGCGGTCATGCAGGAACTCGCCCGCTACTGGGCGGCGGACTACGACTGGCGCAGGTGCGAGGCGAAGCTGAGCGCCCTGCCGCACTTCATCACGGAGATCGACGGGCTGGACATTCACTTCATCCACGTCCGCTCGGAGCATGAGAACGCGCTCCCGATGATCATCACGCATGGCTGGCCCGGGTCGATCATCGAGATGCTGGAGGTCATCGCCCCGCTCACCAATCCGACCGCCCATGGCGCGAGCGCGTCGGACGCCTTCCACCTGGTGATCCCGTCGATGCCGGGCTACGGGTACTCCGGCAAGCCGCGGGAGACCGGCTGGGGTCCGGCCCGGATGGCCAAGGCCTGGGCCGAGCTGATGAAGCGCCTCGGCTACACGCGCTACGTAGCGCAAGGTGGCGACTGGGGCGCGGTCGTCACGGACGTGATGGCCACCCAGGAACCCGCCGGGCTGATCGGCATGCACACCAACATGCCCGGCGTTGTGCCACCCGACGCCGCAACGGCGCTCGCGCGCAACGTCCTGGGCGCCGGCGGCCCGCCGCCGTCCGGAATGTCCGATGCCGAAAGCCGCACCTACGAGCAGCTGAACTTCCTCTATACGAAGGGTCTCGGCTACGGGATAGAGATGGGGACGCAGCCGCAGACGCTCTACGCAGTCGCGGACTCACCCGTCGGCCTGGCTGCCTGGATGATCAACCACGACGCCGCCAGCTACCAGGACATCGCGGACGCTGTCATGGGCCACCCCGTCGGCAACCTGACCCGCGACGAAGTCCTCGACAACGTCACGTTCTACTGGCTGACGAACACCGGGGTTTCCTCTGGCCGGCTGTACTGGGAGAACACGTTCGACTTCTTCGCCGTCAAGAGCGTCGATATCCCGGCCGCCGTGACCGTCTTCCCGAAGGAGCTCTACCGCGCCCCGCGCAGCTGGGCCGAGCGGGCCTACCCCAAGCTCATCTACTTCAACGAGGTTGACCGGGGCTGCCACTTCGCCGCCTGGCAGGAGCCGCAACTCTTTTCCGAAGAGCTGCGTGCGGCGTTCCGTACGCTGCGCTAGCCAGACACCGGCCGGGCGGCGCGCACCAGTGGCGCCGCCCGGATGTTTCATTCATGCTCACCAGCGGGCATCGAGCACCGCGTGAATGCAGCATTCACGCGCACCGGAGCGCATGGCTGAATCATTCGTGCGGTTGAAGTAGAGGCAGCGATCACTGGGTGGGGAACCGGGTCAGCGGAGACTTGTCGCCGACAAGCCAGACATGACCGAACGGGTCGGTGAATCCTCCCTGCCGGTGAATGCCCCATGGCGCCTGATGGTCTTTGATCTCATCAAGTGAGCCGTCAGCCCCCGCCGCCACGGCCCGGGCGATGAACGCGTCCGGGGCATCGCAGAACACCTCACCCGCACTGTCGTCGATACCCGCACTGTCGTCGCACCGAGCGTGGCCGGGCTGCCGAAGCCCGTGCCCGCCGGCTCGTGCAGGAAGAACGGCGCTCCCTCGATCTCCAGGCCCACGACGCCGCCGAGGTTCCACAACTCAGTGGCACCGAGCGCGCGCTCATACCAGCCGGCAGCGGCGGCCGCGGACGGCACCGCCAGCATGAGGGAGATACGCGTGCCGCCTGCCATCCCCACCGCCCCTTCCGGCCAGCCAACGCCGTACGCGCACATGCGAGCCTACGTTTGGTGGTGGTCGCGGGTGTGGCAGGGTGGTGGCGTGCTGGTCCGGGATCGCACCGACAATGATTTGGCTGGATGCGAAGAGCTAGCGCGGGCGGTGCATGAGCGGGACGGGTACCCGCACTACCTGCCCGGTGATCTCCGGGACTTCCTGGTCCTGCCCGACGCGTACGGGGCATGGGTGGGCCGGCATCGCCGCCTATCTGTGGATCAAGGACCCGGGGGTGAGCGACGGGACGTGCAACGGCGGCCCGCCAGCCGGCGATGACTGGCCGCAGTACGCGCTCAGCCTGGTCCAGCAGGCGCTCGCCGGAGGCACGGTCCGGTCACCGGGCGGCGTTATCCTGGGTGCTGTCCGGGCCGCGATGGGAGACCAAGTAGCCGGGGAGCCGAGCTGCTCAGAGAGCCGCCACAAGCTGCGAAGGCGGACAGCGCGCTCCCGGTGAAGACACCTTCCTAGCCCGGGCCGCTGGCCGCGTAACGGCTGACGAGGCCGGCGCGGGCGAGCGCCGGCGAAGGTGTGGTGGCACCGCGACCTAGCCCCCGCCCACACCTCCAGGGCCACGTAACGGACTGGAGGTGACGACGATGAAATCCGCGACCGCGACCGCCCGCACCCTGGCGGCCGACCTGCCCCAGGCACCGCCGGGCAGCCAGCTGCGCATCGAAGGCTGGATCCACCGCCGAAGGTTCCTGGCCGCCGTGACGTTCCTGATCGTGCGGGACCGGACCGGCCTGGCCCAGGTGGTCATCCGGCCGGAGAACCAGGAAGCGCTCACGATCGCACGGGACTGCGGCGAGGAAACCGTCGTCGCGGTCACCGGCCTGGCCACCCAGAACCCGGCCGCACCCGGCGGGATGGAGCTGACCGACCCGCGGATCACCCCGCTGACCGAGCCCGCGCAGACCCCGCCGGTCGAGCTGTGGCGGCCCACGGTGGACGCCGCGCTGCCCACGCTGCTCGACCACGCCGCGGTGAGCTGGCGGCATCCGGCCCGGCGCGCGGCCTGGCAGCTCACCGCCGCGTCGCTGCACGGCTTCCGGTCGGCGCTGGACGGCCTGGGCTTCACCGAGATCCAGACACCCAAGCTGGTGTCCTCGGCCACCGAGTCCGGTGCCAACGTGTTCGGCGTGGACTACTTCGGCGGCCGTGCCTACCTGGCCCAGTCGCCGCAGTTCTACAAGCAGACCATGGTCGGCGTGTTCGAGCGGGTCTACGAGACCGGGCCGGTGTTCCGGGCCGAACCGCACGACACCGCCCGGCACCTGGCCGAGTACGTGTCGCTGGACGCCGAGCTCGGCTTCATCCGCGACCACCGCGACGTGCTGGCCGTGCTGCGGCACGCGCTGGCCGGGATGACCGCGGCCGTCCGGGAGCAGGCCGGCCCGGCCGTGGAGCGGCTCGGCATCACCGTCCCCGAGGTACCCGCCGAGTTCCCGGTCATCCACTTCCGCGACGCGCTGGACCTGGTCGGCGCGCCGCCGGACGAGCCGGACCTGGCCCCCGCGCACGAGCAGGCGCTCGGCCAGTGGGTGGCCCGCGAGCACGGCAGCGACTTCCTCGCCGTCGAGGGTTACCCGATGCGCAAGCGCCCGTTCTACACCCACCCGCAGTCCGGCGACGAGCGCTGGTCGAACAGCTTCGACCTGCTGTTCCGCGGCGTGGAACTGGTCACTGGCGGCCAGCGGCTGCACCGCTACCCGGACTATCTGGCCGCCATCCAGGCCCGCGGCGAGGACCCGGCCAGCTACGCCGGCTACCTGGACTGCTTCGCGCACGGCATGCCGCCGCACGGCGGCTTCGCGCTCGGCCTGGAGCGCTGGACCAGCCGGCTGACCGGCGCGGACAACGTGCGGGAGGTCACCCTCTTCCCCCGGGACCTCCATCGTCTAACGCCATAAGCCCGGTGCGCGCCGTCAGCCGGCGCGCGGTCCGCCGCGCGGCTCGAGGCCAGCCAGGCCGGCCGCGTCGCTGAGCAGGCCGCGGCTCTCGATCAGCGCGCGGGTGGCCCGGGCGGCCCGCTCCGCGGTGCGCTCGACCTCGTCGGCCGCGGGCGGCTGGCCGCTGTCCAGCAGCAGCATGGCGTGGCCGTGCGCGGTGGCCTCCAGCGCCGACGCCAGTTCCACGGCGGCCGGGCCGGAGCCGCCGGACAGTGCGTCGACGCAGGCCATGAACGCATCGTTGATCGGCTGCTCGGCCGCCTCGATCTCGGGATGCCCGGTCTTGTCCAGCCCGGCCTCGTAGAGCACCTGGAACAGCGGCCGGTCGCTGGCGGCGAACCGGACGTAGCCGCGGGCCATCGCGGCCAGCCGGTCGGCCGGGGCCAGGCCGGAGTCGGTGTCCGGCGCGACGGCCGCGTAGAACCGCTGGTAGGCGCGGACCGCGACGGCGGCCAGCAGGTCGTTGCGGTCGGTGAAGTGCGCGTACGGGGCGCTGACCGCGACGCCGAGGCGGCGGCTCGCTTCGGCCATGGAGAAGCCGTGCACGCCGCGCTCGCCGATGACCTCGATGGCCGCGTCGACCAGGGCGGCGGCCAGGTCACCATGGTGATAGCGGCCGCGCTTACCTGGTCCGGGCATGGCCGTCAAGCTAGGCCATGACAGCGTAGGGGACGCCGGTGAGCTGTTCCGAGACGTCCCAGAGCCGGCGCTGCGCGGCCGGGTCGTGCGAGGCGGCGGTCGACTCCACCCGCACCGGGTAGCCGGTGTACTGATGGAAGCCGCCCGGCCCGTAGTACTCGCCGCCCTGGGCGGCCGGGTCGGTGGCGGCGCGCAGCGTGGGCAGCGCCCCTTGTGACACGGGCTGCGCCGCCCAGGAGTTGATCGGCCGCAGCCGCGGGCTGATCAGCGCCCGCTGCCAGCCCGGGCTGGTCCGCCACAGGTCGGTGAGCACCACGCCGGGGTGGGCGGCCAGCGCCGCCGTGCCCGCGCCGGCCGCGGCCAGCCGGGCCTGCAGTTCGTAGCTGAACAGCAGATTGGCCAGCTTGGATTGCCCATAGGCCGGGTCGGGCTGGTAGTGGCTGGTCAGCATCAGGTCGTCGAAGTGCATCTTGCCGTAGCGGTGCGCGACGCTGCTCACCGTCACCACCCGGGAGCCCGGGGTGGCCAGCAGCCGCGGCAGCAGCAGCCCGGTCAGCGCGAAAGGCCCGAGGTGGTTGGTGCCGAGCGTGAGCTCGAAGCCGTCCTCGGTGCGCTGGAACGGCACGTACATCACCCCGGCGTTGTTGATCAGCAGGTCTAGCCGGGGGCAGCCAGCCAGGATCTCGTCCGCGGCCTGCCGGACCGAGCCCAGCGAGGCCAGGTCCAGGTGCACCACCCGGACGTGGGCCCCCGGCGCGGCGGCCCGGATCTCGCTGGCCGCCTGGCCCGCCTTGTGCTCGTCCCGGCAGGCCAGCACGACCGTGCCGCCGCGCTGCGCCAGCGCCGTCGCGGTTTCCAGCCCGATGCCGCCGCTGGCCCCGGTGACAACGGCGACCCGGCCGGACTGGCTGGGCACATCGGCGGCCGTCCATCGCAATGTGGTCATCATCGCCCCCGCGACTCGCCACCATCTGATCGTCGATCAGAATCTGATAGTCGTTAAGATAAATGCGTAGCCTGGCCGGGTCAAGTGTTCGTGCCGCGCCGTCCGCCCCTGGGCGCCTACCATGCGATAACAGCAAGATAGGCCGGTTAGGTCAGCCGAAAATGACTTCGGCCGGAGCAGGGCGCGTGGTTACCCTGACTGGGTGTTGCCTACCAGCCATTTGCTGGCTTTCGCGCTGATTTCCTTCGTGCTGATCATCGTCCCGGGGCCGAACGTGCTGTTCGTGATCAGCCGCTCGCTGATGCTCGGCCGGGCGGCCGGCGTGGGCACCGCGGTGGGCGGCCAGATCGGCGTCTATCTGCAGGTAACCGCCGTCGCCTTCGGCATCGGGGCGCTGGTCGAGCGGTCGGTCACCGTATTCACCGTGATCAAGCTGGCCGGCGCGGCCTACCTGATCTTTCTGGGCGTGCAGGCGTGGCGGCACCGTGGCTCGCTGCGCGCCGCGCTGGATACCCCGGTCCAGCCGAAGAGCCTGGGCCGGATCCTCTGGGACGGCACCGTCGTCGGGGCCAGCAATCCCAAGGCGATCGTGTTCTTCGTCGCCGTGCTGCCGCAGTTCGTGAACCGGTCCGCGGCGCACGTCCCGGTGCAGATGCTGCTGCTCGGCGCCGTGTTCATCACGATCGCGGTGCTGTGCGACAGCACCTGGGCGCTGGCCGCCGGGACGGCCCGGGCCTGGATCACCCGGTCGCCGCGCCGGCTGGCTATGGTCGGCGGCACCGGCGGCCTGGTCATGATCGGTATCGGGGCCAGCCTGGCGCTGACCGGGCGCAAGGACTGACCCAGCGGGGGCGGGTGACCGGGTAATTCGCGCGGGTTTAGCGTGGTTCTACCGTCGCCTGCCGGGGATTGCCTGGCCATCCCGGGTAAGGAGCCAAGGTACGCAACCGCGACCAGCCGCACCGGGAGCAGCTGAGATGACCAGTGATTTCTACGGCCCGGAGGACTTCGGGTCCAGCCCGTTCGACGACTTCCTCGCCCGCATCTCCGGCACCGGCGGCCAGGGCCGGCAGGTACGCCGGGTGGACATCACCCGGCTGATGAGCGGGCCGGCCCGCGAACTGCTCGGCACGGCGGCCAGCCACGCGGCCGAGCGGGGTGGGCGGGACCTGGACACCGAGCAGCTGCTGTGGGCGGCGGCCAGCATGGAACCGACCCGCACCCTGCTGTCCCGGGCCGGGGCCGACCCGGCCGCGCTGATCCGCGACGTCGAGAGCCAGGAATCGCAGGCCACGCCGAGCGGTGAGCCGCCGCAGCTCACCCCGGGGGCCAAGCGGGCGCTGCTGGACGCGCACCAGATCTCCCGGGCGGTCGGCTCCACCTACATCGGGCCGGAGCACATCCTGTTCGCGCTGGCCGCCAACCCGGAGTCCGGCGCGGGCCGGATCCTCGGCGCGGCCCGGGTCACCCCCGAGACGCTGCAGCGCGCGCTGGCCGGGCAGGGCCTGCCACCGGGCGCGGGCGGCCCGGGCGGCCGGTCGGCCACGCCGACCCTGGACGAGTTCGGCCGCGACCTGACCGAGCAGGCCCGGGAAGGGAAGATCGACCCGGTGATCGGCCGGGACGACGAGATCGAGCAGACCGTCGAGGTGCTGTCCCGCCGGGGCAAGAACAACCCGGTGCTGATCGGCGAGGCCGGGGTGGGCAAGACCGCCATCGTCGAGGGCATCGCGCAGCGCATCGTGGACGACGACGTGCCGCAGACGCTGGCCGGCAAGCGGGTGGTGCAGCTCGAACTGTCCGGCGTGGTGGCCGGCACCCGCTACCGGGGCGACTTCGAGGAGCGGGTAAAGCGGATCATCGACGAGATCCGCGAGCACAGCGACGAGCTGATCATCTTCATTGACGAGCTGCACACCCTGGTCGGCGCGGGCGGCAGCAGCGAGGGCGGGATGGACGCGGGCAACATGCTCAAGCCCGCGCTGGCCCGGGGCGAGCTGCACGTCATCGGGGCCACCACGCTGGACGAGTACCGGAAGAACATCGAGAAGGACGCGGCGCTGGCCCGGCGGTTCCAGCCCATCCTGGTTCCCGAGCCGACCCCGGACGACGCGATCACCATCCTGCGCGGGCTGCGCGACCGCTACGAGGCGCACCATGAGGTCCGCTATACGGACGAGGCGCTGGTCGCCGCCGTCGAGCTGTCCGACCGGTACATCTCCGACCGGTTCCTGCCGGACAAGGCCATCGACCTGATCGACCAGGCCGGCGCCCGGGTCCGGCTGCGCACCCAGACCCCCCGCCGGGACGTGCGTGACCTGGAGCAGCGGGCCGAGGAACTGCTGCGGGACAAGGACCAGGCGGTGGCCAGCGAGCAGTACGAACTGGCCTCCCAGCTGCGCGACCAGATCAACGAGGTCCGGCGGCAGATCGACGAGCTGGGCGGGGACCAGAGCTCGGTGCCCGAGGTCACCGTCAACGACATCGCCCAGGTGGTGTCCCGGGCCACCGGCGTCCCGGTGACCCAGCTCACCGAGGAGGAGAAGGACCGGCTGCTGCGGCTGGAGCAGCACCTGCACGAACGGGTCGTCGGCCAGGACGAGGCGGTCAGCGCGGTGGCCGAGGCGGTCCGCCGGTCCCGGGCCGGCCTGGGCGACCCAGACCGGCCGGTGGGCAGCTTCCTGTTCCTCGGCCCGACCGGGGTGGGCAAGACCGAGCTGGCCCGGGCGCTGACCGAGGCGCTGTTCGGCGCGGACAGCCGGATGATCCGGCTGGACATGAGCGAGTTCCAGGAGCGGCACACGGTGAGTCGCCTGGTTGGCGCGCCGCCCGGTTACGTCGGCTACGAGGAGGCGGGCCAGCTCACCGAGGCGGTGCGGCGGCGGCCGTACTCGGTCGTGCTGCTCGACGAGATCGAGAAGGCGCACCCGGACGTGTTCAACATCCTGCTGCAGATCCTGGACGACGGGCGGCTCACCGACGGCCAGGGCCGGACCGTCGACTTCAAGAACATCGTGCTCATCATGACCAGCAACCTGGGCTCGGACCTGATCAGCCGGCGGGCCGGCACGCTCGGCTTCTCCGGCACCGCGGCCGGCTCCGCCGGGGGCCAGCAGGACGGCCTGCAGGACCAGCTCATGCGGCGGCTGCGGGAATCGTTCCGCCCCGAGTTCCTGAACCGGATCGACGAGATCATCGTGTTCCGCCAGCTCGACCAGACCGAGCTGCGGCAGATCACCGGGCTGCTGCTGGAGGAGACCAAGCGCCGGCTGCACGCCCAGAACGTCACCGTGGAGTTCACCCCGGCCGCGGTGGACTGGGTCGCCGGACCGCGGGTTCCAGCCGGAGTTCGGCGCCCGGCCGATGCGCCGGGTCATCCAGCGGGATATCGACAACGAGCTGTCCCGGCTACTGCTCGACGGGCAGATCACGCCGGGCCAGCATGTCATCGTGGACGTCCGGGACGGGCAGCTGGCCTTCGACACCTCCGGCCAGCCGGCCGGGGCGGCCGCCAGCTGAGCAATCCGGCCCACCGAGCGAAAGGCAGCAGGATGGAACAGCGAGGAAGCTTCAAGCACGGGGCCCGGGTCAACGATGAGCTGGAGGAGGAGACCGAGACCCTCACCCACACCGGCGAGCCCGCGCGTACCGAGGAGTGGCGGGAGACCGAGCCGGTTGACGAGGATCACCTGGACCAGGAGCTGCCGCCCGATGTGCAGCCGGGCACCCCGGCCGGCATCACCGAGGCTCAGGTGGACCGCCGGTCCGACATCGCCCGCTGGCTGGAGCCGCACGACTTCCCGGCCCGCCGGGACACGATGCTCGACTACCTGCGGCGCACCGGGGCGCCGGACGAGGTCATCGACGCGATCAGCAGCCTGCCGGCCCGCCGGGAGTTCGCCAGCACCGCCGACGTGATCCACGCGCTCGGGATCCCAACCGAGCACCGCTAGCCGGCTCGCCCGGCTAACCTCGGCAGGGCGAGCGCGCCTGCCTGAGGTGCCCGGCTGGGGGAGGCGGAGATGGGACAGATGCTGGCCGCGAGGCTGCCCACGGTAGCCACGCTGAACGGGATGCCGCTGCCACTGGTCGGCCGGGCCCGGGTGTACGCCTGCGGCATCACCCCGTACGACGTCACCCACCTGGGCCACGCGGCCACCTTTATCTGGGTGGACACGCTGGCCCGGGTGCTGCACGCGGCGGGCACCGAGGTGATCGTGTGCCGCAACGTGACCGACGTGGACGACGTGCTGCTCGGCGCGGCCAGCCGGGCCGGGGCCCCGTTCGGCGAGTTTGCCGCCATCCAGCAGTTCTACTTCGACCAGGACATGCTCGCGCTCGGCGTCCGGCCGCCGACACTGCAGCCCCGGGCGCACGCCTACATCGGGCAGGTCATCGCGCTGGCCGCCGGGCTGCTCGCCCGGGACGCCGCCTACCAGCGGGATGGCTACGTCTACTTCCGTGGCGCGGCCGTCGCCGAGCGGTCTGGGCTGGACCGGGCCGAGGCGCTCCGGCTGGCGGGCGAGTTCGGCGACCGCCCGGACGACGCGCGCAAGGATGACCCGTTCGACGTGGCCGTCTGGCAGGCATCCACCGGTGACCAGCCGGCCTGGCAGAGCCCGTGGGGCCCGGGCCGGCCGGGCTGGCACGCCGAGTGCGCGGCGATGGCGCTGTACTCGTTCGGCTCCGCCGTGGACGTCCTGGCTGGCGGGCGCCGACCTGCGCTTCCCGCACCACGCCTACCAGGCCGCGATGGCCGAGACGCTGACCGGGGTGACCCCGTTCGCCCGGGCCCGGCTCAGCGCCGGCGTGGTCCGGGTGGACGGGGCCAGGATGGCCAAGTCAGCGGGCAACCTGGTACTGGTCAGCTCGGTGCTGGCCGAGTACCCGGCCGGCAGCGTCCGGCTGCTGATCCTGGACCGGCGGTGGGACGAGGCCTGGGACTACGACCGGACCGGGCTGGAAGCGGCCGCGGCGCGGCTGGAGCGGCTGCAGGCCGCGGCCGGGCGGCCGGACCGTACCATGCCGGGCACCGGTGGTGCCGCGGTGGACGCGGTGCGCGCCGCGCTGGCCAGCGATCTCGACGTGCCCGCCGCGCTGCGCATCGCGGAAGAGAGCGGCGGCCAGGCCGCCCGGGTGCTCGGCTCGCTGCTGGGCTTGTGGTAGGACGCGGTGGTAGCGGACCAGGGGCCGGGCCGGACCCGGAGTACCGGCTGTACCAGGACCTGGCCGGGTGGTGGCCGCTGATCTCGCCGCCGGGGGAGTACGCGGCCGAGGCGGCCTACCTGGCGGCGGTGCTGCGCACCGCGGACATCCCGGTGCGCGAGGTGCTCGACCTGGGCAGCGGCGGCGGGCACGTGGCCAGCCACCTGGCCGGGCCGCTGGACCTCACGCTGGTGGACCGGTCCGCGGCCATGCTGGCCACCTCGCGGCGGCTGAACCCGGGCTGCGCCCATCACCAGGGCGACATGCGGACGCTGCGGCTGGGCCGGGTGTTCGACGCCGTGCTGGTGCACGACGCCATCGACTACGTAACCACCGAGGCCGACCTGCGGCAGGTCATCGAGACGGCGTTCGTGCACTGCCGGCCCGGCGGCATCGCCGTGTTCGTGCCCGACTACACGGCGGAGACGTTCCAGCCGGGCAGTGGCGGCGGTGGCAGCACCGCGCCGGACGGCCGCCAGGGCAGCTTCCGGGAGTGGCGTACTGACCCTGACCCGGGCGACGACTGGATCGAGGTGCGGTACGAGTTCGTGCTGCGCGCCGCCGATGGCGGCACCCAGGTGGTCCGGGAGACGCACCGGCTCGGCGCGTTCCGCCGGCCAGCTGGCTCCGGCTGCTGGCCGAGCGGAGCGGCTGGGTTTGCGGCGGCGGAGTTCACCGCGGCCGCCGGGAGCAGCGTGCAGGCGCCCCGCGGGCAGCGGCCCGCGCACCTGTTCACCGGCCGCCGCCCCCGCTAGCCCTGCCTGGCCGGGGCGGCTACCGGGCCGGATGGGCGCGGACGAAGCTCGGTGATCACGGCGGCGAGCCGGTCACCCGCGTCCTCCTGCAGGAAGTGGCCGGCCCCGGTGAGGACCGGATGCTCGATCCCCTTGGCGCCGGGCACGGTGTCCCGGAGCACCGGCCCCATCGCCCCGGTGATCGGGTCGCCGTCGCTGAACGCGACCAGGAACGGCTTGTCCCAGGCGGCCAGCTGCTGCCAGGCCGCCCGGTTGGCCCCGGTCTCCGGGTCGTCCGGGGTGGTCGGCACCAGGTTCGGCATGGCGCGCACGCCGGCCATGAAGGACTCATCGGGGAACGGCGCGTCGTACCCGGCCAGCACCTCGTCCGGCAGCGCCCGCTGGCAGCCGGACTGCACCAGCCGGGACACGCTCAGCCGGGGCGCGGTGCGCACCACCTGCGGAAGCGCAGCCACACGTCGGGCATGGGCTGATCGCCGGTGGGCAGCCCGGTGTTGGCCGCCACCACCCGGGCGAACCGGCCCGGGTGCTCGGCGACCAGCCGCAGCCCGATCAGGCCGCCCCAGTCCTGCCCGACCAGCGTCACCCCGCGCAGGTCGAGCTGGTCGAACGCGAACGCCCGGATCCACTCCACGTGCCTGCGGTAGCTGTGGTCGGCGATCTCGGCCGGCTTGTCCGAGCGGCCGAACCCGGCCAGGTCCACCGCGATGGCGCGCAGCCCGGCGCCAGCCAGCACCGGCAGCATGGCCCGGTACAGGAACGACCAGCTGGGCTCGCCGTGCAGCAGCAGCACCGGCTCCCCGTCCGGCGGCCCGGCCTCGACATAGCCCAGCCGCAGCCCACCGACCTTCGCGTACCGCGGCGGATAGCCGAAGTCGGGCAGGTCGGTAAAACGCTCATCAGGGGTGCGCAGCACTCGCATCCGCCCATGCTGCCACGGGTCAACGCCACGCCGTTAGCACCGTGCTCGCCAGCCCACGACGGACGGCGGCTCCGTTAAGAAGTCTCCGGAACTTGCCTGGGGACCATGAAGCGCCGCACCTCCTGCGGCCAGCCGCAGGCCACCGCGATCTTCCCGGCCCACAGCTGGGCCGCCTCTTCGTCGGCCACATCCACGACGGTGAAGCCGCCGAGGTGCTCCTTGGTCTCGACGAACGGGCCGTCGGTGAACAGCGGCGTGCCGCCCGTCGCATCGACACTGAACACCGGGTCCGCGACGTCCAGGCCGCCGGTGAAGATGAACACCCCGGCCGCCTTCATCTCTGCCACCAGCGCCCTGACCGCCTTGGACTTCTCGCGCAGCTCCTCGTCGGTGTGGTCGGGCACCCACTCGTCGTTGAAGGCGATGAGGTACTCGGGCATGTCTCCTCCTTTGCCGGGTGGGCCCCGTGCGGGCCACCCTCCACCTTCCCCACGAACAGCGGCCGCCCAATCCGACACCAGGCCAGGAACTTCCGGTGGCTGCCCGCCCGGCCGGCGGCAATCCTGGTTCAGGTGCGCATGACTAGCCAGCTGCCGCCGACGGCAACCGCCGCGAGGGTGGCCGCCAGCCAGAGCAGGAACCAGATGACGCGCGGGATGAGGGTGAGCTGGCTAAGTCGCTGGCCGTCACCCGATTGTGGGCCTCTGGCCAGGATGCCGCGAACTCCGGTCAGCAGCAGCAGCCAGGCGATCGCGTAGGCCGCGACGGTCTGAGCCAGCACGGGCGCATAGCGGGCGAGGACGTACACCAATCCGGCGGCCAAGGGGACTGTGATCAAGCCGAAAGACCAGTGCATCAGGAGGAGGAGAATTCCGAGCAGAAAGAGGGTCATCCACAGCGCCGCCACGATGTACCCGTGCTGAATGAGTTTCGCTGCGCCGAGACCGAAGGAGCTGGGCCCGACGTAGCCGACGAAAGCGGCGATGACGCTCACCAGGCATCCGCCCTGCTCCTTCGCTTGCGTTGCCCCTGAATTGGCGGGGTCGAGGTTCAGTGTTATGTGGTCGACTTGGCGGCCCAGCAGCGCATCTGCCACCGCGTGAGCCCCTTCATGTGCCATCACCGCGCCATGGCGAACGACCTGCCAGCCCACGTCCGTTATGACCACGCCAAGCGCGGCCACCCCGACGACAACTGCTGCCGGGGCAGACAACGGGGCCTGCGTCAGGAGCACACTTGGAACATAACGCTCCTATTCGCCGGCGCGGCCATTAGGGCTTGCTGGCTACGCCCAGGTAGCTGTAGCTGAGCGCGCGCGGCCAGGCCAGGTAACCGGTCTCCAGCTCGGTCACCCGGAGCCCGGCCTCGGTGATCAGCTGCCGGATCGGGCGGTCCAGGTGACAGCCGCCGACCAGGCAGCGCTGCACCGGGTTGAGCCGGCGCTGCATCCGGGCCACGGCCGGGTCCGGGGCCAGGCCGTGCTCGGCGAAGTGCAGCGTGCCGCCCGGCCGCAGCACCCGGTAGATCTCGGCCAGTGCCTGGCTGGCGTCCGGGACGGTACACAGCGTCCAGGTGCTGAGCACGTGGTCCATGCTCGCGTCGGCGGCGGGCAGCGCCGCCGCGTCCAGGCCGGCGAACTCGACCGGCACCGGGCGGCCCGCCTTCGCCTGCGCGGCCAGCCGCCGGGCGGCTACCGTGCGGCCGCCGCCCGCGGGCTCGACGGCCAGCACCCGCTTTACCGCGGCCGGGTAGAACGGCATGTTCAGCCCGGTGCCGAACCCGATCTCCAGTACCTCGCCGTCCAGCCCGGCAGTGACCTGGCCGCGCTGCCCGGCGAACGCTGCGCGCCGCATGCTCAGGTCGAGCGCACGGGGCAGCAGCTGATCCCGGTAGATCCCCATCTGGCCATCCTGTCAGTGACACGCGCACCCCGGCATGGCCGGGTCACCGCGCACCTCCGGGGGAATGATGGGGAAGGTGACCACGACTGTGCGGCTGCTGCACGTTGACTCGTTCGCCCCGGCGCCGTTCACCGGGAACCCGGCTGCGGTGCTGGTGCTGGAGCACGAGCCCAGCGACGACTTCGCGGCCCGGGCCGGGGCGGAACTGAACCAGCCCGCCACCGCCGTCGTCTGGCCGGCCGGCGAGCCGGGCCGGTTCGGGCTGCGCTGGTTCACCGCGGCCAGCGAGCTGGTGCTGTGCGGGCACGGCACGCTGGCGGCGGCCCGGGTGCTGCTGGACAGCGGCGCCGCGGTGGACGGCACGGTGCGCTTCGAGACCAGGTCCGGGACGCTGGAGGCGCGGGCGGTGGGGGAGTGGGTGCAGCTCCGGCTGCCCAGCCTGCCGCCGGAACCGCTGGTCAACGCGGCCACCGCCGATGTGTCGCCGGGGCAGGCGGCACCGGGCGAGGCCGTGCTCGGCGAGGCCGTGCACCAGCTGCTGCTGCCGGTGCCGGTGACCGCCGTGCTGCGTAACGAGCTGGACGTGCTGGCCGTGCTCGGCTCGGCCGCCGAGGTCCGCGCGGCCCAGCCGGACCTGGCCGCGCTGCGCCGGCTGCCGGTCCGGGGCCTGATCATCACCGCGCCCGGCCCCGGCGCGGACGGCGGCCGGAGCGGACGGCGATGGGGCGGATCAGGCCGACTTCGTGTCCCGGTTCTTCGCCCCGGGTACCGGGATCGACGAGGACGCGGTGACCGGCTCGGCGCACTGCGCGCTGGGGCCGTACTGGATCGGGCGGCTGGGCCGCCAGCCGCTGCTCGGCCGGCAGCTGTCCGCCCGCGGCGGGGTGCTCCGGGTGGCCCAGGACGGGGACAGCGTGCTGCTGGCCGGCCCGGCGCTGGTGCTGGCCGAGGGCAGCTGGCAGGGGCCGACCGGCTAGCTGGGCCAGGCGGCGCGGGCCCGGGGGAGGGGGGGTTCACCGCGGGCCCGCGCCTGGTCTGGGCCCTGGGTCAGCTCACCGGGAAACTGAAGTAGTGCAGGCTGACGAAGGGCGGATCACCGGACGCGCCGGAGGAGAATTCGAGGTAGACGGTATGTGTTCCGGTCACCTCGCTGATGTTGGCCGGGATGGTTTTCCAGGTCGACCAGCCGCCGGTATTACCGACCGCGAAGCTGCCGACTGGTGTGTTGGCCGGGTTGTCCAGCACCACCTCCACCAGCCCGCTCACCCCGCCGGCCGCGCCGGAGGCCACCCGGGCGTCGAACTGGCTCGATCCCGAGCCGAAATTTATCCCCGGATATTCCAGGTAATCGCCGTTGGACAGCTGGGCCGCCTGGTTGCCGTCCACCCCGGACGGGACGGCGTCCCCGGTGGCCGCGGTCACCGAGATGCTGCCCGCTGATCCGCTGTAGCAGTCGGCCGAGATGTCGGCGGTAGCGGTGGTGCTGCACGACGAACCGCCGCCGCTGCCCGGCGAACTGGTCGCGGTGGGCGAGGGGGACGGCGACGCGCTGGCCCCGGTGGTGGAGTAGACCGCCACGTAGCCGACGCTCATCGCCGCGCCCGACGAGGTCGAGGACGACGGCGAGGTGCAGCCGCATACGCCGTTCGGGTAGCCGCCGCCGATAGCCACGTCCAGGATCAGGAAGAACCCGTGGTCCACGGCGGCCTGCCAGGTGGCCGTGCCGACCTGGCTCTCGGTGACGGTGTAGTAGGCGGTGCCGTTCAGGTACTAGGTGATCGACTCGTCGCTGGTGTTCGTCCGGTTCACGATGACCGAGTACGTGTTGTACCCGGTCTGGCAGCCGGAGCAGGCCTGCAAGCCGCTGCCCAGCCCGGTGGTCTCGTTGCACGGGCCGCCCGGGTCGGTGCCGCAGTGCAGCGTGCCGGAGTGCTCGGACAGCGCGTTGACGTCCTCCATGATGTCGATCTCGCCGGTGGACGGCCAGTTCGCGCAGTCCATGGTGCCGGACGTGCCCGCGCCGCTGGCCCGGAACCCGGCGCCCAGCATCCAGAACGCCGGCCAGTAACCCAGGCCGCTGGACGGGTCCGGCTGCTTGATGGACGCGCTGACTTCCATCTCGCCGCCGGCTGGCGCCGCGAAGTTGTCGGCCACCGTCTCGATCCGGCCCGACGTCCATGAGCCGCCCGAGTTGACCGGGGTGATGTTCAGGTGCCCGCTGCCGTCCTCGGACACGTTGGCGGTGGAACTGGTGTTGCTCTCCACCTCGCCGGTGCCGTAGTTGGCCGTGCAGCCGGTGCCGTTGTACTGGGTGCCGGTGTCGTAGGTCCAGCCGGAGTCCACGCCCGAGCCGGCCGAGCCGGAGAACGAGTCGCTGTAGGTGGTGGTCCAGCCGGACGGCGGGCCGGGCACGGTGGTGGCCGAACTGCTGGCCGTGAAGGCCAGGCTGGTCACCATCGCGGCCAGTAACGCGCCGACCGCCCCGATGGCGGCGATGACGGCGCGCCGGCCGGGGACGAGGCGCGGCGGCCCGTGAGAGGGATGGGGAGGTGGGTGGGGTGTCGCATCCGGTTCTCCCTTCTGCTGGGCCGGCCGGTCCGGCCCTACGCTGCTGGCTCAGCTGGCGGCTGTCCCCGAGCAACCGCAACTGGCCCTGATCTCGCACTGGGTGGGCAGGATCTCCGCCTGCGGCGGCAGGTCCCGGTCTTCGATGCGGGCGAACAGCCGCTGGGCCGCCTGGTGGCCAAGCTCGCGGAGCGGCTGGCGGACCGTGGTCAGCGCCGGGGTCACCACCCGGCTGGCGTAGATGTCGTCGAAGCCGGTCACCGCCACGTCGCCGGGGACGCGCAGGCCGGCCTGCTGCAGGGTGAGCTGCATGCCGATCGCCATCTGGTCGTTGGCGCACGCGATGACGTCGGGCGTGGTCTCCCGGTCCAGCAGCGCCCGGGCCGCCGCCACCCCGCTGGCCTCGGAGAAGTCGCCGTCCAGCAGCAGGTCGAGGGCGCAGCCGGGATGGTTCCTGGACGGCCCGGCGGAACGCGGCCAGCCGGTGCACGGCGTCCGGTGAGTCGGCCGGGCCGGCCAGGAAACCGAGCCGGCGGTAACCGTGCTCCTCGATCAGGTGGGCGGCCAGGCCCGCCATGCCGGCCGCGTTGTCCACCGCGACGACGTCGAGCTCGGTCTCTTCCGGGCGGCCCGCGATGGCCACCACCGGGATGCGCCGGGCCAGCGCCCGCAGCGGCCCGGGCGGCAGCACCTCTTCCGCGATCAGCAGCCCATCAACCTTTCCCGACAACGCCCGTACCCGGCGCTGGAACTGCTCACCAGCGCGGCCGAAGGTGAGCAGCAGCGAGCACTCCGTGCCGCGCAGCACTGCCTCCACCGCGTGCACCAGCTCGTCCATGAACAACGGGCCGGTCTTCTCGATGCCGACCTCGGTGACCCCGCGCTCCAGCCCGGCCAGCCCGATGATGTCCTTGCGCCGCCGGCTCAGGCCCTGGGCCGAGCCGTCCGGCACGTAGCCGACTTCCTCGATGACGGCGAGGACCCGTTCCCGGGTGTCCGGGTGGACCAGGTTCGAGCCGTGGATGACCCGCGACACGGTGGCCGTGGACACGCCGGCCAGGTTCGCGACCTCATACACCGTGCTCATCCAGGAACCCTTGTTCTGTAAGCGGTTACATTGGCTTGTGTTAAAGCGATGTTAAGAACGGATGTAAGCGCTGTCAATGGCTTGGCCGCAAGCCGGGCGTCCCCGGCTGGGACGGCGCGGGCTTGGCTGCGGGGCCGGTGACCAGGTGGTCCGCACCTGGGGCCGGGCGGGCCCGCCGCGGCATCCTTACCGATTGCTTACGGCTG
Organism: uncultured Actinomycetes bacterium; assembly: GCA_963832095.1. Lineage (GTDB taxonomy): Bacteria > Actinomycetota > Actinomycetes > Streptosporangiales > Streptosporangiaceae > RYN-230. Next base: position 127,676 of record CAWHSW010000002.1, read on the forward strand.
GCCCCAATACCCTCGTCAGCCTGGCCAGATAGCTGCCAGCATCCGGTTAAGAAGGGAGGCGGCCATTCCCGGAACGACCAACGGCCAGACGCCGCGACTGCCCTCTTCCCCGCAGCCCGGCGCGGTACGGCCGGTGCCGGTCAAGCCGCTGGCACCGCCCCGCTGGCGCCGCGTCTTCCCCGGCCAGGAGGCCGAACTCCGCCAGGTGCGGTACTGGCTGGGGGAGCTGCTGCCGGACTGCCCGGCCCGCGGCGACCTGGTCACCGTCACCATCGAACTGGCCGCCAACGCGGTCCGGCACTCCGCGAGCGGCCTGGGCGGCTTCTTCGCCGTGGAACTGAGCTGGCTGGCCCACCCGGCCACGGTGCGCGTCGCGGTGGCCGACGCCGGCGGGCTGCACAGCCCGCAGCCCGGCGCGGGCAGCGGGCTGGCCGCGTTGCTGGGCACCGGCCCGCTGCCCGTCATCCCGCCCGGGGCCAGCCCGGCCACCGTCGCCACGCTGAATGCCGCCGGGCCGGGCCCGGCCGCCGGCCCTGACGAGGTCGGGGCGGGTTTCGTCAGCGCGGGCTACCTGGCCAACGGCCCGCTCGGGGCGGGCCCGCCGGAGCCGGAACTGGCCGTGCCGGACCCGGCCCGGCCGGCCCTCCCGGAGCACGGCCGCGGGCTGCGCCTGGTCGCCGCGCTGGCCGCCCGGGCCGGGGTGATCGGCGATCACCGGGGCAGGCTGGTCTGGGCCGACGTGCGGTGGGCGGATGACACCCCGGCTGAGCCCGGCGGGCTGGACGGCTACACCGAAGCGCTGCGCGATATCCAGACCGTGCTCGCGGCGCGCTACCCCGAGGTGAACATCTGGTTCGGCCGGGCCACCATGCAGTGGTGGGCGATGGCGCCCGAGCCCGGCCCCGGCTGGCTGCTCACCGCCGAGTCCCCGCTGGACCTGGCCCAGCTGCTGGACGTGTACCGGGTGACCCAGCGGCCGCCGGCGCCGGCGGCGCAGCCGGGGGCGGCACGGGCTGACCGGTCACCGGCCCGGGCTGCCCGCGGGGCGGCCTGGCGGCCAGCCGCCCCGCGGCAGCTGGCTGTCAGTGGCCCGGGCGCCGCGGCGGATCCAGCAGGCCCGGGTGCTGGTCAGCGCCCCGGGACGGCCAGCCGGTCGCTGACCTCCGCCGGGACATACCGCTTGGTCAGCCAGGTGCGATCTACCGGTGACGATGGGTAGCTGGGCGGTGCCCGCCGGGTCGCCGGGCGGCCGCAAAAGTGCGAAGAAACTGCGCCATAAAGGACCGAAACCGCGCCGTAAAGGTAATAAAGGTAAAGTTTTCCGGTCGATGTTGGCAATACGCGGACAAAGGTTGACACAAACCTCATTCAGCATTAGGACGACAGGCAGGGCTCGCGAGGCGGGCCCGGGGCGGTTCGCGCGGGGGCCAGCACAGGTTGCCGTGGCGGCCGCCCGCGTGTCGGTTGTGTGTTCTGAGACCTGGCGAAAGGACCACGATGGGCAAGCGATGGGCGCGATGGTGCGCACTCGGAGGATCACTAGTACTGGTGGTCGGGACGGCCATAGGCAGCAGCCTGGCCGCCAGCGCGGCCAGCGCCGCCCCCGCCAAGACAGCGGCCGTCTCCAGCAAGAGTGTCATGCCGAATCACACCGGGATGATGGACTGCAACGGGCACAGCCCCAAGTACAAGGACGTCAAGCAGGACCTCGGCGGCCTGTGCACCGACCCGAACGGTGGCCTGTGGAAGGGTAAGTCCTACCGGTTCGATGACAACGGCGTGTACGTCGGTCACGACGAGCCGTCGGTCAAGTTCATCTCCAGCGCCCCGGGCAGCGGCAACAACATGACCTACATCACCCGGCTGAGCACCGACCCGCGGGGTAAGCCGTCGGTCTACAACAAGGACCACGGCCGCAAGTCCCGGACCGACTACGCGGAACTCAGCCCGGCGCCGTGGTTCGGCCTGCCGATCTGTGACCCCGGTTCGTACCCGCAGAACCCCTGCAAACCGGACAGTGACTCGAACAGCGGGGCGATCAACGACCCCAACGCGGCCGGCTCGGCCTTCCTGGAACTTCAGCTTTACCCGCCCGGCTACGGGCCGTTCCTCGATGCACCGAGCTGCGACACGACGCACTGGTGCGCCGCGCTGACCATCGACAGCCTGGAATCCGAGTTCAACTTCGCGAACCTGAACACCGCCTGCGAGGAGCCGACCAACTTCGCCTTCCTGCAGCGCAACGGGGTGCCGGCCGGGCCGCCCAGCCCGCAGCTGGCCGACGTGAGCACGTTCACGCCGAACCGCCAGACGCTGCTGATGAACCCGGGTGACGTGCTGGCCCTGCACATCCAGGACACCAAGAACGGGTTGCTGACCAGCGTTTCCGACCTGACCACGCACCAGACCGGGTACATGGTGGCCAGCGGCAAGAACGGCTTCATGAACACCAACTACAAGACCTGTGCGGGCACGCCGTTCAATTTCCACCCCGAGTACAACACCGCGGCGCAGCAGAACCAGGTGCCGTGGGCCGCGCTCGAGGGTGGCGTGCTGATGGAGCAGGAGATGGGGCACTTCGAGCCGTGCTCCTCGATCAAGCACAGCCTGCCGTACACCGCGTCTTTCGCAGACGGCCAGAGCTTTGACGATGAGACCACGGCGCAGACCTGCGTCGGTGGCTTCGAAGGCAAGGGCAAGGTCGGTGAGGGACCGTGTAACCCGACCACCGGCATCTGCAAGAACGCGACCACCGAGGGCGGTGGGGCCTGCCCGAGCGACAACCTCGCCTCCGGCGACTTGTGCGAGTACTCGGACATGACCTGCGTGCCCGCCGGGCCGCGGCCGATCCTGCAGAACGGCACATTGGTTAAATGGGACTGGCCAATAGCCGGCTGTCAGGATAACTATTTCCAGAACGGTGACCTCGACTTCGACGGGAGTTCCTATGCGCATGACTGGCCGGATGGGCAGGCGAACCATCCAACCTCGTTTGCCTATATAGGACCGTTCTCACACGGGAAGAGTTATCCGCAGATCCAGTTCGAGACAGATATCGCCGGCTCGGAAGCGGACTGCAACGTCACCACCGGCGCGGGCTGCGCAGTGCCGCCGGGCGGCGCGGAGTTCTATGCGTTCTGGTCGCTGACGCACAGCTGCGTCTGGAACTTCGGTGATGTCATCCCGGGCCAGACGGCCACCGATTTCGGCGGTGACGCGGAATACGGCACCCCGGACGTGGCCAGGTACGGCGGGACGATCATCAGCCCGGTGCTGAGCAACCCGCAGACCAGCGGGGCGTGTGCCGGGCACCAGGCGAAGATGTAAGTAACCGGATTACCGGGCCGGGCCCGCGAGCGGCTTAACCGCCGCTTGCGGGCCCGGCTGGTCTCGGTCAGGTGCTCCGGCCGCAGGCCGAAGAACAGCATCAGCATGATCAGCAGGTCGAGCAGGGCGATCACGCCGCCGATGTACGGCCCGGGTCCGCCCAGCGAGGCCAGATAGCCACAGAACGCCAGCACCACGATCATCGCGCCGAGCGCGCGCGGCCGCCCACTGTGCGCCAGCCGTTCCGGCACCTCGTACGGCGCGCGGTGCACGTAGTTGTCGGTCTCCGCCTTGTCCTGCGCGATGCGCAGCCACAGGTCGTAAAGTTCCGGGGCCTTCTCGCGGAGCAGCACCGCCTGCTCGGCGGACGGTATCTCCGGCTCGGCCATCCGGGCCGACACCAGGCCGGCCAGCCGGTCCAGGTCCAGCCCGGGTACGGCGGCGGCCGAGGCGGGTGGCTCCGCGGCGGACCCGGCCGGCCCGCTGCCCAGTGGCGTGCCGCCCGGGCGCGGGACGGGGGAGACCGGGGCGGTCGCGGCCAGCGGGGTGGGCGGGTCATGCAGGCTGGGCAGCCCGGCCGGGCCGGCTTTCCCCGGCAGATCTGCTTCCCCCGGCAGGCCTGGTTTCCCTGGTCCATCGGCCTTCCCAGGCAGATCCGACGGCCCCGGCAGATCCGACTTCCCTGGCCGGTCCGGCGGGCCAGGAACGGCCGGCCGCAGCCGCCCGGGCAGCCGGGGCAGGCCCGGCTGGTCGGTCACCCCGGGCCGGCCCGGGCCCGGTTCTGCTGGCGGCCCCGGCTGGACCGGGCCATCCTGATCGGTCACCGGGACAAGCCGCCGCGTTCGCGCGCGGAAGCCCGCATAAGCGTCTCAGCATGCGCTTCCTGAATAGTCCGCGTCGCGTGCTGGAAAGGGCCTTCCGTAGTAATGTGCCCGGCGTCCGGAAGCTGGCTCCGCAGCGCCCGGTAGATAACCGCGCCAGTGATATCGAAAAGCGCGGCGGCACCGAAGGCAAATGCCAGAACGCGACCCGCTGACCTGTCCGTCGGCATACGGGCTACTTTCCCGCTTGGCGGCAGCACAAAACTGTTGCCTAATATGCGGCATCCAGCCCTTACCGGGCGTGTTTGACCGGGTATGCCGGAAAATCCAGTTACCCGGTACTGGCGTTCAGTAAAAAAGGGTTAGAGCTGAGACCAGGCCTGGGTGAGGGCGCTGCGCAGGATCTGCTCCATCTCGGTGAAGTGCTCGGGGCCGCAGGTGAGCGGCGGCGAGAGCTGGATGACGGGGTCGCCGCGGTCGTCGGCCCGGCAGATCAGGCCGGCGTCGAACAGGGCCTGGGACAGGAAGCCGCGGAGCAGCCGCTCCGACTCCTCGTCGTTGAACGTCTCCCGGGTGACCTTGTCCTTGACCAGTTCGATGCCGTAGAAGTAGCCGTCGCCCCGGACGTCACCGACGATGGGCAGGTCGAGAAGCTGCTCCAGGGTGGCCCGGAACGTGGCCTCGTTGGCCCGCACGTTGCCGAGCAGGTCTTCCTTCTCGAACACGTCGAGGTTGGCCAGCGCGACCGCGCAGGACACCGGGTGGCCGGCGAACGTCACGCCGTGCAGGAAGGTGGCGGTGCCCGCGCTGAACGGCTCCATCAGCTGGTCCCGGACCAGCATGCCGCCGAGCGGCGCGTACCCGGAGGTGATGCCCTTGGCGAACGTGATGATGTCCGGCTGGTAGCCGTAGCGCTGCGAGCCGAAGTAGTAGCCCAGCCGGCCGAACGCGCAGATGACCTCGTCGGATACCAGCAGCACGCCGTACCGGTCGCAGATCTCCCGGACCCGGGCGAAGTAGCCGGGCGGCGGCGGGAAGCAGCCGCCCGAGTTCTGCACCGGCTCCAGGAACACCGCGGCCACCGACTCCGGGCCCTCGCGCAGGATGGCCCGCTCGATCTCATCCGCGGCCCACAGGCCGAACCCGGCCAGGTCGTCCGCGACGAACCCGGGCGCGCGGTAGAAGTTGGTGTTCGGCACCCGCACCCCACCAGGGGGCAGCGGCTCGAACGGCTCTTTGATCCCGGGCAGCCCGGTGATCGCCAGCGCGCCCATCGACGTGCCGTGATAGGCGATCTCCCGGCTGAGCACCTTGTACCGGGCCGGCTCGCCGATGGACTTGAAGTACTGCTTGGCCAGCTTCCAGGCCGACTCCACCGCCTCCGAGCCGCTGGTGGTGAAGAACACCCGGTTCAGGTCGCCCGGGGCCAGGTTGGCCAGCCGTTCAGCCAGCTCCACCGCGCGCGGGTGGGCGTAGGACCAGAGCGGGAAGTAGGCCAGCTCGGTGGCCTGCCGGGCGCCGGCCTCGGCTACCTCCCTGCGGCCGTGCCCGATCTGGCTGACGAACAGGCCGGACAGGCCGTCCAGGTAGCGCTTGCCGTTCTGGTCGTACACGTACTGGCCTTCGCCGCGCACGATCACCGGAATGTCGCTGCTGTTGTACGACGACATCCGGGTGAAGTGCAGCCACATGTGGCGCCGCGCGGACTCCTGCAGCGCCTGGCCAGCCGGGGCGACCGCGTTGTCGGTGACCGCGGTCGGGCCCATCGGGTCGGGCCCGGTGCGCGAGGCGCCGGTCTGGCTCCGGTACGGGTCGCTTGGCGTGGTCATCTGGTCCCCCAGCCGTAGGTCTGCTTGCGGAGTTTTAGGTATACGAACGTCTCGGTGCTGGACACGCTGGGCACGCCACGCACCCGGCTGAGAATCTCCAGCAGGTGCCGGTCGTCTTCGCAGACCACCTCCACCAGCAGGTCGAACGAGCCGGAGGTGATCACGACGTAGTCGATCTCGTCGATCGCGGCCAGCTGGTCGGCCACCTGCTCCAGGTCGCCGCCGCACTTGATGCCGACCATGGTCTGCCGGCTGAAGCCCAGCATCAGCGGGTCGGTCACCGCGACGATCTGCATCACCCCGGTGTCAACCAGCCGCTGCACCCGCTGCCGGACCGCGGCCTCGGACAGGCCGACCGCCTTGCCGATGGCCGCGTACGAGCGGCGGCCATCCTCCTGCAGCTGCTCGATGATCCGCTTGGACAAGTGGTCAAGGGCGGCACCCTGGACAGCTCGCCCGGGTGCCCGGCCGTTGCGGGCAGGGGTGGATTGCTCCCCGCTCAGCCCGCCCGGGAACGCCGGCGCCCCGGGAGTGTGAGCCATGCGGTCCTCCTCTGCAAGCCATGGTGTCATGCAGCGTCCACTTGTCAACTGATTTCGTTGCTATGCATGGTATATGCAACGGATTCACTTGTTGGTGTTTCATTTCTCTGCGAGTGTCGGAGGCATCGCGACCAGGAACTCGTCCTCAGGAGGCGGACCTTGACGGCAACCACTCAGCCCGGCACCAGCCTGCGCGAGTTGCAGAACTTTGTGAACGGCGAGTTTGTCGCAGCCAGCGCGGACCAGACCACCGAGGTCGTGGACCCGAGCACCGGGCAGGCCTACGCGCTGGCCCCGGTGTCCGGGCCGGCCGATGTGGACGCCGCACTGCGCGCCGCCGAGGCGGCCCGGGAGGACTGGCGGGACGCCACCCCGGCGCAGCGCAGCCTGGCCCTGCTCAAGATCGCCGACGCGGTCGAGGCGCGAGCCGCCGAGCTGACCGAGGCCGAGTGCCGGAACACCGGCAAGCCGGTCGGGCTCACCCTGGCCGAGGAACTCCCGCCGTGCGTGGACCAGTTGCGGTTCTTCGCCGGCGCGGCGCGGATCCTGCAGGGCAGCGCGGCCGGGGAGTACCTGGCCGACCACACGTCGCTGATCCGGCGTGAGCCGGTCGGCGTGTGCGCCCAGGTGACGCCGTGGAACTACCCGCTGATGATGGCCATCTGGAAGATCGCGCCGGCCATCGCGGCGGGCAACACGGTGGTGCTCAAGCCGTCGGACACCACCCCGGTGTCCACCCTGCTGCTGGCCGGGATCGCGGCCGAGTTCCTGCCGCCCGGCGTGCTGAACGTGATCTGCGGTACCGCGGCGACCGGCCGCGCGCTGGTCAGCCACGACATCCCGCAGATGGTGTCGATCACCGGGTCGGTCCGGGCCGGCATCCAGGTCGCCCAGGCGGCCGCGGCCGGGCTGAAGCGGGTGCATCTGGAACTGGGCGGCAAGGCGCCGGTCGTGGTGTTCGACGACGCCAACCTGGCCCTGGCGGCCGAGGGCATCGCCGCCGCGGGCTACTTCAACGCCGGCCAGGACTGCACCGCGGCCACCCGGGTGCTGGCCGGTCCTGGCATCGCGGCCGAGCTGACCGACGCGCTGGCCGAGCAGGCCCGCAACACCACGGTGGGCGGGCTGGACGTGCCGGACGCCGACTACGGCCCGCTGAACAACGCCAGCCAGCTGGCCCGGGTGTCCGGCTTCCTGAGCCGGGCGCCGGGGCACGCCGAGGTGGTGACCGGCGGGCACCAGGTCGGGGAGCGCGGCTACTGCTTCGCGCCGACCGTGGTCAGCGGGCTGCGCCAGGACGACGAGATGATCCAGGACGAGATCTTCGGCCCGGTGATCACCGTGCAGCGGTTCAGCTCCGAGGACGAGGCGGTCAGCTGGGCCAACGGGGTGAAGTACGGGCTGGCGGCCAGCGTGTGGACCCGGGATCACGGCCGGGCCATGCGGCTGGCCCGGCAGCTCGACTTCGGCGCCGTCTGGATCAACACGCACATCCCGTTCGCGTCGGAGATGCCGCACGGAGGCTTCAAGCACTCCGGCTACGGCAAGGACCTGTCGATGTACGGATTCGAGGACTACACCCGGGTCAAGCACGTGATGAGTTACCTGGGCAGCTAGCGCCTGGTGTTACGTGGCTGTAACCGAATCCGTCGCATTTGCATGATCCCGCGACGGAATCGGTTGATTTCATCAGTTTCGTCTGCCAGGATCGAGAACCACTTGCCGCACCGGCACTATACGAAGTGGTTGCTGATACTTGACCTAGCTGGCGATGAGGGGCTTGCGCGTGACATGACGGACACCGACGCATCAGCGGCCGGCCCGGCGCCTGCCACGGCGACGGAGCCCGCGGCTGACCCGAGTATCCCGGCCATCGGGCTGGATGGGGTGGTCAAGGAGTTCCACTCCCGGGGTGAGGTGGTGGCCGCGGTCCGCGGCATCGACCTGGCCATCCGCAAAGGGGAGTTCTTCTCCATGCTGGGCCCGTCCGGGTGCGGCAAGACCACCACGATGCGGATGATCGCCGGATTCGAGGAACCCACCCAGGGCACCGTCCGGCTGGACGGCCGGGACGTGACCGCCGCGCCGCCGAACAAGCGCGACGTGAACATGGTGTTCCAGTCCTACGCGCTGTTCCCGCACATGAGCGTGTTCGAGAACGTGGCGTTCGGGCTGCGCCGCCGCAGCGTGCCCAAGGACCGGATCACCCAGCAGGTCACCGAGATGCTGGAGATCGTCAACCTGGCGCGGCCGGGAGCAGCGCCGGCCGCGGGAGCTGTCCGGCGGCCAGCAGCAGCGGGTGGCGCTGGCCCGGGCGCTGGTCAACCACCCCAAGGCGCTGCTGCTCGACGAGCCGCTGGGCGCGCTCGACCTCAAGCTCCGGCAGGCCATGCAGGTCGAGCTCAAGCGCATCCAGCGCGAGGTCGGCATCACGTTCGTCTACGTGACGCACGACCAGAACGAGGCGCTGACCATGTCGGACCGCATCGCGGTGATGAACGACGGGGTCATCGAGCAGCTCGGGCCGCCGCGGGACATCTACGAGCACCCGGCAACCCGGTTCGTGGCCGGGTTCATCGGCACCTCGAACCTGATTACCGGGACGCTGTCCCGGGTCACCGATGGCACCGGGGTGATCGAGGTCAGCCCGGAGGAGCGGATCCTGGTCCCGGCGGCGTACGGCAGCCTGGCGGCCGGCCAGGACGTCGAGCTCACCGTGCGCCCGGAGAAGATCGACCTGGCCGCCGGGCCGGGCGCGCCCGGCAGTTGCGCGCTGCGCGGCAGCGTTACCGAAGTGGTCTACCTCGGCACCTCGACCAGCTTCTCGGTCCACACCACGACCGGGGCCGACGTCGTGGTTTTCGAGCAGAACTCGTCATCAGCGAGTAGCACCGTCAGCCGGGGCGACGACGTCTGGCTGACCTGGGATCCCCAGCACTCATACCCGATCGGCTAGCCCGGCCCTGGGCCGGACGGCGCTGATCGGCGCCGCCCGGCTCCTGGCGGGCCGGCGCAGTGGAGGAACGACATGGACAACGAGCAGGGCATCGACCCTTCTGGCCTGGATCCGTCGATCTGGCGCGGGCTGACCCAGCGCCGGCTGTCCCGCCGCGAGATGCTCCGCTCGGCGGGAGCGGGCGCGGGCGCCCTCGGCATCGGCGCGTTCCTGGCCGCCTGCGGCGTCAAGGGCGCCAGCACGGTCAGCAGCGGATCCAGCCCGGCCGGCGGGGTGGGTACCGCGGCCTGGTGGGCCAAGCAGAAGCTGCACCACACGGTCAACTTCGCCAACTGGCCGTACTACATCGACGTGCTGAACGGCAAGCACCTGTCCCTGGAGTACTTCACCCAGCAAACCAACATCCAGGTCAACTACACCGAGCCGATCAGCGACAACCTGCCGTTCTACGCGAAGATCCGGCCCTCGCTGCAGGCCAAGCAGTCCACCGGCTACGACATCATCGTGATGACCAACAGCAGCCCGCCGCTCGGCTACCTGATCGACTTCGGCTGGCTGGTCCCGCTGGACCGCAGCATGATGACCAACTTCAACAAGTACGCCGGGCCGCTGATCAAGAACCCGTCCTGGGACCCGGGCAACAAGCACACCATGGCCTGGCAGTCCGGCTGGACCGCGATCGGGTACAACTCCTCGATCATCAAGGACCCGGGCAGCAGCGTGGAGATCCTGTTCGACTCGAAGTACTCGGGCAAGATCGGCATGATGTCCGATCCGCAGGAGCTGGGCAGCGTGGGCCTGCTGGCCATCGGCGTAGAGCCGGCCACCTCGACCGAGTCCGAGTGGGCCAAGGCGGCCAAGAAACTGCAGACGCAGAAGAATGACGGGCTGGTCCGCGCCTACTACGACCAGAGCTACATCGACCACCTGAAGAACGGCGACATCGTGGTCTCCCAGGCCTGGTCCGGGGACATCTTCCAGGCCGACCTGAACAGCAAGTACCGGGACCTGAAGCTGCTCATCCCGGACGAGGGCGGCATGTTCTGGACGGACAACATGTGCATCCCGATGTACGCCCAGAACCCGAAGGACGCCATGACGCTGATGGACTTCTTCTACAACCCGCAGGTCCAGGCCGTGGTCGAGTACTACAACGACTACGTCTGCCCGGTGCCCGCGGCTAAGGAAGTCCTGCTCAACCCGACCGGCTGGGCCAAGACCGCGCTGGCCCAGATGAAGCCGGAGATCGGCCTGCCCACGTCGACCACGGCCAACGCACCGACCGTGTTCCCGACCCCGGCTTACATCAAGAACTCGCGGAACTACTACCAGTACAAGAGCCAGGAAGAGCTGACCGCGTGGAACAACCTGTTCTTGCCGATCACCCAGGGCTCGTAACCCAGCGCCGCGCGCGGCGGCCCCGGCTCGGCCGGGTACTCGCGCCGTACCTGCTCAGCCTGCCGGCTGGGCTGTGGCTGCTGGTGCTGTTCCTGGTGCCGCTGGTCGTGATGCTGTCGCTGTCGCTGCAGTCGTGCAACACGGCCACCGGCGCCTGCGTGATGACCTGGCACTGGGGCGAGTTCGGCCAGCAGTTGCGGCTGTACCACAGCCAGTTCGTGACCAGCTTCTACTTCGCCGGCGCGGCCACCGTGATCGACCTGATCGTGTCGTTCCCGATCGCCTACTGGATCGCGTTCCACGGCGGGTCGAAGAAGAACTTCTTCCTGCTCATGCTGCTGGTGCCGTTCTTCGTGTCGTTCGTCATCCGCACCGTGGTGTGGGAGTTCATCCTGTCCGACCAGGGCATCATCCTGGGCAACCTGAAGAACGCGCACCTGCTGCCGCAGAACTTCCACGTGCTGGCCACTGGGTACGCGGTGGTGGCCGGGCTGGCTTACAACTACCTCCCGTTCACCGCGCTGCCGCTGTACGTGGCCATCGAGCGGATCGACAAGCGGGTGCTGGACGCCGCCTACGACCTGTACGCGAGCCGGCGGCAGGCGTTCCTCAAGGTGATCCTGCCGCTCACCGTGCCCGGGTTGTTCGCCGCGTTCCTGCTCACCTTCATCCCGGCCCTGGGCGACTACGTCAACCAGCAGATCCTCGGCGGCACCAACAACACGATGATCGGCACCGTGATCCAGAACGCGTTCCTGGTCAACCTGGACTACGCGGGCGGGTCGGCGCTGTCCGCCATCCTGATGGCGATCGCGCTGGTCGGCATCTTCGCCTACGCCCGGCTGCTCGGCTCGCGGACCATCGAGGAGTACCTGTGACCGACGCCAGCGAAGCGCCCGCGAGGGAGCCGGTGATATGACCGCGGCGGTCAGCACCGAGGCGACCGCGGCCCGGGAGAGCGCGGGCCGGCCCGCGCGGCCGCAGCGCCGCCGCCGGTGGACCCGGTACATCCTGCCCGCCTACTCCTGGCTGATCATCGCGTACCTGGTCTTCCCGATCGCCGTGATGGTGCTGTACAGCTTCAACAAGGTGACCACCGGGCTGCCGCAGATCAGCTTCGCCTGGAACGGCTTCACCACCCAGTGGTACCGGCAGTGGAACGCGATCCCGCAGCTCACCTCGTCGTTCTGGCTGTCCGTCCGGCTCGCCCTGGCCAGCACCCTGCTGGCCACGATCGTGGGCACGCTGCTGGCGCTGGCCCTGGTCCGCTACCGGCCGCCGCGGTTCCGCGGCAAGGGCTTCATCGAGCAGGTCTTGTTCCTCAACATCGCGGCCCCGGAGATCGTGCTGGGCGCGTCCCTGCTCGGCCTGTTCGTCACGCTCAACATCGCCCGCGGCTTCACCACCCTGCTGCTGGCGCACGTGGCGTTCAGCATCGCGTACGTCGCGATCACGGTGCGGGCCCGGATGTCCGGCTTCGACCGGTCGCTGGAGGAGGCCGCGCAGGACCTGGGGGCCAACGCCTGGGTCACGTTCCGGAAGATCACCCTGCCGCTGATCTTTCCCGGCATCCTGGCCGGCGCGCTGATGGCCTTCGCGCTGTCCATCGACGACTTCGTCACGTCCAACTTCGTCAGCGGGGCCTCGGTGCCGTTCCCGGTGTGGGTGTACGGCGCCACCCGGATCGGCATCCCGCCGCAGGTTTTCGTGTTCGGCAGCGCCATCTTCGCAGTCGGAATCCTGTGCGCGCTGGCCAGCATCGTGGTAGGCAGGCGGCAGGCCTAAACGGCCTAGTAGGCGGGCGGCCGGGGAGGGACGTATGCAGCAGCCGCGGCGTCGTGACGTACTAACCCTGGGCGGGCTGGCCGCGGCCGGGCTGGCCCTGGCGGGCTGCGGCGGCGGCGCGCCGCTGCCCACCGCGGTGCAGCCGCGCAGCCCGGTGAAGGCGTACTGGGCCCGGCAGCGCCGGCATGGCTCGGTGAACTTCGCCAACTGGCCGCTGTACATCGACACCGGGCACAAGACGCTGCAGGAGTTCACCGCGGCCACCGGGATCACGGTCAACTACTCCGAGGTCATCCAGGAAGTCAGCGACTGGGTCAACAAGATCAGCCCAATTCTGCACTCCGGCCAGTCCATCGGCTACGACATGATGGTGGTGACCAACGGGTTCTGGTTCTCCGAACTGGTCAGCATGGGTGAACTGGTCCCGCTGGACCAGAGCATGCTGGTCAACTTCCGGAAGTACGCGGCGCCCCGGTTCCAGCACCGCTCGTTCGACCCGGGCAACACCTACAGCATCCCGTGGGCGTCCGGCACCACCGGCATCGCGTGGAACCCCAAGTTCATCCCGGGCCCGGTGACCAGCATCAGCGAGCTGTGGAACCCGGCCTACAAGGGCCGGGTCGGGATGCTCACCGACATCCAGGACGTGGGCAACTTCGGCCTGCTCAAGCTGGGCATCAACCCGGAGACGTCCACCCCGGCCGACTGGCAGGCCGCGGCCAAGGTGCTCACCCAGCAGCGCCACAATGGCCTGGTCCGCGGCTACTACGGGCAGTCCTACATCGACGAGCTGGTCGCCGGGAACACCTGGATCTCCATGGCCTGGTCCGGCGACATCTTCCAGCAGAACCTGTCCTCCGGCAGCCAGCTCAAGTTCGTCATCCCGGACGAGGGCGGCACGCTGTGGACGGACAACATGATGATCCCCAAGTACGCGCAGAACCCAATGGACGCCATGCTGCTGATGGACTGGTACTACCGGCCGCAGATCGCCGCCCAGCTGACCGAGTCGATCAACTACATCAGCGCGGTGCCGGACGCCCAGCCGATCATCGCCGCGGCCGCGGCCAAGGCGGCCGGCAGCAGCAAGGCGCTGCTGCACGAGGTGGCCACGAGCGAGCTGGTCTGGCCGTCCGCCGCGGACTACAAGCGGCTGTACAACTATCCCGACGTGAGCGGCAAGGCACAGGCCCAGTATGAGTCGACCTTCAATCCGGTCATCGCCTGATTTTGATGAACGCCAGTACCTGGCCGGCCGCCGACAGCCGCCGGACGGCCTCGCTGGCGGCTGAGTCGCTGCGCGACGCGCGCCCGGTCAGCTACTGGCTGGATCAGCCGGACGCCCCGGCGCCGCGGCCCGCACTGCGCGGCGCGGCCACCGCGGACCTGGCCGTGGTCGGCGGCGGGTTCACCGGCCTGTGGACCGCGCTGCTGGCCAAGGAGCGCGACCCGGCGCGGGACGTGCTGCTGCTCGAGGGCCGCCGGATCGGCTGGGCCGCGTCCGGCCGGAACGGCGGCTTCTGCTCGGCCAGCCTGACTCATGGGCTGGCCAACGGCTTGGACCGGTTCGGCGCCGAGATGCCCACGCTGGACCGGCTCGGCCGGCAGAACCTGGCCGAGATCGCCGGCACAGTGGCCCGCTACTCGATCGACTGCGCGTTCGAGCGCACCGGCGAGCTGGTGGTGGCCACCGAGGACTGGCAGCTTCCTGGCCTGGCTGCCGCGGCGGAGGCGGCGCGGCGCCTGGGCGGCGACCCGGTGCTGCTGGACGCGGCGGCGGTCCGGGCGGAAATCGACTCGCCTACCTATGTGGGCGGGCTCTGGGACCGGTACGGCTGCGCCATGGTGGACCCGGCCCGGCTGGCCTGGGGCCTGCGCCGGGCCTGCCTGGACGCCGGGGTGCGGATCTACGAGCACTCGCCGGTGACCCAGCTCAGCCGGACGGACGGCGGGCTCCGGCTGGCCACGCCGCACGGCAGCGTGCAGGCGGCCCAGGTGGTGCTGGGCACCGGCGCGTTCCCGCCGTCGCTGCTGCGCCGGCTGAAGCTGTGGCTGGTGCCGGTGTACGACTACGTGCTGATGACCGAGCCGCTGTCGGCCGGGCAGCTGGCCAGCATCGGCTGGCGGCGCCGGCAGGGCGCCGCGGACACCGGCAACCAGTTCCACTACTACCGGCTGACCGCGGACAACCGGATCCTGTGGGGCGGCTACGACGCGATCTACTACAACGGCGGCCTGATCACCGCTGCGCACGACCAGCGGACCGCCACTTTCACGCTGCTGGCCAGCCAGTTCTTCGACACGTTCCCGCCGCTGGCCGGGCTGCGGTTCAGCCACGCGTGGGGTGGCGTGATCGACACCTGTGCCCGGTTCTGCGCGTTCTACGGCACCGCGCACGGCGGGCGGCTGGCCTACGCGGCCGGCTACACCGGGCTGGGCGTGGGCGCCTCCCGGTTCGCCGGCAATGTCATGCTCGACCTGCTCGGCGGCGAGCCGACGGAACGGACCGAGCTGGCCATGGTGCGCAGCAAGCCGGTCCCGTTCCCGCCCGAGCCGGCCCGGTCGGCCGTGATCCAGCTCACCCGGGCCTCGCTGGCCCGGGCAGACCGCAACCAGGGCCGCCGTGACCTGTGGCTGCGCACCCTGGACCGGCTTGGGCTGGGCTTTGACTCCTGACTCCGCCCGGCGGCTGACGCCTGCGCTGCCTGCGACTCCGCCCGGCTGCCGCCGTCCGCACTACCCGTACTGACGGGTAATGTTTTCGTTATTCATCAGTAACGGTGCCAGTCAGCTCATAATCGGACTAGCGGGAGGGGGCGGCGATGACAGACGGATGGCTCGGCGCGCCGCTGCCGGCGGCGGCCCAGGACGAGCCGGTGGACTTCGACACCAGCGTCGCGCACATAGCCAGGGTCTACGACTACTGGCTGGGTGGCAAAGACAACTTCGCCGCCGACCGGGAGGCCGGCGACGAGGCGCTGCAGGCCTACCCGGACCTGGTCTCCTCGGTCCGGGCCAACCGGGCGTTCCTGGCCCGCGGCGTGCGCTACCTGGCCGAGGCCGGGGTCCGGCAGTTCCTGGACATCGGCACCGGGATTCCCAGCGCCAACAACACCCACGAGGTGGCCCAGCGGGTGGCCCCGGGCAGCCGGGTGGTCTACGTGGACAACGACCCGATCGTGCTGGCGCATGCCCGCGCCCTGCTGGTCGGCGACCCGGCCGGGGCGACCGACTACCTCGACGCCGACCTGCGGGACACCGCCAAGATCCTGGAGCACGCGGCGGGGGTGCTCGACTTTTCCCGCCCGGTCGCGGTCATGCTGGTCGCGGTGCTGCACCTGATCGGCCCGGACGACGACCCGTACGGCATCGTCGAGCAACTGATGGCGGAGATGCCACCGGGCAGCTACCTGCTGCTGTCCCACGTTGCCTCGGACATCGAGCCGGAGAAAATGGCCGAGATGGGCAAGCGGCTGAACCGGCTGCTGGCCCAGCGCGGCTGGTACCGGAGCCAGCCCGAGGTGGCCGGCTTCTTCGCCGGTCTGGAGCTGGTCCCGCCGGGCATCGTCGCGGTGCCGCAGTGGCGGCCGGACTCCGAGATGGACGCCGCCCGCCGGTCCGCCATGTGGGGCGGCGTCGCGCAGAAGGCCAGCTAGCCCGGGACTCGCGGCCGCGCCTCAGCCGTGGCCGAGCAGGTTCTCCACCTGGGCGCGGCTGGTGAAGCCCGTGATTTGGGCCCCGCCCCGGGGGTTGACCTCCGCATCCACAGTGGGAGCCGAGATGACGCGCCCGGCGACGATGACCGCGAGCTGGCAATGCGGGCTGGGCAGGCCGACCAGCTTGCTGGTGAGGGCCGCGAACCGGGCCGCGTCGCCCGGGAGGAAACGAATGAGGAGCAGGTAGAGACGCCGGACGGTCCCGCCAGCTATGCCGCCGTCGCGGTCCGGACTGGGAAGGTCAACGACTGGCGGGGCCGGGGGAGTGGCCGGCGGTGGCGGTGAACGCGATGGTCTGCGTCCACCACGACGGTTCCTGGCACTGATCCAGGAACGCGTCGATCAGCCGGCCGTCCAGCCGGCCCGACGCCAGCAGCCGGCCGCGCAGCTCGATGACCGTCTCCCGCCAGTACTCGGCCCACGGTGAGCCACCGCGGTACAGCGCCGTCTCGGCGGTGGCGGTGACGCCGGCCAGGCCCAGACCGGCCAGCATGGCGGGCAGTTTGCGCCCGATGAAGTAGTCGATGCCCTGCTCCCGGGACCAGGCCAGCCAGCCTGCCCAGAACGCCCGGATGTCCGCGGGCTCGGCCACGCTGACCGGCAGGAAGTCCGGCTCGATGAGCAGGATCGCCCCGCCCGGCCTGGCGCTGGCCACCAGGTTGGCCACCGCGGTCGCCGCGTCGCCCACATGGTGCAGCACGGCCCGCGCGGTGACCAGGTCGAAGCCGCCGGGCTGGACCGGCCCGGCCAGGATGTCACCCTGCCGGTACTCCAGCCCGGGCGCGTCCGCGCCGGCCAGCGACAGGTCGAGATCCACCGCCAGCGCCAGCCCGCCCGGCGCGACCTGCCCGGCCAGCCAGGCCGACATGGTGCCGTTGCCGCAGCCCACTTCCAGCGTCCGCGCGCCCGGCCCGGCCATGCCCAGCTGCTCGATGTGCCGCCGGTGCATCGGGTCCAGCAGCCGCGACATCAGCGCCAGCCGCTGCCGCTCACCCCGCTGGTGATGATCGAGCACATACTCTTCCCCCGCCACGCCGCCCCCCGCTGGCCTGCTCTGCCCTTGGTGATCAACTGATCGGTGTCGCTATAACGACAGTAATCAGTTGATCACCAACGGGGAGTGGCGCAGAGAGCGGGCCGAGCGTAGGGTTATCTCATATATGAGACGCGATATGCGAGTGTGACCGCCCAGCCATGAGCACCGCGATGCCAGCCACGCCGGGGTCCCGGTTCCTGAACGGGACGACCGGCGCCATCCCATCCCGCACCGAGGCGGTGCTGGACGCGGTCAAGCACGCCATCCTGGCCGGTGAGCTCAAGCCCGGGCAGAGCCTGGTGGAGACCGAACTGGCCCAGGTACTCGGGGTGTCCAAGACCCCGGTGCGCGAGGCGCTGAAGACGCTGGCCGGCGCGGGCCTGGTCACGATGAGCCCGTACCGTGGTGCGACGGTACGGGAAATCGACATGGGCACCGCCGCGGCCATCTACGACCTGCGGCTGCTGGTTGAGCCGGAGGCGGTGGGCCGGGCGGTGCGCGCCGCGGCCCCGGCGGGCACAGACCACTGGGCGCAGGCCAGAGCCGCCCTGAATGCCTCGGCGGCGGCCCAGGACCAGGCCCAGCGCAGCCTGGCCAACCGGGACTTCCACCGTGCGCTGTACCTGGGCTGCGGTAATAGCCTGATCGTCAAGGTGCTGGATGACCTACGCGATCAGACCGCGCTGGTGTCCGCGCTGTCCTGGCAGCAGGCCCCGTCCTGGGAGCAGGAGGCGGCCCAGCACCGGGCCATCCTGGCCGCCGCCCAGGCCGGGGACGCGGACCTGGCCACCGGGCTGCTCCGCGAGCACATCGCCGGGTTCGCCGCCCGGCACTTCGCCACGCCAGGCGCCGTAACCACCGCAACCACCGCAACCACCGCAGCAACCGCACAAGCCGCCGACCCCAGCACGGCCGAATGGAGTACCGATGCGCCTTGATCCCGCGACCGCCGACGAGTTCCGCGGCATTCTCGCGACCGTCGCCGCGATCCCGGTCACCCCGTTCGGCCCCGACGGCGCGCCCGACTGGGACTGCCATGCCCGGCTGGTCACCCGGCTGGTGGACGCCGAGATCACGCTGATCACTCCGAACGGCAACACCGGCGAGTACTACACGCTGTCCGAAGCGGAGACGGAGACCGCGGTCGAGTCGGCCATCCGCGCGGCCGGCGGCCGGGCCGAGGTGCTGGCCGGGGTGGGCCACGACGTGACCACCGCGACCAAGGCGGCAGCGCACGCCCGCGCGGCCGGCGCCCGGATGATCATGGTGCACCAGCCGGTCAGCCCGTACCTGTCCGCCGACGGCTGGGTGGACTACCACGTGGCCATCGCGGAGGCCGTGCCGGACATGGGCGTGGTGCTGTACATCCGCGAGCCACGGATCACCGGCGCGCACATCCGGCGGCTCGGCGAGCTGTGCCCGAACGTGGTCGGCGTCAAGTACGGGGTGCGCGACCAGGTGCAGTTCGCCGCGGTGGCCCGGGACGCCGGCCTGGACCGGTTCACCTGGCTGGCCGGGCTGGCCGAGCTGACCGCGCCGGGCTGCTGGACCTACGGCGCCCGCGGCTTCACCTCCGGCCTGGTCAACGTGGCGCCCAAGCTGTCCGTCGGCATGCTGTACACGCTGCGCGGCGGTGACTGGGACGGGGCGATGAAGATCTGGGAGGCGTGCCGCGCGTTCGAGGAACTGCGCGCCGCCGACGCCTCGGCGGACAACGTCAGCGTGGTCAAGGAGGCGCTGGCTCAGCTCGGCCTGGCCCGGCGCGACGTCCGCCCGCCCAGCCGCCTGCTGCCCGACCCGATCCGCGACGAGATCGGCAAGATCCTCGCCAGCTGGGGCCTCACATGACCGCCCAGCGGCGTACCCCCGAGCAGCTGCGCAGCTACGGCTGGTTCGGCGGGGACGGGATGCGGGCGTTCAGCCACGGCACCCGGATGCGCCAGCTCGGCGCCGATCCCGAGGACTACCAGGGCAAGCCGATCATCGCGATCGTGAACACCTGGTCCGAGCTGAACCCGTGCCACATGCATTTGCGCGAGCGGGCCGAACAGGTGAAGCGGGGCATCTGGGAGGCGGGCGGCTTCCCGGCCGAGTTCGGCGTGGCGTCGCTGTCCGAGACGTTCCAGAAGCCGACCCCGATGCTGTACCGCAACCTGCTGGCCATGGACACCGAGGAACTGCTCCGGTCCTACCCGGCCGACGGCGCGGTGCTGATGGGCGGCTGCGACAAGACCACCCCGGCGCTGCTGATGGGCGCGGCCAGCGCGGGCATCCCGGCCATCTACCTGCCGGCCGGCCCGATGCTGCGCGGCAACTACCGCGGCGGCACCCTGGGCAGCGGCACCGACCTGTGGAAGTACTGGGACGACAAGCGGGCCGGGCTGATCGGCGACTGCGAAATGGCTGACCTGGCCGGCGGCATCGCCCGCTCACCTGGGCACTGCATGACGATGGGCACCGCGTCCACCATGACCTCGGCCGCCGAGGCGCTCGGCATGACGCTGCCCGGCGCCGCGTCCATCCCGGCGGCCGACTCGGCGCACTACCGGATGGCCACCGCGACCGGCCGCCGGATCGTGGACATGGCCTGGGAGAACCTGACCCCGGACCAGATCCTCACCGCGGAGGCGTTCGAGGACGCGGTGGCCACCGTGCTGGCCCTGGGCGGCTCGACCAACGCGGTGATCCACCTGATCGCGATGGCCGGCCGCTGCAACGTCCCGCTCAGCCTGGACGACTTCGACGAGATCGCCCGCCGGATCCCGGTGCTGGCCAACATCCGGCCCGGCGGGAAATACCTGATGGAGGACTTCTACTACGCCGGCGGCCTGCGCGCGCTCCTCGCCGAACTGGCCAAGGTCCCCGGCGCACTGCACACCGACCGCATCACGGTGACCGGCCGTTCCCTCGCTGACGGACTGGCCGGGGCTGAGGTCTACAACGACGACGTCATCCGTAACGCCACTACCGCGCTGGCGCCGGAAGCAGGCCTCGCGGTATTGCGTGGCAATCTGGCGCCGGACGGCGCCGTGATCAAGCACATCGCGGCCGAGCCCGCGCTGCTCAAGCACACCGGCCCGGCGGTGGTCTTCGACAACTACCGGGAGATGCAGCGGCAGATCAATGACCCGGCGCTGGGCATCACCGCCGACTCGGTGCTGGTGCTGCGCAACGCCGGCCCGCTGGGTGGCCCGGGCATGCCGGAGTACGGCATGCTGCCGATCCCGGACTACCTGCTGGCCGCCGGGGTGCGGGACATGGTGCGGATCTCCGACGCCCGGATGAGCGGCACCAGTTACGGCGCGTGCGTGCTGCACGTGGCGCCCGAGTCCTACGTGGGCGGCCCGCTGGCCCTGGTCCGCACCGGCGACCTGGTCACCCTGGACGTGGCCGAGCGGGCGCTGCGGCTTGAGGTGAGCGAGGCGGAACTGCATCAGCGCCGCGCCGCCTGGCGGCCGCCGCCGCCCCGGTATGAGCGTGGTTACGGCGCGCTGTACAGCGAGAACGTGACCCAGGCAGACAAGGGCTGTGATTTCGGGTTCCTGGCCCGGGCCGGCCGGAACCCCGAACCCGATCCCCGCTGACGGCCCGCATAGCCACCGGAGTAACCCCACTCACCCGGAGGTAGTTCGATGCCGAACGAGATCAACCGCCGTAGCATGCTCCGCTACTCTGCGCTGGCCGGGGCGGGTGCCTTAACCAGCCCGCTGTGGGCCGGCGCGGCAAATGTGAGCGCTGCCATCAACCGGCCCAGCCACCCAACCGGGCCCTGGTCCGCGTTCGACCGGGCCGCCGACCGCATCGTCGCCTCGGTGCGCCGTCCCTGGTTTCCCGACCGCTTTTTCCCGATCACCCGGTTCGGTGCGGTAGGAGATGGCACCACCGACTGCACGGCCGCGTTCGCGGCCGCCATCGCCGCGTGTAACCGGGCCGGCGGCGGGCACGTGATCGTCCCGTCCGGGCAGTTCTTCACCGGCGCCATCCACCTGCTCAGCCACGTCAACCTGCACCTGCCGAACACCGACTCGGTCATCCTGTTCAGCCAGGACCCGAACGCCTACCTGCCGGTGGTGTTCACCCGCTGGCAGGGCATCGAGCTGATGAACTACTCGCCGCCGGTCTACTGCTACGGCCAGCGGAACGTCGCGATCACCGGCCAGGGCACACTGAACGGGCAGGCCGACGACAACCACTGGTGGAACTGGAAGAACCTGGAGACCGCCGACTTCGACCTGCTGGAGCAGATGGCCGACGACAACGTCCCGGTCTCCCAGCGGGTGTTCGGCGCCGGGCACTTCCTGCCACCGCAGATGATCCAGCCGTTCCTCACCGACACCGTGCTGCTCCAGGGCGTCACGTTCATCAACTCGCCGTTCTGGCACCTGAACCCGAACCTGTGCAGCAACGTCACAGTCGAGGGGGTGAGCATCAACTCGTCCGGGCCGAACACCGACGGATGTGACCCGGAATCCTGCAATGGCGTGGTCATCGACTCGGTCACGTTCAACACCGGCGACGACTGCATCGCGATCAAGTCCGGCCGCGACGCCGACGGCCGCCGGGTCAACGTGCCCAGCCAGAACGTGGTCATCCAGAACAGCAACTTCGCCAACGGGCACGGCGGCATCACCATCGGCAGCGAGATGACCGGCGGGGTGAAGAACGTGTACGCCCGGGACCTCACCATGAACAGCGCCAACCTGGAGGCCGGGCACCGGATCAAGACCAATACGCTGCGCGGCGGGTTCGCGCTGAACAGCAACGTGTACCGGATCAACGCCGGCACGGTGGGCGGCCCGCTGCTGCTCATCCAGGGCAACTACGACGCCCAGACCGGGGACTTCCCGCCGGATATCGACAACATCACGCTGGCCGGCTGGACGGTGGACGACTGCGAGGGCGTCTGGTCGATCGTCGGCGCGTCGGCCACCGACCCGATCGGTACGGTCACCCTGGACGACCTGACCATCACCACCTCGACGGTGGCCAACTCGGCCCAGGACATCTCCAACCTGGTCGTCGAGAACGTGACCGTCGGCGGCACGCCGGTAACGTCATGAAGCGCGTTCATCGCTCTGACAGTAGCGGCGTTACTGACCCTCCCCGCGGCGCCGGCACCGGCCTGGGCCGGCGCCGTGGGGAGGCACCACCTGCTGGTGGTGAGCCAGGACGGGCGGCCCGGCACATTCGCTTCGGTGCAGGCGGCGCTGGACGCGGTACAGCCGGGCAGCGGGCTGGCCACGATCCTGATCGAGCCGGGCACCTACTGGGGCCAGATCTACGTCCCGTCCTCGGAGCCGGGCATCACGCTGCGCGGCGCGACCGGCAACCCGCGCGATGTCACCCTGGTCGACGACATCGCGCACGGCACGGTCGCGGCCAACGGCAACCAGTACGGCACCGACTGCAGTGCCACCCTGTCGGTGGCCGGCAACGGGTTCGCCGCCTACGGCATCACCGTGCAGAACTCCTTCGACCCGGCGGCCAACCCGCAGATCACCTCGCCGCAGGCGGTGGCGGTCAAGACGGTGGCCGACCGGGTGGTGTTCGCCCGGGACCGGCTGCTCGGCATCCAGGACACGGTGTTCGCCAGCTCGTACGCGGACCCGTTCACCCCGGCCGAGTGCTTCGCCCCGGGCGGCCCGCCGGCCACCTCGCCGCCGGGCAGCACCACGCCGCCGCCGGCCCGGCAGCTCTACCTCGACGACTACATCTCCGGCGAGGTGGACTTCCTGTGCGGGTCCGGCACGGCCGTGTTCGACCACGACACCATCGACATCCTGGGCCGCCCGGGGGGCACGGTGAGTGCCCCGGACACCGGGCTGGAGCAGCCGTACGGCTACCTGATCACCAACAGCCGTATCATCAACAGCCCGGGGAACCTGACCGCGGCCAGCTACTACCTGGGCCGGCCATGGCGGCACACCGGGGTGACCAACCCGGTGGGCCAGATCACCATCCGGGACACCTACCTGCCCGCGGCGATCAACCCGGAGCAGTGGCAGAACTGGACCAGCCCGCCGTTCCCGTGGCAGGACGCCCGGTTCTACGAGTACCAGAACACCGGCCCCGGCTCGGCGGTGAACGCCGACGTGCCGCAGCTCACCGCGGCCCAGGCCGCTCAGTACACGGTGGCCAGCTACCTGGGTGGGTGGTTTCCACGACTGTGACTGAGCGCGCGTAGGGTCGGGTGCCGTGGCGATCATTCTCATTACCGGCAGCTCCGGCCGGATCGGGACCATGCTGCGCACGCGGCTGGCCCGGCCCGGCCGGACGCTGCGTCTGCTCGACATCAGCCCCCCGGCCGACCCGGCCGGCTCAGGCGAAGAGGCCGTCGTGGCGTCGGTCACCGACACGGCCGCGATGGAGCAGGCCTGCGCCGGGACGGACGCGGTGATCCACCTGGGCGGGGTGTCCGGCGAAGCGCCGTGGGAGCGCGTCCTGGAGACCAATATCCAGGGGACCTACACCGTGTTCGAGGCGGCCCGCCGGGCGGCTGTGCCCCGGGTCATCTTCGCGTCGTCCAACCACGCGGTTGGGTTTGCACCGCGGTCCTCGTTCCCGGTGCCGGACTACGCGTTCCCGGCCCCGGACACGTACTACGGCGTGTCCAAGGTGACCGGCGAGGGGCTGGCCGCCCAGTACCACTACCGGTACGGCATGGACACCATCTGCCTGCGCATCCTGTCCTGCTTCGAGCGGCCGCGCAGCGTCCGCCAGTTGTCCACCTGGCTGTCCCCGGACGACGCCGGGCGGCTGTTCGAGGCCTGCCTGACCGCGCCCCGGCCCGGGTTCCGGGTCGCGTTCGGGGTGTCGGCCAACACCCGGGGCGGCTGGGTGTCGCTGGACGAGGCGCGGGCACTTGGCTACGAGCCCAAGGACGACGCCGAGGTGTACGCGGCCGAGGTCATCGCCGAGCACGGCGAGCCAGACCCAGATGACCCGCTTCTTGCCTACCTGGGCGGGGAGTTCACCCTGCCGGAGTACGACGCGGGCCGGCTGAGCCAGCCGGCCCAGAGAAGGACAGAAAGCTGATGATCCAGGGATACAACCCGCGCACCGGCCAGCCCACCGGCGCGCCGGTGACCGAGACCAGCGACAGCGCGGTGGACGCGGCCGCCACGGCCGCCGCCGGGGCAGCCGCGGCGTGGTCCGAAGCCGGGCCGGAGGGCCGGGCCAAGGCGCTGGCCGCGGTGGCCGACGCGCTGGACAGCCGGGCCGACGAGCTGGCCGCGCTGGCCGACGCCGAGACCGCGCTGGGCACCGCCCGGCTGACCGGGGAGGTGGCCCGCACCACCGGCCAGCTGCGGATGTTCTGCGACGTACTGGCCGACGGCGGCTACCTGGACCTGATCACCAGCCCGCCGGGCACCGGGGTGCCCGGACTGCGGCACATGGTGCGTCCCATCGGCCCGGTCGCGGTGTTCGCCGCGTCCAACTTCCCGTTCGCGTTCTCGGTGGCGGGCGGGGACACCGCGTCCGCGCTGGCGGCCGGCTGCCCGGTGGTGGTCAAGGCGCACGAGGGGCACCCGCGGACCTCGGTGCTGACCGCGCAGATCGTCGCGGACGCGCTGGCCGCGGCGGGCGCGCCGCCGGGCACGTTCGCGGCGGTGTACGGCGTGCCGGCCGGGGTGCGGCTGTTGCAGCACCCGGCCATCACGGCCGCCGGGTTCACCGGGTCGGTACGCGGCGGGCTGGCGCTGGCCACGATCTGCGCCGACCGCCCGGTGCCGATCCCGTTCTTCGGCGAGCTCGGCTCGGTCAACCCGGTGGTCATCCTGCCCGGCGCGGCCGCGGCCCGGGCCACCGACATCGCCACCGGGTACGCCGGGTCGCTGACCCTGGGCGCGGGCCAGTTCTGCACCAACCCGGGCCTGCTGTTCGTGCCGGACGACCCCCAGCTGCGCCTGGCCATCGCGGAAGCGGTCAGCGCGTCCGCAGGCGCGCCCATGCTGACGGGCAGGATCCACGAGTCGTACCAGGCCGCCGTCGGTGAGCTGGCGGCCAGCCCGGACGTCACCCCGATCGCCGAGGGGCAGCCGGGGGAGGGGCCGTGGGCGGCCACCCCGCACGCGTTCGGCACCACGCTGGAGCAGTTCGCCGCCGGGCTGCCGGGCACGGCCGAGGAGCACTTCGGGCCGGCCGGGCTGGTCATCACGTACCAGTCGGCCGAGGACCTGCTCCCGGTGCTGGCCCGGCTGGGCGGCAACCTGGCCGGAGTGATCCACGGCGACCCGGACTCGGCCGCGGATATGGCGGCCGCGGCCCAGGTCGCGGACGTGTTCACCCGGACCACCGGGCGGGTGGTATGGAACGGCTGGCCGACCGGCGTCGCCGTCACCTGGGCGCAGCAGCACGGCGGCCCGTTCCCGGCCACCACCGCCCCCGGCTACACCTCGGTCGGCGCCACTGCGATCCGCCGCTGGCTGGTCCCGGTGACCTACCAGGACTTCCCCGCGCAGCTGCTGCCGGAGCCGCTGCGCCCGGTCTCTTAAGTGCGGGTCTCCTAGGTGCGGGCCGGGGCGTATCTCTACCCATGGGACGTGGACGGCGACCCGGCCGCCGCGGACCGGGTAGCTGGCCTGGGGCTGGCCGGGGTCAGCCTGGCCGCGGCGTATCACGCGGTGCGCGCGGTGACCCCGTTCCATCCCGGGCACCGCATCGTGACCCGGGACGCCGCGGTCTACTACCAGGCTGACCCGGCCCGGTGGTCCGGCGCGATGCTGCGGCCGGCGGTGGCCGAGCCGGCCGGCTCGTTCGAGCGGGCCGCCGGCCAGCTGCGCGCCGCGGGCCTCGGCGTCACCGCCTGGGTGGTGCTCACGCACAACTCCGGGCTGGCCAGTGCCTCGGCTGAGTGCGCGGTGCGGAACGCGTTCGGCGACCGGTACCCGTGGGCGCTGTGCGCGGGCTCGGCCGCGGTCCGCGAGTACGCCGCGCGGCTGGCCGCCGAGGTGGCCGCGCTGGACGGGGTAGACGGCATCGAACTGGAGGCATGCGGCTGGTACGGCTTCGAGCACGGCAGCGCACACGACAAGACCGGCGACGTGACCGGCCGGACCGGGCCAGCCGGGGACTGGCTGCTGTCGCTGTGCTTCTGCGCCGGCTGCCAGCATGGTTACACGTTGGCCGGGGCCGACCCGGACAAGCTGGCCGCTCAGATCCGAGCGGCCGCCGACGGCGGCCCGGTGCTGCCCGCCGACGCGGTGCACGTACTCGACAGCACCCGGGCCGCAGCGGCCCGGCGGCTGCTCAGCGAGGTGACGGGCGCGGTCCGCGCCGCCGCCCCGGGCCAGCGGGTGCTGCTGCACACCGACCCGGATCCCCGTGCGGCTGGCTCGAATCCCGGCTACGACCTCGCGGCGGCCTGCGGCCCGGACGGCGTCGATGGCGTTGTGCTGGCGTGCGGGGACCGGGCGCGGGCGGTCAGCCTGGTGACCACGGCCACCGCCGCCGTGCCCGCCGGAACCGAGGTGGTAGCCGTCCTGCAGGCGGTGGCGGGCCTAGGCGGCGACCCAGCGTCGCTGCCCGCCCAGGCGGCCGCGGTCCGCGCGGCCGGCGCCACCGAGCTGCGCGTTTACCACGCGGGCCTGGCCGCGGCCAGCGATCTGGCCGCCATCCGCACCGCGCTCTCTGACGGGTAAGGCGCGGACCGCCGCCGGGGCTGGGCCGTTTCAGCTCATTTCATCGGCCCAGTCCGGTGCCGTGGCCCTGACCTGCGCCGATACGACTAGGCCCGGGGGACGGCCGGGGCCGCATTGCCCGGCGGTGGGCCGGGCCGTAGCGTTCGGCGGGACAGCCCTCGGGAGCGGGGCGCGTCGGCCGGCCGGCTCGCAGCACACTGGCCGGCCCGTGGAGGCAACTGTCGCCCCGTTGCCGCTCGAAGAGGCCCTGCCTGAGAGGACTGTCCGGTGAAGCACCCTCTTGCCCGTCCCCGCCAGTTAGCCGTAAGCACGGTTGTTAGCGCTCTCATCGCCGCCGTGGTGGGCGTTGCGCTGCCCGCCTCCGCCGCCACCAGCGTGACGCTGGCCACCGGGGACAGCCGTGCGGTGGCCCAGCCGGCCGTGCCGGCCACCTGCACCACACTGAGCGCCACCCTGGCCACCAGCAACGAGCAGTTCAGCAGCAGCGCCGAGTCCTCGCCGCCGGACACCTCGCGGATCCAGTCCGCGCTGAACAGTTGCAGCGGCACCGGCGAGGCCGTGGTGCTGGCGCCGAGTGGCAGCGACAACAGTTTCCTGTCCGGCCCGCTGTCGCTGCCGGCCAGCGTGACGCTGCTCATCGACGCGGGCGCGACGCTGTACGCGTCCCGCAACCCGGTCAACTACCAGGTGTCCGGCCAGGCCACCTGCGGCACCGTCGCGTCCAGCGGCAACGGCTGCAAGCCGTTCATCAACGTGACCGGGTCGAACGCCGCCATCATGGGCACGCAGAGCTCCAGCGGCAGCCAGGGCGCCATCAACGGCCGCGGCGACCAGGACATCCTGGGCACCAGCGGAAGCTGGTGGACGCTGTCCAACACGGCGCAGACCGACAGCGAGGACCAGAACAACCCGCGGCTGATCGAGGCGCACGACGTGAACAACTTCACCGTGTATGACGTGGATCTGATCAACGCGCCGCTGTTCCACATCTACTTCGAGGGCGGCAGTGGGCTCACCGTGTGGGGGGTGCGGATCAAGACCCCGGCCACGGCGCGGAACACCGACGGCATCGACCCGGACAGTGCGACCAACGTCACCGTGAACGACTCGTACATCCAGGACGGTGACGACGGCATCGCGATCAAGACCAACTCCGGCGCCGCGTCCAACATCACCGTCGAGAACAGTCACTTCTACGGCACGCACGGGATCTCCATCGGCAGCGAGACCCAGTACGGCGTGAGCAACGTCCTGGTCGAGAACAACACGGTCAGCGGGACCGACTCGGCCGGGAACGTCAGCAGCGACAACAACGGGCTGCGGATCAAGACCAGTTCCAGCGAGGGTGGCACGGTCAACGGGGTGACCTACGACAACAACTGCCTGACCGGGGTCAAGCACGCGCTGGAGTTCAACCCGTTCTACTCCTCCGGGAACGGGTCAACCACGCCGTACTTCGAGAACATCGTGGTGGACGGGCTGAAGGCGGTCAGCTCCGCGTCCAGCGCCGGGTCGGTGCTGGAGGGCTACAACTCGTCGCACCTGCTCGGGCTGACCCTGGAGAACGTCAGCCTGGACGCCACCAGCACCAGCGCCGAGTACGCCAGCATCCGCACCTACGACAGCAACATCACCGCGTCCGGCACGGACGTGACCGTCACCTCGTTCACCGGCAGCGGCAGCGTGCCGTCCTGCTCGTTCCCGAGCTACCCGGGTCTGTAGGGGGCGGGGCGATGAGCATCTCCGACTTTCCCGGGGGGTCCAGGGGGGTCGTCCCCCCGGACCAGCAGAGCGCATCGCCGGAGCCCCGCCGGCTGGGGCGGCGCCAGTTCCTCACTGGCGCCGCCGCCAGCGGCGTGGCCCTCGGGCTGGCCGGCACCGCGGTGGACACCGCAGCGGGCCGGGCCACCCCGGCCAGCGCGGCCACCGCGTTCGGCTACACCAGCAGCGGTGGTTACTACACGGTGAGCACCGGGGCCGGGCTGACGTTCACGATCAGCCAGTCGGACGGCGACATGGTCTCGCTCAACTACAACGGCACCGAACTGCAGGATCAGAGCTCGTTCTCGCAGGTGGAATCGGGCCTGGGCGCCGGGGCCACGATCACCGCGGCGCAGAGCGGGAACTACATCGTGATCACCGAGTCGGTGACCGACTGGTACGGCAGCGGCACGCTGATCCATTACCTGGTCGCGGTGAACGGCCAGAACAACATCTACATGGCCACCTACGTCAACTCGGCCGGGGCGGGCGAGCTGCGCTGGATCAGCCGGCTGAACGCCAGCGTGATCAACACGGTCTACACTCCGGCGGAGATCAACGGCGGGACCGCGATCGAGTCCACCGACATCTACCTGCTGGACGGGCAGACCCGGTCCAAGTACTACTCGAACCGGCAGGCGATGAGCCTGACCGTGCGCGGCATCACCGGCAGCGGCATCGGCGTGTACATGGCCTACGGCAACCGGGAGAGCAGTGCGGGCGGGCCGTTCTTCCGGGACATCGAGCAGCAGGGCACCACCGACAACCAGCTGTACAACTACCTGTGGTCGGCGCACAACCAGACCGAGGCGCAGCGGCTCAGCGTGCTGTACGGGCCGTACGCGCTGATGGTCAGCGGGACCACCGCGCCCGCCGCGCCGGACATGACGTTTTTGGCCAGCCTCGGGCTGACCGGGCTGGTCCCGGCGGCCAGCCGCGGCTGGGTGGCCGGCGCCGCGTCTGGCGTGACGGCCGGCGCCGCGGTCACCGTGGGCTGGGCCAGCTCGGCCGCGCAGTACTGGGCCACGCCGCAGGCCAACGGCGACTTCGCCAGCCCGCTGATGAAACCGGGCAGCTACACCCAGACGCTGTACCAGGGCGAGCTGGCCGTGGCCACCAGGACCGTGACGGTCACCGCGGGAACCGAGACGACCGGGCAGAACATCGACTCGGCCTGGGTCACCCCGGCCTCGCCGGTGTTCCGGATCGGCACCTGGGACGGCACCCCGAGCGGGTTCCTGAACTGGGCCAACCTGACCTGGATGCACCCGTCCGATACCCGGATGGCGAGCTGGGGGCCGGTCACCTACACGGTCGGCAGCAGCTCGGCGGCGGACTTCCCGGCCTACCAGTTCAAGGACGTCAACAACCCGACCACGGTCACGTTCACGCTGTCGTCCAGCCAGGTCGCGGCGCGCACCGTGCGGATCGGGATCACCGCCGCGTACGCCAGCGGCCGGCCGCAGATCACGGTGAACAGCTGGATGTCGGCGGCGCCGTCCCCGTCCAGCCAGCCGGACTCACGCAGCCTGACCATCGGCACCTACCGGGGCAACAACACGCTGTACACCTACTCGGTGCCGGCCAGCGCGTTCGTGACCGGCAGCAACACGATGACGATCACCGTGATCAGCGGGTCCAGCGCGCTCAGCGACTGGCTCAGCCCGGCGGTCAGTTACGACTGCGTCGAGATGTACTGACCCGCGGCACAGCAAGGCGGTTACTTTCAACAGCGCGGTTCCTTGTTACACCTATAAGTGCCACAACGTACCGCGCTGTTAAAAGGGACCGCAGTAATGCGGCGCAGCTGACCAGCTCGATCTGGTTGCTGATGGCGGTGTACTGCAGGCACTTGGCTGAGTAGCTGGCGTCGCTGCCCGCGGTCAGGATCGCCTCCACGGCCAGCGCGGCCGCCGCGCTCGCGGGCAGCCGGGCCAGGTGGCCTGTCCGGGCTGCCCGCCAGGTGCCGGTGACCTGGAACGGCGTCTGACGGACCAGGATCGGCGAAGTGAAATTTCAGCTCGCGGCGGACGAATGGCATGGATCGGGCGCAACGGGCAAGTTAGCAATCCGCTGACCGCACGGACGGAGAACCACCCATGGCTGAGCCAGACGTGAGCGAGCAGGCGGGCGTTAGGGAGCAGGCCGAGGACAGCGAGCCTCCGGACGAGGCCGGGCCGGCTGACGGCGCCGACCCGGCGGACCGGCGCCGCACCCAACTGATCGCGGCGGCCCAGGCCCGCTGGGTGGCCGCGCTGACCGACCTGGGCGGCCGCAACACGCTGCTCTACTACAAGGACCGCCGGGCCGGCACGCTGGACCTGGCCGCCGCCGACCCGGCCGCGCTGGACAAGTTCCTGCGCACCGGCTCGGCCCGGCTGACCCGGCTGTTCCACGACGTGGACGCGCGCGCCGACGCGATCCGCCGGGTCCAGGTCATCTACCGGAAGGCCCGCGAACTGCTGGAGGAGCGCGGCATCCGGGCCGGCTATCTGGCGGCCGGGCTGGCCCGCTGGGACGAGCTGTTCCTGGAGCCGGCCGCGCCGGTACTGCTGCGCGGCCTGACCATCACGCCAACCCGGGCCCGGCACGACGATTTCGAGCTGGTGCTGGACGACGACTACGAGGTCAACCCGGTCCTGCTGTACAAACTGGCCAGCGTGTTCGGCGCGGCCACCGAGGAACTGGCCGAGCAGCCGGCCAGCACGGTGGGGCCGCTGCTGTGCCGCGCGGCCGAGGCCGCCGAGGTACCCGGTTTCGAGATCACCGACCGCCGGGTGATCGGCACGTTCACCTACGCGAAGCTGCCCATGGTGCGGGACCTGCAAGCGGCGAATGAGCTATTGAACGATAGTGACGTGGTGGCGGCCATCGCCGGCGACCCGGAGGCGCAGGAGTCGCTGGGCGCGGCCGACCCGGCCATCGGCGCCGGGCCGGACGCGCCGCTGCTGGACTCGCCGGAGGACGACTTCTCGGTGCTGGACGCCGACTCCTCACAGCGCGGCGCGATCGGCGCCGTGCTGGCCGGGCGCAGCCTGGTCATCCACGGGCCGCCGGGCACCGGCAAGAGCCAGACCATCGCCAACCTGATCGCCACCCTGGTGGCCCGCGGCCGCAAGGTGCTGTTCGTGGCGGAGAAGCGGGCCGCCATCGACGCGGTGCTGTCCCGGCTGAAGGGGGTCGGCCTGGGCGGCATGGTGCTGGACATCCACGAGGGCACCCGGGACCGGCTGCGCATCGCCCGTGACCTGGGGGACACGCTGGACGAGGCGCAGCGCACCCCGGCGCCGGACCTGACCGACCTGCACCGCCGCCTGGTGGACCGGCAGGACCGGCTCAGCCAGCACGCGACCGCGCTGCATGAGGTGCACAAGCCGTGGGGGCTGACCCCGTTCGAGGTGCAGGCCGCGCTGCTCGGCTCGCCGGCCGAGGCCCGCACCCCGGTCCGGCTGGCCGCACCGGAGCAGCTCACCCGGGAAGCGGCCGACCGGATCCGGGACGAGCTGCGCGAGTTCGCCCACCTGGGCGGGTTCACCCTGCGCCCGGGCAGCACACCGTGGTACGGCGCCGCGCTGCGCACCCCGGACCAGGCCCGCCAGGCGGGTGACATCGCGGCCCGGCTCAGCTCGCACGAGCTGCCCGCGCTGCTGCACCGGGTGGCCCGCGCGGCGGCGGACACCGCACTGCGGCCGCCGCGGGCCTACCCGGACGCGGTGGCCCTGCTGCGGCTGTACGCCGGGGTGGCGCGGACGCAGCGCCGCCTCGGCCCGGCCGTGTACGCGGCCAGCCCGGACCGGCTCGCGGCCGCAGTGGGGGACGGCGCCGGGCTGAGCTTCCTCGATCGCCGGGCGCTGCGCAAGCAGGCCCGCGCGCTGGCCACCGGGACGGCCGAGCCGCCCGGGGAAGAGCTGCCCGGGGCGCTCCGCGCGGCCGCCAGCGAGCTGGCCGAGTGGCTCGAGCTGAGCACCGGCACCGGCCTGCCCCGGCTGCCGGACGGCTATCCGGAGCTGGCCGAACTCGGCGCGCACTGCGCCGCCCAGCTCGGCTTGCTGGGTGGCTACGTCGCGCTGGCCGAGGACCCCGCGGCTCAGCTCGCCGAGCTGGCCGCGGACCAGGACACCGCGTGGCAGCTGCCCCGGCTGTATCAGCTCGGGGCGGGTTTCGCCGAGCTGGGCCTCGGCCAGCTGCTGGATGAACTGGCCCGCCGGGAGGCCGGGCCGGAACTGGCCGCGGCCGCGTTCGACTACGCGTGGTACTCGGCCATCCTGGACCGGATGCGGGTCAGCGACCCGGGTTACGCCGCGCACCGCGGCACGGCGCTGGATGAGATCGCCAGTGACTTCCGGGACCGGGACGTGCAGCACCTGCTGGCTAACGCCGGCCGGGTCCGGCGCGCCTGGGCCGACCGGCTGCGCGACGCCCAGGACCGGCACCCGCTGCAGGCCCGGGTCATCCGCAAGCAGGCGGCGCTGCGCCGCCGCCATCTGCCGCTGCGGCGGCTGCTCGACCAGACCAGCGACGTGCTGTTCGCGCTCAAGCCGTGCTGGGCCATGTCACCGCTGATGGTCAGCCAGGTGCTGCCCGCCACCCGGCTGTTCGACGTGGTCATCTTCGACGAGGCCAGCCAGATCATCCCGGCCGACGCCATCCCGTCCGTGATGCGCGGGCACCAGATCGTGGTGGCCGGCGATGACCGGCAGCTGCCGCCGACCAACTTCTTCCGCCAGTTCGGCGACGACGGAACAGACGACGAGCTGGCGGATGACGAGAGCCTGGTCTCGTTCGGCGCGGGCTTCGAGTCGGTGCTCGACGCGCTCCGCCCGCTGCTCCCCACCGCGCCGCTGACCTGGCATTACCGCAGCCGCGACGAGCGGCTGGTGGCCTTTTCCAACGCGCACATCTACGGCGGCGCGCTGACCACGTTCCCCGGTGTGCTGCGGGAGAACTGCCTGCGTCACGTGGTGGTGGCGCAGGGCCCGGAGCCGGGCCAGGAGGTGTCGGTCACCGCCGAGGTGGACAAGGTGGTCGAGCTGGTCCTGGAGCATGCCCGGACCCAGCCCCGGCAGTCGCTCGGCGTCATCGCGCTGGGCATCAAGCATGCCGAGCGGATCGACGCCGCGCTGCGCGACGCGCTGGCCGCGCACCCTGACCTGGAGGGCTTCTTCGCCGAGGACACGGCCGAGCCGTTCTTCGTGAAGAACCTGGAGCGGGTGCAGGGCGACGAGCGGGACGCGATCATCCTGTCCATCGGGTACGGCAAGCACCCGGACGGCCGGATGCGCTACCAGTGGGGGCCGCTGCTCCGCGACGGCGGGGAGCGCCGGCTGAACGTGGCTGCCACCCGGGCCAAGCACCGGCTCACCCTGGTCAGCTCGTTCGCCAGCAGCGACGTGGACCCGGACCGGGTGACCAAAGCCGGGGCCCGGCTGCTGGCCGACTACCTGGAGTATGCCGGGTCCGGCGGCACCGTGGCCGAGGCGTCCGGCCGCGCCGAGCTGAACCCGTTCGAGGCCGACGTGCGGGACCGGCTGGCCGAGTGCGGGATCACCGTGGTCCCGCAGTACGGGGTGGGCGGCTACCGGGTGGACTTCGCCGCCACCCACCCGGACGACACCAGCCGGATGGTGCTGGCCATCGAGACCGACGGTGCGTCCTACCATCAGTCGCGCAGCGTCCGGGACCGGGACCGGCTGCGCGGCGAGCACCTGCAGCGGCTGGGCTGGAGCTTCCACCGGCTGTGGTCCACCAACTGGTTCCAGAACCCGCAGGCCGAGGTGGCCCGGCTGCAGGACGCCTATCAGCGGGCGGTCGCGGCCACCGAGCCGGCCGCGGCGGACCCGCCGGCCGCGGACCCGCCGCCCGCCGAGCCGCCAGCCGCCGGGCCGGGGGCCACGGCACCGCCGGCCACTGCGCTGCCTGCGACGCGACCGCCTACGGCGCAGCGCCCCGCCGTGCGTGAACCGTGACCTAGCCAAGCGCGGCCAGCCGTGCTGGTCTTTGTTCTGGGTGCGCATTAAATTCCCCGTAGGGGTCCCATCACGAACGGGGAGCTGTCATGACGAGAGCAGGACGACGGCTGCGCACCGCGGCCATTGCGCTGGCCGGTTTAACGGCCGCATCGGTCACCGCGCCGGGGCTGACAGGCGTGGCGGCCGCTACCCCAGCCGGGCCGCAGATCAAGCTGATCCCGGCGCAGAACAGCATCACGGTGCCCAGGTATGGCCGTACGGTGTACCTGGACCCGGGCATCTGGACCGCGTCCCTCGGCTCCGCCCTGGAGTTCGATGTGCAGCGGTCGAGCTACGCGTCGCCGCTCACACTGACGCAGATCATCCACCTGCCCGGCGGCGGGGTGCAGCGGGTGCCGTTCCCGGGCAACCTCATCGGGCGGGTGCCATCTCAGCTACGCCGTTTCCTCCAGATCAGCGTGGCCACCACCAAGGGGAAGGTGCTGGACAGCTCGAAGGTCGGCTTCTGCCCGGACAGCTATGACCCGGAGCGCGCCACCCCGGACAGCCCGGCCACCTCGCCCTACCCACAGGTATGCGTGGCCGACCCGTTCCCGAGATCGCTGGTCTGGGGCGTGGCCCAGGGCTGGGCGGTGGACCCGCTGGAAGAGAACTCGGTCGGCTACCGGCTCAATCTGGGCACCTACCGGGTGACCGAGACGATCCTGCCGCCGTACACCAAGCTGCTGCACATCACCGCGGTCGATGCCACCGCCACGGTGCAGGTCACCGTGGCGAAACCGGCCGCGGTGGCCGGTGCCCGCGCCCGCCCCGCCGCCCCGTCCACGCGGGCGCTGCCCACCCTGCCGGCGGTGCGCACACTGGCGGACCCGCCGGCCAGTTCGCTGCCGGACCTGGTCCCGCTGCCGTCGTGGGGGATCTCGGTCCACCACATCCGGGCGACCAAGACGCACCCCGGCTCCGATCAGGTGGACTTCGGCGCCACGGTGGGGATCAGCGGTAACGGGCCGCTCGATGTGGAGGGGTTCCGGTCGCACGGCTCGCCCACCATGAAGGCGTACCAGTACTTCTGGCAGGATGGGCAGGTCATCGGCCGCGCCCGGGCCGGGACTATGGGCTTCGACAGCAAACACGGCCACAATCACTGGCACTTCCAGCAGTTCGCGCAGTACAGCCTGCTCAACTCGGCGCACCAGCTCGCGGTGCCGAGCCGCAAGGTGGGCTTCTGCATCGCGCCGACCGACCCGGTGGACCTGCTGCGGCCCGGCGCCACGTGGCAGCCGTCGTTCCTCGGCTTCGGCGGGCAGTGCGGCTCGCCGACCGCGCTGTGGGTGCAGGAGGAGCTGCCGCTGGGCTGGGGTGACACCTACTTCCAGTCCGTCGCGGGCCAGTCGTTCAACATCACCAACCTGCCGAACGGCACGTACTACATCGAGATCCGGGCCAACCCGGAACATGTCCTGTACGAGACCGACACCAGCAACGACGTCTCGCTGCGGAAGGTGATCCTGGGCGGCAAGCCGGGTCACCGCACGGTACGGGTGCCCGCGCTGGACGGCATCGACCCGGAGGGCTGACCTTCGCGGGCGAGCAGGGCCACGTGCAGTGAGGCGCGGGATTCGGCTGAGCTGAGGTCGACGCCGAGGATCCGCTCGATGTGCCGCAGCCGGTCATACAGGGTGGGCCGGGCCAGATGGGCCGCGGTGGCCGCGGCGGCCTTGCTGCCGCCGGCCGCCAGGTAGGCGGCCAGTACGCCGGTCAGGCTGGTGCCGTGCGCTGCGTCGTAGCGGAGCAGCGGGCCCAGCTCCCGGTCCACGAACGTGGCCAGCCGCGGGTCCCCGCCGAGCAGGAACAGCAGGCCGCGCAGCCGCAGGTCGGTGAGCCGGTAGAAGGAGCGCCCGGCGGCCTCCGGCGGGGCCTCGGCGGCCGCGTCGGCGACCTGCCGGGCTTCCAGCAGCGAACGGCGTACCTGCTGGATGCCGCTGGCCGGCGCGCCGACGCCGATCACCGGGTCGCCACCCGGCACGCCGTAGGGCCGGCTGGCCCGGCGGGCCAGCCCGCCCCGGACCGCGTCGCACACCCGGCCCAGCACCTGCTCCGGATCGGCGGCGCTGGGCACCGACAGCACCGCGGCCGCCCGTGCGTCGTCCAGCGAGCCGACCAGGGCGGGGATCCGTTCCGCCTGGCAGGCGTCGGCAACCGCCTCGGCCAGGTCCAGCACCCGGGCCTGGGCCAGCAGCCCGGCGCCTGGGCCGGGCGACCTGAGCACCATGGTGACCAGCTGGCGGCCGGTGACCGGCACGCCGAGCGCCCGGGCCTGGGCGGCGGCCTCGTCCGGATCGGTGTCCGGGCTGGCCAGGATCGCGCTGATCAGGGTGCGGTGCGCCTGCCGTTCCAGGCTCTCCTGCTGCCGGGCCAGCAGACGGCCGAGGGCCAGCGTGGTGGCGGTCCGCTCGACCAGCACGGTGTCCACCGGGCCGGGCGGGCCGTCGCAGACCAGGATGACCCGGCCCCAGTCCTCGCCGCGGGCGCCGACCGTGGTGACCAGCCAGCCGGCCCGCTGGTGGTAGGCGGTCCGCGGGGACGGCGGGATGGCCCGGGACCGGGCCGCGAAGCCGGCCAGCAGCCGGGCCGGATCGGCGCCGGCCGGCTCGCAGGCCAGCACGTGGTGCGACAGGTCGGCCAGCAGCAGCGGCCGGCCTGCCAGCAGGCTGGCCTGGTGCAGGATCTCGCCCGGCCCGGCGCCGGCCACGGCCAGGTCGGTGAACACCTCGTGCAGCCGGGCCGAGGCGCGCAGCTGGTCCAGCTGGTCGCTGATGATCCGGGCGTGCACCGATTCGGTGATCTCGACGAACGGGACCTCGCGCTGGAAGACGATCAGCGGCAGGCGGTTTGCCTCGGCCGCGGCCATGAAGCCGGCCGGCAGCCCGCCGGTGTACTTGCGGCCCAGCTCGACCGCGAGCGCGCTGGCCCCAACCGCGGCCAGCGCGGCCACGTACGCGTCGAGCTCTGGCCCCTCGTCGGGCAGCGCGATGCCGGTGCTGAGCACCAGCTCACCGCCGTGCAGCAGCCGGGCCGCGTCCGGCAGCTCGATCACATGCACCCAGCGCACCGGGTTATCCAGCCGGTCCCCGGCCGCCACCACCCGGGGCAGCCCGCGCTGCATTACAGAGAGCCGCAGCACTTCGGCCACCGTTGGCATCCGCTCACCCCCAGCCAGGCTGCTCTCTCTGAGCATAGTGTCAGGATCTTGCGCCGATCCCTGACACTATGTCGGCCCCCACCGGGGCGGGCGGCGGGCAGACTGGGGGGATGTCAGAACTCCTTGAGCGGCACCGCCGCGTCATCCCCAACTGGGTCGCCCTTTACTACGACGAGCCGCTCGAGCTGACCAGCGGCAGCGGCAGCCGGGTCACCGACTCCTCCGGCCGCAGCTACCTGGACTTCTTCTGCGGAATCCTGACCAACATGCTCGGCTACGACGTGCCCGAGGTACGCGAGGCGGTGCAGCGCCAGCTGGACAGCGGCATCGTGCACACCTCGACGCTGTACCTGATCCGGCACCAGGTGGAGCTGGCCGAGAAGCTGGCCCGGCTGTCCGGCATCGAGAACGCCAAGGTGTTCTTCACCAACTCGGGCACCGAGGCCAACGAGACCGCGCTGATGCTGGCCACCGTGGCCCGCCGGTCCAACCAGGTGCTGGCGCTGCGCAACAGCTACCACGGCCGATCCTTCGGCGCGGTCGCCATCACCGGGAACGGCGCGTGGAAGCCCTCGCAGCTGGCCCCGTTCAACGTGCACTACCTGCACGGCACCGACCGGCAGCTGCCCGCGTTCGCTGGCCTGGATGACGCGCAGTACAGCGCGGCCTGTGTGCAGGACCTGCGGCACGTGCTGAGCACGGCCACCGCGGGCGACGTAGCCTGCCTGATCGCCGAGCCGGTGCAGGGCGTCGGCGGCTTCACCATGCCGCCGGACGGGCTGCTCGGCGAGTACGCGGCGGTGCTCCGGGAGCGCGGCGCGCTGTACATCTCGGACGAGGTGCAGACCGGCTGGGGCCGCACCGGCGACCACTTCTGGGGCTTCGGCGCGCACGGCCTGACCCCGGACATGATCACGTTCGCCAAGGGCCTGGGCAACGGCTTCGCCATCGGCGGGGTGATCGCCCGCGGCGACCTGATGGACGGGCTGCCCGGGAACGGCATCTCCACGTTCGGCGGCAACCCGCTGTCCACCGCGGCCGCCAACGCCACCCTCGACTACCTGCTCGACCATGACCTGCAGCACAACGCGGCCCAGCTCGGCGGCATGATCATCGGCGGGCTGCGGGATGTCGCGGCCGCGCTGCCGGCCGTCGGCGAGGTGCGCGGCAAGGGCCTGATGTTCGCCATCGACATGGTCGACCCGGCCACCGGCGCGCCCAGCCCGGCGCTGGCCAGCCCGGCTGCTGGCCGACACCCGGGAGCGCGGCCTGCTGATCGGCAAGGGCGGGCTGTACGGGCACACGCTGCGGATGGCCCCGCCGATGAACGTGTCCGAGGCCGACGCCAAGGAGGGCCTGGGCATCCTGGCCGACGCGCTGCGCGCGGTCAACGGGGAGGCCACTCAATGAGCGACAGAAGCCCGCGAGCGACGCGCCGGATGGCGCGGGGAAGCGAGCCAAAAAGCACTGTAGCCACTGGATCGGCGGCCAGCCGTGGACCGGCGTGGCGGACCGGCACGGTGACATCTACGACCCGGCCACCGGCCAGGTGACCGGCACGGTCGACTTCGCCTCGGCCGCGGTGGTGGGCGACGCGGTGGCCGCGGCGGCCAAGGCGTTCCCCGGCTGGCGCGGCGTCTCGCTGGCCCGGCGGACGACCATCCTGTTCCGGTTCCGCGAGCTGATCGTGGCGCACGCCGGCGAGCTGGCCGCGCTGATCAGCGCCGAGCACGGCAAGGTGACCTCCGACGCGGCCGGCGAGGTGGCCCGCGGGCTCGAAGTGGTGGAGTTCGCCTGCGGCATCCCGCACCTGCTCAAGGGCGGGTTCTCGGAGAACGTGTCCACCGGGGTGGACGCCTACTCGATCCGCCAGCCGCTCGGCGTGGTGGCCGGGATCACCCCGTTCAACTTCCCGGCCATGGTGCCGATGTGGATGTTCCCGCTGGCCATCGCGTGCGGCAACA
This sequence comes from uncultured Actinomycetes bacterium, assembly GCA_963832095.1. GTDB lineage: Bacteria > Actinomycetota > Actinomycetes > Streptosporangiales > Streptosporangiaceae > RYN-230. The sequence continues at coordinate 167,623 of CAWHSW010000002.1, forward strand.
CGTTCGTGCTCAAGCCGTCCGAGAAGGACCCGTCCGCCTCGCTGCTGCTGGCCCGGCTGTGGGCCGAGGCGGGCCTGCCGGACGGCGTGTTCAACGTGGTCCAGGGGGACAAGGAAGCGGTGGACGCGCTGCTCACCCACCCCGACGTCCGCGCGGCCAGCTTCGTCGGATCGACCCCGATCGCGCGTTACGTCTATGAGACCGGGACCCGGGCGGGCAAGCGGGTGCAGGCGCTCGGCGGGGCCAAGAACCACATGGTGGTGCTGCCCGACGCCGACCTGGACCTGGCCGCGGACGCGGCCGTATCGGCCGGCTTCGGCTCCGCGGGCGAGCGGTGCATGGCCGTGTCGGTGCTGGTCGCGGTGGGCTCCATCGGCGACGAGCTGGTGGCCAAGATCAAGGAGCGGGTGGCCAGGCTGCGGGTCGGGCCGGGCGACGACGAACGGTCCGAGATGGGCCCGCTGGTCACCGCGGCGCACCGGGACAAGGTCGCCACCTACCTGGATTCCGGCGTCCGCGAGGGCGCCACGCTGGCCGTGGACGGCCGGGTGCACCCGGTGATCGGCGGGGCCGGGGCCGGGTTCTGGCTCGGGCCCAGCGTGCTCGACCACGTCACGCCGGAGATGGCCTGCTACACCGACGAGATCTTCGGGCCGGTGCTGTCCGTGGTCCGGGCACCGGGCTACGACGACGCCGTCCGGCTGGTCGGTGAGAACCCGTACGGCAACGGGACGGCCATCTTCACCAACGACGGGGGAGCGGCCCGCCGGTTCGTGTTCGACGTCGAGGCGGGCATGGTCGGCGTGAACGTGCCGATCCCGGTGCCGATGGCGTACTACTCGTTCGGCGGCTGGAAGGCCTCGCTGTTCGGCGACACGCACGTGTACGGCACCGAAGGCGTGCACTTCTACACCCGGGGCAAGGCGGTCACCTCGCGCTGGCTCGACCCGAGCCACGGCGGGGTCAGCCTCGGCTTCCCAGTGAACAAGTAAGCGGTCAGCGGGCGGCCCGCGGGGTCCGGGTGACAGTGAGCCCGGCCCGGCGGGCCAGCCCGGCGAACGTGACCGAGTCGCGGACGGCCGCGCCGCCCTGGTCGTTGTTGAAGTAGACGTACACGTCCGCGCCGCCGGGCCAGGTGTGCTGGATCCGGTCGGCCCAGGACCGCAGCGCCTGCCGCCCGTAGCTCGGCCACGGCTGCGCCGCACCCTCGTGGCAGCGGAGGTAGCCCCAGCCGGCCGTGCGCCACAGCGGGGTGACCGGATGGCCGAGCCGGTCGGCCCAGCACAGCGCCGCGTCGTGCCCGGCCAGCACCTGCTGGACCTCGGCGGCCCGGTCCTCGGACCACCAGGATGGGTGCCGGAGTTCCACCGCCACCCGGACCGGGCCGGTGCCGGCCGCCCGGGCGGCGGTCCGGAACTCGGCCAGGCAGGCGGCCAGCAGCGGCGGGTCGGCGGCCAGGTTGGGCGGCAACTGCAGCAGCACCGGGCCGAGCCGCGGGCCAAGCCCGGCGGCCGCGCCGAGCAGCCGGGCCACCGGCTCGGCCGGGTCGCGCAGCCGCCGGATGTGGGTCAGGTACCGGCTCGCCTTGACGGCCATCACGAAGCCGTCCGGGGTGCGGTCCCGCCACGCCGCGAACGTGTCCCGGCTGGGCAGCCGGTAGAAACTGTTGTTGTTCTCCACCGTGCCGTACTGGCTGGCGTAGTGCTCTAGCCAGCGGCGCTGCGGCACCCCGGCGGGGTACAGCACGCCGCGCCAGTCGCGGTACTGCCAGCCAGACGTGCCGACGAGAACAGGCATGAGTCCGTCTTACCCGGCTACGGCCGCCCTGCTTTGCCCAACTCGCGGCATTCGTTCAGCGTGGGCTGAGCGATTAGAGAGCATCGCCGGTTAGGTTCCGCTATGTAGCACTGAACCCACCTCCAGTGCTGTGCGGGCGGCGTGGGCCAGGTCCCCCCCTTGCGCCGGTGGCCCCCGGTGTTCGTGCCCACCAAAGCGCCCGCACTGGCCCGGGTCCTCCCGCCCCCGCGAGGACCCGGGCCTCAGCCGTTGGTTAGCCGGCCGCGGCGGTGAACACCGGCAGGTAGCCGTCGGCCTGGCCGGCCGCGGTCGGGTGGTAGGACTCGCTGATATCCAGGACGTTCACCGAGTGCAGCCAGCTCGACGAGTCGCAGATCTCGTGCCCGGCGAACTGGCCCTGCACGTCGGCGAACACGTCGCCGTAGCGGCCTGCCGCCGCCTGGATCTCGCTGTCCAGGATCTGCGCCCCCTGGTTCAGCGCGGTGCGGTTGCTGGTGCTCAGCCCGACGCAGCCCGATGACTTGGACAGGTCGTAGAGCTCGGGGTAGTCGAGCACCACGACCCGGGCGTTCGGCGCGTCGGCCTTGATGTCGGCCAGCACCGAGTTCAGCTCGCCGGGCAGCTGGTTTTCCGCCTCGCTCTCCGCGTTGTCCACCGCGCTCACGCAGTCCCAGCCTTCCAGCACGCAGGTCTCCATCACGCTGGCAAACCCGATGTCGTTACCGCCGACGGTGATCGACACCAGCGTGGTCGAGGCGCTAAGCGCGGACAGCTGGCTGCTGATCACTGTCGAGGTGGTCGCGCCCGAGCAGGCCACCGAGACATACGACGCCGGACCGTTGGCGTTGGCCCACAGCTGCGAGTAGGCGTCCGTGCTCCGGTCGCAGGACCCGCTGGAGCTGGTGTAACTCCCCGCGCCGACCCCGGAGGAGTAGGAGTCACCGAGCGCCACATAGTTGACCGAGCTCGCGCTGGCCGCCGGGGCTACCGCGAACGGCAGGACCAGGGCGCCCGCGGCGGCCAGCAGTAAAGCGGCCGGGCGGGAGCGGACGGAACGGGAGATTCGGCGGGGGACAGGGATGCGCACGGGGCCTCCTCGCTGAGCCACGGTTCAACGTGGTCCACCTAGCAGTAACACCAGGTCCCGGGCCCGTCCATATGACGCTTGTGCCTAAGTTCGGGCCACGTTTTGTCCGCTCCCGCGGATGGCCGGGCCGGCCGGCGGGGGCGGGGGCCGGCTGAGGCCCCGCCGCGCGGCGGCGTCGTCTCAGAGCGCGCCGAACGCGTCCTCCAGGATGCCCAGCCCTTCCTCGAGCAGCTGCTCGCCGATCACCAGCGGCGGCAGGAAGCGCAGCACGTTGCCGAACGTGCCGCAGGTGAGCACGACCAGGCCGGCCGCGTGACAGGCCTTGGCCACCTGGGCCGCCGCGGCCGGGGCGGGCCGCAGCGTGCCCGGCTCGGTCAGTTCGATGGCGATCATCGCGCCGCGGCCGCGGACATCCCCGATGACCGGGTTGGCCTCGGCCAGCTTGTGCAGCCGGGGCAGCATGATCTCGCCGATCCGCCGGGCCCGCCCGGCCAGGTCCTCGGCGGCCATCGTCTCGATCGCGCCGAGCGCGGCCGCGCAGGCCACCGGGTTGCCGCCGTAGGTGCCGCCGAGCCCGCCCACATGCACCGAGTCCATGATCTCGGTGCGCCCGGTCACCGCGGCCAGCGGCAGCCCGTCCGCGATGCCCTTGGCCGTGGTGACCAGGTCCGGGACGACCCCCTCGTGGTCGACGGCGAACCAGTCGCCGGTCCGGCAGAACCCGCTCTGGATCTCGTCGGCGATGAGCAGGATGCCGTTCTCCCGGCAGAACGTGGCCAGCCCGGTCAGGAAGCCGTCCGGCGGCACCACGAAGCCACCCTCGCCCTGGATCGGCTCGATGAGCACCGCGGCCACGTTGTCCTCGCCGACCTGGGTGTGGATCAGCCCGGTGATCACGTCCAGCGCCTCCGCCGCGCACGCCTCGGGGCCGCCCGGCCAGCGGAACGGGTAGGCCATCGGCATCCGGTAGATCTCCCCGGCGAACGGCCCCATCTTGTCCTTGTACGGCATGTTCTTCGCGGTCAGCGCCATGGTCAGGTTGGTCCGGCCGTGGTACGCATGGTCGAACGCCACCACGGCCGGGCGGCCGGTGGCGTGCCGGGCGATCTTGACCGCGTTCTCCACCGCCTCCGCGCCGGAGTTGACCAGCGCCGACCTCTTGTCGTGGTCACCGGGGGTGCGCCGGGCCAGTTCCTCGCAGACGGCCACGTAGCCCTCGTACGGAGTGACCATGAAGCAGGTGTGCGTGAACCGCGCGACCTGCTCCTGTACGCCGGCCACCACCCGGGGCGCGCTGTTGCCCACCGACGTCACGGCGATGCCAGAGCCGAAGTCGATCAGCGAGTTACCATCCACGTCGATGAGCACGCCACCGCCCGCCGCGGTGATGAACACGGGCAGGACGTGGCTGACCCCGCGGGCCACGCTGGCCTCCCGGCGGGCGAGCAGCTCACGCGAGGCGGGTCCGGGGATCTCGGTGACGAGGCGGCGCACCTGAGCCAGGCCGGGGCCGCCGGAAAGCGATGATTGTACGGTCATACAGGAGACGATAAGGCCCCCTCCAGAGACCTGACCAGCCCAGCTCCGTAGTTCAGCTCCCGGTAGGCAGCAGGGACATTGTGCCGAACGCCAGCCCGGCCCGGTCATACCAGGTGACCCTGGTCACGGTCAGGCCAGCCGGGACAGCCAGGGCCACGTACCGCCGCCCGCCGGCACTGGCCGGCCGGGCCCGGAGCGAGTGGCCGTCGGACAGCCGGGCCACCAGGTACCCGGTCCGCGGGCTGACCAGCCCGGCGTAGCCGGCCAGCCCAGCGCTTCCTGATGCAGCGCGCTGCTGGATCAGGAAGCGCTGCAGCGTGCCGGGGCCAGCGGGCGGGACCGAGATCGGCATACAGTCCGTGGCCTGGGTGGCGGCGTGCCCGTCGAACGTCGCGCCGAGGAAGCAGTCACCGGCCGCGCCGAGCTGGACCGAGATCCGCCACCGGGTGCCGTCCAGCCGCCCGGACGCCACCACCCCGGCCGCCACTGCGCTGGGTGTGCGCCACAGCTGCTGCCACACCCCGGGCGCCAGGCGCAGTGTGGACCCGGCCGAGCCGGGGGTGCCCGGTGCGGCGTAGCCGCCCGCCGGGGCGGCCGCCCCGGTGAACAAGCTGGCCGGCGGGCTGACCCTGGTCAGCACCTCGGCACCGGCGTAGGCGGTGATCGTGGCCACCCCGGGCCGGGCATAGCTGAACCCGGCCAGCGGCAGCCGGCGCCCGCACGCCTGGACCGGCACCGGGCGCAGCGCCAGGGTGCGGCCGTCGCGCAGGCCCACGGTGAGCCGGGTCACGTCCGGCGACAATCGCAGGGCGGCGTAGCCGGTGCCGGGCTGGCCCGGCACGTTGGTCAGGAAGGCCAGGCTGGCGATGCCGCCTGCCACCCCCGCACCGGTCGGCGGCAGATACCCGTCGGTGGCGTTCAGCATGATGGCGGGCAGGCAGCGGGCACCAGGGTCAGCGATGTCGCGGACGGACAGCTGCCAGGGCTGGCCGGCCGCGGTGCCCGCGGCGAACGTGGTGCCGGTCAGCACGGGCGCGGCGGGCTGGCCGGGGCTGCCCGTGCGGCCAGCGGGGACAGCCTGGCTGGCTCGAACGTCGCGGCCGAGCCGCGCGGTGGGCTGGGCGTGGCCGGCCAGCAGCGGCACCGCTACGGCCACCGCGGCCACGGCGGCCAGCCCGGATGCCGTGGCCACCCAGCGCCGGGTGCGCCGCGCGGCGCCGCGCCGGATGACGGCGCCCACCGGGGCGGCCGGTGCGGGCAGCGCGCCGAGTTCCTGGTGCAGCCGCCGGCTGAGGGCCTGTTCGTCGATGCCGCTCACTGACTACCTCCTTGACCGGCCAGCGCCGCGCTGTCGCGCAGCTTGGCCAGGGCGCGGGACGCCTGGCTGCGCACCGTGCCCGGCGAGCAGCCGAGTACGGCCGCCACCTGGGCGTCGCTCAGGTCGTCCCAGTAACGGAGCAGCACGATCGCGCGCTGCCGGGTGGGCAGCTCGCGCACCGCGGCCAGCAGCACGGAGCGCTCGCCGATCAGCTCGGCCGGGTCCGCGACGGCGGCGTCCGGCAGGTCCGCTGGCTCGTGCGCCTGCTCGGCGACCCGGGGCCGCCGGAACCGCCGGTGGCTGACGTTGATCAGGATGCGGCGCACGTAGGCGTCCGGGTCGTCGGCCCGGCGGACCCGCCACCAGGCCGCGTACGCGCTGGCCAGCGCGGCCTGCGCGACGTCCTCGGCCAGCCAGCGGTCGCCGGTCAGGCCGTAGGCCAGCCGGACCAGGCCCGGCCAGCGCGCGGTCATGAACTGGCCGAACTCCTGCTGCCTGGCCGTCTCGGCCTGGCTCGTCTCGGTCGTGTCTAGGATCGCTACCTCCCCGGTCACATCACAGAAGAGCACTGGTTGCCTACGCAGCGTTGCATAGCCAGGGGGATTTCCTGGCCGGGTTATGACTGACCGGCCGGGCTATCGTGGGGCGGTGCAGACTCCCGGCGGGCTCTTCGACGGCGTGTTCAGCCGCGGCCAGGTGGACACGTCCGGCCAGGCCTGGCTGCAGGCGATGCTGGACACCGAGGCCGCGCTGGCCCGGGCACTGGAAGCGGCCGGGCTGGCCGCCCCGGGTGCGGGCGCGGCGGTCACCGCGGCGGCCCGGGCGGACAGCTTCGACCTGGCCGCGCTGGGCCAGCAGGCGGCGCTCACCGGCAACCCGGTGCCCGCGCTGGCCCGTGAGCTGGCCCGGCTGGTGCCGCCGGACGCGGCGGCCGCCGTGCACAAGGGTGCGACCAGCCAGGACATCATCGACACCGCGGCCATGCTGCTGGCCCGGCAGGCGCTGACCGCGGTGGCCGCCGACCTGGCCGCGGCGGCTGCGGCGGCGGCCAGCCTGGCGGAAGCGCACCGGGACACGCTGATGATCGGCCGCACCCTGCTGCAGCAAGCCGTGCCAGTCACCTTCGGGCTGGTCGCGGCCGGCTGGCTGACCGGCCTGGACGAGGCGCGCGGCGGGCTGGCCCAGGTGGCCGCGGCCGGCTCGCGGTGCAGTTCGGCGGGGCGGCGGGCACGCTGGCCGCGCTGGGCGAGGCCGGGCCCGGGGTCGCCGCGCGGCTGGCCGCCGAGCTGGGCCTGGCCGTGCCCACGCTGCCCTGGGACACCGACCGGCTGCGCATCATCGAGATCGGCGCGGCGTGCGCCGGGGCCAGCGGCGTGCTCGGCAAGATCGCCCGGGACGTGACGCTGCTGGCCCAGTCCGAGGTGGCCGAGATCCATGAGCGCGGCGGGGACGGCCGGGGCGGTTCGTCGGCCATGCCGCACAAGCAGAACCCGGTCGCGGCCATCGCGGTGCTCGGCTGCACCAAGCAGGTCCCCGGGCTGCTGGCCACCCTGGCCAGCGCGGCCGAACAGGAGCACCAGCGGGCGGCCGGGGCGTGGCACGCCGAATGGCTGCCGCTCAGCGATCTGCTCCAGCGCACCGGGTCGGCCGCGTCCTGGGCGGTGGACATGCTGACCCGGCTGGTCCCGGATCCGGCCCGGATGCGGGCCAACCTGGACGCGGCGGGCGGGTTCCCGCTGGCCGAGCACGTCGCGGGACTGCTCGCGCCGGCCCTCGGCCGGGCCGCCGCGCACGACCTGGTCGCCCAGGCCAGCGCGTGGGCGGTGGCGGCAGGCCGGCCGTTGCGGGACGGCCTGCTGGCTGGGCCGGACGCGGGCCGGCTGGCCGCGGCCGGGATCACCCCGGAGCAGGTTGAGCAGGCCCTCGACCCGGCCGGCTACCTCGGCGCGGCGGGCGCGTTCGTGGACGCCGCGCTGGCCGCGCACGCACGCACCGAGCAGAATGACCGGCCATGAACGATGCCGAACGACACACGCAGGGGATGACGGTCCGCCGCGAGGTCCTGGGGGATGCCCACGTAGACCGGGCGGTGGCCGGCACCACCGATTTCACCGAGCCGTTCCAGGACTTCATCACCCGGTACGCGTGGGGCGAGATATGGTCCCGGCCCGGGCTGACCCGGCCGGAGCGGAGCATGATCACGCTGACCGCGCTCATCGTGCTGGGCAAGGAAGAGGAGCTGGCCATGCACCTGCGCGCCGCGCTGCGCAACGGGCTCAGCGTGGAGAAGATCCGCGAGGTGCTGCTGAACGCGGCCATCTACGCCGGGGTGCCTGCGGCCAACCGGGCCTTCGCCATCGCGCAGCAGGTGCTCGCGGAGACGCCCTGAGCAGGGCCGCGAGCAGGGCCGCACCGGGACCGGGCCGGCCTCGTTCAATGTCCGTATGACGAACGGCTGTACTTATCGCGACCACGTGGCCATTATGGTGTCCGGGGATAGGCGGTCCTGGGCAGGAGGATATGGCGGAGATCGTTTCATTGGCTGAGGCCATCGCGCGGGCGGTCCACGACGGCGACGAGGTGGCCATGGAGGGGTTCACCCACCTCATCCCGTTCGCCGCCGGGCACGAGGTGATCCGGCAGCAGCGGCGTGACCTGACCTTGGTCAGGATGACCCCGGACCTGATCTATGACCAGCTCATCGGGGCTGGCTGCGTGAGCCGGCTGATCTTCTCCTGGGGTGGCAACCCGGGCGTCGGCTCGCTGCACCGGTTCCGCGACGCGGTGGAGAACGGCTGGCCCGGGCCACTCCAGCTGGAGGAGCACAGCCACGCGGGGATGGCCAACCGGTACGTGGCGGGCGCGTCCGGGATGCCGTTCGCCATCCTGCGCGGGTACAGCGGGACCGGCCTGGAGGGCCTGCCCGGCCTGGATGGCGAGCCCGCCATCCGCCCCATCACCTGCCCGTTCACCGGGGAGCGGCTGACCGCGGTGGCCGCGCTCAACCCGGATGTGGCGATCATCCACGCGCAGCGCGCCGACCGGGCCGGGAACGTGCAGCTCTGGGGCATCACCGGGGTGCAGAAGGAAGCCGTACTCAGCGCCCGGCGCTCGGTCGTGACGGTGGAGGAGATCGTGGACCAGCTCGCCCCTCAGCCGGACGCCATCGTGCTGCCCACCTGGGTGGTCGACTACGTGGCCGAAGCGCCGGGCGGATCGCATCCGTCGTACGCGCTCGACTTCACCGTCCGGGACAACGACTACTACCAGGCCTGGGATGAGATCAGCCGGGACCGGGACCGGTTCAGCCAGTGGCTGGCCGACGAGGTGTTCGCCGGTGCCGGGAGTCCCGCGTGACCGCCACCGAGGGCGGGGCGGCACCGGCCAGCGCGGCGGGCACGTTCACCGCGGACGAGATGATGACCGCCTGTGCGGCCCGGGCGCTGACCGACGGGATGACCTGCTTCGTCGGCATCGGCCTGCCCAGCGCCGCGGCGAACCTGGCCCGCGCCACGCACGCGCCGAACCTGGTGCTGATCTATGAGTCGGGCACGATCGGGGCCAAGCCGGGCCGGCTCCCGCTGTCCATCGGCGACGGGATCCTGGCCGAGACCGCGGACGCGGTGGTGAGCGTCCCGGAAATCTTCAACTACTGGCTGCAGCCGGGCCGGATCGGCGTCGGCTTCCTGGGCGCCGCGCAGATCGACCGGTTCGGCAACATCAACACCACCGTGATCGGCGCGTCCTACGCGGACCCCAAGGTGCGGCTGCCCGGCGCGGGCGGGGCGCCGGAGATCGCCGCGTCCTGCCGGGAAGTGATCGTGGTGGTCCGGCAGAGCCGCCGGTCGTTCGTGGACCGGGTGGACTTCGTCACCTCGGTCGGGTTCGGCGACGGGCCCGGCTACCGGGAGCGCCGCGGGCTGACCGGGGCGGGCCCGCAGAAGATCATCACCGACCTCGGCATCCTCGAACCCGACCCGGCCAGCTGCGAGCTGACGCTGACCGGGATCTACCCCGGGGTGACGGTGCCGGACGTCCGGGCCCGGACCGGCTGGGAACTCGCGGTGTCCGATTCCCTGGCGGAACTGGCACCGCCGACCGCCACGGAACTCGCCGCGTTGCGGCAGCTTCAGGCGAACAGTACGAGCCGGTAAGGGAGAGCAGCCTGATGACCACCCACCCGCCGACCGAGTTCCGGTTGCCGTCCTACCCGCGGCCGGAGGGCGGGGTGCATCCGCCGCTGGATTCCCCGGGCTACCGGTCCACCGAGCTGCGCGCGCCGCACCAGCCGCTGCTGCTGCTCCCGCAGCGGCTGACCGAGATCACCGGCCCGCTACTGGGCCCGGAACGGGTCACCGCGGCCGACGCCGACCTGACCAGGCAGCACCCCGGTGAGCCGCTGGGCGAGCGGATCATCGTGACCGGCCGGGTGCTGGACAGCGACGGGCGGCCGATCCCGGACACGCTGCTGGAGGTGTGGCAGGCCAATGCGGCAGGCCGGTACCACCACAAGGTGGATCAGCATCCGGCGCCGCTGGACCCGAACTTCTCCGGGGTCGGCCGGACCGTGACCGACTCCGAGGGCCGGTACCGGTTCGTGACGATCAAGCCGGGGTCCTATCCGTGGGGCAACCACTACAACGCCTGGCGGCCGGCGCACATTCACTTCTCCATGTTCGGCCGGGCGTTCACCCAGCGCCTGGTGACCCAGATGTATTTCCCGGACGACCCGCTGTTCCGGTACGACCCGATCTTCAACTCGATCCCTGACGAGCAGGCCCGGCAGCGGCTCATCTCCACGTTCAGCATCGACCTGACCGAGCCGGACTGGGCGCTCGCCTACACCTGGGACATCGTGCTGCGCGGCACCGGCCAGACGCCGTTCGAGGCGCAGGACGGTGCCCGGTGAGCGGTGGGCCCGGGCTTACCCCGTCGCAAACCGTCGGGCCGTTCCTCGGCATGGGGCTGCCCTGGCCGGACGGCCCGTACGTGGTGGCGGAAGGAACCCCGGGCGCGATCACGATCAGCGGCCGGCTTTTCGATGGGGCCGGCGACCCGGTTCCGGATGGGCTGATCGAGACCTGGCAGGCTGACCCGGCCGGGCGTTTCGACCATCCCGACGACCCGCGCGGCGCCCCGGCGGGCGGCACCGGGTTCCGTGCTTTCGGCCGCTGCCCGACTGGGCCGGACGGCAGCTACCGGATCATCACGCTGCGGCCGGGCGCGCTGCCCAGCCCGGACGGCAGCACCGAGGCGCCGCACCTGGACGTGTCGGTGCTCGCCCGCGGCCTGCTGGACCGGGTGGTGACCCGGATCTACTTCGCGGACGAGGCCGCGGCCAACGCGGCCGACCCAGTGCTGGCCAGCGTCGCCGAGGACCGGCGGGCCACGCTGATCGCCTCCGCCGAGCCCGGTGGAGATAGCTACCGCTTCGACATCCGGCTGCAGGGCGACGGCGAGACGGTCTTCTTCGATGTCTGAGCCGGTGCGGCTGGCCGCCGCCGTAGATGACGGCCCGCCGGACGCGCCGGTGCTGGTCCTGGGCAACTCGCTGGGCACCACCGGGGAGCTGTGGCAGCCGCAACTGCGCACGCTGCGCAAGCATTTCCGGGTGGTCGACTACGAGCACCGCGGGCATGGCGGCTCGCCCGCACCGGCCGGCTCGTACACGATCGCCGAACTCGGCGGTGACGTGCTGCGGCTGCTCGATGAGCTGGGCATTGGGGCGGTGTCTTATTGCGGGGTATCCCTCGGCGGGATGGTCGGCATGTGGCTGGCCGCGAACGCCCCGGACCGGATCAGCGCGCTGGCTGTGTGCTGCACCACCGCCTGCTTCCCGGACCGGGCCTTCTGGACCGACCGGGCGGCCCGGGTGCGGGCTAGCGGCCTGGCGCCGCTGGCCGAGCAGGTGGTGGGCCGCTGGTTCACCCCGTCGTTCGCGGCGCACCACCCGGCCACCCCGGCCGCGTTCGTGGCCACCATGAACCGCAGCGTCGATCCGGCTGGCTACGCGGGCTGCTGTGACGCCATCGCGGGCATGGACCTGCGGTCGGCGTTGCCCGCGATTTCCGCGCCGACGCTGGTCATCGCGGGCAGCGAGGACCCGGCCACGCCGCCCTGGCACGGCGCGGTGATCGCCCGGGCCATCCCGGACTCCCGGCTGCGGGTCATCCGCGGCGCCGCGCACCTGGCCAACGTGTCCCAGCCCAGCGAGGTGACGGTCGCGCTGACCGGCCACCTGCTCGCCGCCCAGCGCGGCTAGCGGTAGCCGCCTCCGGCGGTCAGCGGCGCGCGTGCCGGAGCAGCGTGCGCTGCAGGTTCAGGCCATAGCCCGCCGCCATGGCCAGCGCGACGATGGCCCCGCTGAGATAGAAGCCGGGCCCGGTGATCCCGGCCACCCTGACCAGGCCGCCGCCGTCCATCGCGGCCAGCCAGGCCAGGCCGAGGCCGGCCGTGCCGTACAACGGTGACCGCGACGGTCGGGGTGAACCCGTCCGGCAGCACGCCCGGTGACCAGCCCCGGCGCCGGGCCAGGTAGTAGCCGCCCAGCAGGACCAGGCCGAGCAGGCCGGCCGCGACCCGCAGCGAGACCGCGTCGCTGCTGCTCTCCATGAGGAACGCCTGGGTGCAGCTGTGCGCGCTGGGCCAGTTGCTGAGCCAGTACCGGCAGGACGCCGCGGGCAGGTGGAGGCCGGGGGCCGCGGCCGCGACGAACGACCGGCCGAACAGCACGTTCATGGCCGCTACGACCAGCCCGCTGGCGCCGACCGCGAGCAGCCCGACCGAGCCCAGCTTCCAGCCGGACATGACCAGGTCGGCCAGCACCGCCGCACCTGGGACCCGGCGCAGCCGGGTGTCGTGCGCGCGGACCACCGCCCGAACCGAGCCGAAGCTGGACACAGCGTGCTGTTGCGCTTCTTCGAGGGTCAGCCCGCCGGCCAGCCCCTCGTCCACGCCCTGGCGCAGGTGGTCCTCGGCCTCGGCCAGCAGCCGCCGAGCCTGCCGGGGTGAGCCGCGCAGCTTGCTGTACAGCTCGTCCAGGTACTCCTCAACCAGATCGCTCATCTCAGGCCCCCGCTGGGATCGGGCCGCCGGCCAGGCCGGGGCCGCTGGTTACCGCCTGGATCGCGTGCGCGAAGCGCCGCCATTCGCTCTGCTCGGCGGCCAGCGCCGCCGCCCCCTTGCTGGTCAGCGTGTACACCCGGCGGCGGCGCCCCTCCGCGTCGGCCCAGTTGCTGCTCAGCAGCCCGGCGTCCTCCAGCCGGTGCAGCGCCGGGTACACGGTGCCCTCGGGCAGGTCGAACGTGCCCTCGCTGCGCTGGCGCAGCGCCGAGATCACCGCGTAGCCGTGCGCCGGCCCGGCCGCGAGCACGGCCAGCAGCAGCAGGTCGAGGTGCCCCTTGAGGCGTTCACGATTCATACTGCGTAAGTCTATGCATAGGAACACTAGGTGTCTACAGCGACCCCTTCTCGGCCACCCACTCCACCGGCTGGCCGGTCACCGCGGCGATCCGGTCGTAGTCCGCGTCGTAGTGCAGCACGGTCGCACCGTACTGCTCGGCGGTGGCCGCGATGATGAGGTCGGGCAGCCGGAAGTGCCGGTGCTGGCTGCTGGCCGCGAGCAGTCGGTGCACGTCCATGGCGCGTTGCATGGCCGCAGTGCTGACGTCCATCCATCGCTGCCCGTGCACCGCGGCCCAGAGCGCCTCGTAGCTCGCTGGGCTGGCCGCGTTGTTCAGGTACTCAAGCGCGGTCATCTGGCAGACGGCCAGGCGCCCCTCGGCGAGCAGCGCGGCGAACCGCGCGCGTACCTGGGGGTGCCGGCCTTGCAGGACGTACGCAGACGTGTCGGCCAGGTACACCGCCCCGGCCATCAGGAGCCGGCGTTCTCCGGCTGGCCGGCCCGGCGGGCCTCGGCCCTGGCCTGTTCTTCAAGCTTGGACAGGTCCCGGCCACCGCCGTAGCCAAACCCATCCGAAGACTCGAAATCCATCTCCGCGCTGTCCAGCGCGGCCAGTATCTCGGCCGCCTCGGCCTTGAGGGCCTGAGCGTGCAGCGCGGCATTGATCGTGGCCACCTTGGTATCGGTCCCGAGCACCACCCGCGCCGCCTCCAGCCACCGGTCGTTCACATCTACCGTGATGCGTGTCACGGACTCCATGATACACCAAGATCACATAAAGATGAGCACCAAGATCATCGTGTTGGTGGTGCAGCACCTCACCTGCATTAGCGCGGTGCATTGTGCCGCGCCGGTAAGGTAAAGGCACCGCGCTGATGGGGTTGCCAGTGGTGATTCAGGCCGCATCGACCCCTCTCACTGATTTCGGCGGGAGAGGGTCACCGTTTCCATGACGATGGCGAATACCCCTCCGCGACCGACGAACGTGTAGGCGTCCAGGAACCCGCCTGCACCGGCAAGCAGCAGGCCAGTGGGCAGGTCTTCCGGCCGGGTGCGAATCGTAGGCATCGCCGAGAAAGGTGACTCGCTAGCGCCCTCAGCCGGAAGTCAGCTGCCGCCTGCTGCGGCAGGCTGGCTGGCCGCCTGGGTGGCGGACAGGATCAGTTGGGTCACCTCGTGCGGATGGGTAATCAGCGAGAGGTGGCCGGAGTCGATCTCGACCGTTGTGGCGTTCATGCGTTTGGCGAGGAAGCGCTGAAGCTCCGGCGAGATCGTGCGGTCCTGCCGCGAGATGGCATACCAGGATGGCTTCGACCGCCAGGCCGCCGCTGCGGTCCTTTCGCCGAAAAGTGACTCCGAGACCCGTCCTTGCACGGCGTAGAGCACGCGCGCCCGGACCGGGTCGACGCCGTTGGCGAAGTCGTTCACGAACGCGTCCTCGGTGAGCCCCCCGAAGCCGCCGGTGTAGACAAGCCCGGCGTTAGCAGGTGGTGCCGGGAACTTCTGGGCGAGCGCGGCGTAGTCCTCGCCGGCGTCCGGGGCGCGAGCCGCGATGTAGACCAGGCCCGCAACGCGCGGGTCGATCCCGGCTTCGGTGATCACGGTGCCCGCGAAGGAATGACCGGCCAGGATCACCGGCCCGTCGTGTAGCGCCAGGATGCGGCGCGTGTGCGCCACGTCGTCGGCCAGCGAGGTCAGCGGGTTCTGCACGGCGGTGGCGGCCAGCCCTGCGCGTTGCAGCCGCTCGATCACCTCCGACCAGGACGAGCCGTCGGCGTAGGCGCCGTGAACCAGCACCACGCGGGGCTGGGGGGCCGGCGAGGTCATGGGATGTCCTGCGATGTTCTTCGGCTGCCAACGATTCCGGAGTACCCGGGAAGGACAGGGCGCGAAGATCCAGGGGCAACTGGGAGGTGAAACCTGCGTGGGCCGGCCATAGCCTGATTATGGGATCCCGGATCGCTGCCTGCCATCAGTCAGATGACTAGCTCGGCTGACGGTCAGATCCCGGCCCACGGTGCCGCGGGGTCAGCGGCGGGGCTGGCCGGCCGGGGGTAACGGGGTGGGGGTGGGGCGGAGGCGGGGGAGGACCGGGCGGATGACCGCGTCGGCGCCGTTTACGGGGCGGCTGCCCAGCAGCACCCGGGTCAGGTCATGGCTGCTGTCCAGCAGTTCGTCGAGGGCCCGGGTCAGCTGCCGTGCGGTCACCCGCAGTGGTAGGCCGGGGCTGGTGGCCACCCCGTTGGCCACCAGCCCAGGATGCGGCGCGGCGCCGTTGGCGGGCGGGCCCGCGCCGCCGCCCGGCATGGTGCGGGCCGCCCGCGCGCCGTCGGCGTGCATGGCCGCGTGCAGCGCGGCCCGGCGGAGCAGTTCCCGGATGAACGACGCGGTCACCCCGTCGGTGCGGGCCACCACGGTCATCGCGCTGGTCCGGCCGATGTGCAGGCCGCCCTGGTAGAGCCGGACCAGCCGGCGCCGGGCGGCCGCGTCCGGCAGCGGCAGCCGCGCGGTGTGGTCGATCCGGCCCGGCCGCGCCGCCAGCGCGTCCTCCAGCACATCCGCCTGGCTGGAGGTGAGCAGGAACGTCACGTTGGCGTCGGCGCCGAGCCCGTCCATCTCGTTGAGCAGATGGGCCAGCAGCGGATGGCCGCGGACCGCCTCGCCCGGGCCGGCCAGCCGGTCCACGTCCTCGACCACGACGACCGAGGGCTGCAGCGCTCGGGCGATCGAGCAGGCCTCCCCGATGGCCTGCAGCGACCCGCCGGACAGCACGACCGCGGTCACCCCGGGCAGCTGGCTGAGCAGGTAGCGCACCGTATGCGTCTTGCCCGTCCCGGGCGGGCCATGCAGCAGAACGCCCCGTTTGAGGTGCTGTCCGCTGGCCCGCAGCGCGGTGGCGTGCCGGGCGATCCCGACTACCTGCCGCTCGATGCCGTCCAGCACGTCCCGGGGCAGCACCAAATCGTCCCGGCCGACCCGCGGCCGGGCCAGGAACGCGGGCCGGCTCCCGGCCGCCGCGCAGTCCTCGGCGTCGAACGAGATGACCTGGCCGCGGTAGACGTTGTGTTCGGCGGCCAGCCGCCGTACCTCAGTGAGCAGCTGCCCGGCCCGGGCCTGGCTGACGCCGGCCACCTGGAGCCGGACCGGGTCGTCCGGGCTGCCGTCCTCGGGGCCGCGGAGCAGCAGGGCAAACCGCTCGCCATGGTCTTCGATCAGGTAGACGCCGCAGCTGACACACGGATGGGTGGCCCCGCCGGGCCCGGCGGGCCGCGGCTCGGTGGTGACGCTGCCCACCCCGGGCGAGCCGAGCAGCGGGTCAGGCGGCCCGTCGCTGAGCAGGTCGGCCAGCCCGGACTGCCAGTACCGGGCGCCGGTGACGCCGAGCAGTTCGTGGGCCCGGCCCGGGCTGGCCAGCCACGCCTCGACGCCGAGCTGGACGTTCACCTGGTCGAACGTCGGCCAGGACGCGGTCAGCACCGGCCAGGTGGCGGCCTGCGGGCCGAGATGGGCGAGCAGCGCGCGGCGCAGCGGTGCGTCCTGCACCCGGGCGGCGGCCATGGCCAGCGCCCGGCTGACCAGACGGCCGGCCAGCCGCCCGGCGCTGGCCAGTTCCGGCCGGGAATCCAGCGCCGCGATCAGCCATGACGGATTGCCGAGACGCCCTCGTGGTATCCCCGGAATCCCCACGTGAGCAGCATAGACACGCGTCGCCCGGATTATTGGGACAACAGCAACGCCGGGATTAGTAATCGGGCAAATCAGTGGGTAAGCCGGTAACCGGACAATGGCCGCCCGGTGAACAGCGGGTTCGGGCCGGTCAGCTGGGCAGCTCGGCCAGCCGCCGGGCGGCCGACTCGATGGCCGCCTCGGACAGCAGGACCAGGTGGGCCGCCTCGCCCAGCGGGATGAAACTGTCCGCACTGGTGACCCGGGCCACCCGCCCGCCGAACCCGGCGTCGGCCAGCGCGGTGAGCACGGCCTCGGACACCCCACCGGTGCGCCGGGTCTCATCCGCCACCAGCACCCGGCCGGTGACGCTGGCCTCACGCACGATGTCGTCGGCCGGCAACGGCGCGATCCAGCGCAGGTCGAGCACCCGGCAGCCGATGCCGTCGGCGGCCAGCCGGCCGGCTACCCGCAGGCTCATCCGCAGCCCGTTGCCGAACGTGACGATGGTCAGGTCACGCCCGTCCCCGTGGCACCGCGCGCGGCCCACCGGGACGTGCCCGGCGGGCCAGTCGGCCGGCGCCTGATATGGGGCCAGCCAGCCTCCGTCGCCCGGCTCGGCCAGGTCCCGGGTGTGGTACAGCGCGATCGGCTCCAGGAATACACACACCCGGCCGTCCGCCTCGGCGGCGGCCAGGCAGGTGCGCAGCATGGCTGCCGCGTCGTCCGGCCGGGCCGGGCAGGCGATCACCAGGCCCGGGATGTCGCGCAGGCTGGCCAGCGCGTTGTCGTTGTGGAAGTGCCCGCCGAAGCCGCGCTGGTAGGCCAGCCCGGCGATGCGCACGACCATCGGGTTGCGGTACTGGCCCTGCGAGAAGAAGGACAGCGTGGCCGCCTCCCCGCGGATCTGGTCGGCCGCGTTGTGCAGGTAGGCGAGATACTGGATCTCCGGCACCGGGAGCAGCCCGGCCAGGCCGGCCCCCAGGGCCAGGCCGAGGATGGAGGACTCGTCGAGCAGCGTGTCGAACACCCGGGCCGCGCCGAACCGGTCCAGCAGGCCCCGGGTCACCCCGTACACCCCGCCCTTGCGCGCCACGTCCTCGCCGAACACGAGCATGCCTGGCCGCGCGGCCAGTGCATCGGTCAGCGTGGCGTTGACCGATTGCGCCAGGGTCAGCCCACCGGCCTCTTCCGGCAGCCGCCCGGCAAAGGCGGTCGAGCGGATGGCCGGATCCGCGCTGAGGCAGGCGCCGGCCCACACCTGGTCCGGCCGGTACGGCGCGAGCGGGGCCATCACCTGCTCGGCGGAGGCCAGCCGGGGGGCGTCGGCCAGTTCGCTGGCCAGGCCGAGCACCCGGGCGCGGGACTGCTCGTACCGGGCGATCACCTCGGCCGCGGTGACCACCCCGGCGCTGACCAGCAGCCGCGCGGTGCCGAGCAGCGGGTCGGCGGCCAGATCGGCGGCCTGGTCCGCGGGGCTGCGGTAGCCGCTCTCCACGTCCGAGCCCGCGTGCCCGCCGAACCGGACCATGTCCAGGTGCAGGAATGCAGGCGAACGCCTGTGCCGGACCCAGGCCGCCGCGGCCAGCGCGGTGTCGTAGACGGCGGCCAGGTCGGCGCCGTCGGCGTGGAAGTAGCCGATGCCCGGCACGGCCCGGGTGGCGGCGGCCACCCAGCCGGGCGGGGTGCGCACGCTGATGCCGAGCCCGTTGTCCTCGATCACCATCAGCAGCGGCAGCGGCAGGTGCTGGAACGCGCAGTACGCGGCGGTGTTGATGGCCCCGGCCGCGGTGGAGTGGTTCATCGACGCGTCACCGAGGCTGGCCAGCACGATCGCGTCGGCCGGCCAGGCTGCCCGCTGGCCCAGCCGGGCCGCCCGCTCCAGGGCGAAGGCCAGCCCCATGGCCCGGGGTAGGTGCGAGGCGATGGTCGAGGTCTGCGGGATCACGTTCAGCTCCCGGCGGCCGAATACCTTGTGCCGGCCGCTGGCGATCGGCTCCGCCACGGCCGCCACCAGGCCGAGCAGCACATCCAGCACGCCGTCCTGCGGCGGGCTGGCCTGCTGCGCGCGGGCCAGGTAGAACGCCCCGGACCGGTAGTGCAGCAGCGCCGGATCGGTGAGCCGGAGCGCGGCGGCGACGCCGGCGTTGCCCTCGTGCCCGGACGAGCCGATGGTGTAGAAGCCCGCGCCGCGGGCGCGCAGCCAGCGGGCGGCCACATCGAGGTGCCGGCTGGCCAGCTGCGCGTCGAACAGATCCAGGCAGTGCTGGCCGGTGAGCGCCGAGCCCGGCCGGATCGGCGCCGACCCACGCGCCCAGAACGCTGGCCCACCGGGCGGCCCGGCCGGTGCGGGGGGCTGGCCGTTCAGCGTGGCGGCCACCTCCGCGAAGTGCAGCTCCACCGGGTCTCGCTCGGCCTGCTCAATGCTCATTCCTCTACGGTAGGTGCCAGCGCGGTGCAGTACCGGTACCAACGAGGAGGCCCTATGCTGCCCTGGTCCGCTGACCTGGCGGGGCGTATCGACGAGCACGTGATCGACAGTGCGCTGCTCCGGGACAATCCGCTGGGTGACCCGGCCGAGCGGCCGCTCTGGGTCTACGTGCCGCCCGGCTACGACGCGGACCCCGGCCGCCGGTACCCCTCGGTGTACGTGATCCAGGGCTACACCGGGCACATCGGCATGTGGCGGAACCGGTCGCCGTACCGGCAGCCGTTCCCGGAGACGGCCGATGCGGTGTTCGCATCCGGCCAGGCGCCCGGCGCGATCGTGGTCTATGTGGATGCGTGGACCCGGTACGGCGGCAGCCAGTTCGTGGACTCGCCGGGCACCGGCCAGTACCACTCCTACCTGTGCAACGAGGTGGTGCCCTGGGTGGACGCGCACTACCGGACGCTGGACGCGGCCGCGCACCGGGCCATCACGGGCAAGTCCAGCGGCGGGTTCGGCGCGATGATCACCCCGATGCTGCGCCCCGACCTGTTCGGCGCGCTGGCCACGCACGCCGGTGACTCGCTTTACGAGCTGAGCTGCATCCCGGAGTTCGGCAAGTCCGTGCGGTACCTGCGGGACTACGACGGGGACATCTGGAAGTGGTGGGCCGACTTCCAGTCGCGTCCCTCGTTCACCAAGGAGGCCGACCACGAACTGCTCATCCTGCTCGGTGTGTCGGCCTGCTTCTCGGCCCGCGACGACGGCACCGTGGAGCTGCCGTTCAATCCGCTGACCGGGCAGCTCCGGCCCGAGATCTGGCAGCGCTGGCTGGACTGGGACCCGGTCCGGATGGTGCCGCGGTACGCCGACCAGCTGCGCGGGCTGACCGCCATCTGGATCGACGCGGGAAAGCGGGACGAGTGGTTCCTCGACGTGGGCGCGACGGCGTTCCGCGAGGAGCTGCGCGGCATCGGGGTGGCCGACGACGTGATCCACTTCGAGCTGTTCGAGGCCACCCACATGGGCATCGACTACCGGTACCCGCTGTCGCTGGCCTGGCTGGCCGACCGCATCGCCGCTGGCTGAGCAGCCCGGCGACCAGGAGTTACGGGCGGCCAGAAAACCGGTAAGAAATACGTAATGCCGATTCGCCTGCTGCGGGTGAACGACCGGACCTAGCGTTACGTGCTCAGGGGATGTATATCCGCCCCCTTCACGAAGAGCGGAGAGGTTCGATGCGTTACCGCAGATGGACGCCCGCGGTGCTGGTCATACCCGCGCTGCTGCTGGCCGCGTGCGGCAGCAGCACGTCACCCAGTTCGGCGAGCGGCAACGGCTCGTCCATGTCAACCAAGTCGAGCTCGTCGAGCATGACCGGCAAGAGCAAGAGCGGTAGCTCCGGGATGATGTCCAGCACCGCCACCCTGATGAAGGTCAAGACGAGCATCGGCCCGGTGCTGGCCGACTCCAAGGGCTTCACGCTCTATTGGTACGCCAAGGACACCCGGATGACCTCGGCCTGCACCGGGGGCTGCGCGACCGCCTGGCCGCCGGTCATCGGCAAGCCGGTGGCGGCGATGGGGGTGCGGCTGACCGGCAAGTTCGGCACCATCACCCGGGCCGGCGGCATGGTGCAGGCCACCTACAAGGGCCACCCGCTGTACACCTACGCGGGTGACACCGCGCCCGGCCAGGTCAAGGGCAACGGGCTGGGCGGCGTCTGGCACGCGCTCCGGGTCAACGCGATTGGCGCCGTGCTGGCCAGTTCGCTGATGAAGGGCGCTATGTCGTCACCGAGCCCGAAGGCAAGTTACTAACCGGCCCAGTTAAGCGCAGAACCCCTCCCGGCCTGCTCCCGGGAGGGGTTTTCGCTACCGGGCGGATTCGCCGAAGAGGTCGGTGTTGACCCGGGCCAGGTGGACGCGCATCGCCTCGGTGGCCCGGTCGGTGTCCCGGGCGCGCAGCGCGGCGACCAGTTCCGCGTGGTCGGCCTGGTAACGCTCGCGGCGTTCCTGGGACGCGCTGCGCCGTTTCAGGTCACCCCAGGAGTGCCCGTGCCGGGCTGACTCGATGACCGCGTACAACCGGGCGAGCAGCGGGCTGTGGCTGGCCGCCATGATGCTGCGGTGCAGGGCGAGGTCCCAGTTCTCGAACTCGTCGTAGCTGCGCGCCTGGTTCCCGCCGGCCAGGCAGCGGTCCATCTCCTTGAAGTCGGCGGCGGTGGCCCACGCCACCACTAGCGGCATGGCCAGCGGTTCGAGCAGCCGCCGGATCGTCATCACGTCCGCGGGCGCGAAGCCGTCCGCGGTGTCCACGGCGCGCGGCGGGACCGCCCGGTCCGCGGGCAGCGGTTCCGCGGCCGGGGCGCCGCCGGCCGGACCGCCGCCGTCCGGGCCGCGGCCGGGCGGGTCGGCACCGTCGGCACGCATCGGGCCTGGGGTGCGACGCAGGAACGTGCCCCGGCCGACCTCACGGGAGATGTGGCCCTCCGCTTCGAGCACGGCCAGCGCCTGCCGGATCGAGGTCCGGGTGGCGCCCATGTCGGCGGCCAGTTTGCGTTCGGTGGGCAGCCGGGACCCAGGTCCCAGCCCGGCCCGGGCCGAATCAGCCAGTATCAGCTCGGCCAGCCGGTATCTCAGCTGAGCCGGCAACGGGGCGGCGGCCCCGGCTGCGTTCCCCATATCAACCAATCGTACCAATCGAGATCAGACCGTGACGAGCAAACGGAGTTAATTTCGTCTTAAGGCTATTGACCCTCTTCTGACACAGCACCTATGCTCAACCAATCCAGGGTATACAACCAATTCGGTAGCCTAGCTCAACCAATCCACGCTGCGGCCAGACGGCCCGCGCCCGGTGACCGCACCCCCGCGACGAAGGAGATCCGGCACGTGAGGCTCGCCACCATTGCCACCCCGGACGGACCGCGGCTGCACGTCCGGGGCCGCTCCGGCTACGTCGATGTCGCCGCGGCCACCGGGGATCCCCGGTTCGCCGCACTGCACTACGTCCTCGGCGCCGGGCTGCCCGCGATGGACATCGTGCGGGCGCTGCAGGACGCGGACGGGCGGGCGGTGGCCGAGGCCGAGTTCGGGCCCGCGGTGCCCAGCCCGCCGCGCATCCTGTGCCTGGGCCTGAACTACAGCGAGCATGCCCTGGAGGGCGGCCGCGAGGTGCCGACCTGGCCGGACGCGTTCGTCCGCGGCGCGGACAGCGTGCTCGGCCCGTACGCCGACCTGGTCAAGCCCGCGCTCACCGAGCGGTTCGACTACGAGGCGGAACTGGGCATCGTGATCGGCACGGGCGGCCGGTACATCACCGCGGACAAGGCGCTGGACGCCATCGCGGGCTTCGTCGTGCTGAACGACGCGTCCGCCCGGGACTGGCAGCGGGCCGCGAGCCAGTGGACCGCGGGGAAGAACTTCGAGGGCAGCATGCCGATCGGCCCTGAGGTGGTCACCACCGATGAGCTCGACGTCACCGACCTGGCCATCAGCTCCCGGCTGAACGGCCAGGTCATGCAGTCGGCCCGCACCTCGCTGATGCTCGTCAACGTACCCAGCGCGGTCGAGTTCTTCTCCTCCTTTACCCGGCTGGTCCCCGGTGACGTGATCGCCACCGGCACTCCCGGCGGGGTCGGGTTCGCCCGCACGCCACCGGTCTGGATGCAGCCCGGGGATGTCATCGAAGTCACCGTCGAAGGGCTCGGCACCATCCGGAACCGGGTGGTCGCCGAGGAGGGCGCGCCCGCGGACTGGCGCTGGCGTCCCGGTGGCCCGCTACCGAGCGGGTTCTGACCAGCACAGTCACTCCACCACGGTTTGGAGGGGGACAATGAAGTTCACTACCCTCACGGCGGCTCTCGGCGCGGCGGTGCTCGCGGCCGGGCTGGCCGCCTGCGGCAGCTCCGGCGGTTCCGCGTCGTCCGGCGGCAGTTCCGGCACCGGTTCCGGCAAGCTGACCATCGCCGACGTGGCCCCGTTCAGCGGGGCCGACGCCGCGCTCGGCCCGACCTACCTGGCCTCCTGCTACGGCGCGACCGCCACCATCAACAAGGCCGGCGGGGTGCTCGGGCACACGCTGACCTGCAAGAGCGTGGACACCCGCGGTGAGCCGGCCGACGCCGTGCCCGCGGTGAACCAGATGTTCGCGTCCACCCCGAGCCTGGCCCTGGTGATCGGCTGCACCTCGGACGAGGCAGCGTCGGTCGTCCCGATCATCAACTCGCACAAGATGGCCATGTTCTGCATGACCGGCCAGTCCGAGTTCGATCACGTCCACTTCCCGTACTTCTACCGGCTGGTCCCACCGGACCTGGAGGAGTCCTACGCGATGGTGGCCATCGCGCAGCAACTGCACTACAAGCGGATCGCCCTGGCGTTCGGCAACGACATCGGGTCACAGACGTTCATCCAGCCCGCGATGGCCGCGCTGCAGAAGGCCGGCATCACGCTGACCACCAACCAGACGCTGGACCTGACCGCGACCACGTTCCGCACCGAGGCCGAGGCGATCATCCAGTCGCATCCGGACGCCATCATGACCGAGGCGCTCGGCTCAGCCGACCCGACTTTGTTCTCCGAGATCAAGCAGCTCAACCACGGCAAGATGATCCCGATCATCGGCACCTCGGCCGCGATCTCGCCGGCCTTCTTCAAGTCGGCCGCGGCGGCCGTCGGCGCCAGCACGTTCGCCAGCAGCTTCCACGCGGACAACCTGGTGGTCGAGTCGAACTGGGCCGGCGTTCAGCGCGTTCAAGACCGCGCTGCTGTCCCAGCAGGGCAAGGTGCCCGGGGCCACCGGTGACTTCACCACCTACCTGAGCGCGCCGGGCGGCGTGCACCTGTACGACGGGATCAACCTGGCCGCGCTGGCCATGCTCATGGCGAAGAGCACCAGCCCCAGCGTGTACGGGCCGGACATCGTCAAGATCGGGGACGGCGTGCCCGGCGCCACCGTCTGCTACTCGTTCGCCGGCTGCGCCAGTGCGCTCAAGGCGGGCAAGTCGATCCGGTACGAGGGGCCGGGCGGGCCGACCAGCTTCGACAGCTACCACGACTCGACCGGCATCTTCCAGATCGACACGTACAGCCCGTCCGGCACGGTGAACGTGGTCGGCAACCTGACCGCGGCCCAGCTCAGGGCGCTGTCTTGACGGTAGTCCCGGTACCCCGCAGCCAGGCCGTGGCCGTTCCCATCCCCCCGGGACGGCCACGGCCTGCCGGACGGCCGGCCCGGCCGGGAGCAGCGGCCGGATGAGCCTGTTCGTCGCCTCCCTCGGCTTCGGGCTGGTCACCGCGGCCGTGCTGGCCATCGCGTCGGTCGGGTTCACGCTCCAGTTCGCGGTGACCGACGTGCTCAACCTGGCCTACGCCGCGATCATGATCTTCGGTGCGTTCATCGCCTACACGGTCAACCAGGACGGCCTGTCGGTGTGGCTCGGCCTGGTGGTCGCGGTGGCCGCCTGCGCGCTGATCTCGGTGCTGCTCAACGTCGGCGTGTACGCGCCGTTCCAGCGCCGCGGCGCCGCGCCGATCACCATGGTGATCGTGTCCCTCGGCATGACGCTGATCATCGAGTTCGGCGTGCAGGCGGTGAGCGGCGGGACCGCGGTGTCCTACACCATGAGCAACGGCCCCACGCTGCAGGCGGGCGGGCTCAACCTGACCGGCGTCGAGGTGGTCATCCTGGTACTGGCCGTGCTGGTCATGGCGGCCGTGCACGGCCTGCTCCGGTACACCAAGCTGGGCAAGGCGATGCGGGCCACCGCCGCGAACCGGTCGCTGGCCCGCAACTGCGGCATCCGGGCCAGCCGGGTGATCACCCTGACCTGGGCCATCACCGGGGCGCTGTGCGGGCTGGCCGGGGTGGTGTTCGCCATCGACGCGGGCAGCTTCGACGCCACCTCCACCGACATCTTCCTCATCCTCATCCTGGCCGCGGTGTTCCTCGGCGGGCCCGGGCAGGCCTACGGCGCGATGCTCGGCGCGCTGGTGATCGGGCTGGCCACCGAGGTGAGCGCGGTGTTCATCCCGGCCGACTACAAGTACGTGGTCGCGTTCGTGGTGCTGCTCGTCATGCTCGGCGTGCGCCCCACCGGGTTGCTCGGAGCGCGGGCATGACGGGCCGAAGGGGGCGCCGGTGAACTCGTACTACACGCTCAACCTGATCATCTACGCCGCGGTGGACGCGATGGCCTGCCTCGGGCTCAGCCAGCAGTTCGGCGTGGCCGGGGTGACCAACTTCGGCTTCATCATCTTCCAGGCGGCCGGCGGCTACGCG
Source organism: uncultured Actinomycetes bacterium (assembly GCA_963832095.1). Taxonomy (GTDB): domain Bacteria; phylum Actinomycetota; class Actinomycetes; order Streptosporangiales; family Streptosporangiaceae; genus RYN-230. The sequence continues at coordinate 193,145 of CAWHSW010000002.1, forward strand.
GCCGCCATCCTGGCCCTGCCCGGCGACCACGCCAACGGCGGATTCCAGTCCTACATCGGCGGCTGGAACCTGCCGTTCCCGCTGCCCTGGATCGGGGCCGCCGTGGTCGGTGGCGTGCTGGCCCTGCCGTTCACCTTCCTGGTCGGCCGGCGACTGCGCGGCGACTTCGCCGCGGTCGGCCTGCTGGTCACGGCGGTACTACTGAACCTGCTGGTGACCAACTACCGGCCGCTGCTGAATGGGGACGCCGGGCTGTCGCTGATCCCGGCCCCGTTCGCCGCGTCCGGGTTCTCCACCACGTCCAGCGGGTACCAGTGGGCGTTCGGCGCCGGTGCCGTGGTGCTGACCGCCGCGGTGCTCTGGTTCGTCCGGCGGATCACGTTCTCGCCGTACGGGCGGTCGCTGCGGGCTATGCGGGACAACGACACGGTGGCCGACTCGCTGGGCAAGAACCTGCTCTCGCTGCGCACCGCGATGCTGGTCATCGGCGGGGCCATCGCCGGGCTGAGCGGCGGGATCCTGGTCTCCTACATCAGCACCTGGTCGCCGGCCGCCTGGGGCTACGCGGAGACCGTGGTGCTGTTCGCCGCGGTCATTATCGGCGGCGCCGGGAACCATCTCGGCGCGGTGCTCGGCGCGGTCCTGGTACCGGTCGGCTTCGAGGAGATCACCCGGTTCATCCCGACGTCGAACAATCTGCCGCCCAACTTGATCCCCTCCCTGGAATGGGTCGCTATTGGGCTGCTGATCGTGATTTTCCTATGGGTACGGCCGCAAGGGATATTGCCGGAAAGGAAGCGGGTTATCCGCTTGCCGGGGTCGGCGACAACCGGCACACCAACCGCGGGGTCGGCGGCAACGGACGTCGCGACCGCGGGCTGGCGGGGGACTTCACCGGCTGAGACCGTAGCGCCCGAGACGCGGCATGCTGACGGTAACCGTCAGGCACGCGACGCCCGCTATTCGCCACGTCCGTCGCTGCCTCAGCCACAAGGAACCCCGAACGTCGGGGCTGATGGCCGGGCGGATCAATCTCAGCCGCGGGTGGTGCTGGAGGCACGGGACCTGGTGCGGGAGTTTGGCGGGGTTCGGGCCGTCGATGGGGTCTCCTTCGTGGTGCGGGAGGGCACGCTTACTGGGCTGATTGGGCCTAATGGGGCGGGGAAGTCCACGCTGCTGGCCATGCTGGCCGGGACGCTGGGGGTTACCTCCGGGCAAGTCATTTATCAGGGTGATGACATTACCGGGGTGCCGGCGTTCAAAAGAGCGCGGCTGGGATTGGTACGGACGTTTCAGCTTGCCTCCGAGTTCAAGCGCCTGACCGTGCTGGAGAATTTGCTGTCCGCGGTGCCGGGGAACCGGGGGGATTCGCTCCGCGGGGCGCTGCTCGGGCGGCGGTACTGGCGCGGGGACGAGGACGCGGCGGTGCGCCGGGCCGCGGCGCTGCTGGACCGGTTCGGGCTGGCCGAGCTGGCCAACGCCTACGCGGGCGAGCTGAGCGGCGGGCAGCGGCGGCTGGTGGAGATCATGCGGGCGCTGATGGCCGAGCCGGCCACGCTGCTGCTGGACGAGCCGATGGCCGGGGTGCACCCGAACCTGGCCCGGCGGATCGGCGCGGAACTGGTGGCGCTGTGCGCCGAGGGAATGACGATCCTGATGGTGGAGCACGAGCTGGCGATCATGGATGAGTTCTGCGACCCGGTCGTGGTGATGGCCGAGGGTCGGGTGCTGGCCGAGGGCACCATGCAGCAGCTGCGCGGCCGTACCGAGGTGGTGGAGGCTTACCTTGTCGGCTGACCTGGCGCTGCCCGGGGTGCCGCTGCGGGCCCAGGGCATCACCGCGGGCTATGGCGGCGACCCGGTGATCCGGGATATCACCGTGCAGACCAGCCCGGGCGAGGTGGTATCCCTGGTCGGCCCGAACGGCTCCGGGAAGAGCACGCTGCTGAAAAGCCTGGTCGGGGTGATACAGGTGTCGGCGGGCACGGTCCGGGTCGGGGACCGCGACCTGACCAACGCCGCGCCCGAGGAGGTAGCCCGGGCCGGGGTCGGCTACGTGCCCCAGGTGGACGACGTGTTCGCCCCGCTGACCGTCCGGGAGAACCTGGAGATGGGCGGCTACCTGCTGCGCCGCAAGCAGATTGCCGAGCACATCGAGCGGGTGCTCGTGGTCTTCCCGCGGCTCGGCGGGATGCTCGGCCGCAGCGCCGGGAAGCTGTCCGGCGGCGAACGCAAGATGCTGGCCATGGGCCGGGTGCTGATGCTCGATCCAGGCGTGTTCCTGCTCGACGAGCCGACCGCCAACCTGGCCCCCAAGGTGGCCACCGCGCTGCTCACCGAGCATGTCCGCAAGCTGGCCGCCAGCGGCGCGGCGGTGCTCATCGTGGAGCAGCGGGCCCGGGCCGTGCTGGCCATCTCGGACCGGACCTATGTGCTCGGCGGCGGCGAGGTCCGGATGGCGGGCACCCCGGCCGAGCTGTCGGCCAGCCCGGACTTCGTCGAATCGTTCCTCGGCGGCGGCCGCGGCCAGGCCGCCGCACCCCGGGCGGAACCGTAACGCCGCAGGTCGCCCGGGTGATACCGGTCCAGGATCCTGCCGCCCGCCCAGGGCGGGGCGTACCATCGGTGAGGTGGCAGGTCACGGCGGCACGACGAGCACGGCGGCGGGCGAGGCGATGACCGAACCAGCCGCCGGGGCGGTGCGGTACCTCCAGGTGCAGACCACGACGGATTCGCGCGCCGAAGCCATCGAGCTGGGCCGCGATGCCGTGCAGGCCCGGCTGGCCGCGTGCGCGCAGGTGGCCGGGCCGGTGGTGAGCACGTTCTGGTGGGAAGGTGACCTGGAGCGGGCCGAGGAGTGGCTGCTGATGCTCAAGCTGCCCGCGGCGCGGTACCAGGAACTGGCCGACTTCCTCACCCAGCGGCACAGCTACGACGAGCCGGAGATTGTGGCCACGCCCATCGTGGCCGGGGCCGCGACGTTCCTGAGCTGGATCGAGGAGGAAACCCGGCCGCGCTGACCCGGCCGCGCTACTCGAAGCCCACCGGGGGCACGTTCCAGGTCAGGATGACCGGCATGTCGTGCTCGGTGCCCAGTACCGACAGCGTGCCGGTACCCAGCCGGAACAGGCGGCCGCAGTCCGGGTCGAGGCCGAGGTAGCGGGCGGTGAGCACGCGCAGCATGTGCGCGTGCGAGACCAGCGCCACGTCACCCTGGTCGAGCAGCGGCCGCACCATGGCCAGCACCGCATCGGCACGGGCCCCCACCTGATTAACGCTCTCACCTGGATGCTCGGCGTCCCTGGGCACGACGCCGTCGCGCCACAAATACCAGCCGGGCCGCTGCTGGCGGATCTGCGGCGTGGTCAGGCCTTCGTAGCCGCCGTAGTCCCACTCCTGCAAGTCCGGGTCGATGGTGATGCCGGTCAGCCCGGCTAGCTCGGCGGTGTCCCTGGCCCGCTGGGCCGGGCTGCTGAACACGGCCACGAAGTGCCGCCGGGTCAGCGCCGGGGCCAGGGCGGCGGCGGCCGCCTTGCCCTCCGGGCTGAGCGGGATGTCGGTGCGGCCGGTGTGCTTGCCGGCCTTGCTCCACTCGGTCTCGCCATGCCGGAGCAGGATCAGGTCTCCCATGGGGACATCATCGCCGACCGTCCTTGACGAGTCTTCTCTTCCACATGTAAGTTTTTTATGACAGGTGAAAGAGAGCTTCGCATCCGGGGAGTCAAGCTGACCAGTGACGAGCTGCTGACCGTGCTCACCGCGGTGGCGAATCCGCACCGGCTGCGGATCGTCGCGGAACTGCGGGACGGCCGGGTGCACGTCAGCGAGCTGGCCCGCAGGCTCGGCATGTCCCGGCCGCTGCTCTACATGCACCTGGACAAGCTGGAGAAGGCCGGGCTGGTGGCCGGCCATCTGGAGCTGTCGGCGGACGGCAAGGCCATGAAGTACTTCGAGCTGGCGCCGTTCGACCTGCATCTCAACGCCGAAACGATCATCACGGCGCTGCACGACGGCAGCGCGAAAGGGGACGACATGGACACCCGAGAGCCCGAGCCGGACGGAGACAGCCGATGATGGCCGCGCACCTGGCCACCGCGCACCTGGCCGAACTGAGCAGCAGTGCCACCGCCGGCATCATCATCGGCCTCGGCATCCCGCTCGCGGTGTGCGCGGCGGCGGCGATCATCGTCTGGTCCTACTTCCGGCTGCAGGCGCACCGCGCCGACGCGGTGGCCATGGCGAACTACCGGAAGCTGGCCGAGGAAGCCGTGGCCAACCAGCAGGAACTGCGCACCGAGCTGGCCAAGCTGAGCGAGCATGTGCGGGCGGTCGAGCAGCTGATGCGGGACGTGGGATGAACACCCGGCTGCGGCTGTACGGCAACCCGCTGCACCAGCTGGTGACGGGCAGCACCTGGCGCGCGGCCTGGTGCCTGCTCGCCTACCTGGTGTGGGGCTGGCTGATGTGGGCCGCCGTCCTGGCGGCCACGCTGACCGCGGCCGTGCTGTGCATCACGCTGGCCGGCATCCCGCTGCTGGTCGCGGCGGCCGGGGTCATCCGCGGCTGCGCCAACGCGGAACGCTGGCGGCTGCGCGGGGTGCTGGCCGGCCCGATCCATGGCGGGTACCGGGCCGCGCGGCGGCCCGGCATCCTCGGCCAGGTCCGCACCCGCTGGTCCGACCCGGCCACCTGGCGCGACTTCGCCTACCTGTTCGCCCTGTTCCCGCTGCTGTGGACGGTGGACTTCGCGGTCATCCTGGTCTGGCTGATCCTGCTCGCCGGGATCACCGTGCCGCTCTGGTACTGGGCCCCGGTGGGCACGTTCAACAACGGGCAGTCCGCGCACGGCCTGCAGTTCGGCTACTTCCCGAACGGCCCGAGCGGTTCCGGCTCCTGGGGCTGGTTCGTGGGCAACCTGCACCAGGCGCTGATCGCCGCCGGGATCTTCCTGGTGCTGTTCCTGCTGTTCAACTACGTGCTGGTGGGCACCGCCCGGCTGCATGCGCGGATTGCCAGCGCGCTGCTGCGCGCGCCCGCCGACCCGATGGCCCAAGCGAGGGAGGTGCTCGCCAGGCCGGGCCCGCTGGGCCCGCTGCACCCAGAACCGCTGCACCCGCATCCCATGCATCCAGCGAACTGACGCCGTGCCCTCACCCATGAGGGATCAGCTCATGGGTGAGGGACTGCGACCGACTCACGCACCGCCCTGAGAGAGAAGGCCATGATGCGCCAGCCGTCTAGTTCAGTATTGCCAGAAACCGGACCAGTTCGCGAGCAGCCGCCCCGATCCCGCGCGCCGGTGGTCGAGCGGATCGCCGGGTGGAGCGCCCGGCACCGGAAGACCACCGTGTTCGGCTGGTTCCTGCTCGTCGCGGTCGTCTTCGTGGCGTGCCACCAGCTGCCGTCGAAGAACCTGCCGTCCAACGACGCCGGCCAGTCCGGCGTGGCCGAGCAGACCCTGCAACGGCTGGGCTTCACCACCCCGCCGCACGAGTACGTGCTGATCCAGCCGCGGGGGAGCGGCGGGCCAGGGCACACGTTCCGCACCGACCCGGCCATGCGCCGCGCCGCCCGGCAGGTGGCGGCCGCGCTGGCTACGCTGCCGCACTCGGCCCGGGACATCGCCACGCCGCTCGGCGCGGGCCACGCGGGACTGGTCTCGGCCGATGGCCACAGCGCGCTGGTCACGTTCACCGTGCCCGCCAGCACCAGCCAGGAGGACCAGGCGGTCGTGCCCGCGCTGCGCGCGGTGGCCGCGGTGCAGGCCCGCCATCCCGGCCTGCTGATCGCCGAAGCCGGGGACGCGAGCGCCGACCGGGCCGCGAACGCGATCGTCAGCCATGACTTCCGGCAGGCCGAGGAGACCTCGGTGCCGATCACGCTGATCCTGCTGATCGGCGTGTTCGGCGCGCTGATCGCGGCGGGTATCCCGGTGCTGCTGGCCGGGACGGCGGTGTTCACTGCACTGGCGCTGCTGGCCATCCCCGGGCAGTGGCTGCCCATCGATTCCAGCACGTCCGAGGTGGTACTGCTGATCGGGATGGCGGTCGGCGTCGACTACTCGCTGTTCTACCTGCGCCGGGAGCGAGAGGAACGGGCGCGGGGAGCGAGCACCCAGGCGGCGCTGCGCACCGCGGCGGCCACCTCCGGGCGGGCCATCCTGGTGTCCGGGCTGACCGTGATGATCGCACTGGCCGGGCTGTTCCTCACCGGGGTCAGCGAGTTCACCGGTATGGCGCTGGGCACCATCGCGGTGGTCGGTGTCGCGGTGGTCGGCTCGCTGACGTTCCTGCCCGCACTGCTGTCCTGGCTGGGCCCGTGGGCGGACCGGGGCCGGATCCCGTTCCTCGGCCGCCGCCGGACCGCGGCCCGCCCGTCCCGGCTGTGGGCCGCGCTGGTCCGCCGGGTGATCCGGCATCCGGCCGCCTGGGGCTCGGTGGCCGCGCTGGCCATGCTCGCGCTGGCCGCCCCCGCGCTGGGGCTGCGGCTGGGCAACCCGCCGAACGGCGGGTTCTCCAGCAAGATCCCGATCGTGGCCACCTACGACCGGATCAACAGCGCGTTCCCCGGCGGGCCCGCGCCCGCTCAGGTGGTGGTGACCGGCCACGATCTGGCCAGCCCGCAGGTCGCCCATGCGCTGGGCCAGCTGCGCGCGGCCGCCTCGGCCAGCGGGCCGATCCGCGAGCCGATCCAGGCCGAGTCGGTGGCTGGCGGCCGGGCCGTGCTGGTCAGCGTCCCGCTGGCCGGTGACGGCACCGACGCGGTGTCCAACCATGCCCTGCTCGACCTGCGCAACCATGTGCTGCCCGACACACTGGGCCGGGTGCCCGGGGTCAGCTTCGCGGTAACCGGCAACACCGCGGAGAACTACGACGACATCGGGGTGCTGCGGGGGCGTACCCCCCTGGTGCTGGCCGTGGTGGCCCTGCTGGCGTTCGTGCTGCTGCTGATCGCCTTCCGCTCGGTGCTGATCCCGCTGCTCTCCGTCTCGCTGACCCTGCTGTCGGTGTCCGCCGCGTTCGGCCTGCTCACGCTGATCTTCCAGGACGGCCACCTGGCCGGGCCGCTGGGCTTCACCAGCTACGGGGCGATCGTGCCGTGGGTGCCGCTGTTCGTGTTCGTGTTCCTGTTCGGGCTGAGCATGGACTACCACGTGTTCATCCTGAGCCGGATCCGGGAACTGCGCGGCCGTGGCGTGAGCACCTCCGACGCGGTGGTGGGCGGCATCGCCAGCAGTGCCGGGGTGGTGACCAGCGCGGCGCTGATCATGATGGCGGTGTTCTCGATATTCGCCACGCTCGCCCTGGTCTCGCTCAAGATGCTCGGCCTGACGCTGACCGCCGCCGTGCTGATCGACGCGACCGTGGTGCGCGGCATCCTGCTGCCCGCCTGCCTGGCTCTGCTGGGCGAGCGGAGCTGGTACCTGCCGCGCTGGCTGCGCTGGCTGCCCGGCCGGCCCGTAGTCCCCTTCGGGCAGGCCGGGCCCGGCGCCGGGCCCGTCGCCGGGACGGCGCTCCTCCCGGGGACGGCTGGGCCTGCCGTTAGGCAGGGCTGACCCCCCGGGGGGCGGCCCGGGTGCGGGGACCAGGCCCGGTCCCGCCATACGGCGGGACCGGGCCACGGTCCTGACCCGGGGGACCTCGCGGGGGTGGTGGCTGTCCCCCCCGGTACCAACTGCCATGTCGTTGCTGGACGCGCACGGCTGCACCAGGTGTCACATCCTGCACTCCTGCCGCGGATCCGCCCTCCGGGAAGCTGGGGGTTAGCTGTAAAAGTTCGGAGAATCCCTGGAGGCTGACGTCAGTGTCAGAAAAGTCTGGCATGCTGGCCGGGATCCCTGACGCGAACGTCAGCTACAGCTGCCGTACTAGTCAGCCGCCCCGACCCCCCGAGGCCAGATGCGCGAGCTGCTCAACCCTGCCCTGCCCCAGGTACGTAACCCGCTGCCGGAACTGCCGCCAGCGCCTGCCCCGGAACCGCAGCCCGATCCGGGGCGGCGTGGCCCCGGCGGGCGGCCCGGTCCCGGCGGGCACGGGCCCGGCGGGGGGCGGCTGCGGGCGCCGATGGTGGAGCGGATCGCGTGCTGGAGCGCACGGCACCGGATCGCGGTGATCGCGGGCTGGCTGGTGCTGGCCGTGGTGGCGCTGCTCGGCGGCCACCTGCTCGGCACGCAGAGCCAGCCGCAGTATGACCCGGGCCAGTCCGGCCAGGCCGAGCAGATGCTGAGCAAGCTGGACGTGGTCACGCCGCCCGCGGAGAGCGTGCTCATCCAGGCCCGGCAGGCCGGCCCGGGCAGCTCATACGTGCACGACCCGGCGCTGCGCGGCGCGGTGGCCGAGGTGGTCAGCGCGCTGCACCGGCTGCCCCGGGCGGCGGCCGACATCCGGTCCCCGCTCAGCCCGGGCGGCCAGGCGCTGATCTCGGCCGACGGGCGCACCGCCCTGGTCACGTTCCAGGTAGCCGGGCCGAACGCCAGCGCGGACAGCACGGTCAACGCGGACCTGGCCGCGGTGGCCCGGGTGCAGGCCAGCCATCCGGGCCTGCTGGTCCAGGAGGCCGGCGACGCCAGCACCGACCAGGCCGCCAACACGGTGATGAGCCAGGACTTCCACAAGGCCGAGCTGACCTCGGTGCCGATCACGCTGATCCTGCTGATCGCGGTGTTCGGCGCGCTGATCGCGGCGGGCATCCCGGTGCTGCTGGCTGGCAGCGCGGTGATGGTGGCCGTATCACTGCTCGCGATACCCAGCCGGTGGCTGCCCATCGGCTCCAGCACCGGCGAGGTGGTGCTGATCATCGGGATGGCGGTCGGCGTCGACTACTCGCTGTTCTATCTGCGCCGGGAGCGCGAGGAACGGGCGGCCGGCGCCTCCTTCCCCGGGGCGCTGGCCACCGCCGCCGCCACCTCCGGCCGGGCCATCCTGGTCTCCGGGCTGACCGTGATGGTGTCCATGGCCGGGCTGCTGCTGACCGGGATCGACCTGTTCACCGGGATCGCGGTCGGCACCATCATGGTGGTCGGCGTGACCGTCGTCGGCTCGCTGACGTTCCTGCCCGCGCTGCTGTCCCTGCTCGGCCCGTGGGCGGACCGGGGCCGGATTCCGTTCCTGGGCCGCCGCCGCACCCAGGCCAGGCCGTCCCGGGTGTGGGCCGCGCTGGTCCGCCGGGTGGTGCGCCGGCCGCTGCTGTTCGGCGGCGTGGCCGCGCTGGGCCTGCTGGCGCTGGCCGTGCCCGCGCTCGGCATGCGCACCGGCGCCCCAGCCATCGACCTGCCGTCCCGGCTGCCGGTGGTGCACACCCTGGAAAAGATCCAGCGGGCCTTCCCCGGGCGGCCCGCCCCGGCCCAGGTGGTGGTGACCGGCGGCGACGTGTCCGGCCGGGCGATGCGGTCCGAGGTGGCCGCGCTGCAGGCCACCGCGTCGGCTCATGGCGTGATCCACCGTCCGGTCACCGCACAGCTGGTCGGCCACGGCCGCGGCATGGTGATCTCGGTCCCGCTGGCCGGCAACGGCTCGGACACGGTGTCCCGCAGCGCGCTGCTGGCGCTGCGCGACCGGATCCTGCCCGGCACGATCGGGAAGGTGCCCGGGGCCAGCTACGCGGTCACCGGGAACACGGCCAACGGCTACGACTTCAGCGCGGCGCTGCACTCCCGCACGCCCATCGTGTTCGCCGTGGTGGCGCTGCTCGCCCTGGTCCTGCTCGCGCTGGCCTTCCGGTCGCTGCTCATCCCGCTGATCTCGATCGGACTGAACCTGCTCTCGGTCGGCGCGGCCTACGGCCTGATCACGCTGATCTTCCAGGACGGCCGGCTGCAGGGCCTGCTCGGCTTCACCTCGTTCGGCGCGATCATCGACTGGGTGCCGCTGTTCATGTTCGTGTTCCTGTTCGGGCTGAGCATGGACTACCACGTGTTCATCCTGAGCCGGATCCGCGAGCTGCGGTCCGCGGGCAAGCCGCACCGCGACGCGGTGGTGGGCGGCATCGCGACCTGCTCCGGCGTGGTGACCAGCGCGGCGGTGATCATGGTGGCGGTGTTCTCGATCTTCGCGACGCTGTCCATCATCGACCTGAAGATGATCGGCGTCGGGCTGGCGTCCGCGGTGCTGATCGACGCGACCGTGGTGCGCGGCATCCTGGTGCCCGCCGCGCTGATCCTGTGCGGCGAGCGCACCTGGTACTTCCCGCGCTGGCTGGCCTGGCTGCCCGGCCGGCCGACGCTGGACCACGGCCGCTCGGCACCCGGTGACCGGCCATCGCCGGCGGTATTCTTGGCAGGTGAACCAACCGGGTCCCGGCCAGGCGTGGGCTGACCACGACGCCGGGCCCAGCCCGCGAACCGCGCGGGCCCGTCACCGCGGGCTGGCCATCTCGCTCATCGCATGCGGCGGGGTGTGCTGCCTGGTCGTGACGGTGCTGGCCGGGCGGGCGGCGATCGCGGAGCAGACCCGGCCACCCACCGCGGCGGAGCGCACCGCGGCCGCCGCGGTGGCGGTGGCCCGCCGGTGGCGGACCTGGCCCGCGGGCCGGATCTTCCCGGCCAGCCTGGGCTACACGACCATCCTGCTGAACAACGACACGGCCCGCCGGGTCGGCATCTCACCGGACGACACGTGCGCGGCCGCGCTGGACCCGGCGCTGGCCGTCCCGGCCCGCCGGGACGGCTGCCGCGCCGGGCTGCGCGCCAGCTACGTCGATGAGCTGCAAGGAGTCGTCTACACCACCGGGGTACTTGCGTTCGCCAGCCCGGCGAAGGCCCGGGCGTTCGACCGCGGGCTGCCCTCGGCCCGGCCGCCGCGGGCCGCGCTGCGCGCGCTGGCGTTCCCGGGCACGGCGGCGGCCCGGTTCGCGGATGACGCCCGGCAGACGGCCAGCGCCCGGCAGGACGGGCCGTACGTGCTGCTGACCGTGGCCGGCTACGCGGACGGGCGGCCGGCCGCCGCCACCGGTCAGTACAACCCGACCGCGTTCGCCGCGGCGGGACAGCTGGCCGACGCGATCCTGGCCCCGCTGAACCGGCCCGCGGTGGTGGACTGCGCGGCGGGACGGCAGTGGTCATGCTGAGCCGCCGGGCCCGGCTGGCCGTGCCCGGCTTAGCGCTGGCCGGGATCACGGTGCTCACCGGGGCCGCGGCCCAGGGCCCGGACAGCGTGGCGGCCCAGGTGCGGTCGGCCGAGCAGCCGCAGCTGCAGGCCATCGAGGCACCGGCCGCCTGGCGGCTGAGCCAGGGCCGCGGGGTGACCGTGGCCGTGCTGGACACCGGGGTGGACGCGACCGCCGCCGACCTGGCCGGCTCGGTGACCACCGGGCCGGACTACACGGTGGGCGCGGACCCGCCCGGGTACCAGCCGCCGCACCTGCACGGCACGTTCATCGCCTCGCTCATCGCCGGGCACGGCAGCGGGCCGGGCCGGTCCGGCGGCATCATCGGCGTCGCCCCGGCGGCCCGGGTGCTGTCGGTCCGGGTCATCCTGGACGACCAGGAGCCGGGGCTGAGCGTGTACAACACCAACCCGCGGTATGCCAACGCCATCAACGACGGCATCCGGTACGCCACCCAGCACGGCGCCCAGGTGATCAACATGTCGCTGGGCACCGGCGACGCGAGCCGGGGCATGCAGGCCGCGCTGGGCTACGCGGTGTCGCACGGCGTGCTGGTGGTGGCGTCCGCCGGGAACAGCGGCCGCCCCGGCCCGGGCTACACGCCGTACTCGTACCCGGCCGCGTTCACCGGGGTGATCTCGGTCGCGGCGGTGGACCAGGCCGGCCAGCGGGCGTCCTTCTCCGACCGGAACTCGTCGGTGGAGCTGTCCGCGCCCGGGGTCAGCATCATCGGGGCCGGCCCGGGCGGCACCTACCTGCAGGCCAGCGGGACGAGCCCGGCGTCGGCGTTCGTGGCCGGCGTGGCGGCGCTGATCCGGTCGGCCTACCCCCGGCTGTCCCCGGCACAGGTGGCGCAGGCGCTGATCAGCTCGGCGCGGCGCCGCCCGGCGGGCGGGTACAGCCCGTCGACCGGGTTCGGCGAGGTGGACGCGGTGGCGGCGCTGCACGCGGCAGCGCGGCTGGCCGCGGCCCGGCCGGCCGCCGGGCTGGCCGCCCGCGGCCGCTTCGCGACCGCGCCCAGCCCGGTCCAGGTCGTCCACCGCGACCGGGCGCGGATCGCGGCGCTGGCCGGGGTGGCGGCGGCGGGCGCGGCCGGGGTGATCATCGCGCTGGTGGTGCTGACCCTGCTGACCGTGCGCACGGTGCGGGACCGGCGGCGGCTGGCCGCGGTGGACCCGGCCGTCCCGGCGGCACGGTACGGCGCCGCGGCGCTGCCACCGATGCGCAACGTGGGGCTGATCGAACTACTGGAATCGGCGGACCCGGGGCGGGCTGGGACAGCCGGGCTGATCGAACCGGCGGACCCGGTGGAGCCCGGGCGGACCAGGCCGGAGAGTGTGGCCGGGCCGGAACTAGCGGCCGGGACGGACCGGCCGGCCGGCGCCGAACCGGAGCCCGGTACTGAGACCGGACCGTAACGTGTCAAAACGCGCTTTTCCGGCCATCCGGCCGTACCTTTTTGAGCGTGTCAGATCATGCGGATGAACCTCCGCTGATCCCGGTAGCGGCCCCGGCCGCCACCCGCTAGCGGGGGTGCGCCGCCCGCGCTGGCACACCCCGCTGCTGGTCGCCCTGGCCCTGGCTGGGGTGGCCGGGTTAGCCATCGGCGGGTTCGCGTTACACGCCGAGCTCACCCGGCCGGCCACCGCGGCGGAAGCGGCCGCCGCGGGCCGGGACGAGATCGCCACCCGGTGGCAGCGGCTGCCGGCCGGCCGGCTGTTCCCGGCCACGATCAGCTACGTCAGCGCGGGCAGGCAGCAGACCACGGCGCTGCGGGTGGGCATCGCGCCCGCCGCGTCCTGCGCGGCCGCGCTCGACCCGGCGGTCGCGGCCATCTTCCGCGCACGCGGCTGCCGCACCGTGCTGCGCGCGAGCTACACCGACAGTTCCGGATCGCTGACCGTGACGGTCGGCGTCGTGGTCATGCGCAGCACATCCGCGGCGCAGAGCGCCGTATCCGACCTGCTCATCCAGCCCGGGCACGCCGGGGTCCGGGCGGTGAGCTTCCCGGGCACCCGGGCGGCCGGCTACGGCGATGCGCAGCGCGGCTGGTTCCACGCGGAACCCGGCAGCGGGCCGTACGCCTTCCTGTACGCGGCCGGGTTCACCGACGGCCGGCGCGGCACGGGCGACCTGACCACCGAGCCCCGGCGGCTGGGCAGCGGCGTGCTGAGCCGGCTGATCACCGTGCTCACCGCAGGCGGCCCACCGTGCTCGCGGGCGGACATCCGATGCTGAGCCGCCGGCTCCGGGCCACGCTGGCCGCCGCCCCGGTCAGCCTGCTGGCCCTCACCGCCGCGCCCGCGTGCGGCCGCGCCAGGCGGCCCCGGCCGGTTCCGGCTTCGGTTCGCCGGCCGCCCGGCAACTGACCCGCGACCTGCGGGCCGCGCTCCAGATCAGCAAGGGCCAGGGGGTGACCGTGGCGGTGCTGGACGGCGGCGTCAACCCATCCGCGCCCGGGCTGGCCGGCGTGGTGACCACCGGCCCGTCGTTCGGCAAGGTCGCCGGGGACACGCCCGCGGAGGGCACGGTGTTCGCGTCGGCCGTGGCCGGGCGCGGGCCGAGCGGCAGCAACCCGGCCGGCACGGTCGGCCTGGCGCCCGCCGCCCGGATCCTGTCCATCAAGGTCCCCAACCGGGCGGGCGGCGGTACCTGGCAGCGCGACATCGGCGCGGCCATCAGGTACGCGGCCAGCCACGGCGCCCAGGTCATCTACGTGTCCGAGGAGTCGTTCCAGGACGACGCCGTGCTGGACAGCGCGGTCGAGTACGCGACAGCCAGGAACGCGGTGGTGATCAGCCCCGAGTTCACCTTCCGGAACGCGCCGCCGTCGGTGAGCACGGTCCCGGACAGCCTGCCCGGTGTCCTTGGCGCGGCCTCGGTCGTGCTGCCCGGGCTGCCCAAGCCTCCGCACGGCATGCGCTACCCGGCTAACGAGTCCATCCTGGTCGCCGCGCCGGCCAACGCGCTCACCGTGTCCGGGCCGCTCGGCCAGGGATATGAGATGTTCGACAGCCTCGCATCGGCGGCCTGGCTGACCGCGACCGTGGCACTGATCAAGTCGGTCTACCCGCACCTGCCGGCCAGCCTGGTCAACCTGGCCATTGCCCGGTCGGCCCGGGACCACCCCAGCAGTGGCTACGCCACGCAGGTCGGCTTTGGCCTGCTCAACCCGGACGGCGCGCTGCACCAGGCGGCGGCACTGGCCAAGGTCCCGGTTACCGCGCCCACCGGGCCCGGCTCGCTGGCCGTCTCGGCCCGCTTCGCGCCCGGGCCAGCACCAGGGGTCATCGACGCCGTGCACCACTCCACCACCAAGCTGACGCTGGCCGGCGCCGCGATGGTGGCTGCGCTGCTGCTGCTCGTCATCGCCGCGGTACTGGCGTTGCGCTGGCGAAGCCATCCGGCCTGAGAGAGTGGCCGCGCGGCGTACCCCGGCCGGGGATCCGCCATGCCCCGTGGCCAGTCGGCGAATCTGTCATTTCAGCAGCGGAATTCGCCATGCGCGGTTACTGGGAAAGAGTAGATGCGGCCAGCCGCCTCCCACATTGAATGTGCCTTTCTTCGGGTCGCCTGCGGGCAGGTTCCTGAAATCCCATCCAGTAGTCTGGCGAAAGGTGAGACGCGGTGATCACAGTTCCCACCTGGGCATTGACGCCCGAACCTGCGCACGAGTATCGTCCGTATGCAAATGCCCCCGCCGCAACGACTGTGGCCCAGGGCTGTGCGCATTTAAGGCGTAGGCATCGCGTCGCGAAGCGAGCTACTGCAAAGGAGGGGTGCGCTGTTCCGCCTGTAACGCCTTGGTGCTGCTGGTGCAGCGGAGGCTGACACAGGAGGTGGGAAATGCGTTATCGCCTGCTCGGCGCCGCCGCCAGCCTGGCCCTGATCGCGGCATTCGGGACGCCCGGAGCATCCCGTGCCGCGCCCGCCAGCCGGGTCGCGGTCGCGGCGCCCATGTCCATCGTGCTCAACGGCGCGCACTGGTCGCACCCGCCCACCACGGCGCAGTGCGTGGTCCAGACCGGGTTCGCGTGCTACCGGCCGGCGCAGTTCCAGCAGGCCTACAACCTGAAGCCGCTGTACGCCCGGGGGCTGGACGGCGCCGGGAAGACGATCATCATCGTCAACTCGTACGGCTCGCCGACGATCCGGGCCGACCTGGCCACCTTCGACCGGGCCTTCCACCTGCCGCCGCCACCGCACTTCAGGGTGCTGCAGCCGGTCGGCGCGGTGCCCCCGTTCGACCCGAGCAACTCGACCATGGTCGGCTGGGCGCTGGAGACGTCGCTCGACGTCGAGTACTCGCACGCGATGGCGCCCGGCGCCAACATCGTCCTGCTCGAGACGCCGGTGGCCGAGACCGAGGGCACCGTCGGCTTCCCGCAGATCGTGGCGGCCGAGAACTACGCGATCAACCGCCACCTCGGCGACGTCATCTCGCAGAGCTTCGGGGCGACCGAGGAGACCTTCCCGAGCCCGCACGCGATCTTCCGGCTGCGCAGCGCGTACTTCAACGCCCTGGTGCACCACGTGACCGTGCTCGCCAGCTCAGGCGACACCGGCGTGTCGAATGACCACTTCAACGGCGTGACCCTGTACACCCACCGGGTGGTCGCCTGGCCCTCCAGCGACCCCCTGGTGACCTCGGTCGGTGGCCTGCAACTGCACCTCAACGCGCAGGGCAACCGCCTGCTGCCGGACAACGTGTGGAACGAGAGCACCGTGTTCGGCACCGCCGTGGCGGGCAGCGGCGGGCCGTCCCACGTCTTTGGCCGGCCCTTCTACCAGAACAGCGTGGCCGGCATCGTGGGCCGGTGGCGCGGGACGCCAGACGTCAGCCTGAGCGCCGCCGTCAACGGCGGGGCCCTCGTGTACACGTCATTCGCCGGGCAGGCCGGCCCGGCGTTCTACATCGTCGGCGGCACCAGCGAGTCGTCGCCGCAGTTCGCCGGTATCGTGGCCATCGCCGACCAGGCGGCGCACCACGACCTCGGCCTGCTCAACCCCGCGCTGTACGCCCTCGGCTCCGGGTCAGCGGGGATCCCCGACATCACCATCGGCAACAACACCGTGACGTTCACGCAGAACGGTCATACCTACACCGTGCCCGGCTTCGACGCCGTGCCGGGTTACGACATGGCCAGCGGCCTGGGCACCGTCAACGGGTTCAAGCTGGTCAGCGCGCTGGCCCACTAGCGGCCGGTGACCGGCGCGCGGGCACCCGGGCAACCGGGTGCCCGCGCACCCGGGCTGACCAGGGTTAGGGCAGGGTCAGGATCTCGTAGCCGGTACCGGTGACCAGCAGCGTGTGCTCGAACTGGGCGGTCCGCTTGCCGTCCTTGGTGACCGCGGTCCAGCCGTCGTCCCACACGTCATAGGCGATCGTGCCCAGGGTGAGCATGGGTTCGATGGTGAACGTCATGCCCTCCTCCATGATCAGGTGCACGCCGGGGTCGTCGAAGTGCGGCACGATCAGGCCGGAGTGGAACGTGGTGCCGATGCCGTGCCCGGTGAAGTCGCGGACCACCCCGTAGCCGAACCGGCGCGCGTAGGACTCGATCACCCGGCCGACCGCGTTCAGCGGGCGGCCGGGGGCGACGGCCCGGATGCCGCGCATCATGGCCTCGTGGGTGCGCTCCACCAGCAGCCGCGACTCCTCGTCCACGTCGCCGGCCAGGAACGTGGCGTTGGTGTCCCCGTGCACCCCGTCCAGGTACGCGGTGATGTCCACGTTGACGATGTCCCCGTCGGCGATCACCGTGTCGTCCGGGATGCCGTGGCAGATGACCTCGTTCAGCGAGGTGCACAGCGACTTGGGGTAGCCGCGGTAGCCCAGCGTGCTGGGGTAGGCGCCGTGCTCGACGAGGAACTCGTGGCCGACCCGGTCCAGCTCGTCGGTGGTCACCCCGGGCGCCACGTGCCGCCCGACCTCTTGCAGGGCCTGGGCGGCCAGCCGGCTGGCTACCCGCATCCGCTCGATGGTGCCGGCGTCCTTGACGTCCGGTTCGCCGGTCTTCGGGTACTTGCGGCCCACGTACTCCGGCCGCGGGATGTCGGCGGGCACGCGCCGCGGCGGGGAGAGCCGGCCAGGGTGGAGCAGAGTCGCCATGGTCTGCGAGTCTAGTGCGCATGGACGATGACGACGCCTGGTGGTACTGCCTCACGCACAATACGGTCGAGCATGGCGCGGGCTGCCCCGGCAAGGACCGGCTGGGGCCCTACGCCACCAAGGAAGAAGCGCAGAACGCCCTGGAGCTGGTCCGGGAGCGGAACCAGGAGTGGGATGAGGCCGACGACGACTGAGCTTCCCCGCGACCAGACGGCTGGGCTTGCCCGCGATCAGACGGCCGGGCTTGCCCCGCGATCATCGGTGATTGGGGAACCGGCGGGTATCGTTGGTTCTGCGACGATGCCGGAAGGGGCGCACGGTGGCCGAGGACCGCGCGGGCAGTGACCTTCCGACGGCTGCCCGGGCCCGGCTGGCCGAGATCCGGCAGAGCGGGACCTGGGGTTCCGCGCTCAGCAGCGACGAGTTCGCGGCCATCCGCAGCGCCGGCTTCGAGCCGGTCGGCCAGGTGCTCGGCGCGGCCGTCTACAACATCGGCTTCACCGGCGGGTACAACTGCCCGGGCGCGTGGTCCGGCTACGGGTACGCGCAGGCCTACCGCAGCGTGACCCAGGTGTCCGGGCAGGGCGGCTACGGCTCGTTCGGACCGCTGACCCAGGCCATGTACCAGGCCCGGCACCAGGCCATCAACCGGATGCTGGAAGAGTGCGCCGCTCTCGGCGGGCACGGCATCGTCGGCGTCAGCCTGAGCATCGGCTCGTTCCCGGCGGGCGGCCTGGAGTTCAAGGCCATCGGCACCGCGGTCCGGGCGCCCGGGGCGGCGCCGCTCAAGCAGCCGTTCAGTTCGGACCTGTCCGGGCAGGACTTCGCCAAGCTGATCCATGCCGGCTGGGTGCCCTGTGGGCTGGCCCTGGGCATCTCGGTAGGAGCGCGGCACGACGACTGGCTGACCGTCGGGCAGACCCGCTGGGGTGCGGGCAACGCCGAGGTGGTCGGGTACACCGAGCTGGTCAACGACAGCCGGCACGACGCGCGGCAGCAACTGGAACGGGACGTGCGCCGGCTGGGCGGCGAGGCCGTTGTGGTGTCCCGGATGGACATGCGGGTGCACGAGCGGGAGTGCCCGATGCAGGAGCACGGCAAGGATCACGTCGTGGAAGTGACCATCATCGGCACGGCTGCGGTGCGGTTCGCCGCGGAGGGCAAGCCGCCGCCGCCGCTCGCCATTCTGTCGCTCGACCCGCAGCGACGGCAGGCCGCCCGGGTCAAACTGGGACGCTGACGTGACAGCAGAACGCATCTGAGGAGAGCTGATGACCGACCAGCAGAGCACTGAGCTGAGTGCGGAAGGAGTCCCGCAGGACGCCATCCGCAGGCTGGCCGAGCTGCGGCCGGGGCGGCCCGGCTCGATCTTCACCTCAGACCTGTCGGTGAACGAGTTCCTGCTGGTGCGGGAGGCCGGGTTCCGCCCGCTGGGGCTGGTGCTGGGCAGCTCGATCTACCATGTCGGGCTGCAGGTCGGCCGGTGGGGCCGGAACCAGGAACTCGACGTGCTGTCGCAGGCCATGTACCACGCCCGCGAGCTGGCCATGACCCGGATGGAGGCGGAAGCCGACGCGCTCGGCGCGGACGGCATCGTCGGGGTGCGGCTGGACGTCGAGCTGAAGGAGTTCGGCGCCGACATCGCCGAGTTCATCGCGGTCGGCACCGCGGTCAAGGCCGAGCCGGGCGCGGGCGGCGGGGGGGTCACGGAATGGCGGAACATCAAGAAGCAGCCGTTCACCTCGGACCTGTCCGGGCAGGACTTCTGGACGCTGATCCGGGCCGGTTACGCCCCGCTCGGCATGGTGATGGGCACCTGCGTGTACCACATCGCGCACCAGCGGATCGGCAGCAAGGTCAGCAACATCGGCCGCAACGTGGAGCTGGAGCAGTTCACCCAGGCCCTGTACGACGCCCGGGAGCTGGCCATGAGCCGGATGCAGGACGAGGCCGAGCAGCTGCACGCGGAGGGCATCGTCGGGGTACAGCTCCGGCAGCACAGCCACACCTGGGGCTCGCACACCACCGAGTTCTTCGCCATCGGCACCGCGGTCCGCCCGCTGCGCGAAGACCACGTTATTGAACGCCCGACCATGGTGCTCAGCCTGGACGGCTGACCGGTCGTCGCCGCTGGCTCAAGGCTTACGCCGTCGGGCAGGCCCTGGACAATCGATCCCCGGCAGGGGATCAGAGCATGGTGATGAGCATGTAGCCCATGGCGATGCTCATCACGATCTTGCTGCACTCTGCGTACCGCACGGCGAGCAGTGGATGCCCGGACGGCGGGCGCGGTTCTGGCGCCTCGGTGGCGCCTGGTGTGCCGGTGGGGCTGGCCAGATGAGCGACCTGGCCAGACGGTCCGGCCGGGACGGTGACCAGGGGCCGAGGCTGGGTTTGGGGCGTGGTGGCCGGGGCTGCTGCGGCCCGGGCGCCAGTGGCCAGCCGGTCCGTGGTCCAGAGCAGGTAGCCGAGCATGAACAGGGCCAGGACCAGCGCCAGCGCTGGGGAACCCGCTGCCGCGGCTGGGCTGGCCATCCCGGGCATAGCCATTCCTGGCGTGCGCGGGCTGGCGGGCAGTGCCAGCAGCATGTACAGCATGGCCATGCATTCCACCAGGTGCGGAACGGGGAACCGGCATTGCCACGGGCGCGGCGCGGTCCGGCGGGCGCGGATGGCGCCAGCCGCGAACCAGGTGCCCGCCGCGCCAAACACCACCGCCCAGGCGCTGCTGGGCAGCACGCGGAGCTGGGGAAGGAACATGCCGGCCATGGCTATGCCCATGAGGGCGTGCAGTGCGTCGGTGTCGGCCTCGGCTGGTGTCCGCAGCAGGCGGGCGGCGGCCAGGCGGCTTGCGGCGTAGCCCGCGGTGAGGATCATGGCGGCGGCGAGCAGGCCGGCTAGCCAGGATGGCCCAGCCACCTCAGCCCCCTCGCTTTTCGTGCTGCCGCATAACACCGGGATGCTACTCGGCAGAAAGCCGTCACGCTAAACCCCCCAGGGGTATTTGGGAAACCCCCTGGCGGTATGTGTGAAACCCTCGCGGGGTATTTCCGGTGATGATAAAGATTACATTTTTGCCACGTTGAACTTAGCTTTACTTTCGTCGTGTAGCTTCCCAGGCATGGCGGCCAGGCACCCGGGCTGCTGCTCCGCTAGCGCCGCAGGTCCAGCTGGACGTGCCGCTACTGGCGGACGTGACGGAATCCGGAATGGCTGGCCGGGTTAGTGCTGGAAGGCGGGATTAGGCAGGTGTCATCTGCGGCGGTCACGGGGGAGGCATCATCCGCGCCCCTGGAGCTGGAATTTTCGATCGTGGGGATGACGTGCGCGTCGTGTGCGGCCCGGGTCGAGAAAAGGCTTAACGCTGTTGACGGTGTCACGGCCACGGTGAACCTGGCGACCGAGCGGGCCAGCGTGACGGCACCGGCGGCGGTGCCGGTGCAGCAGCTCATCGACGCGGTCGAGCAGGCTGGTTACCGCGCCGAGATGGTTGGCGGCGGCGCTGCTGAGGCGGGTGCCGAGCCGGGAGCGGCCGCCGGGGCGGACGCGGCCCGGGTGGCTGACCTGCGGCGGCGGCTGATCGTGGCGCTGGTGCTGTTCATTCCGCTGAGTGACCTGTCGGTGCTGTGGTCGCTGTTCCCCTGGTCGCGGTTCCCGGGCTGGCAGTGGGTGCTGATCGTGCTGGCCGCGCCGGTGGTCGGGTGGTGTGCGTGGCCGTTCCATCAGGCCGCGTTGCGGAACGCCCGGCACCGGTCGGTGTCAATGGACACGCTGGTGTCGCTGGGCATCATCGCGGCCTGCGGCTGGTCGGTGTACGCGATGTTCGTGCTGGACCGCGGGCAGGGGCGGCTGAGCACGTGGTATCTGCTGCTGCACGCGTCCGGCGGCGGCATCTACCTGGAGGTCGCCGCGTCGGTGACCACGTTCCTGCTGGCGGGCCGGGTGTATGAGGCCAAGGCGCGGCGGGACGCCGGGGACGCGATGCGGGAGCTGGCCGCGGCCGGTGCGCAGGACGCGTGTGTGCTGGAGCTAGACGGGACCGAGCACAAGGTCCCGGTCGCGGCGCTCCGGGTGGGGCAGCGGTTCGTGGTCCGGCCCGGGGAGCGGATAGCCGCGGACGGTGAGGTGGAGTTCGGGCAGTCCGCGGTGGACCGCAGCATGATGACCGGGGAATCTGTCCCGGCCGACGCGGCCGAGGGGGACATGGTGGCCGCGGGCACGGTAGTCGTGTCCGGGCGGCTGGTGGTGCGTGCGGTCAAGGTGGGCCGCGACACCCAGCTCGCGCACCTGGTCGCCCTGGTGGAGCAGGCCCAGTCGCAGAAGGCCGCCATCCAGCGGCTAGCTGACCGGATCTGCGGGGTGTTCGTGCCCACCGTGCTGGTGGCGTCCGGGCTGACGCTGGCCGGCTGGCTGCTGGCGGGCAGCCCGGTGGAGCGCGCGTTCAGTGCCGCGCTGGCCGTGCTGATCATCGCCTGCCCGTGCGCGCTGGGCCTGGCCACCCCGGCGGCGCTGATGGTGGCCTGTGGACGGGGCGCGCGGCTGGGCATCTTCATCAAGCGCTACGAGGCGCTGGAGGCCTCGCGCGCGGTGGACACGGTGCTGCTGGACAAGACCGGGACGGTGACCACCGCGGGCATGGCGGTCACCGATGTGCTGCCCGCTGATGGCGTGCACCGCGAGGTGCTCCTCAGACTGGCCGGGGCGGTGGAGCAGGCATCAGAGCATCCGGTGGCAGCGGCCATCACCGCGGCGGCCCAGCAGGAACCAGGGACATTGCCGCAGGCGGACGGTTTTCTGGCCATGCCCGGGCTGGGGGCCCGCGGGTCGGTGGATGGCCACGATGTGACCATCGGGCGCGAGCACCTGTTCACCGATCTGGGCCTGGTCATCCCAGCGGACCTGGCCGGTGAGTGCCGCCGCTGGGAGCAGTCTGGTCGCACCGTGGTGCTAGCCGGGTGGGATGGCCAGGTGCGCGGCGCGGTCGCGGTGGCCGACACCATCAAGGGATCCGCCGCCGAAGCGGTCGCGCGGCTGCGCGGCCTCGGTCTGCGTACCGTGCTGCTGACCGGGGACAGCCAGGCCACTGCGGCGGCCGTCGCGGCCCAGGCGGGCACCGATGAGGTGATCGCCGGAGCGCTGCCCGATCACAAGGTGACGGTGGTCCGGGATCTGCAGGCCCAGGGCCACCGGGTAGCCATGGTCGGCGATGGGGTTAATGACGGGCCCGCCCTGGCCGCGGCTGACCTGGGGATCGCCCTGGGCAGCGGCACCGACGTGGCGATGAGCGCCGCGGACCTGATCGTGCTGCGTGACGATCTCGGCGCCGTGCCGGACGCCATCAGCCTGGCCCGGGCCACGCTGGGGGTGATCCGCGGCAACCTGACCTGGGCGTTCGGGTACAACATCGCGGCCATCCCGCTGGCTGCGGCCGGATTCCTCAATCCGCTGATCGCCGGCGCCGCGATGGCCCTGTCCTCGGCGTTCGTGGTGGCCAACAGCGTCCGGCTGCGGCACTTCGGCCAATCGCAGGAACAGGTGAGCTGATGTCTGGGATGAACTCGGGGATCAACGTCAACGATCCGACCGTGGTCGCGGCGTTCAAGGCCGCGCTGGTGCACCAGGGCATCATCGCCCTGCTGATCTTCTTCCTGCTCGGCTTCGCCTGGATCAGCGTGCGGGCCTGGCTGCCCGCCCAGGCCGCCGCCGGCGGGACTCCGGCCCGCTGCCCTGGCCGAGCCGTCCTGGCGGCAGGTGCTGCGGATCGGGTTCGGCCTGATTTGGGTGTTCGATGGGATCTTGCAGGCCCAGCCGAAGATGGCCATCGGGCTGCCCTCGCAGGTCATCGAGCCCACCGCGGCCAGTTCCCCGCACTGGGTCCAGCAGGTGGTGAACTGGGCCGGGACCAACTGGTCGTATCACCCGATGCAGGCCGGCGCGTCCGCAGTGTGGATCCAGATAGGGATCGGCCTCTGGATACTCGCCGCACCCCGCGGCCTGCTGTCCCGGCTGGCCGGCCTGGCCAGCATCGGCTGGGGCCTGGTGGTCTGGGTCTTCGGCGAGTCGTTCGGCGGGATCTTCGCCCCCGGGCTGACCTGGCTGTTCGGCGCGCCTGGGGCGGTGCTCATCTACGCCGCGGCCGGTGCGCTGATCGCGCTGCCCGAGCGGACCTGGCGCAGCCCGTGGATCGGCCGGAGCGTTCTCGCCGGGACCGGCGTCTTCCTGATTGGCATGGCGGTGCTGCAGGCCTGGCCAGGACGCGGGTTCTGGCAGGGCACCGTGCACCGGCAGCCGGGCACCCTGGCCAGCATGACCGGCGGCATGGCCCAGACCTCGCAGCCCGGATTCCTGTCCAGCTGGGTCAACGCATTCACCGGCTTCGATGAGGCGCACGGCTTCGCGGTCAACCTGTTCACCGTGGTCGTGCTCGCGGTCATCGGTGCGGTGTTCGTGACCGGCCAGCGACGGCTGGTCCGCCCCGCGGTCATCGTCTTCACCGTGGTGTGCCTGGCGGACTGGGTGCTGATCGAGGACTTCGGGTTCTTCGGCGGCCTGGGCACCGACCCCAACAGCATGCTCCCATTCGCGCTGCTGGCCATCAGCGGCTACCTCGCCCTCACCCCCGGCCCAGCGCCAACCGCGGTACCGGCCACGGCCAAGGTAACAGCGGAGCCAGCTAGCCCTCCCGCGACAGCGGAACCAGCCATCCCGGCCCCAGCGGCAGGCTGGCGGGACCGGGTCCGGCCCGCCTCATTGCGCCAGGCGCTGGCCACCGCCAGCATCGGCACCGTCGCCGCCCTCGGCGCGCTCGGGCTGATCATCCTGGGCGCCGCCCCGATGGCCGCCGCCCAGGCCAGCCCGACCGCCGACCCGATCCTGGCCGAGGCCATCGCCGGGTCCGCAGCGCCACTGAACTTCGCGGCCAAGCCAATTCAGCTGACCGACCAGCACGGCCGTACGGTCAGCCTGGGCAGCCTGCGCGGCAAAGTCGTCCTGCTGACCTTCCTGGACCCGGTATGCACCAGTGACTGCCCGCTGATCGCCCAGGAGTTCCGCGCCGCCGGGCAGCTCCTCGGGGCCACCGCGCGGCACGTCGAACTGGTCGCCGTCGTCGCCAACCCCGTCTACCACCAGGTCGCCTTCACCCGCGCGTTCGACCGCCAGGAACGGCTGACCCAGGTGCCCAACTGGCTGTACCTGACCGGCACCGTCCCGCAACTCCGGCAGGTCTGGACGGAGTACGGCATCACCGCGCAGATCCTGCCCGCCGGGTCCATGATCGGCCACCCGGACCTCGCCTACGTGATCGACCAGTCCGGGCGCGTCCGGGAGGAACTGGATACCGATCCGGGGCCCGGGACCACCGCCACCAAGTCCTCGTTCGCCGTGCTGCTCGCCAACGCCGCCCGCAACGCGCTGAGGTCGTCATGAACCGCCGCTACCTTCTTGCCGCCTCGCTGGCCGGCGGCGCTGCTGGCCGCTGGCTGCGGCAGCGCCGCCGGCCAGGCCCCCGCCCAGCCCCACCAGGCCACCCCACCGTCCCTGGCCACCTCGCTGGTCACCAAGTCCGGGACCTGGGCGGTCGCGGTGCTGGGTGGTTCGGCCGCCAACCACAACAACTTCTGGCAGCTGTTCGTCCGCCCCACCGGATCAAGCGCCTGGCGGCTGGCCACCCCGCCCGGCGTGGCCAGCAACGGCGGCCTGGTCCTGGCCGGGCTGCCCGCCGGATCGGTGCTGGCTGGATTCCGGCCCAGCCAGCACCTGTCCTACTCGCCGCTCGCCACCAGCACGGATACCGGCCGGGCCTGGTCACCCGGCCTGCTCGACGCCGCCCTGGCCGATGTCCCGGGCGCCCTGGCCGCGGACCCGGCCAGCGGCCATCTGCTGGCCCTGCTCGGTGACGGCACCGCCGACACGTCCGGCCCGGGCGGGACGGCGTGGACCCGGCTGGCCACCCGCCAGGCCATCGCCGATTCCCCGGCAGGCACCCGGTGCGGGCTGGGCAGCCTTACCGCCGCCACGTTCAGCTCATCCGGGCAGCCCATGTTGGCCGCTAGCTGCACCCGTCCTGGAACCGTGGGGATCTTCTCCCACACCGGTGGGTCATGGCAGCTGACCGCGCCCCACCTACCCGCTGCTTACACCCACCAGCCCATTACGGTGCTCCGCCTGACCACCAGGGGCGGGACCACCACGGCGATGCTCGCCGCGGGACGTGCGCCATCGGCCCACCTGCTAGCCGCCTGGTCCACTGACGGCGGCACGCACTGGACGTTGTCGCCGGCCCTGCCGCTGAACCGCGCCACGCTTACCGCGTCATCGTCAGGATCAGGCAGCAGCCTGGCCGTCATCCTGAGCGACCGCCACGCCGCCACTATCACCAGCGGCGCGAGCTCCTGGCAGACCTGGCCGGTCCTGCCCACCGGGACCGTGACACTAGCGGCAGGGCCCGCCGGCGGGTGGAACGCCCTCGCCGTCCACCGCACACAGCTCACCATCTGGCAAGCCGCCCCAGGCGCGCGCTCATGGTCCAGCGGACAGGTGATCAAGGTTCCCGTTCAGTTCGGATCATCCGGCTAGCCTCCGAAGGCGTCACGGATGGCGGCGCGGCCCTCGGCGGCCAGCGGGAAGAACGCGTAGCTGCCCTGGTCGCGGAACTCGCGGGCGGCCTGGACGGCCGCGCCGTACGCGGCCTGCGCGAACGCGGAACCGACCGAGACCCGGCGGACGCCCGCCGCGGCCAGGTCCGGCATGGCCGGGCCGCTGGCCAGGGCGAGCACGTTGACCGGCCGGTCCACCTCGCGGACCACGGTGCGGATGTCGTCCAGGCTGGTCAGCCCGGGCGCGTACAGCGCGTCCGCGCCCGCCTCCTGGTAGGCCTGCAGCCGGCTGATGGTGTCGGCCAGGTCCGGCCGGCCGTGCAGGTAGTTCTCCGCCCGGGCGGTGAGCACCAGCGGTCCGGGGCTGCCCTTGGCCGCCTCGGCCGCCGCCGCGATCCGGTCCCGGGCCAGCCCGGGGTCGTAGATCGGCTGGTCGTCGCGCCGGGTGTAGTCCTCGACCGAGCAGCCGGCCAGCCCGGCCGCGGCGGCCAGCCGGATCGTCTCGGCCACGCCAGAGGGCTCGTCAGCGAACGCGTTCTCCAGGTCGGCGGATACCGGCAGGCTGACCGCCGCCGCGATCCCGGCGCCGTGCGCCAGCGCCTCGTCCCGGGTCACCCCGCCGTCCAGCCGGCCGACGGTGGCGGCGAAGCCGCCGCTGGTGGTGGCCAGCGCGGCATAGCCCAGCCATTCGAACAGCCGGGCTGACCCGGCGTCCCACGGATTGGGCAGCAACAGCAGGTCCGGGCCCTCGTGCAGGGCCCGGAACCGCTTCGCCTTCGCTTGCTGCGTGTCCGCTGCCGTCATGGCAGCCACCCTACGGGTGCCTGCTGACAGCCGCCGTCCGGGTCAGGTGGGGTTGGTCACCATGTGCTGCACGTGGTGCACCTCGGACCGCACCCGGAAGGCCACGACGATCTCCATGATGCCGTAGACGATCAGCCAGAAGCCGAGCACGAAGGCCAGCGTGACCAGCGAGATGCCGGGCCACATGATCACGACGATGCCGGCGATCACGCTGAGCGTGCCGATGAAGCCCAGCCAGCCGCGGTGCGGCGCCTCCTTGTGCGCGATCGCGGTGTAGATCTCGCGAGATCCCGTAGGCCACCCAGTAGATCCCGATCAGCAGGGCCAGCGCGACCACGGACACGATGATGTGCCGGATCGCGTACAGCCCGATCACGATGCCAAGCAGCCCGAGGATCACGTTCCACACCCGCCTGCCGCTGGCCTCGTCGGCGGCGAACGCGTTGATGAACGAGAAGATGCCGGACACCAGGATCTGGATGCCGAACAGGATGGCCAGCACCACCACGGTCGGGCCGGGCCAGGCCACCGCGAACACCCCGGCCACCACCATCAGAATGCCGAAGAACAGCAGCCAGCCCCAGTGCCGGCCGATCCGGCCAAGCTCGTCGCCGATATCCCTCGAAATCGGGGTGGACATATGTCGGCCTCCAGTTACCGAGACGTACGGATCAATGTTTCCATGGTCAACTTGGTGGCCCCCGGTTGTCTACGTTCGACCGGACAACGCTGCGTGAACCTGATAGTCGGCGCGGACATTCCGGTCATGTACCCGGGCCGGGCTGGCCTTCTATCATCTGGCAATGGGGCTGGAACCAGATGACTGGGCCGTTGACGAGCCGCTGGCCGAGCTCGGCCGGGTGCTGGCCAAGCGGATCGGTGCGCTGGCCACGGAGATGGCCGAGCGGATCACCGCGGAGGTCAGCTACTACCGTGACCAGGCCACGGTGTCACCCGGGGAGCTGCGGGACAGCTGCCGGGCGCACCTGGAGTACGTGCTCGGCTCGCTCGGCGCGCCGTCCTGGCGGGACATCTCACCCGCCGAGCAGAACGGCCGCCGCCGGGCCGACGCGGACGTGCCGCTGCCGGCGCTGATGGACGCCTACCGGGTCGGCACCCGGTACATCTGGGAGTGCTTCGTCGCCGAGGCGGAGAGCAGCGGGTCGCCGGACAGCGCCACCCTGGTCCGGGCCTCGTCGCAGGTGTGGACCCTGCAGACCAACTTCATCGAGGCCATGTCGGCCGGCTACCGGGACGCGATGACGGCCCGCGTGCTGAGCCAGGAGCACGAGCGGTCCGCGCTGGTCGGCGCGCTGCTCGAAGGGCGGATCACCGAGACCAGAACGCTGTGGGAGGCCGCGGAGATCCTGCGCATCACCCGGCGCGGGCCGTACGTGGTGGTCGCTGCGGAAGTCCCGGAGCTGGGCCGCCAGGCGATCCGTGACGCGGAGAACCGGCTGCGGGCCGACGGGATCTCCTCGGCCTGGCGGCTGCTGCCCGACCTGCAGGTCGGCATCGTCGTGCTGCGCACCCCCCGGCAGCTCGGCCAGCTGGTCACGCTGCTGACCGGCCGCTCGGCGCACCGGATCGGGATCAGCCCGCAGTATCAGGCCCTGGAGGACACCGGCGAGGCGCTGCGGTTCGCCCGGATCGCGATGACCGCGGCTGCCCCGGGCCAGCCCGCGGTCACCCAGTTCGACCAGGCCCCGCTGGCGGTGGTCGCGGCCAGCAGCCCGGAGATCATGCGGCACGTGACCGGCTCGGTGCTGGGCCCGCTGGCCGCGCTGCCCGACGCGGAGCGGGCGCTGCTGCTGGACACGCTGGCGGCGTGGCGGGACAGCGGCGGCTCGGCCAGCCAGGCGGCGGAACGGCTGTTCGTGCACCCGAACACGGTGCGGCACCGGCTGCGCCGGATCAGCGCGGCCACCGGCCGCAGCCTGACCGCGCCGCGCGACGTGGCCGAGCTGTGCCTGGCCCTGGAGGCCGCCCGGCAGCAGCCCGGCTGACCGGTCAGGTAAATGCGGACAGGCCGGTGATGGCCCGGCCGACGATGAGGGTGTTCATCTCCCGGGTGCCCTCGTACGAGTAGATGGCCTCGGCGTCGGCGACGAACCGGCCCACGTTGTGCTCCAGCAGGATGCCGTTGCCGCCCATCAGCTCCCGGGCCCAGCCGACCGTCTCGCGCATCCGCATCGTGCAGAACGCCTTGGCCAGCGCGGAGTGCTCGTCCCGGGCCTGGCCGGCTTCCTGCAGCCCGGCCAGCCGGGCGCACAGCGCGGCCGACGCGGTCGTGTTGGCCAGCATCTTCACCAGCAGGTCCTGGACCAGCTGGAAACCGCCGATCGGGCGGCCGAACTGCTCGCGCTGCTTGGCGTAGGCCAGCGCATGCTCGTAGCCGCCCCGGCCGCAGCCGGTGGCCATCCAGGCGACACCGGCCCGGGTCATCCGGAGCACCTCGGCGGTGTCCTTGAACGAGCGGGCGTTCTGCAATCTGTTCGTTTCCGGCACCCGGACGTCGTCCAGCGTGATCCGGGCGTTCTGCACCACCCGCAGCGCGATCTTGTCTTCGAGCTTCTGGGTGCTGAAGCCGGGCGCGCCCTGCTCCACCACGAAGCCCTTGACCTGGCCGTCCTCGGCATCCTTGGCCCAGATCACGATGAGGTCGGCGAACGTCGCGTTGCCGATCCAGGTTTTCTGCCCGCGCAGCACCCAGCTGTCGCCATCGCGGCGCGCGGTGGTGGTCAGCCCGCGGGCCGCGCCGGAGCCGGTGTCCGGCTCGGTCAGCCCGAACGCGCCGATCAGCTCCATCCGGGCCATCGGCGGCAGCCAGCGCTGCTTCTGCTCCTCCGACCCGCAGACGTAGATCGAGCCCATGGCCAGCCCGCCGTGCACGCCGCAGAACGTGGCGATGGACGGGTCGGTGCGGGCCAGTTCCAGCGCGACCAGCCCGTCCAGCAGCAGCCGCCCCCCGGGGCAGCCGTAGCCGTGGTACGGCAGCCCGGCGATGCCCAGCCCGCGCAGGCCGGGGATCAGCTCGTGCGGGAACTGGGCCGTGACCCAGTACCGGTTGATCACCGGTGCCACCTCTTTTTCCATGAACGCCCGTACCCGGTGCAGCACAGCTCGCTCGGAATCGTCGAGTAGCTGTTCCAGGCCATAGAAGTCGGCATCAGGTTGCATCGGCGTTACCTCCCTGCGGACGGCGGGCCGGTCTCGGTCAGGAATTCGCTGACCAGCGGGGCCAGCAGGTCCGGGCGCAGCACCAGCTCGACGTGCCCGCCGTGGTAGGTGTGCAGCCGGGCATGGGGGATGAGCGAGGCCAGGATGCGCCCGTTGACCAGCGGGATGATCGGGTCGTCGTCGCCGGCCAGGACCAGGGTGGGCTGGCGGAGCAGCGGCAGCAGCGGCAGCGAGGTCCAGCCGGCCCCGGCGGCCAGCTGGTACAGGTAGCCGCGGGACGGGCCGACCCGGGTCCACCGGTGCAGCACGCTGAGCACCCCGTCGGCATCCTGCCGTGCGCTGCCGCCGTAGAGCTGCCCGGCGATCTGCCGGGTGTAGCCCGGGTCCAGGTACCGGCGCGGGGTGGCCAGCGTGGCCAGCACCCACGGGTTGCCTGGCACCATCAGCGCGCCGGTCCCGGTGGCGACCAGGACCACCCGGCGGCAGCGGCGGCGCTCGGACAGCGCGAACTGCTGGGCCAGCGCGCCGCCCCAGGAGATGCCGAGGATGTCGGCCTGCTCGTGGCCGAGGTGGTCGAGCAGCCCGGACAGCAGGTGGGCCAGCGTGCCGAACCGGTACGGCCGGGCGGGCAGCGGCGAGCCGCCGACGCCCGGCACGTCGAACCGGATGACCTCGATGGCCGGGTCGAGGGCGGCCAGCAACGGGTCGAACGTCTCCAGGCTGGCGCCGATGCCGTTGGCCAGCAGCAGCGGGGGACCGTTGCCGGTGCCCGGCCGGACCGCGATGCGCAGCGGGGTGCGGCCGACCACCACGGTGCGGGTCACCGAGCGCTGCCGGGCCCGGCGCGCCGCGCGCCGGGCCCACAGCGACTCCCCGCCGTTTTGGGATTCAGCGGTCGAAGACATAGCTTCCCGGCGCGGGTTCGAGGGGTGGCAGCTCTGGGCTACCGGGGGAGTCCGGGGCCGGTTTCTCCGCCCCGCTCCGCTCGCCCAGCCAGGCCGCGAAGTCCGGCCACCAGGAGCCCTGCTCGGTGCTGGCCGCGGCCAGCCAGTCGTCCGGGTCAGGCGGGGTGACCGGCGCGGTCCGGTAGACCGCCTTGGCGTTGCCGACTGGGCTGACCATGGACGCGATATGCCCGCTGCGGGCCAGCACGAAGCGGCTGTCCCCGCCGAGCAGCTGGGTGCTGCGGTAGCAGGACTGCCACGGGCACAGGTGATCCGCGGCGCCGGCCACCAGATAACCGTCGGTGCTGACCGCGGCCAGGTCCACCGGGGTGCCCAGCATGCTGGCCTGGCCCGGCACGGTCAGGCTGTTGCCCAGGGCCAGCTCGATGAAGTCCCGGTGCACGCCGGCCGGCATCCGGGTGGTGTCCGCGTTCCAGTACAGGATGTCGAACGCCGGGGGCGGGCGGCCGAGCAGGTAGTTGTTCACCCAGTACGTCCAGATCAGGTCGCCGGGCTTGAGCCAGGCGAAGATCTCGGCCAGCGCCGCGCCGTCCAGGTAGCCGCGGGCCGCCGACGCGGCGATCGCGGCCTGGGCGGTGCGCTGGTCGAGCAGGGCCGCGGGCAGCCCGGCCCGGGCCTGGTCCAGCACGGTCACGGCCAGGGCCAGCCCGGCCAGCTGGTCATCCTGGCCGGTCGCGGCCAGGTGCGCGGCCACCATGGCGGCCAGGATCCCGCCCGAGCACAGCGCAAGCAGCAGCGCCGAGTCCGCTCCGGTGATGTCCCGGGCGGCGGCCAGCGCGGCCAGGATCGCCTCGCCGTAGGTATCCAGGTTCCAGTCCCGGTGCCGCACGTCCGGGTTCCGCCAGGCGATCATGAAGACCTGCTGCCCGGTGGAGACCAGGTACTCGACCAGGCTGCGGCCGGGGGCCAGGTCCACGATGTAGTACTTGTTGATCACCGGCGGCACCACCAGCAGCGGCCGCTCGCGCACCAGTTCGGTGGCTGGCGCGTACTGGATCAGCTCAAAGACCGGGGTGCGCAGCACCACCGAGCCCGGGGTCACGGCCAGGTCCACGCCCACCTCGAACGCGTCCGGCTCGACCATGGACGGGACCCGCGGCGGGGTGGCCAGGTCCCCGGCCAGCCGGCGCGCGCCGGCCAGCACACTGCCGCCGCCGGTGTCGATGGCCGCCTTCCAGAACGCCGGGTTCAGCACCGGGTTGTTGCTCGGCGCCAGGGCCTCGGCCAGGTTGGTCAGCTGGAAGCCGACCCGCTCCCGGTCGGCCCAGTCCAGCGCGGCGTCGGCCTGCAGGTCGGCCAGCGTGGCCGTGCCGGCCAGGTAGGCCTGCAGCACCCGGCGCAGCACCGGGTTGCCGGCCCACGCCGGGTCGGTGAACCGGCGGTCCTTGGGGCCGGCGGCCAGCTCCGACTGCCCGGCGGCGATCCGGCCCAGCTCCGCGCCCAGGCCGCCCAGCCGGCTGGCCAGCAGTTGCGGGCGGCTGGCCAGCCGGGCCGCGAAGCGGGCCATGGCCATGCCGGGCACGAACCGGCGGGCCGGCCCGAGCGCGGCATCGGCCAGCAGCATGTCCAGCGGGCCCGCGGTGTCGGCGGGTGCGTCCGGCTGGCCGTCCCGGGGCCGCGCGTCCTGGGCCGAGGTCATGGCACCAGGCCCTCCGGTGGGCTGACCTCGCGGCGCAGGATCTTCCCGGTCGCCCCCTTGGGCAGCGCGTCCACCAGCCAGACGTGCCGCGGGTACTTGTACGCCGCCACCCGCGCCTTCACGAACGCGCGCAGCTCGTCCGGGGTGGCGCTGGCGCCGGGCTTGAGCGCCGCGGCCGCGCCGATCTCCTCACCCAGCGTGGGGTGCGGGATGCCGATGACCGCCGCCTCGGCGACCGCCGGGTGCTCGTACAGCACCTCCTCGATCTCCCGCGGGTAGACGTTGAAGCCGCCCCGGATGACCAGGTCCTTCTTCCGGTCCACGATGAAGAAGTAGCCGTCCTCGTCCTGCCGGGCCAGGTCCCCGGTGCGCAGCCAGCCGTCCGGGATGGCCTCCTTGGTCGCCTCCGGCCGGCCCCAGTAGCCCTTCATCACGTTCGGCCCGTGCACCGCGATCTCGCCCACCTCGCCGGCCGGCACGTCGGTGCCGTCCGGCGCGATCAGGCGAAGCTGCACGCCGCGCACCGGGGTGCCGATCGAGCCCGGCTTGCGCTCCCGGTCCGGGTGGTTGAACGAGGCCACCGGAGACGTCTCGGACAGCCCGTACCCCTCCAGGATCATGGTGCCGAACGCCGCCTCGAACCCGCGGAGCAGTTCCACCGGGAGGGCGGCGCCGCCGCTGACACAGACCCGCAGCGAGCTGAGGTCGTACCGGTCCCGGTCCGGGTGGTGCAGCAGCGCCGCGTACATGGTGGGCACGCCCTCGAACACGGTGACCCGGCAGCGCTGGATGATCTCCAGCGCCTGGCCCGGGTCGAACCTGGCCAGCAGGGCCAGCGCGGCGCCGGAGTTGACCGCCGTGTTCAGCCCGCAGGTCAGCCCGAACACGTGGAACAGCGGCAGGCAGCCCATGACCACGTCGGATGGGCTCAGGCTGAACAGGGTCTCCGCGCTGAGCTGGGCGTTGGTCCGCAGGTTGGCGTGGCTGAGCTCGGCGCCCTTGGGCTGCCCGGTGGTGCCCGAGGTGTACAGGATCAGCGCGGTGTCGTCGTCCGCGCGATCGGCCACCCCGGGTGCGGGCGGCTGGTCCTGGAGCAGCGCGGCCAGGTCGGCGGCACCCGCCGGGACGAAGCCGGCCCCCGCGGCGGCCGCGCCCTCGGCAGGCTCCCCGGGCGAGTCCGCCGCCGCGAACAGCAGGCCCGCTCCGGAGTCGCTCAGGTAGTACTCGACCTCCCGGGACTTGAGCAGCGGGTTCATCGGCACCACGGTGCCGCCCGCGCGGAGCACCCCGTAACACACGATGCAGAACTCCGGTGTGTTGGCCAGCATCACCCCGGTCCGCTCGCCGGCCTGGAAGCCCTGGCTGAGCAGGAACGACGCGACGCGCGCGGTGGCGTCGTCGAACTCGGCGTAGCTGACCACCCGGTCGCCGGCCAGGATCGCGGGATGCTCGGGCTGCTTAGTGGCCTGGTCGGTGAGGAGCTGTGCGAGGTTGGCCATCGTCCACCTCCGGTGCGGGCCTTGATCGCCGTTAACCCCAGCATCTGCCCTGGTGGCGGACATGTCGATGGCACCGGGAACAGCGATGTGCCGCTCCCGTGGTGCGAGCGAACAACGAAGGCCAGGTCAGCCCGGCGGGGTCAGGCGGCGCTGCCGGGGCGGTACCGGGCGGCCAGCGCGGTGGTCAGCTGCCCGGCCAGGGCGGCCGCCTGGTCCCGGATCTCCGGGATCGCGGTCGTCTCGTAGCGCAGCCCGCGCAGCGTCGGGCCGAGCGTGAACAGGGTCGCGCTGGGCGTGCCCGCGCTGTCCAGCACGGCACCGTCCGGGCTGGCGTCGATGCCCAGCCGGTGCCGGTCCGGCCGGGCCTGCCCGCGGCTGAGCAGGTCGCGGAGCAGCGGGTCAGTGGTGGCGGTGATGTCCGCGCCCGGGCCGGTCGCATTGATCAGCCAGCCCGCGGCCAGCTGACTTTCTGCGCCGCCGGCCGCCACGCTGATCCGCAACTGCCCGGCCTGCTCAGTGACCGCAGTGACCCGGGCGGGCAGCACCCGGAGGCGGCCGGCGATGCGCAGCGCGGTGATCCGCTGCGCGGTGGCCGGCGGCATCCGGTGCCGGTGCACCTCCCAGTACCGCGCGACGTGCCGCAGGAACACCCGCTGGTCCGCCGGGCTCAGCCGCCGCCACAGGCTGGGCACCTCCGGCCGGAGCGCGTCGATCACGTCCTGCCACTGCTCCGGCCGGCTGGTCATGGCCGCCCGGACCTGCCAGATCAGGTCGCCCAGCCGGACCGGGCCCGGCGGGCCGGCCAGCGCGGGCAGCCAGACGCTGTCTCCGCCCGGGGCGGGCATGCCCCGGTGCACCCGGGGCAGCAGGGCATGCCGGGACACCGCGGTGACCTTGGCCGGTGACCGGCCCCCAGTGCTGGTCACCGACATGGCCACGTCCAGCATGGACAGCCCGGTGCCCATGATCACCACCGGGCTGCCGTCGGCCACCGCGTCCAGCGCTCCCGGCGCCCACGGGTCAGCCACGAAACGCGGGCTGGCCGGGACCGGGATCGGTGCCACCGGTGGCGGATTGCCACTGGCCAGGATGGCCATATCGGCCTCCAGGCAGCTGCCGTCGCCCAGCACCAGCCGCACCGGCCGTCCGCCGGTGCCCGGCCTGACCGCCACCACGTCGGCGGTCAGCTCGGTCAGCCGGGATAGCGGCGCGGCCCGCAACTGCGCGTCGCCCAGCAGGTCCCGGAGGTAGCGGCCGTAGACCGGCCGGGGCAGGAAGCCCGGCGCGGGGAATCCGTGCCCGGCCGCCCACCGGACCAGGTGATCCGGATCGCCGGCCAGGGCGCTCATCCGCCCGGCCGGGGCGTTCAGCAAATGGTCCGGGTTTGTGGTTGCGTACGCCTGGCCCAGCCCGTGCCGGCCGAGCCGGTCGATCAGGGCGATGCGCAGCGGGACGTGCCGGGCCACCGCGCCCCGCAGCAGGTGCACGGCGGTGAGCGTGCCGCTGGCCCCGCCGCCGATGATCGCGATGACCGGCCCGCGGCCCGCGGCCGGCTCAGGCAGAGCCGGGCTGCCGCGGGGCCGGGAGAAGAGGGCCATCTCAGCCCACCGGGGCCGGCACGCCGTGGCCACGCGGCGCCGCGAACAGGCTGTCCGGCCGGGGGATGCCGTAGTGCTCGCGCAGCGTGCGGCCGGTGTACTCGGTGCGGAACAGGCCGCGCTTGGCGAAGATCGGGATCACCTGCTCGGCGAACGTCTGCAGCCCGGACGGCAGCGCGGCGGGCATCACGTTGAACCCGTCCGCGGCGCCCCGCTCGAACCAGTCCTGGATGGTGTCCGCGACCTGCTCCGGGGTGCCGGTGAAGGTGCGGTGCCCGCGGCCGCCGCCGAGCCGGCCGAGCAGCTGGCGGACGGTCAGGTTCTCCCGGCGGCCCAGCTCGGTGACCAGATCGAACCGGCTCTGCGCGCCCTCGACCCGCGGCCTGGTGTACACCTCCGGCGGCAGCGGCCGGTCCAGGTGCAGGGTGTCCGCGGGCACTTCGAGCACCCGGGACAGCTGGGCCAGCCCATACTCCGGGATGATCAGCTCCTCGAGCTGGTCGGCCAGCGCGTGTGCCTCGGCCTCGGTGGAGCCGATCACCGGGACGATCCCGGGCAGGATCTTGACCAGGTCCGGGTCCCGGCCCAGCCGCCGGGCGCGCTGCTTGATGTCCGCGTAGAACGCCTGGCCGTCGGCCAGCGTCTGCTGCGCGGTGAAGATCGCCTCGGCGTAGCGGGCGGCGAACTCCCGGCCGTCCTGCGACGAGCGGCCTGCACCAGCAGCGGGCGGCCCTGCGGCGAGCGGGGCACGTTCAGCGGGCCGCGCACCTGGTAGTAGCGGCCCTGGTAGTCCACCCGGTGGATGCGGTCCGGGTCGGCGTACAGGCCGGCCGCTTTGTCACCCAGCTCGGCGCCGTCCTCCCAGCTGTCCCACAGCCGGATGGACACGTCCACGAACTCGGCCGCGCGCTCGTACCGCTCCCGGTGCGACGGCCGGTCATCCAGGCCGAAGTTCTGCGCGGACGTGCGCTCGGCGGTGGTCACGATGTTCCAGCCGGCCCGCCCGCCGCTGATGTGGTCCAGCGACGCGAACCGGCGGGCCAGGTTGTACGGGGCGTTGTAGGTGGTCGACGCGGTGGCGATCAGCCCGATGTAGCTGGTCGCCCCGGCCAGCGCGGTGAGCAGCACGGTCGGCTCGAGCGCGCCGGCCGGGCGGTGCTTGGCGCTGTTCCACAGGGCCGGGCTGTCGGCCAGGAACAGCGAGTCGAACCTGGCCCGCTCGGCGATCTGCGCCAGGTTGCGCCAGTGCGCCAGGTCCACATTCGCGAACGGGTTGCTCTCGGGCAGCCGCCAGGCCGCCTCGTGATGCCCCGAGCTCATCAGGAATGCGTTGAAGTGCAGCTGCCGGTCGGTCACACGGTCCTCCTTCGGGCTCAGGCGCTGGCGCGGATCTGCTGCCGCCCGGAGTTGGCCGCGGCGGCCTCCCGGCGGCGGATCTCGGGCAGCACGCCCTCGCCGAACCAGTACGCCTCCTCCAGGTGCGGGTAACCGGACAGGATGAACTCGGTGATGCCGAGCGAGGCGTACTCCTCGATCAGGTCGGCCACCTTCTCGTGGCTGCCGACCAGGGCGGTGCCCGCGCCGCCGCGGACCAGGCCGACGCCGGCCCACAGGTTCGGGTAGATCTCCAGGTCCTGCGCGGAGCCGCCATGCCGGTAGGCGGCGTGCAGCGCGCGCATCCGGTCCTGGCCGACCGACTCGCTGGCGCCGAGGATGCGCTGCGCCTTCGTGATTTCGGCCGGGTCGATGTAGTCGAGCAGCCGGCTGGCCTCGGTCCAGGCGTCCTCCTCGGTATCCCGGGTGATCACGTGCAGCCGGATGCCGAAGCGGGGCGTGCGGCCCTGGGCCGCGGCCAGTTCGCGGATCCAGCGCAGCTTCTCCGCCACCTGGGCCGGCGGCTCACCCCAGGTCAGGTAGACGTCCGCGTGCTCGGCGGCGACCGGGCCGGCCGCGGCGGACGAGCCGCCGAAGTAGATGCCGGGCAGTGGGTCCGGCGGGCGCAGCACGGTCGCCCCCTCGACCTGGTAGTACCGGCCGTCGAAGTCGAACGGCTCGCTGCCCCACGCGCCGCGGACGATGGCCAGGAACTCCGCGGTCCGCGCGTAGCGCTCATCGTGCGACAGGTGGTCGCCGAACCGGCGCTGCTCGTCGGCCTGGCCGCCGGTGACCACGTTGAGCAGCAGCCGGCCGCCGGACAGCCGCTGGTAGGTGGCCGCCATCTGGGCGGCCAGCGTCGGCGAGGTCAGCCCGGGCCGGAACGCGACCAGGAACTTGAGCCGCCGGGTCTCCCTGGTCAGCGCGGCGGTGACCAGCCAGGCGTCCTCGCACCAGGTCCCGGTCGGGGTGAGCACGGCCTCGAAGCCAAGCTGCTCAGCGGACCGGGCCACCTGGACCAGGTACTCGATGTCCGGCGGCCGTTCCTGCGTCGCGGCCCCCCGGATGTGCGGGGCGGCAGGCAGCCGGCGCAGGCCTGGCTGGCCGGCCTGGCTGGCCGGGGGCAGGCTGTGCCCGCGCCCCATGATCGAGCGGCCGTCGCCGGTGGTGGGCAGGAACCAGTGGAAGGTCAGGGTCATCAGGACGTCCCTCCGGCGGTGCTGTTGAACGCCGTGTCCGCGAACTTGCTGAAGTCCACGTGGCCAGGGATCAGCCCGGCCGTGGTGAACGCGTTGGAGACCTGCTGCTCGGACGTGATCACCGCGGGGGTGATCGGCACCGCGCGGGCCGCGTCGTCCTTGGCCGCCTTGGTCATGATGGCCACCGGCAGCCCG
Organism: uncultured Actinomycetes bacterium; assembly: GCA_963832095.1. GTDB lineage: Bacteria > Actinomycetota > Actinomycetes > Streptosporangiales > Streptosporangiaceae > RYN-230. The sequence continues at coordinate 231,410 of CAWHSW010000002.1, forward strand.
GTGGCCTTGGCCCACACCGCGGCCCAGGCGGCCTGATGGGTGGCGGCCCAGGCGTGCGCCTCGGCGAGCAGTTTGAGGTAGTCGCGGATCGCGGCCGCCTTGGCCGGGTCGGCCAGCGCGCCGCGGGCGGCCACCGTGAACGAGTACGGGCTGCCGTAACCCACCCCGCTGACCAGCAGCCGGGCGTGGTCCTGGGCCTCGGCCTGCTCGACGAAGGGGGACCAGATGTCCCACGCGTCCACGTGCCCGGAGGCCAGCGCGGCCAGGCCGTCGGCGGGCTGCAGGTAGTCCAGGCTGACGTCGTGCACCGTCAGCCCGGCCTTCTTCAGCACGGTGAGCAGGTGATAGTCGGCCGAGCTGCCCTGGGCCACCGCGATCCGCTTGCCCTTGAGCTGGGCGATCGAGTGGATCGGCGAGTTCTTCGGCACCAGCAGTGCGGAGCCGTGCGGGTTGGCCTGGAACGCGCCGACGATCGCGAGGTTGTCCCCGCCCGCGGCGGCGAACACCGGCGGCGCGTTGCCCACGCTGCCGATGTCCACCGCGCCGGCCGCCATCGCCTGCAGCATCGGCGGCCCGGAGGTGAAGTCGGACCAGGTCACCTTGAACGGCAGCTTGCTGATCAGGCCGGCCGCGGTGAGCAGGGCCTGCGAGCCGGAGCCCGCCTGGTCCCCAATGTGCAGAGTGACCTGGGAGACGTCGGTCGTGCTGGCCTTGCTGCCGGAGCTTGCGCCGGACGAGGCGGTGGTGCTGCCGGCGTTGGCCGAGGAGCAGCCGGCCGCGATGAGCGCGAGCAGGACTAGGGCGGCGGCGGCGCGGAGCTTTCTGGTCGTGGTCATCCGGTTACCTCCAGGGCGACGCCCAGCTCGGTGAGCAGGCGGGTACGTAGATCGGCCAGGCCGGGATCGTCCCGGTCCCGGGGGCGCGGCGCGTCGATCCGGCCGCTGTAGGCGATCCGCCCGGCGGCCAGCACCAGCACCCGGTCGGCCAGGGACAGCGCTTCGTCCACGTCGTGCGTGACCAGCAGCACGGCCGGCTGATGGTGCGCCCACAGCCGGAGCACCAGGCGGTGCATGCTGATCCTGGTCAGCGCGTCCAGCGCGCTGAACGGCTCGTCCAGCAGCAGCAGGCTGGGCTCGCGGACCAGGGCCCGGGCCAGCGCGGCCCGCTGCGCCTCGCCGCCGGACAGGGTGAGCGGCCAGGCGCCGGCCCGGTCGGTCAGGCCGACCTCGTCCAGCGCGGCGCGGGCGATCTCCCGCGCGTCGCCGGCCCGCAGGCCGAGCCGCACGTTGTCGCTGACCCGGCGCCACGGCAGCAGCCGCGGCTCCTGGAACGCGACCGCGGCGGTGCCGTTCACCTGCAGCTCCCCGGTGCTGCCCGGGTCCAGCCCGGCCAGCGCGCGGAGCAGGGTGGACTTGCCGCTGCCGCTGCGGCCGATCAGCGCGACGAACTCGCCCGGCGCGATGTCCAGGTCGAGCTGGTCCAGCACGGCCCGGTCGCCGAAGTAGCGGCTGAGCCCGCGCACCTGCGCCGTGGGCTTGGTCAGGCTTCCAGCAGTCCGCGGCGCCATGCCAGCGCCCTCCTTTCCAGCAGCCGGACCAGGGCGTCGGTGAGGAGCCCGAGCAGGCAGTACACGAGCAGCGCCACGAAGATCACGTCGTTGCGCAGGAACTGGGTCGCCTGGCTGATCATGAAGCCGAGCCCGGCGTTGGCGTTGATCTGCTCCGCCACCACCAGAGCCAGCCAGGCCACGCCCAGGCTCTGCCGCAGCCCGACCAGCATCTGGGGCAGCGCGCCGGGCAGGATGATGTGCCGGATCATCTCGGCCCGGGTGAGCCCGAGCGACTGGCCGGCCTCGGCCAGCTTGGCGTCCACGTTCCGGATGCCGGCGAACGTGTTGAGGTAGAGCGGGATGGCCGCGCCCAGGGCGATCAGCAGCACCTTGGGCAGCTCGCCGATGCCGAACCAGACGATGAACACCGGGATCAGCCCGAACAGCGGCAGCGTGCGCAGCATCTGCAGCAGCGGGTCGACCGAGTTCTCACCCAGCCTGCTCAGGCCGGCGATCACGGCCAGGATCAGGCCGGCCGAGCCGCCCAGCGCGAAGCCGATGGCCACCCGCTCCAGTGACACGGCCATCGCGCCCTGCAGCGTGCCGTAGGCAGCCGAGTTCGTGGTGATCAGCGTGATCGCTGTGTGCAGCACCGTGCTGGGCGAGGGCAGCTTCTGCTCCGAGACCAGCCCGGAGCTGCTGACCAGCTGCCAGATGACCAGCACGGCGAGCGGGCTGATCAGCCGGTACCAGGCATGGCGGCTGGGCCGGCCGGGGCGGCGCCGGGCTGCTGCCCCGGCTGCCCCCGCTACCCCCGCCGCGCCCGGGGTCGCTGCCGTGCTCGACCCGGCCGCGCTCGCCGCGGCCGGACCGCTACCTGGTGCTGTGCCGCCCGGCGGCCCGGCGCTGGTGTGCTGGCCCGTGTCCGTGCTGCCCCCGGGCAGCACGGTGGGCAGCAACCCGGTCGGTGTGTTTCCTGGCATGACAGACCTCGCTCGTGGGAGGGAGCCGTCAGCGGCGGCCGTGGTGGGGCGCTGCCGGCGGTCGGCTGATCCGGTACGGGGTTGTGCCTGCTCAGCGCCGAGCAGGACGGCAGGCCGGGCGCAGCGCCGTGGACGGCCGGCCCAGATCGGCGTAGCGGCGGGAGACCAGGAGGCGCGGACGAACCATGCCCCCATCGTTGGTCGAGATCCCTATAAAGTCAATGGGTAATCTAGGATGTGATCATCCCCACGGCCGCACCACGAGCGGCCCACCTGTTCCGGGGCCGGAACGTGATCATGGGATCCGTGTCGTTACAGCGACACCGATCCCATGATCACGAAGCGCTATGGTCCAGGCGGGCGGGTTAGCGGGTGGGGGCGGGGCCGCTGACCGTGTCCAGGACGCGGTTCAGCCACTGCCGCAGCCCGTGCCGGGACGGCTCGTCTGGCTGGCCGGCCGCGGAGCTGACCAGGTGCTGCGCGGCGTCGAAGGACAGCGGGGCGGCGCCCGGCGGGATGCTGAGCGCCTCGTGCGCGAGGTGGTCGAGCTCGGGGTCACCCTGGTCCAGCGCGAGCACGGTGGCCTTCTTCCGGGCGTCGTTCACCCGCTCCAGCAGGGCCGGCGGGGCCGGTTCCGCAGTGACCACGAACACCGTCTCGCCCGGGCTAGCCTGCTCCAGCCGCTGCATGCCCACGCTCAGGTGCGCGGGAGCGCCGGGCGGCGGCACCCAGCGGACCAGGGTGGGGGTGAGCCCCGGCAGGCCGGCCAGCCGGCTCTCCTCGTCCAGGTGCGCGGCGAGATGCCAGGGCTCATCGTCGGGCGGCCCCACGACGAGCAGCCCACCCGGGGAACGGGGCCGCCGCAGTGCCCGGGCCAGTGCGCTGGTGCGCTCCAGCCAGCCGGACGGCGCCAGTACGGCGCGCAGCGCGGCCACCTGTTCCGCGTCCATCGGCCCATCGTGTCACGGCCATGGCCGCTCTGGCAGGATCGGGGGATGACCGCTGAGCAGGCTTATCCCACTATGACCACGGACGTCGCAGAACTCACCATCGGGGTACTGGGTGGCACCGGCGATCAGGGACGCGGGCTGGCGCACCGGTTCACCGCCGCGGGCACGCCGGTCATCATCGGCTCACGGAGCATTGACCGGGCGCATACCGCCGCTACCGAGATAGCGGCCAGCCTGGCCGGCCTGGACGGCAGCCGGTCCATCCGGGGCATGGCCAACGCGGACGCGGCCGCCGCGGCCGACGTGGTGATCGTCGCGGTGCCCTGGGCGGGCCATCGTGACCTGCTGACCGGGCTGGTCGGCCCGCTCACCGGCAAGATCGTGATCGACTGCGTGAACCCGCTGGGCTTCGACAAGCGCGGCGCGTACCCGCTCCGGGTGGCCGAGGGCAGCGCCGCGGAACAGGCCGCGGAGGTGCTGCCGGGCAGCCGGGTGGTCGGTGCGTTCCACCACGTGTCCGCCGTGGTGCTGCTGGATCCCGAGGTGACCAGCGTGGACCTGGACGTGATGGTGCTCGGCGACGACCGGGAAGCCACCGACCTGGTTCAGGAGCTGGCCGCGCGCATCCCCGGGGTGCGCGGCATCTATGCGGGCCGGCTGCGCAACTGCGGGCAGGTCGAGGCGCTGACCGCGAACCTGGTCTCGGTCAACCGCCGGTACAAGGCGCACGCCGGGCTGCGCATCACCGACATCTGACCTGTCCGGCCATCTGACCTGTCCGGCGTCAAGCCCAGGTTGACGATCGACCATGCGTCAACCTACGATTGACGCATGGTCGATAGCCCGGTTTCCCTCGACACCCTCATCACGTACGTCAAGGTCCAGCGCCCCGCGGGGAGCGCCCTGGACAACCTGGCCGACGCCGTCGCGGTCGGCGAGCACCTCGGTGCGCAGGCCGACAGCCTGATCGGCCACTTCGTGGACCAGGCCCGGCGGTCCGGCGCGTCGTGGAGCCAGATCGGCGCCAACATGGGCGTCAGCAAGCAGGCCGCGCAGCAGCGCTTCGTGCCGCGCGGCGACCCGGCCACAGGCCCGCGGATTCCCGGTGACTTCTCCCGGTTCACCCAGCGGGCGCGCGCCGTGCTGGCCGCCGCCGAGGACCAGGCCCGGGCCGCGGACAGCGCGGTGATCGGCAGCGATCACCTGGCTCTTGGCCTGTTCGCCGAGCCCGATGGGCTGGCCGCGAAGGCCATCGCGGCGCTCGGTGTCACCGAGCAGCAGGTGCGGGACGCGCTCGGCGCGCCGGAGCAGCTCCAGCCGGCCCCGGCGGACGAGGCGGCCAGCCGGGTGCCGCTCGGCCCTGGGGCGACCGCGTCACTGCGCGGCGCCCTGCGCTGGGCGCTCCTGATGGGGCACAACTACATCGGCACCGAGCACATCCTGATCGGGGTGATCGACGAGAACGACGCCACCGCCACCGCACTGACCGGCCTGGGCCTGGCCATGCCCGCGGTGAAACGGGAGCTGACCAGGCAGTTCGCCGCGATCCAGGCCGCCCGCGGCTAGCGCCCCGGGGCCGCCGCGCCCGCGAAGTGGAACAAGACCGGGCTCCGGGCCGCCCGGCGCTCATCATCAAGCCCCGGCCAGCCCGGCCACCGCGGCGTCCCAGGAGAACGAGCCCGGCGCCAGGTGCCACTGCGCCATCAGCCCGTACAGGCCGGCGGTGAACAGCCGGGCGGCCAGTGCCGGGTCGGTGTCTGGCGGCCATTCGCCGGCCTGCACGCCCGCCGTGATCAGTTCCTCCAGCCGCTGGTGGGAGCGAGCATCCCCGGCGCGGACGGCGGCGGCCACGGCCGGTTCGTGCGCGGCCAGCGAGCGGGCTTCCATCAGCACCCGGCAGGTGTCCGGCTCGGCCTGGACGTGCGCCGCGATCCCGGCCGCGATGGCGTGCAGCACCTGGCGGGGAGAGCGGCGGCCGGCCTCGGGCAGCGCGGCGATGGCCGCGTCGACCCGCTGCCCGGCGCCACAGTCCCACTCCTCGTGCAGCGCCAGGAACAGCGCTTCCTTGCTCGCGAAGTACAGGTACGGGGTGCCCTTGGACACCCCGGCCTGGGCCGCGACGTCGGCCATCGTGGCGGTGTGGTAACCGGCCCGGGCGAAGCAGGCCAGCCCGGCCGCGATGATCTGCTCCCGCCGCGCCGCCCGCGCCTGCTCAGCGATCTTCGGCACGGCGCACCATTCCGGCCCCCGCCCGGCGGCGGCGCAGCAGCACCGCGATACCGGCCGGCGGGCACAGGCAGACCAGCAGGCAGAGCAGGCAGGGATCCAGCTGGCCGGCCCAGTCCGGCGCTGGCGGTCCGGCGGACCTGGGCAGGTCGGCCGTCAGCTGGGCCAGCTCGGGCCAGGTGCGCGCACGGTATACGGCGTGCACCCGGTCGCCATGCTCGGCGGCCGTCAGCCGCCCGTCGGCGAACGCCGCCGTCAGCACCCGGGCGGCGTCGTCCCGGTCCGCATCCGAGGCCAGCACGGACGGTTCCGCAGGCAGGCTCATCGCACCTACGCCTCCCTCGTTAAAATGACTGACCACTCAGTCATTTTAAATACGAAGAACGCTCACGGTCAATATGGGACCCCACTCTTCACCCCGAGATGCGTGGGCCGGTGTCCGGTTTGTGGCGAATCAGCCGCGACGGCTCGGGTGGGAGGGGGAGTGGAGCCAGCGGCGGCCGGGCGGGCTGCGGCGGCGCGGAGCGGTACTGGCGTTGAGGCGGCCAGCCGGGTGCCGCTCGGCCCCGGGGCGACCGCGTCACTGCGCGGCGCCCTGCGCTGGCGCTCAGGACCAGGCAGTTCGCCGAGATCCAGGCGGCCCGAGGGTGACCCCTCGGGTTAGGCCATCAGTTCGACCTTAGCCATGACGGGTGGGACGCCGTTGCCGCTGGCGGCCAGCTCATTGATCAGGTCCCAGACGCGGCGGTCCGCCCAGTAGCCGGAGTGGCCCTGAGCTGCGGGCGGTGCCTGGCCGTAGACGTAGTAGCAGTCGGCCGGGTCGAGGAACTCCGTATCCACCTGGACCTGGACCGTTTCGGGCAGGCCGCGGGTCACCGGTCCGCCGATGGGATCGGTCGGGTAATAGAAGTTGCGCCAGCCGGACGGCTGGCCGCCGCCTGGCACCAATGGGCTGACCAGCGCAGGGTCAAAGTAAGCGGGAAAGCCCCAGCCGTAGAGCTTGCCCACCGGCGACCCGAACGTGACCAGGGCTGGCTGCTCACCACCCACGGGACGGCAGTCCGGCTGCAGCAGAGCCGCGGTAGTCAGCACCGCGCCCTGGCTGTGCCCGACCAGCACGACCCGGCCGCCGTTGTCGTGCAGCCACCACATCCGGCGCTGCAGGTCAGGGATGGCGCGCTCGGTGTAGCACGGGGGCGACAACGGGTGGTAGGACCGCGGCCAGAACGTGCCCACGTCCCACAGGACCCCGATCGTGCGCCGCTTGGCGGGGTCGTTCCAGGCTGAGTACAGGAAGGCGGCCAGCGCGGGCAGCACCAGGCCGGCCAGCGCGATGCCGATATTGCGGACGAGCACGGGCGGCTGGACGTGCAGCTGCCATACGCACCCGGCCATGACCAACTGCGCGCCGATGATGGTCCACAGCAGCCAGACGGCGTCGTGCGGTGCACGAGCGAGGAACTGCACCCGGGCGATCTGCCGCTGCCACTTCTGGCCGGCGCCCTGGTTCTTGGTCTTGTCGCCGGGCGGCGGGAACGGAGTCAGCCCGGACCAGTACCAGACCTTCAGCGGGTCGGCCACATCAGCCCTGGTTTTAGCCGCTTCCTCCTGGTACTCCGCGGCCATCTTGACCGGCAGCCTGACGGCCCGCAGCCAGCGGACGGCCTCGACCGCCCCGAACAGGACGACGGCCAGCACCGCCGTCCAGACCAGCAGCGGCACCCCCGACGTGATGACGTATGGAAGGTAGATCTGGCCGGGCTTGGCCGACAGGGCCTGGGCCGCATCGCTGGTCACCGCGCCTACCAGGTGCGCCACCCAGATTTCCGCGCCGAGCAGCAGGATGTTCAGGGTGCCGAATCCCAGCATCAGGGTGACCCAGGGGCCACCGACCAGCGTTCCCCGGCTGCGGCGAAGGCCGAGCAGCGTGGATCCCAGCGCGAGCGCCACCGCGGCCGCGATGGCCAGCACGGTCCATCGGGTCACCCCGGCCATGCCGGGCAGATCGGCCGCCCGGACCGAAGGTGCGGCCGGCTGCAGCCATGCGAACCAGCCCGAGCAGATCAGTCCGGCACCCGCCGGCACCAGCAGATACACCACCAGGCCACGGAGCTTCCCGGCGACGGCGCCCAGAACAGGCGGGCCGCCGGGCGGGGCCATGGCTGGCGTATCGAGCGCGTCCAGGACGGTATAGCCGACCGCGAGGGCGATGGTGGCCGCGCCGAGGGCTACCGCCGCCCAGCCCAGGGCACTGGCATGTGGCGATCCGCGGCCGAGCGCCCGGACGGTGACGCCGAGCACGATGGCCAGGAATCCGCCGACCACGGCGACATGCAGCCAGGTGAGCAGGCGGACCGTGCCCTCGCCGTCCCAGAATTCCGGGTCGGCCAGTCCCTTGACCAAGGTGTCCGCCGCGGCCTTCCGAGCCTTGTCCGGCTGGCCGTTGCCCAGCCGGTACGGCGGGCGAACCTGCTCGTAACGCCATGACCGGCTGGCCAGCCAGACCAGCGCCAGCACGAACAGCACCACCACCAGCACCCCGAGCGTGACCTGACGAGCCGGGTGCCCGGCGACGAAGTGCCAGCTCAGCGGGGCCAGCCACCACTGATGGCGGGCCACCCCGGCCCGCGATGTCTGGTAGGCGTTGACGTCCGCGCTGATCAGCACGGCGATCAGGGCGGCGTTCACGGTCAGCGCCAGTGCGCACAGCCCGGACGTCAGGCGGTGCAGCCGGAACCGCCAGGCCGACGTGCGGGTTCCGGGCGGGCACATCCAGCCAGCCAGGTTGGCGAACAGGAACGGCAGCAAGGCGAGCCAGAGCACCCGGATCTTGCTCCGCGAGGTCAGGCCGCCCCACGAGAACACCTCGACGTGACGGTCCACGTCCCGGTCCCCGGCATTGGCGCGGTGGTCTGAGCTTCGGTAAAAGCCCGCGATCGCATCGCCACTGACCTGCTCCGGCGCCAGGTCGCCGAGGATCGCGTCCGGCGGCGTCCCGCCCACCCCGTGCACCCGGAGTTCGGTTACCCCGTCGCAGTCGGCCACCGCGGCCAGCTGCACGCTCGGCACCGCCACAGAATGTCTGGGAACAGGCATCTCGGACCTCCAGCCCAAGGCCGCTAACTGCTTCAGCTACTAGTGAGAGAGCTGGCACCCATGTGCTGATACATCCGGTATGGCGGCGCCGGGAATGGCTGCAGCCACCTGGGCCGGTTGTTACCGCGACGGCTCGGCTGCGGCGGGCGGCGCGGAGTGGTACTGGCGTTCAGGAGGAAGGGGTGGGGAGGACCTGGATGCCGGGGCGGAGCTGGCTGAACGCCGGTTCGTAGCTGGAGCCCTGCTCGGTGACCAGGGTGGTGTAGCAGGCCCGGCCGGCCGGCGCGGCGATGGCGTACTGCAGCACGGTCAGCGACCGGCCGCCGATGCTGGCCTGGTCGTAGCTGAGCAGCGCGGTCCGGCCGTCCACCGTGGTCTGGCCGAGCTGGGTGTTGCCGGCGTCGGCGGCGGTGAACTCCTGCTCGCTGAGCGTGGTCAGCCCGGTGGCCGGGCTGGTGCCGGCCGGGAAGCCGTCCGGTGCGCAGTACAGCGAGGCGAGCGCCGCGACGCCGCCGGTGCCCGGGGCCGCGACGTCGAGCGAGTCCGGGCCGCCCCGGCCCGGTACCACGGCCTGCAACTGCCTGGCGGCGGCGCGGGTCAGGCCCAGGTCGTGCAGGGCGCGGCGGAACGCGGTGCCGTGCACGGTCACCCAGCCGTCCGGGATAGCCAGACGCAGGCCGTCGGCCGCGGTGCCGACCATCTTGTGCCCGGCCGGCGGCGAACTGACCGCGGTCATCACCGGCTTGCTCACCGCCGCGTACATGGCCTGCTCGGCCTCGGTGGAGCTGTTCCCGCTGCTGGACGAGCAACCCGCGATGATCACCGCGGCAGCGGCGACCGCGGGCAGCAGGAACACACCCGGCACCCGCCTCATCCGTGATCCTCCGCTACCGTCCGCAGTCACTTCGCGGAAGCGATATTAGGTGCCCGGAATCGGGTTATGTGCCCGAATAGGCAATTGTGGCGGCCAGGTCAGCGGTAGGAGTGCTCCGCGTCCGGGAACGCGCCGTCGGCCACGTCCTCGGCGAACGCCTTCGCGGCCTGGCCCAGCACGCCGGCCACGTCCGCGTAGCGCTTGACGAACTTCGGCGTGCGCGGGCTGAGCCCGGCCATGTCCTGCCAGACCAGCACCTGGGCGTCGCAGTCCGGCCCGGCGCCGATACCGATCGTCGGGATGGACAGCGAGTCGGTGACCCGGGCGGCGAGTTCCGCGGGCACGCATTCGAGCACCACCGCGAACGCGCCCGCCACCTCCATCGCCTTGGCGTCGTGCAGCAGCCGTTCGCCGTCCTCGCCGCGGCCCTGCACCCGGTATCCGCCGAACGCGTTCACTGACTGCGGGGTGAGGCCGAGATGGGCCATGACCGGGATGCCCGCGGCGACCAGTTCCTCGGCCTGGCGCAGCACCCGGTGCCCGCCTTCCAGCTTGACCGCGTGTGCCCCGGTCTCCTTGAGGAACCTGATGCCGGTGGCCAGGGCCGCCTCGGGCGACGACTGATACGAGCCGAACGGGAGATCGGCCACGATCAGCGCCCGGCTGGTGCCGCGGACCACGGCCGCGGTGAGCGGGATGAGGTCGTCCACGGTCACCGGGATCGTGGTGTCGTGCCCGAATACCACCATGCCGGCCGAGTCGCCGACCAGCAGCACCGGGATGCCGGCATCGTCGAAGACCCGGGCGACGAGCGCGTCATACGCGGTGAGCATGGGCCATTTCTCACCGCGGGCCTTGGCCGCGGCCAGGTCGTTGATGGTGACCCGGCGGGAGGCCCGGCCGCCGTACAGCGGCTCGGGCCGCTTGGCGGCAGGACTGGCTGGTACTGGACTGGCTGGGATTGGGGCTGCTGGCGCATCGGTCCGCGCTCCGGTCGCGGCCGTGCCCAGGCCCCCGGAAGGGGCGTTCATGCTGGATCCTCCATGTCTCGTGGCGCCACCGCGGCGTCCCCGGACACTCCGATCATGGCACGGCCCGGACGGTGCCGGTAACCCCCGGAAAGTGCCGGCGGGATCCGGGAATGTTTTCCGATACGGGCTAGTTCCGTATCGATAGCTTCCCCGGCCGGCGCCGTCCGCCCGGGTATCTCAGACAACAGACAGAAGGACGTCAATGGAACATCGCATTGCCGATCTCCAGTCCGCTGCCGCTGACCGCATCTACCGCCGCCGGTGGGCCATCCTCGGCGTGCTGATCATCAGCCTGATCGCCATCGTGCTGGACAATACGGTGCTGAACGTCGCGCTGAAGACGATCGCCGAGCCCACTGTGGGCCTGGGTGCGAGCCAGAGCCAGCTGGAGTGGGGGATCAACTCCTACACGCTGGTGTTCGCCGGCCTGCTGTTCACCTTCGGCGTGATCGGCGACCGGATCGGGCGCAAGCGGATGCTGATGATCGGGATGGCCGCGTTCGGCATCTTCTCGCTGCTCACCGCGTACTCGAAGAACCCGGATCAGCTCATCTTCGCCCGGGCCGCGATGGGCCTGGGGGCGGCGGCGGTCATGCCGCAGACGCTGTCCATCATCTCGAACGTATTCGACCCGCGGGAGCGGGCCCGGGCCATCGGCATCTGGGCCACCGCCGTGGGCATCGGGGTCGCCATCGGCCCGATCGTGGGCGGGCTGCTGCTCGCGCACTTCTGGTGGGGCTCCGTCTTCCTGATCAACGTCCCGCTGACCGCGGTGGGCGTGGTCGCCATCCTGCTCCTGGTGCCGGAGTCGAAGAACCCCAACCCGGGGCGGATCGACTACCTGGGCGTGCTGCTGTCCATCGTCGGCCTGGTGCTGGTGGTGTACGGCATCATCCAGGGCGGTGAGAAGGGCACCTGGATCCACTGGGACGTGCTCGGCGCCACCGTGGCCGGGCTGGTCGTGCTGGCCGCGTTCGCCTGGTGGGAGAGCCGGCTCAGCCATCCGTCATTGGACGTGAAGCTGTTCCGCGACCCGCGGCTGTCGTCCGCGGTGGGCGCGCTCGGCCTGGTCTTCTTCGGCATGATGGGCGCGCTGTTCTTCCTCAGCTTCTACCTGCAGAGCGTGCGCGGTTACACGCCGCTGCAGGCGGGCCTGCTGACCGTGCCGTTCGCGGTCGGCCAGATGCTGCTGGCGCCGCGCAGCGCCAAGCTGGTCCGCCGGTTCGGCACCAAGGCAGTCGCGGCCAGCGGGCTTATCACGGTGACGATCGCGCTGGCCGGGTATCAGCTGCTCGGCACCAGCACGCCGATCTGGGTGCTGGGCGTGATCTTCTTCGTGCAGGGCGCGGGCATGGGCAGCGTGATGCCGCCCGCCACCGAGGCGGTCATGTCGGTGGTGCCGCGGGAGCGGGCCGGGTCCGGGTCGGCGCTGACCAACACGGCCCGCCAGGTGTTCGGCGCGCTGGGCGTGGCGGTGCTCGGCTCCATCCTGGCCCAGGTGTACCGGGACCAGCTGAACCCGCACCTGACCGCGCTGCCCGCCCCGGCCCGGGATGCCGCGGCCGGCTCGATCACCGCCACCCAGACGGTGGCCTCGAAGCTGGGCGGCGCGGGACTGCGCCTGGACAGCTTCGCGGACAACGCGTTCGTGCACGCGATGCACGTGACCACGGTCATCTCCGCGGTCATCACGCTGATCGGCGCGCTGGTCGTGCTGGCCTGGATGCCGGGCCGCCCGGCCGCCCACGCCGAGGAGGCTGTGCACGAGGACACCGAGGTCGTGGAACCGGTACACGAAGACACCGTGGTCGCGGACATCCCCGCAGCGCTCCGTGCCGAGCCCGTGCTCCGCGCCGAGCCCGTGCTCCGCGTCGAGCCGGCCACGGAAGGCTGAGCAGATGACTACCAGCACGATTGCTGGCCAGCAGCCCGGGACGGCGGCGGAACACCGCCGGCCCGGGCGGCCGCGCAGTGAGCGGGCCGACCGGGCGATCATCGACGCGGCGCTCAGCCTGTTCGCCGAGCACGGCGTGGAAGGGCTGTGCATCGAGGAGGTGGCGGCCCGGGCCGGGGTGGGCAAGGCCACCATCTACCGCCGCTGGCCGGGCAAGGAGGACCTGCTGCTGGACGCGCTGGCCGCGCTCAAGACGCCGCTGCCCGAGCTGCGCGGCGAGTCGGCCCGCGCCGACCTGGTAGCGCTGCTGGACGCGATGGCGGCCGACTACGCCGACCCGCGCCGGGCCCGGTCGTTCGCGCTGCTGCTGGGCGAGGGGGCCAAGTTCCCCCGGCTCATGTCGAGATACCTGGAGACCGTGGTCGAGCCGCGGCGTGAGGTGATGCGCGGCGTGCTGCGCCGCGGCGTGGCCACCGGCGAGCTGCGCCCGGACACCGATATCGAGGTGGCGCTGTTCATGCTGACCGGCGCGGTGCTGGCCCGCGGCAAGCACCAGCCGGAAGGCATCGCCGAGGGCTTCGCCGAGCGGGTAGTGGACGAACTGCTGCGCGGGCTGAACGCCGGCTGACCGGACTGGCCAGGGCGGCCCGCGCCGCGGCCTGCCGTGCCAGACTCGGGACTGTGCCGCGCCCATTCCGTCAGGTCGATGTGTTCAGCGCTGTCCCGTTCCGCGGCAATCCGGTTGCCGTGGTGCTCGATGCGGACGGGCTGAGCACCGAAGCCATGCAGCAGTTCGCCAACTGGACGAACCTGTCCGAAACCACCTTCGTACTGCCCCCGACCGATGGCCAGGCGGATTACCGGGTGCGGATCTTCACCCCGGCCGCCGAGCTGCCGTTCGCCGGGCATCCCACGCTCGGCACCTGCCATGCCTGGCTGGAAGCGGGCGGCCAGCCAGCCAGCCCTGACGTCTACCGGCAGGAGTGCGGGGCCGGCCTGATCCAGATCCGGCCGACTGAGGCCGGGCTGGCCTTCGCCGCCCCGCCGCTGATCCGGTCCGGCCCGGTGGACGAGCCGCTGGCCGGGCGGATCGCCGCCCAGCTCGGCATCGCCCGCGCTGACATGGTTGACCTGACCTGGGCGGACAACGGCCCGGGCTGGGTCGCCGTGCTGCTGCCAAGCGCCGAGGCGGTACTGGCGTTGCGCCCGGGTGTGGTTGATCTGGACATCGGGGTGGCCGGGCCGTATCCGCCGGGTGGGCCCGCCGCGTTCGAGGTGCGCGCGTTCTTCCCGGTGGCCGGTAGCACCGTCGAAGACCCGGTGACCGGCAGCCTGAACGCGGCGCTGGCCGGCTGGCTGCTCAGCACGGGCCGGGCCACCGCTCCTTACCTGGCCAGCCAGGGAACGGCGCTGGGCCGGGCCGGCCAGGTGCACATCAGCCGGGAACCGGGCGGGCAGATCTGGGTGGGCGGCGCGTCGCGGACCTACCTGTCAGGCGAGGCCGAACTCTAGGCGTAGGACGGGCTGGTCCCGGGAATCCAACTCGGTGCATGCCGGAACTCTCGGCTGGAGGGCGGTCGGACCATGGACCTGGCAGACGAGTGGGCCGGACTGCTCCGCACCGAGGGGGCCGGCTACGCCGGAGTGGCGCTGTCCAACATCAAGCATGAATTTCCCGCCGCGATGCAGCACCTGATGACCGCGCCCGGTGATTTCCCGTACCGGCCGCGGGCCCGCACGCCGGTGTTCTACGGCAGCCACGACTGGCACTCCGCGGTGCAAATGCACTGGGCCCTGCTGCGGCTGCTGCGCCGGGTCCCGGACGTGGCCCGCGGCGAGGAGATCCGGCACGCGCTGAGCGGCCAGTTCACCCCGGTGGCGCTGGCCCACGAGGCCGATTTCATCGCCGGGCCGGACGCGCCGACCGAGCGGCCGCAGGGCTGGGGCTGGGCGCTCGCCCTGGTGCACGAGGTGGCCACCTGGGATAACCCGGACGGGCTGAAGTGGGCCAGCGCGATGGCCCCGCTGGCCGAGGCGCTGGTCAGCTGCTTTCTGCGCTGGCTGCCCGGGCAGGTCTACCCGGTGCGCTACGGCACCCGCCGGGGCAGCGCGTTCGGCTTGTCGCTGGCCTGGCCGTTCGCCGAGGCGCGGGCGGCCGCCGGGGACCCGGCGCTGCGCGAGGCGATCGCGGCCCGGGCGATGGGCTGGTTCAGCGCGGACACCATGTACCCAGCCGACTGGGAACCGTCCGGGGACGACTGCCTGTCGCCCGCGCTCACCGAGGCCGAGCTGATGTCCCGCATCCTGCCCCAGGCCGAGTTCGCGGAGTGGCTGACCATGTTCCTGCCGGGCATCGAGTGGGGCCGCCCGGCCACGTTGTTCACCCCGGCGGCGGCGGGCGACGACACCGACGGGCAGGCCGCCCAGCTGCACGGCCTGAACGCCAGCCGGGCCTGGTGCTGGCGGCGGATCGCGGACGCACTGCCAGCCCGGCGACCCGCGCGCCGAGCCCGCGCTCGGCGCGGCCCGGCTGCACGCCAAGGCGGCGCTTCCCTATGTGGTCGGCGGCGACTACCAGCTAGAGCACTGGCTCGTCGGCTATGCGGTACTCATGCTTTCTTGACGAACGCCAATTGGGTGTACTGCCGCTGCCCGGGTCACCCGGCCGGGCTGGCGGGGCGGGGCTCGCGCCACCGGCTGGTGATCGGCAGCCGCCGGTCCCGGCCGAAGTTGCGGATCGTGATCTTCGGGCCGGGCGGGTACTGCCGCCGCTTGTACTCGGCCCGGTCCACCAGCTGGATCACCTTGTCCACCAGCGCGGGGTTGTGCCCGGCCGCGACCAGCTGGGCCGCGCCCATGTCCTTCTCCACGTAGTCATCCAGCAGCGGGTCCAGCACCGCGTAGTCGGGTAGCGAGTCGGTGTCCAGCTGGCCGGGCTTGAGTTCCGCGCTGGGCGGCTTGGTGATCGAGTTCTCCGGGATCGGCGGTGTCTCACCACGCTCCGCCGCCTTGTCGTTGCGCCACCGGGCCAGGTCCCAGACCAGCGTCTTGAGCACGTCCTTGATCGGGCCGAAGCCACCCGCCGAGTCGCCGTACAGGGTGGAGTACCCGGTGGCGATCTCGCTCTTGTTCCCGGTGGTCAGCACGAGGTGCCCGGCGGCGTTGCTCAGCCCCATCAGGATCACCCCGCGAACCCGGGACTGCAGGTTCTCGGCGGCCAGCCCGGCCAGGTCGAGCTCGGCCTCGAAACTGTCCACCATCGGCGCGATCGGCACCGTTCTGGCCTGCAGCTCCTGCCGCTTGGCCAGGTCCTCGGCGTCGCCGACCGAGTGCTCGGAGGAGTACTTGCTGGGCATCAGCACCACGTGCACCTGCTCCGGGCCGAGCGCATCGGTGGCGATGGTGGCCACCAGCGCGGAATCGATCCCACCGGACAGGCCGAGGATCACGGAGCGGAAGCCGTTCTTCCGCACGTAGTCGCGGGTCCCGGTGACCAGCGCGGCGTACACCTCGGCCAGCGGGTCGAGCCGGCCCCAGATCAGCGGCTCGGGTAGCCCGTCTGGCCGGTCCCCGGCCTGGGCTGGGCCAGACAGCTCCTCCCGGGTGATGGTCATCGTGGTGCCGTCGCTGGCGTCGGCCGGGCTGTCCGATGGCAGCGGGCCGGCCGCGGCGGGCAGCTCCAGGTCGGCGACCAGCAGGGTCTCCTCGAACTGCGGCCCGCGGGCGAGCAGCTCACCCTGGGCGTCCACGATGATCGAGTCCCCGTCGAAGACCAGCTCGTCCTGGCCGCCCATCATGTTCACGTAGGCCAGCGCGGCGCCTGCCTCGCGGGCCCGCCGTGAGACGAGCTCGAACCGGGCCTCGCTCTTGCCGCGCTCATACGGGGACGCGTTCGGCACCACCAGCAGCCCGGCGCCCGCCTGCCGGGTGACCGCGACCGGCCCGCCGTCCTGCCACAGGTCCTCGCAGATGGCGATGGCCACGTCCACCGCCTGGCCGCCGGCCGCCGGGATCCGGACCACCGGCAGGCAGTTGCCCGGCACGAAATACCGGAACTCGTCGAACACCCCGTAGTTCGGCAGGTGGTGCTTGGCCGTGGTGACCACGACCCGGCCGCCGTACAGCAGCGCGGCCGCGTCCAGCGGCGCGCCGGCCGGCACGCCGACCCGGGCGGCCAGGCCCTCCTGGCGGCCCAGGTACCCGGTGACCACCGCGATGCCGCCGAGCCCGGCGTCAGCCAGCCGACGCGCGGTGTCCGCCAGCGTGGCGATGGACGCGGACACGAACGAGGCGCGCAGCGCGAGGTCTTCCACCGGGTAGCCGGTGAGCATCATCTCCGGGAACACGACCAGGTCGGCGCCGGCCACTGCGGCGCGGCGGGTCCACTCCAGCACCGCGGCAGCGTTCCCGGACAGGTCACCGACGGTCGAGTTCGCCTGGGCAAGGGCGATCCGCAGCCTGGTCACCCGTTCACTGTATGCCGCTCCGCAGCAGGCCCGGATGCCGCCCGGGAGTAGGCCCGCCCAGCGCACCGCGAGTAGACTCACGGTGGCTTTGTAACGCCCTGGTAACACGATCGAGAGAGACTGGCGCCGGGGCGCAAGCTCGGTCAGCCGATATGCTGTGCTGCCCGCATCCACGCAGGTGTAAGCCGCTGACCAGCAAGGACAGGCTGTCATGGACAGGCAGGAAGAATTCGTCCTCCGCACCCTGGAGGAACACGACATTCGTTTTGTCCGGCTGTGGTTCACCGACGTGCTCGGCTACCTGAAATCGGTCGCGGTTGCGCCGGCCGAACTGGAGGGCGCCTTCGCCGAGGGCATCGGGTTCGACGGCTCGGCCATCGAGGGCTTCGCCCGGGTGTACGAGGCGGACATGATCGCCAAGCCGGACGCGTCCACCTTCCAGTTGCTGCCCTGGCGCGGCGAGGCGTCCGGGGTCGGCCGGATGTTCTGCGACATCCGGATGCCGGACGGCTCACCGTCCTACGCCGACCCGCGGTACGTGCTGAAGCGGGCGCTGGGCCACGCGGCCGATCTCGGCTTCACCTTCTACACCCACCCCGAGGTGGAGTTCTTCCTGCTCAAGGAGAAGCCGGCCGCGGGCACCGCGCCGCAGCCCATCGATACCGGCGGCTACTTCGACCACACGCCGCACGGCATCGCGCACGACTTCCGGCACGTGTCCATCCAGATGCTGGAGAGCATGGGCATCTCGGTGGAGTTCAGCCACCATGAGGGTGCGCCGGGCCAGCAGGAAATTGACCTGCGGTACGCGGACGCGCTGACCACGGCCGACAACATTATGTCGTTCCGGCTGGTCATGAAGGAGGTGGCACTGCAGCAAGGGGTGTACGCGTCCTTTATGCCGAAGCCGTTCACCGAGCATCCTGGCTCCGGCATGCACACTCATATGTCGTTGTTCGAGGGCGACCGTAATGTGTTCTACGAGCCGGGCGCCGAATTCCAGCTGTCCAAGCTCGGCCGGGCGTTCATCGCCGGGCTGCTCCGGCACGCCGCCGAGATCACTGCGGTCTGTAACCAGTGGGTCAACTCGTATAAGCGGCTGTGGGGCGCGGCGGAAGTTACCGCCGGGGCGGGCGGAGAGGCGCCCGCGTACATTTGCTGGGGGCACAACAACCGGTCCGCTCTGATCCGGGTCCCCATGTACAAGCCGCACAAGGGAAATGCCACCCGTGTCGAGTTCCGCTCGGTAGACTCGGCATGCAACCCTTACCTTGCGTTCGCGGTGATCCTGGAAGCAGGTCTGAAAGGAATCGAGGCCGGCTACGAGCTGCCGCCCGGTGCCGAGGATGACGTATGGGCGCTCACCTCGGCCGAGCGGCGCGCACTAGGCATCTCGCCGCTACCGCAGAGCCTGGATGAGGCGATCACGGTGATGCAGGACAGCGAGCTGGTAGCCGAGGCTCTCGGCGAGCACGTCTTCGACTTCTTCCTGCGTAACAAGCGCGCCGAGTGGCGCGAGTACCGGCATCAGGTCACCCAGTTCGAGCTGGACAGATACCTCCCGGTGCTGTGACGGTGAGTCGGTGCTATGGGGGTAACCAGGGCTGGGGCGGTGGGCCGCGACAGGGATCGGGGTTAGGGGCAGCGTGTTCTGGGTGGGCGTGCTCGGGCCATTACTGGTTCGGGCTGATGGCGCGGACATAGTCGTCCCAGCGCCCAAACAGCGGGTGATCCTGGCCGCGCTGGCGCTCCGGGCTGGGCAGGTTGCCTCCTACGACGAGCTGGCCGAGATCATCTGGGACGGGACGCCGCCGCCCGGCGCGCGGGTGGCCATCCGGAACTACGTGAAGCGGCTCCGGCAGATACTCGGCCCAGTGGGCGGGCGCCGGATCGTGACCCGTGACCCTGGGTACGCGCTCGAAGCGGAGCCCGACGAGGTGGACGCGCTCTGGTTCACCGCGCTGTGCGCTCGCGGCGGCGAGGCGGTCGGCCGCGGCGCCAATGCCGCCGGCCCCGAAGCGGCCTGGGATGTGCTCAGCGAGGCGCTGGCCCTGTGGCGCGGCAGCCCGCTGGTGGACGTGCCGTCGAACGTCCTGATCACGGCCGAGGTGCCGCGGCTGGATGCGCTCCGGATGCAGGCCCAGGAGTGGCGGATGGACGCCGGCCTGGCCCAGGGCCGGCACTCCGAGCTGGTCGGTGAGCTGACCCAGCTGGCGCTGGACCACCCGTGGCGGGAGCGGTTCCACGCCCAGCTCATGCTGGCGCTGTACCGCTGCGGGCGGCAGGCCGAGGCGCTCTCCGCCTACCAGCGCACCCGCCGCATGCTGGTCGACGAGCTGGGCGTGGAGCCCGGCCGCGAACTGCGCGACCTGCAGGCGGGCATCCTGGCCGGCGATCCGGCGCTGGCCGCGCCGGGGCCGACGCTGGCCAGCTTCCGGGTGGCCGGCGAGCCGCCGCCCGGGGCCCGGCCAGCCAGCGCGGCCAGCCCAGGGAGCCGGGCCCGCGCGGGCGGCGCGAGGCCAGGCAGCGCCCAGCCAGCCGGTGCTCAGCCGGGCGGTGCCCAGCCGGGCGGTGCCCACCCGGGCCGCGGGCGGGCCCGCCGGGAGCGGACGGCTGACCACGGCCGGCCAGTGGCGGCCAGCGCGGCTCATGCCGCCGGGGCGGACGGCTCCGGTCCGGCGGGCGGGCCGCCGGTGCGGCCGGCGAGCCGGTCAGCAGTACCCGGGGGAGCAGCCGCGGCGGGCTGCGCGGGACCACCGCGCCGGCTGCCGGTCCGGACGACGCGGCCGCCGCGGACCGGGCCCCCACCGCCGTCGTGCCGCGCCAGCTGCCGGCCGGTGTCGCGCACTTCGCCGGGCGGACCGCGCAGCTGGCCGAGCTGCGGGCCTGGATGCAGGCCGCGGGCTCGCCGGACGAGGCGGTCCGGGTGCTGGTCATCGGCGGGACGGCCGGGGCAGGCAAGA
The DNA here is from genome assembly GCA_963832095.1 of uncultured Actinomycetes bacterium. Taxonomy (GTDB): domain Bacteria; phylum Actinomycetota; class Actinomycetes; order Streptosporangiales; family Streptosporangiaceae; genus RYN-230. The sequence goes on from CAWHSW010000002.1 coordinate 251,442, forward strand.
CCGCGCTGGCGGTGCACTGGGCGCACCAGTCGGCGGCCGAGTTCCCGGACGGGCAGCTGTATGTGAACCTGCGCGGCTTCGACCCGTCGGGCACCCCGGTGGCCCCGGCCGACGCGCTGCGCTGGTTCCTCGGCGCGTTCGGGGTGACCGAGGAACAGATCCCGGACAGCGTGGACGCGCAGGCGGCGCTGTACCGCAGCGTGCTGGCGGGCAAGCGGGTACTGGTCATCCTGGACAACGCGCGGGACGCGGCCCAGGTCCGGCCGCTGCTGCCGGGCAGCCCGTCCTGCCTGGTGCTGGTGACCAGCCGGGCCCGGCTGCCCGGGCTGGCCGCGACCGAGGGCGCGCGGCTGCTGCCGCTGGACGTGCTGACCGGCACCGAGGCGCGGGAGCTGCTGGCTGGCCGGCTGGGCGAGCGGGCCAGCGCGGAGGCGGACGCGGCCCGCCAGCTGACCGAGTCGTGTTCCCGGCTGCCGCTGGCGCTGAGCATCGTGGCGGCGCGGGCGGCGGCGCGGCCGATGATGCCGCTGGCCGAGCTGTCCCGTGAGCTGGCTGATGCGCAGGGCCGGCTGGACGCGCTGGACGCGGGGGACCCGGTGGCCAGCGTCCGGGCCGTGTTCTCCTGGTCGTGCCAGCAGCTGAGTGAGCCGGCCGCCCGGCTGTTCCGGCTGCTCGGGCTGCACGCCGGGCCGGATGTGACGATCCCGGCGGCGGCCAGCCTGGCCGCGGTGCCGCCGGCCGGGGCCGCGGCGGCGGTGGCCGAACTGGCCGATGCGCACCTGATTGCCGAGCACGCGCCGGGCCGGTATGCGTTCCATGACCTGCTCCGGGCTTATGCCGCCGACCTGGCCCGCACCACCGACCCCGAGGAGCTGCGGGACGAGGCGGTGTACCGGGTGCTGGATCACTACCTGCACACCGCGTGCGCGGGCACCCGGCTGCTCAACCCGCTCCGGCCGCTGCTGCCGGTCGAGCCGGCCCGGCCCGGGGTCACCCCGGAGATCCTGACCTGCGCGGCCGACGCGCAAGCGTGGTTCGCGGCCGAGCGCCAGGTGCTGCTGGCCGCGATCGGCCAGGCCGAGGAGGCGGGCCTGGACACCTACGCCTGGCAGCTGCCGTGGGCGGTGTGGCTGTTCTTCGACCGTGAGGGCTACTGGCACGACCAGGTCGCCATCCAGCACACCGCGATCGCGGCGGCCAAGCGGCTGGGCGACCGGGCCGCGCAGGCGCACGTCTACCGCGACCTGAGCGCCACCCACAGCCGGCTCGGCCAGCTGGCTGAGGCCCGGGTGTACTGCACCCAGGCGCTCGACCTGCACCACGAGCTCGGCGACCGGCTCGGCGAGGCCCGGGCGCACAACGACATCATGATCCTGGCCGAGCAGCAGGGCCGGCTGGCCGAGGCGCTGGGCCACGCCCAGCTGGCGCTCGCGCTGTACCGCGAGGAGGGCTACGAGCCCGGCCTGGCCAAGATGCTGAACGGGGTCGGCTACATCCACGCTCAGCTCGGCGAGTACCAGCAGGCGCTGGAGTTCTGCGAGCAGGCGCTGAGCATGAGCCGCGGCCGCGTGGACCCGCTGAACGAGGGCGCCATCTGGGACAGCGTCGGCTACGTGCTGTTCCACCTGGGCCGGTTCGACGAGGCCATCGCGCACATCCGCACCGCGCTGCGGACCATCGAGGGCATGGCCGGCGGGTACTACCAGACCACCATGCTGGTCCACCTGGGCGACGTCTACCACGCGGCCGGTGATGAGGACCAGGCCCGGCAGACCTGGGAACAGGCGCTGGCCATCCTGGAGCACCTGCACCACTCCGACGCCGACCAGGTCCGCGCCCGGCTGCGCGGCGACGTGCCCGAGATCCCCGGTAGCGTGCCGGCCGCGGCGAGCACCGTGATGGGCGGCCTGACCCCGGGACATGCCGTCGGTGCCTGACGTTTCCGCAGGTAGGACGGTCGGCAATAGCGGGATTTAGTGGCGCTACCGGGACGTTACCGGCCGGTCGCATGATTAACACGTGCACCTACCCCCCCCGGTGCACCCCCCTGCCGGGGCCGTCTGCGGACGGCCCCGGCGCCAACATTTCTGGGGTCTTTTCCGCCGCGCCAGGCCGCGCACTGGGGGGAGCCAACCGGACCGCATGCCGTTACCGTTCAGGGGTGAGCGTGCGCCGGAGGACCACCCCGGCCGGGCGGCTGACCCGGCTGGGATTCGCTGACGCGGCCCGGGCGGAGCGGCTGCTCAGCGAGGATCTGGCGCTGGACGCCGAGGGCGCCGACGCGGACCTGCTGGCCGCGCTGGCCGCGGCCGCCGATCCCGACCTGGCCCTGGTCACGCTGGCCCGGATGCCCCGCGACGCCGAGCTGGCTGACGCGATGCGGGCTGACGCCGGGCTGCGCAACCGGCTCACCGCGGTGCTCGGGGCCAGCGCCGCCCTCGGCGACTACCTGGTCCGGCATCCGGCCGACTGGCACGTGCTGAGCGGCCCGGACGCGCTGCGCGGCGGCACCGCCGCCGAAGCGCGCGCGGCGCTGCTGGCCGCGGTGGGCGCCCGGCCGGATGACCCGCAGCCGGTGGCCGACCCGGCCGCCGCCCCGGGTGGCAGCCCGGCCACCGCGCTGCCCGCCGCCTACCGGCGGCGACTGCTCCAGCTCGCCGCGCGCGACCTGACCGGCGCGGTCACCGTGGACGAGACCGCCGCCGAGCTGGCCGATCTGGCCGCCGCCGCGCTCGAGGCGGCGCTGGCCATCGCCCGGTCCGAACTGCCGGCCGATGCCGCGCCCGCCCGGCTGGCGGTGATCGCCATGGGCAAGTGCGGTGGCCACGAGCTGAACTACGCCAGCGACGTCGACGTGATCTTCGTCGCGGCGCCAGTGCTAGCCCGGGGGGACGACCCCCCGCTCCCCCTCCCCGGGGGACTACCCCCGGAACCCCCGGCCCCCGATCGCCGCTCCGCGGCGGATGGGGAGGCCGGGCCCGAGACCGAAACGGCCGCGCTGCGCACCGCGACCCGGCTGGCCGCCGGGATGATCCGGGTCTGCTCACAGAGCACCCAGGAGGGCGCGCTGTTCCCCGTCGACCCCAACCTGCGCCCGGAGGGCCGGGACGGCCCGCTGGTCCGCACGCTGGCCAGCCACCGCATCTATTACGAGCGCTGGGCCAAGACGTGGGAGTTCCAGGCGCTGCTGAAGGCCCGGCCGGTCGCCGGTGACCTGGACCTCGGCCAGGACTATCTGGCCGCGCTCGGCCCGATGGTATGGCAGGCCTCGCAGCGGCCGCACTTCGTCGCGGACGTGCAGGCGATGCGCCGCCGGGTGATCGGCAACCTGCCCGCCAGCGAAGCGGCCCGCCAGCTCAAGCTCGGCCCCGGCGGGCTGCGCGACATCGAGTTCGCGGTGCAGCTGCTGCAGCTGGTGCACGGCCGGACCGACGAGTCGCTGCGCGAGCCGGGCACGCTGCCAGCGCTGGCCGCGCTGGCCCAGGGCGGCTACGTGGGCCGCGAGGACGCGGCCACGATGGCCGCCGCGTACCGGTTCCTGCGCACCGTGGAGCACCTGCTCCAGCTCCGCCAGCTGCGCCGCACGCACACCCTGCCGGAAGACCCGGACGCGCTGCGCCGCCTGGGCCGCGCGCTGCGCCGGGCCCGGACCCGGAACGGGCAAACCGCCGCGGCCCCGCCGTCCCGGTCCGACCCGGCCGCAGACCTGATGGCGCAGTGGCGGCAGCACGCCAGGGAAGCCCGCCGGCTGCACGAGAAGCTGTTCTACCGCCCGCTGCTGGACGCGGTGGCCCGGCTGCCCAGCGACGCGGTCCGGCTCACCCGCGCCGAGGCGGGGGCCCGGCTGGAAGCGCTCGGCTACCTGGACCCGGACGGCGCGCTGCGCCACATCGAGGCACTGACCTCGGGTGTGTCGCGGCGCGCGGCCATCCAGCGCACGCTGCTGCCGGTGCTGCTCGAGTGGTTCGCCGACGCCGCCCAGCCAGACGCCGGCCTGCTGGCGTTCCGCCAGGTTAGCGACGCGCTCGGAGACTCGCCCTGGTACCTGCGGCTGCTCCGCGACGACACCAACGTGGCCCGCCGGATGGCCCGGCTGCTCGCCTCCAGCCGGTACGCCACCGACCTGCTGATGCGCGCGCCGGAAACCGTGGCGCTGCTCGGCTCGGACGAGCAGCTGGTGCCGCGGCCCGCTGCCGCGCTGCACGCCGAGGCGGCCGCGGTGGTGTCCCGGCACGGCAGCGCCGACGTGGCCGCCCAGGCGGTCCGCGCGCTGCGCCGCCGCGAGCTGCTCCGCACCGCCGCTGCCGACCTGCTCGGGCTGACCAGTATCGAGGCGACCAGCGAGGCGCTCACCGTGATCACCGCGGTCACCATCGGCGGCGCGCTGGACGCCGCGATCGGCCGGGTGGAGCGGGACGATGGGCCGCTGCCGACCCGGCTGTGCGTGGTCGGGATGGGCCGGTTCGGTGGCCGGGAGACCGGTTACGGCAGCGACGCCGACGTGATGTTCGTGCACGACCCGCTGCCGGGCGCGGACGAGCAGGCCGCGTCCCGGGCCGCGCACGCGGTGGCCGAGGAGCTGCGCCGGCTGCTGGCCCAGCCCGCGCCCGACCCGCCGCTGGTCGTCGACCCGTCGCTGCGCCCGGAGGGCCGCCAGGGCCCGCTGGTCCGCACCCTGGCTTCCTACCGCGCCTACTACGAGCGCTGGTCGCTGGCCTGGGAGGCGCAGGCGCTGCTCCGCGCGGAACCGGCCGCGGGCGACCGGGAGCTGGGCCGCCGGTTCAGCGCGCTGGCCGACGAGTACCGCTACCCGGCCGGCGGCATCGGCGAGGCGCCGGTCCGCGAGATCAGGCGGCTCAAGGCCCGGATGGAAGCCGAGCGGATGCCGCGCGGCACCGACCCGGCGCTGCACCTCAAGCTCGGCCCGGGCGGCCTGTCCGACGTCGAGTGGGTGGTCCAGCTGCTGCAGCTCACGCACGCACACGACGTGCCCGGGCTGCGCACCACGCAGACCCTGGCCGCGCTGACCGCGGCCGAGCGGGCGGCCCTGGTCGGCGCCGAGGACGCGGCCGCGCTGGCCGCCTCGTGGCGGCTGGCCACCCGGATCCGCAACGCGGTGGTGCTGCTCCGCGGTCGCGCCTCCGACGTGCTGCCGGCCAAGCAGGCCGAGCTGGCCGCGGTGGCCCGCATCCTCGGCTACCCGCCGGACGCCAGCCAGGACCTGGTCGAGGACTACCGGCGGACCGCGCGCCGGGCCCGCGCCGTGATGGAACGGCTTTTCTATGGCTGAACGCCAGCTGAACTCTCGGTGGTACCTCGCCCCCAGCCGAACCGGCCGCCCGCCAAGGCCGTGTTACGTGCTGGAGCATTGTTAAACAAAGGGGATCGTCATGCTTCGCTTCCTGCCTGCGCTCAAGATTGGTACCTGGGCCTGCTTATTGACCGCGGCGGTGTTCGCGGCCAGCCCGGCGCTCGCCGCCACCGGCTGGACCATTGCCACCGTCCCGCCCACCGGGGAGAACGCGTTCCTGTCCGGGGTCAGTGCGGATAGCGCCTCCGACGCTTGGGCCGTCGGCAGCGAGAACGCCGAGCTGAACGGTGTCGGCGCGAAGCCGGTCATCGACCACTGGAACGGCACGGCCTGGTCGCAGCTGACCGCGCCAGCGACCGCGGGGAACACGGCCAGCCTGGCCGCGGTCAGTGCGAGCAGCGCCAGCGACGCCTGGGCGGTGGGGCATACCCAGGTCAACCGCGAAGATATCGCGGGCCTGACCATGCACTGGAACGGCACCGCCTGGACGACCGTCCCGGCCGTCAATTTCGGCGGGATCGAGAACACCCTGATCGGCGTGGCCGACATCGGCCCCGACGATGCCTACGCGGTCGCCAACAGCTCCTCGACGGCCCAGGGGTACGTCGAGCAGTGGAACGGCACCAGTTGGTCGCTGGACACCCTGCCCGACCCGAACAACGGCATGAACACCTATCTGAATGCGATCTCCGCGACGTCCGCCAGCGATGTGTGGGCGGTGGGTTACGAGCTGACCGGGACCACCGCGGCGAACGAGCGCTACGAGACCTACTCGCTGCACTGGAACGGGTCGGCCTGGGCGATTGTGCCCATGCCGGCGGTGACTGGCCCCGACAACCTGCTCGACTACGAGTTCAACTCGATCGACGCGATCAGCCCGACCAACGTTTGGGCAGTCGGTGACAGCGGCGACAACGCTGACGTTGGTGGCACCCCGGCCAGCACGCTGATCGAGCACTACAACGGCACCAGCTGGAGCATCGTGCCCAGCCCGACGGTCGGCACCGGGCCCACCCTGACCGGTGTCGCGGCCGAATCGGCCAGCGACGTCTGGGCCGTCGGCTACGACACCCCGTCCGGGGCAACCACGCCGCAGACCCTGACGATGAACTGGAACGGCACCGCGTGGTCCACCGTGTCCAGCCCGGATGTGGGCAGTTCCAGCCTGCTGGCTGGGGTGTCCAGTACAGCCGGCGGACCGGTCTGGGCAGCTGGGTACAGCGGCACGTCGGGGGCGTTCAATCCGCTCATCATCGAGCACAGCTGAGCGGTTGCGCCGCGGCCGGACCTCAGCCGGCCGCGGCGCTCCGGTGGTCTAGGCGCGGCCGTTGCCGCGCAGCAGCCGCAGCGCGTCCACGGTGATCGAGCCGCGCCAGTCGGCTTCCGCGGCCGGCGACCAGGCCGGCCAGTTGAACATCCAGCCGCCGTCGTCCTGCTGCGCCGCGGTCAGATGATCCAGATGCGCCTCGATCACGTCCGGCCGGAACAGGCCGCGGGCCAGCGAGCCGGGCAGCGGGGCGAAGTCCAGCGGGGTATGGATCTCCCCGGGCGTGTCCGGGTCCAGGGTGACCAGGCTCTGGTCGAGGATGAGCGGGCCGCACTGGCCGAACGCCTTGACCGCACGATCGCGGTCCGGCACCCGGTCCAGGAAGTGCATGACCGCGCGCATCTGGTACGGGCTGGCCGTGGTCAGCTCACTGATCATGGCCCACTCCAGCTCGGTGGCCTGGTCCAGCCAGGGATGCCGGGCCTGCCGTGCGTGCAGCGTCCCGGCTATCAGCCCGGTGGTGATGATCGAGGGGAGCTGGCCGTCCATGGCCGCCCACCACGGCGCCTGCGGCCAGCCCTCGATGGACGGGTCCGCCTCCACCACGCCGCCCCCGGCGGGCGCGTGCAGCTCGAGCCAGCCGAGGGCGCCCTGGACGAGGCCGTCATCCCAGGCGCCGGTCTCGTCCAGGGTGGCCAGGGCCATGGCGATGGCCAGCGGCTGGCTGCCCGGGCAGCGCCCATCCGGTTCCAGCCCGTGGCCGAACCCGCCGTCCGGGTTGCGGTAGGCGGCCACCGCGTCGCGTACCGGCTCCGGGCCATCCGGGCCGAACAGCCGGGCGAACCGGCGGCGGTCCAGCACCCGGCCGGCGGCGGCCAGGAACTGCTCCGCCGCAGCGAAGTCTGGTGTAGTCATGCCGCCATCCTCGCGCCCGGTTCGGCCCGGTGGCTTGAACGGATCGGCCAACTGTCGGTGCCGGGTGCCAGACTCGTGGGGTGGACTGGTCGCCGGGATACCGCGAGGTCGCGCCGCCCGCGGCGCTGGCCGGCGCGGTGTCCTGCCTGTGGGTGGGGGTGACCCCGGCGGCCGGGGCGCCGCCCACCCGGGTGCTGCCGGACGCGTGCGTGGACCTGATCTGGCAGCGCGGCAGCGGCGTGTTCCTGGCCGGGCCGGACACTGGGCCGGTCATCATGCCGATGCCGCCGGGCACCGTGCTGGCCGGGGTGCGGCTGCGGCCCGGTGCGGGCGGCCCGGCGCTGGGCCGGCCGCTGACCGGGCTGCTCGACCAGCGGCCCGGGCCGGCCGACCTGCGCGGCGAGCTGCCCCGGGAGATCGGGGCCCGGCTGGCCGCCGAGGTGCCGGGGGAGCTGGCCCCGGACGACGCGCTGCGCCGGCTGGTCGGGCTGACGGGTGAGCTGGTGACCGATGCGCCGCCGGATCCGCTGGTCGCGGCGGCCGCGCGGCGGCTGGCCCGGCCGGGCGCCCAGGTCCGCGACGTGGCCGGGGACCTGGCCATCAGCGAGCGGCAGCTGAACCGGCGGTGCTGCGCCGCGATCGGTTACGGGCCGGCCCTGCTCCGCCGGGTGCTGCGGTTCCGCCGGTTCGTGTCCCGGATCGACGCCGCGCCCGCCGTCCCTACCGACCTGGCGGGCCTGGCCGCCGTGCTGGGCTACGCCGACCAGGCGCACCTGACCAGGGAGAGCAGCCGGCTGGCCGGCCTGCCGCCGCTGGCCCTGATCCGGGACCGGCACGGGGTTCCGGGCTGACCCCAGGAATGAGAAAACCCGGCCCACGAGGAGCCGGGTGGTATATGCGCCCCATCTTAACAGCAGCGCCGCGCTTATTCTTCCTCCGCCGGCGCTCACCAGCCGTCCGGGCGGCGGTACTTGCCGGCCGGGTCAGGAAGCTGATGGCTGGTCAGGTCACCGCAGTTCAGCCGGGCCCACCAGTGCCGGCCCGCACCGGCCGACGGCTCGCTGCGCAGCGCGCCGGCCAGGTGGCTGGGGGACGGGTTGACCACGCCGACCGGCACCCGGGCCCGGGCCTGCTGGACCGGGAAGCGCAGGTCACTGTCGTTGGAGATGACCAGCGCCCCGTCCACCGCGCCGCCCAGCACGTCGAGCAGCAGGTGCGAGGCGACGTTGACGTCCGAGCCCTTCTCCTCCCGGTTGGCGTAGGACACCATGAACACGGCGCCGTCCACCACCCCGCCCTGGCCGTCCTGCACCATTACCGGCCAGGCCGGCCCGACGAGTTCCGGCCGGCCGGTCTTGTCCTTGACCGCCAGCGGGGCCGTCTTGACCCGGGCCACGTAGCTGCCGTACTCGATGTGGTCCACGCTGCCCGCCGCGGCCAGCGCCTTGAGGTACACGTCCTGGTCGGCCTGGCCCGAGGGGTTGCTCAGCCCGTCGATCCGGGCGGTGCAGTAGACCAGCCGGGACACCTGGGCGTCCGGCCAGTTCGTCCGCCGGGCGACCAGCGAGGTGGCCAGCGCGCGCAGGTCCAGCCAGCGCCAGCCCGGGGTGCCCCGCCCGCACAGCCCCCGGCCGCCGTAGTACAGATTGAAGCCGTCCACGTAGACCCCGATACGCACCGGGGCAACGTAACACCTCCGGCCGGCCGTCGCGGGTGCGCCATACTGAAGGTAGCGGCACTGGTGGTAGTGGCACCGTGCCCGTGCGTTGCACCCCCCACATGACGAGGAAGGCGATCGAAGGATGGACCTGACTGGCGCTGTCTGGCGTAAGTCCACGCACAGCGGCGGCAACAGCGGGGCCTGCGTGGAGGTCGCGGTCGTGCCTGGCTCCAAAGAGGGCAGCGACTACGTGATCACCATGCGCGACTCGAAGAACCCGGACGGCCCGGTGCTGACCTTCACCCCGGACGAGTGGAAGGCCTTCACCCTGGGCGTCCAGGACGGCGAGTTCGACGTAGCCTGACCGCCCGGACCGGGCCGCCGCCCCGGCTGGCCGCGCTGGGAACCTTGGCCGTGGGCCAAGCGTCGGGTCGGTAGGGAACAATTGACCCTGCAGGTGATCCGGCACGCCCAGCGGTCGGGGGGAGGACAGCCTAGATGAGCCAGCCGCCGACGGGCCAGCGCCCGGGGACCGGGGCCACGGCGACCGCCGAACCAGCGCAGGACCCGGTCCTGGCCAAGATCAGCGGGGTCACCCGCACCTTCGGCACCGGGGCGGCGGCGGTGCACGCGCTGCGCGGCGTCTCGCTCACCATCGAGCGCGGCCAGCTGGTCGCGCTGTCCGGCCGGTCCGGGTCGGGCAAGACCACGCTGCTCAACATCATCGGCGGGCTGGACCGGCCGGACACCGGGTCGGTGCGCATCGATGGCCGGGATATCGCGGCCATGGGAGAGCGGGAGCGCACGCTGATGCGCCGGTCCTCGGTGGCGTTCATCTTCCAGTCGTTCGGCCTCATCCCGATCCTGTCCGCGGCCGAGAACGTCGGCGTCCCGCTGCGCATCGCCGGCGCCGAGCCGAGGGACCGGGACGACCGGGTCCGGGCCATGCTCGACGTCGTCGGCCTGGCCGAGCACGCCAGGCAGCGCCCCGGCGAGCTGTCCGGCGGGCAGCAGCAGCGGGTCGCCATCGCCCGGGCGCTGGCCGGCCGCCCGCAGCTGCTCATCGCGGACGAGCCCACCGGGCAGCTCGATTCGGAGACCGGCCGGCAGATCATGCAGCTGATCCGCTCGGTCGTGCGCACCGAGGGCGTCACCGCGCTGGTCGCCACGCACGACCCCGCGTTCCTCGACATCGCCGACGTCTCACTCCGCCTGGAAGACGGCCAGATAGCCGCCGCCTAGCGTGTGCCGGGCCGCCGTCGCTCACTCAAATCCGGATGCGTCGCCCGCTCCGCGCCGCAGGATCTCGGGCTTGCCCCGGGAAAAGTCGATGACCGTGGTCGGCTCGGTGCCGCAGTCGCCGGAGTCGATCACCGCGTCCAGGTCGTTGCCGAGCTGGTCGGCGATCTCCCACCCCTGGGTCATCGGCTCGTCCTCGCCCGGCAGCAGCAGCGTGGTTGAGACGAGCGGCTCGCCCAGGTCGGCGAGCAGCGCCTGGGTCACCACGTGCCGGGGGATCCGTACCCCGACGGTCTTCTTTCCCGGGTGCTGCAACCGGTGCGGGACCTCCTTGGTCGCGGGCAGGATGAACGTGTAGCTGCCCGGTGTGGCCGCCTTGATAGCCCGGAAGACGGGGTTGGCGAGATACACGAACTGGCCGAGCTGGGCGAAGTCCCGGCACATCAGCGTGAGGTGGTGCCGGTCATCGAGGTGCCGGATCGATCTGAGCCTCGCCATGCCGTCCCGGTTCCCAAGCTGGCAGCCGAGCGCGTAGCAGGAGTCCGTCGGGTAGGCGATCACGCCGCCGGTGCGGACGAAATCAGCGGCCTGGGCGATCGCGCGGCGTTGCGGGCTGGCCGGATGGACGTCGAAGTACCTCGCCATGCGATGAGCTTAGAGGGGGCGGGCGCCTGGGTACCGGGGTGGAGACCACGATCGAGGTGGTGGTGTTGCCGTAGGCCAGGAAGCGGTCGAGCACGGCTTCCAGGTCGCCGATCGTGGGAGTGTGCAGCTTGAGCAGGAAGCAGTCATCGCCGGTGATCCGGTAGCACTCGGTGACTTCGCGGGGTTTCGGCGGCTAGTTCGGCGATCTTCGGCAGGCTGCCCGGCATGGGCCGGATCCGGGCGAACGCGGTGACCGCGAGGCCGACTGCGGCGGGGTCGATGTCCAGCTGGTAGCCGGCGATGATTCCGGCGCGTTCCAGCCGCTGGACCCGCTCGGCGGTGGCCGGGGCGGACATGCCGATCCGGCGGCCGAGCTCGGCTATCGACAGCCGCGGGTTGGCCCGCAGCTCGGCCAGGATGGCCAGGTTGACGTCGTCGAGCATGTTGTCTTCATAATCGAAGGCAGCTGACCGTGTTCGGCGCTGATTATTAGGCAAGTCTGCCTCCATGGTTACGTTCAGCCATTCCTGGTCGGCACTGTAACTGCCACGCTTGACCCATGGCAACCGCGGCGCGGCCGGCCGAAGCCAGGTCCCGGAACCGGCTCGCGGGCGCGGCGGGCAGGCTGCCCCCGGTCTCGTTCTTCCTGGTCTCCGCGGTCTTCCACTACCTGGGCCCGGCGCTGGCCGTGCTGCTGTTCGCCCACGTCGCGGCGCTGGGCGTGATGTGGCTGCGGATCGCCAGCGCCGCGGTGGTGTTCGCGGCCTGGCGGCGGCCGTGGCGGCTGGCCCACCGCGTCCGACGCCTCAGCCGGCGCCAGCAGGCGCGGCTGGCGCTGCTCGGCGGTGTGCTGGCCGGCATGAACACGCTGTTCTACCTGGCCATCGCGCGGCTGCCGCTGGCCACGGTCGGGGCGATCGAGTTTCTCGGCACGATCGTGCTGGCCGCCGCCGGGGCCCGTACCCGCCGCAACGCCGCCGCGCTGGCCCTGACCGTGGGCGGGGTGGCGTTGCTGGCCGTGATCCAGCTGGCGGCCCAGCCCCTCGGGTTCGTGTTCGCGTTCGGCAACTGCGCCTGCTTCATGGCCTACGTGATCCTCGGCCACCGGGTCGCAAACACCCGTGGTGGCGCGGGCCATGCCGTCAGCGGCATCGACCAGCTGGCCGCGGCCATGATCGTCGCCGCCCTTATAGCCGCCCCGGCCGGCTTCGGGCAGGCCTGGCCGGCCTTCTCCCACCCGGTCTGGCTGGCCTGGGGCGCCGGCGTGGGGATCTGCTCCTCGGTCATTCCCTACGTCACCGATCAGCTCGCCATGGCCGCCCTGCCCCGGGCCAGCTTCGCGCTGCTGCTCGCCCTGCTCCCCGCGGTCGCCACCATCACGGGCGCGGTCGTTCTCGGCCAGATCCCCACCGCCCGGGACCTGGCTGGCATCGCACTGGTCATCGCCGGCGTAGCCATCCACCGAGCCTGAGATGGACTACCGGCGGCTGGGCTCATCGGGGCTGATGGTGTCGCGGATCGGGCTGGGCATGATGAGCTACGGCGATCCGGGCAGGCAGAGGTGGGCGCTCACCGAGGACCAGGCCGAGCCGATCGTCCGGCAGGCGGTGGACGCCGGGATCATCTTCTTCGACACCGCCGACACCTACTCCGACGGCGTCAGCGAACAGATCACCGGCCGGCTGCTGCGCAAGGTGTTCACCCGCCGCGACGACTACGTGCTGGCGACCAAGGCCTACTACCCGACCGGGCCCGGGCCCAACGACCGGGGCCTGTCCCGCAAGCACATCCTCGCCGCCATCGACGCCTCACTGGACCGGCTCGGCACCGATCACGTCAACGTCTACCAGGTACACCGGTTCGACGTCCGTACCCCGGTCGAGGAGACGATGACCGCGCTGGATGACATCGTCCGCTCCGGCCGGGCCCGCTACCTCGGCGCCTCCGCCATGTATGCCTGGCAGCTGGCCAAGCTGCAGCATGCCGCGGCGGCCGCCGGGCTGACCCGGTTCGTCGCCATGCAGAATCGCTACAACCTGGTCAACCGGGAGGACGAGCGGGAACTGATCCCGCTCTGCCGTGACCTTGGCCTCGGCGTGATCCCGTACAGCCCGCTGGCCCGCGGCCTGCTGGCCGGCACCCGCACCCGCGACGGCGCCAGGCATACCACCCGCGCCCGCGCCGACAGCGGCGACCGGCCCGCGGACTACGACGTCGCCGACGCCGTCCAGGCCCTCGCCGCCCAGCGTGGCCTGCCTCCGGCCCAGATCGCCATCGCCTGGCTGCTCGGCCGGGACGGCATCACCGCGCCGCTGATCGGCGCCACCCGCACCCAGCACATCGATGACGCAGCGGCCGCGCTGGCCGTGCGGCTGTCTGGCGCGGAAAGGGCCCGGCTCGAAACGCCCTACTATGCCCGCCTGCTCAGCGACTACTAAATGAAATGAAAAAGCCGATTGCACCGTCCGCATCTCCTAGCGCAGGCTGCCTGGCCGGTCAGGCGTCGCGGAAGCGGAAGACCAGGGCGCCGACGGTGAGCGCTCCGGCGGCCCACAGGGCGAGCACGCCGAGGCCCTGCCAGGGGGTGAGCGGCAGGCTGCGCAGGTTGACCGTGGCCTGGATGTAGAGGCCGGCGGTCATCGGGCCGATCTGCTCCAGGTGCCGTTGCCAGTGCTGGTTGCCGATCGCGCTGGCCACGACCGGGAACACGTACAGCAGGCCGAGGACGAGCCCGATCGCCACCGCCGTTTCCCGCACCGCGGTCGCGACGCCGAGGCTGAGCAGCGCGATCAGGGCCAGGTAGAGGACCGAGCCGCAGGCGGCCCGCAGGTCTGGCCCGTGGCTCAGCGACAGCGGAGGGTAGCCGTGCGCCGGGGTGAAGCCGTGCCCGGGCAGGATCAGCCGTCCGGCGAGCACGCACGCCAGCACGGCCACCGCGCTGACCGCGAGGACCAGGCCGGTGATGAGCGTGGCCTTGGCGGCCAGCACGGCCAGGCGGCGCGGCATCGCGGTCAGCGTGATCCGGATCATGCCGGTGCTGTACTCGTTGCTGACGGCCAGCACGGCGATGATCGCGACGATCGCCTGGCCGGCCTGGACGCCGGTGAGGCTGAGCTTGGCCGGGTCCGCCTGGCAGCTGCTGGACGGGCAGGTCGCCGCGGCGTCCACCGCCGCGCTCACCCCGATGGTGAGCGCGGCCGCGCCGAGCAGCAGCCAGCCGGTGCTGGCCACGGTGCGGAGCTTGGTCCACTCCGCGTGCAGGGTCTCCCATCCGTACCGGGCATGGCTCCGGTACGCAGGTTTCCGTATGCACGCCTCAGTCCCGCGGCGGGCAGGCTCACGCGTCCCGCCGGCGCAGCAGGTAGGCCGCCAGGACCAGGGCCAGCGCCGTCCACCCGCACAGCACCGCGAAACCGGTCCACGGCGCCAGCGGGAAGAAGCCGGACGAAGGGATGTAGTTGGCCTGGACCTGGTAGTACTGCGGCGCGGGCTGCTGGAGGGCGAAGGCGGCGGCCGGGGTGATCCGCAGCAGCCACTCGGTGAGGCCGGTTGGTATCCCCGGGGGGGCCGACAGGACGAACGGGATCACGATCGTCACGATCACGATGAGGATCGCGGCGGCGCTGCGGCGGACCATGGTGGCGACGGCGAGGGTGAACACGGCGGCCACCGCGATCAGCGCCGCCGTGCCGGCGATGATGCGCAGTTCGGTCGGCCACGGCTCGGGGAACACCGAGGAGCCGTTGCCGCGCGCTACGTCCGTAGCGAGGAGCACCGCGGCTGCGGCGGCGGCCAGGCCGGCCACGAAGGCGGCCGAGCCGATCACGATCGCCTTCGCCGCGAGCACCCGGCCCCGGTGCGGGCTCGCGGCCAGCGTGGTGCGGATCAGGCCCCGCCGGTATTCGGCGGTCATGAACATCGCCGCGACCACGGCCACCGCGATCAGCCCGGCGAACGTGCCGAGCAGGTAGTCCCGGACGGTGATGGCGGGGCCGTCGTTCAGGGCTCCCGCGATGAGCGGCGCGATGTCACCGGACCCGGTCACCGTGAACCGGCCGGCCACCTGGTGATACCCGGGGGTGTCCCGGCGATCCCGATGCTCGCCGAATCGCGGACGTCATCGCCGGTCCACGCGCTGGCCGGCCACCTGCCGGTCCGGCTGACGTGATCGAAGACGGCGGTGGCCTCGGTTGGGCTGTTGTTCACGCTGCCGCTGCCGAGGCTCGAGGAGTACGCCGATGTGCTGCGGTGAGGTGACGAAGAGCCCGGCCTGGACGGTGGACGGCAGGCCGGCCAGCGCGACGGTGCCGACCCGCGTCCAGTGCGTGCCGTCGGCCGAGTCATAGCCGGTGATCGTGTCGCCGTCACGGGTGAGCCGGAGCCAGCGCGGGCGCGCCGCCGAGACGGTGCCGGGGAGCCCTGGCGTGTCCCCGGTGTAGTTCCACTGCATCCGCACCCCGTTGCCGCCGGTGACCATCATGGCCGCGTACGCCGAACCCTGGCTGGTGCCGTCCTTGATGATGATCCCAGCCTTGGACCACGGCACGAGAACGGCCGGTGCGGAGCCCGGGCCCTGTCCCGCGAACAGCCCGGTCAGCGAGGTCACCCGGACCGTGATGCTGCCGTTGCCGGCCAGTGGCTGGCGCACGAAGTAGAACTCGTCCCGCACCGGTTCGCCGCCCGGCCCCAGCGGGTAAGCGGGCTGGCCGCAGGCAGCGCCGTGCTGGACCGGGCCCTGCTGGCCCGAGCTGTTCTGAACCGAACACGACGGGACGGTGCTCTTGCCGATCAGCACGCCGAGCCCGCCCGTCACCAGGACCGCGATGATCATGCCGATGACCCAGCCGCGCACCGTGCGGAACTTGGTCCACTCCGCGTGCAGCAACTGGCCGAACCCGTCGCGCGCATCCCGCGCGGTTGACCGATAGGGAGTGATGGTGGTCATTGCGCCACTCCACCGGCCGCCGGGGCGGCGCGGAATTCCACCGCGTCGCGGGTGAGCTCCATGTAGGCCTCCTCCAGCGTCGCCCGGTGCGCGCTTACCTCGGCGAAAGGGACCTGGCTGGCGGTGAGAGCGGCCACCGTCCGTTCCGCGGACAGGCCTTTGACCGTGATGACGTCCTGCGCGGTCACCGCGACCTCAGCCCCGGCGCGGGTCAGCACCGTCATGGCCTCGGCGCGCGCCGCGGTGCGCAGCTCGACCAGGTCCCCGGACGCGGCCGCGATCATGTCCCGGACGCTGGCATCGGCGATGACCTGTGCCGCGGCCGACCACCACGAGGTGGTCGGCGGTGTCCTGCAGTTCGCTCATCAGGTGGCTGGAGACGAGCACGGCGCGGCCCTCGGCGGCCAGCCCGCGCAGGAAACCGCGCATCCACACGATGCCCTCGGGGTCCATGCCGTTGAACGGCTCATCCATCATCAGCACCGGCGGGTCGCCGAGCAGCGCGGCGGCGATGCCAAGGCGCTGCCGCATGCCCAGGGAGTAGCCGCCAGCCTTGCGGCGGATGGCTGACTGCAGCCCTGCCTGCTCGACCACCTCGTCGACCCGCTTGGCGCCCAGGCCCTGCGAGTGGGCCAGCCACAGCAGGTGGTTGCGGGCGCTGCGGCTCGGCTGCAGCGCGGCCGCGTCCAGCAGCGCGCCGATCTGGCTCAGCGGGTGCCGCAGCGTCCGGTACGGCTGGCCGCCGACCAGCGCGGTGCCCTCGTCGGCCGCGTCCAGGCCGAGGATCACCCGCATCGTGGTGGACTTCCCCGCCCCGTTCGGGCCGACGAAGCCGGTGACCTGCCCGGGCAGGACGCTGAACGTCATCCCGTCGAGCGCCAGCGTCGGCCCGAACCGCTTGCGCAGGCCGGTCACTTCGATGGTTGGTTCCATGCCAGGCAGGCTAGACACCGGCGGCCCAGCTGGTCGTCACGCCCGGGAGCCGTCTTCCGCGTCGCTGGCCGGAGGGACCTGCTCCGCCGCCGGTCCCTCGTGCAGGGGATGCCGGGATGCCTCGCCAGGGGGACGCGGCCGCCCTGGCCAGCGGGGACAATGGACAGCGTGAGCCTGACAGCTGACTGGCACGCCAGATGGGCAGGCCGGGTGGAGCGGATCGGCGCCGCCCGGAACGGGCTCGCCGTGGCCACGGGGCTGCTCGGGCTGGCCGCGGTCATCGAGGCGCTCGCCCGGGCCGCGTCGCCGGCACGCCACCCCGGCCTCGGCACCCAGAACCAGGCTGCCCTGTTCCTCGGGCTGGGCCTGCTGTACTGCGTGCTCGGCCTGGCCACCACGCTGCCGCTGGCGTTCCTCCGCCCGGCCCCGGCGGCCGTCGTCCTGTCCGCGGCAAGCCTGCTTTCGCTGGGCCTGTTCCACTTCCTCACCCTGGCCGGCGCGGCTGCCGAGCTGGTCGCGGTGTACCGGTCCGGCCGCGGCGGCACCCGGCGTGGCGGCGACGCAGCCGGTGGCACCCGCTTCGACGCCGCGCAGTACGCCGCGCTTGGGCTGAGCGTGCCGTTCCTGGTCCTGGCGCTCGCCACCGGCGCTGCCGGCGGGAACGGATACCTGGGTGCTCACGGTCGTGCTCGCGGCGCTGGTCCCGGCCGCGGCGTGGGCCGGGGTAGCCCGGCGCTCGCGCGCGGAGGCGCTGCTGCACACCGCCGCGGCGGAGGCCATCGCGGGCACGCTGGTGGAGCACACGGCCCGCGGCGAGCGGGCGCGCATCGCCCGTGAGCTGCACGACGTGGTCGCGCACCACATCTCGATGATCGCCGTCCAGGCGGAGACCGCCCGGCTGACCACGCCCGGCATGCCGGCCGCCGGGGCGCAGCGGCTGTCCGAGATCGGGGACACGGCCCGGGCCGGGCTGACCGAGATGCGGCGGCTGCTCGGCGTGCTGCGCGAGGACGCCCAGGCCGAGGCGGCGGCGGACCGGCACCCCCAGCCCGGCCTGGAGCAGCTCCCCGGCCTGGTCGACGAGGCCAGGGAGTCCTCCGGCGCGGGGTACCGGCTGATCATCTCCGGAACGCCGGTCACCGTCGACCCGGGCGTGGGGCTCGCCGCCTACCGCATCATCCAGGAGGCGCTCACCAACGCACGGCGGCACGCTCCGGGGGCGGCCGTCGACGTGGAAGTGCGCTACGGCGACGGTGAGCTGCGGCTGGTCATCCGGGACAACGGGCCGGGACCGCAGCGGACGGCGCCGGGAGGGCGGCCACGGGCTGCTCGGCATGCGGGAACGCGCGGCGGCGGTGGGCGGCGAGCTGCGCGCCGGGGCGGCGACCGTCGGCGGCTTCCTCGTCGAGGCCCGCCTGCCCGGCGCGGGAGAGACGGGCGGATGAGCGCACCTGCCGCGCCGGTCCGCATCGTGGTGGCCGACGACCATCAGATCGTGCGCAGCGGGTTCACCGCGCTGCTCGGCACGCAGCCGGACTTCACCGTCGTCGGGACCGCCGAGGACGGGGCGGAAGCGGTCCGCGTCTGCGCGGAGACCGCACCCGATGTCGTCCTGATGGACGTCCGCATGCCCGGCGTGGACGGCATCGAGGCGACCCGGCAGCTGGCCAGCCCCGGCTCGGACCGGCCGCGCATCGTCATCCTGACCACCTTCGACCTGGACGAGTACGTGTACGACGCGCTGTGCGCCGGGGCCAGCGGTTTCCTGCTCAAGGACGTCACCGCCGAGCAGCTCTTCCACGCCGTGCGGGTCATCGCGGCCGGCGAGGCGCTGCTCGCCCCGACCGTCACCCGCCGCCTGATCAGCGAGTTCGCCAGGCAGCGGCCCCGGGCGGACAGCTCGCGGGCGGCCGGGCTGGAGACGCTCACCCCGCGTGAGACGCAGGTGCTCCGGCTGGTCGCCGAAGGGCTGTCCAACCCGGAGATCGCCGCCCGCTTCACGGTCACCGAGGAGACCGTGAAAACGCACGTCAGCCGGATACTGGCCAAGCTAGGGCTACGCGACAGGACGCAGGCCGTGGTCACCGCCTACGAAACGGGCCTGGTCGTGCCCAGCTCCCGCGAGCCGGGCTAGCGGGGCGGGCGCCGGGCCGTTCGTCACGGCGGTACGCGGCGTCGCGCCGGCCAACAGCGGGCCGGTGGCTGGCAGCGGTGTCCGCGGGGCTTTGGCCAGCGCGGACATGGAGGTGATGTGCAGGACGAGCAGCAGCGGCACGCCGGCTGTCACGATCAGCGCGAGCGGGAGCTCGAAGATCGGCGTGGCGGACGGCGTGACGTGGAGCAGCTGGAATCCGGTGAGGGCGCCGAGGGTCAGGGCCACCACCAGATCGGTCATGCCGAACGCGTTGTGCCACCGGGCGGCGCGGCGGCCCGTGCCCCGCGCGAGCCGGTACGCGACCAGCGGCGCGGCGATACCGGCGGCGATGTCGCCCAGGCCCGCGGGCAAGGCGAACAGTGCGGGCAGATGACCGAGGGCCATGATGATCAGGAAGACCACCCCTTCCACCCGGAACACGTGCGGGTACTCCAGGCGGCTCGCCTGGCCTGGTGCCGCCAGGGCGCGGGCGACCACCGGGATCCGGCGCAGGGCCAGCAGCGTGCCGAAGAAGCCGGCCACCGCGATCGGCAGCCACGGCACCCCGTGGCCGAGCCGCGTGTCGTACCAGCCGTGACCCGCGATCACCGCGCTGGCGGTGAACCAGCCGCCGAGCACGGCGGCCGCGCCCCCGGCCAGCAGCGCCGCGCGCCTTCGGCCCAGGCCGGCGCGTTTCGCGCCGCCGTACAGCACGATGCAGGTCGCAGCCGGGATCGCGGCGGTCGCGGCGATGGTGATCGCCCATATGTAGGCAGGCGGGTCGTACATGACATCCTCCATCCGTAGATACTAGTTCCAAGCTACTATCTTGCAACTAGTATCTGTCAACTAGTACTATGGGGGACATGACCCGGAACGTTCGCACCTACGACCACTTCTGCCTGACCGCCCGCGCCCTGGAATGCGTCGGCGACCGGTGGAGCCTGCTGGTGATCCGCGACCTGCTCACCGGCCCCAAGAGGTTCACCGACCTGATGGACCGCCTCGGCGGGATCACGCCCAAGACGCTCAGCCAGCGCCTCAGCGAGCTTGACGGCGCCGGAATCCTCACCGCCGACCGCGAGGCGGGCAGGCGGGAGGTCTGGTACCGGCTGACACCGGCCGGAGCCGACCTCGGGCCCGTCATCGACGGGCTCAACTGGTGGGGGCTGCGGCACGCCTGGCGCTGGCCCCAGGACGGCGAACCGCTGCACGCCGAGCACCTGCTCCGCAGCGCCATCCGGGCCATCGACCTGCGCCGCCGACGACCACGGGCCAGCCCGCTGGCACTTCCGCGCTCGACGGCGCGGACTACCTGGCCGAAAGCGACGGCCAGCACTGGTCACTCGCCGCAGAAGCCCCGTCCGCCCCGGCCGACGTCACGATCACCGCGACCACCCAAGCCCTGGCCGGCTTTCATCTTCGCCGGATCAGACGCCGGCATCGACATCAGCGGCGAAACCGGGCCGGTGCAGCGATTCCGGCAGCTGATCGGCACCGTCGCCACTGTCGTAAATCCGGCCTAGTGTCCTGTCCAATGGCCAGCACCGCTGGGATGCCGGGCCGGCCACGGGACGCGCCGTAGCCGTGCGTAGGGCCCGCACGCTCGCTCAGCTGTACCGGCACTTCGGCGAGGTCAACGCGGCCGGAACCTCGCCGCTGTACGAGCGCGTCGCCGTCGCCCTGAGCGAGTCCGGCGCGGCACTGCGCGCCATCGAGGCGGCGCCGGCCCGCAAGCGGCACCCCACGGTGATCCTCGCCGCGCTGCACGACCTCGCCCTGGCCGGACGCGCCCCCGCGCTTGCGGCGGCCTACGCCGCTGCGGACGGCGACGCTGCCGCCGGCGCGGCGATCGACACGCTGCTGCGGATGACCGACCCGGTCGTGGCCATCGCCACGCGCCGGCCGGTGCGGGCCGACGAGACCGGACGCTGCGCCGTGCTGTACCCGGCCATTGCCGAGGCGGCGCGCCGGGCCGGCGCGGATGCGGTTGGGCTGATCGACGTGGGCTGCTGCGCTGGGCTCAATCTCAATGTCGATCGCGTTGGCATCACCTACAGCAACGGGCAATCGCTGGGCGACCCGTCATCTCCCGTGCAGCTGTCGTCTGTGCTCGTGGGAGACCGGCCCATCCCGGTGCGGGCGATGCCCGAGGTCGCCGCCCGGGTCGGCGTCGACCTCGACCCGGTCAACGTGACCGACCCGGATCAGGCCCGCTGGCTGCGCGCCTGCCTGTGGCCGGATCAGCCGGAGCGGATCGCGAGGCTCGAAGCGGAGCTGGCGCTGGCGGCGACGGCCCCTCCGCTGCTGCTGCCCGGTGACGCCGCCGAGGTGCTGCCCGGCGCCTTCGCCCGGGTGCCCGCGGACGCCCTGCCTGTCGTCACCACGACGTGGGCGCTGTCGCGCTTCCCGCTCGAGAGCCGCCAGCGCTTCCTGCACCGCCTCGGCGAAGCCGCGGCCGGCCGGGCGGTGGCGTGGGTGTCGGTGGAGGGGGTCGGCGTCGCGCCGGCGATACCAACACTTGGCGATCGCCGCGCCTCTGGCCACAGCATCATCGGCCTGGCCGTGTCCGGCCAGCCGGCCCTGCGCGCTGCGGCCATTGGCCGCTGCTGGTCGCGGGGCCGCTTCCTGGCGTGGCTGGCAGACTCCTAGGTGTTGATCCATCGACGCGAGGTCGGGCAAGGGAGGTGCGATGGCAACCCCGCCACGGCTGGTGCCGTTGCTTGCGCAGTTCGACTGGGCGTGTGCGCGGCTACACGACCGCATGACCGGACCAGACGGGGACAGCGGAACCGGCCTGCGCACCGAGATCCCGCCGATGAGCGACGAAGAGTGCCTATGGGAGCCGGTGCCGGGCTGCTGGTCGGTCCGGCGGCGCGAGGGCGGGCCAGGCCCGCGTGCGACGGAACTCATCGGTGCCGGGGAATGGGGCCTGGATCTGGCCTGGCCGCCGCCGTGGCCGCCGCCAATCACCACCATCGCCTGGCGGCTGGGTCACCTCAGCAGCATGCTCGCCCTGCGCGCTGACCACATGGCGGGCAGCCATTCACTTAGTGACGACGACTATGTCTTTAGTGGGCTTGCCGCCGAAGGCATCGCCGCGTTCGACTCCGGGGTCATGGCGTGGCGGGAGGTGCTCACCGGCGTAACCGGCGATGCGGCACTGGACGAGGTGGGCCGGAGCACCTATCCGTACGGCAGCGATCCCGAGGACCGGTTCATCGACACCGTCTGGTGGGTGAACCAGGAAGTGCTCCATCACGGCGCCGAGATCGCACTGCTCCGTGACCTGTTCCGCGAACAGCACCTGTCATGAGGCCTGCTCAGGACAGCGTCGTCTGGGCGTTACTCACCACGCCCGCGGTGCCGGCGGCGGCCGCTGACCGTACGGCGCTCCGGAGGTGCCTGCGACCAACGGCCGCCAGGACCGGCTTGAGCGGAATCAGCTCGCCGAACCGGTAGTCCGCGGCCGGCACGAGCCGCTCCGCGAGATCGGGCCGGTGCTGCGAAAGGTGGAAGCGTGCCTTCTCCGCGTGCAGCGAGTTCGAAACGATCTTGATCCGGTCCGCGTGCTCGATCATGGGGATGGCGTTCTGGACGTTCTCCCACGTTGACCTGCTGCCGACTTCGGTGATCAGCTCACCGTCGTACCCGCACGACTCGCGCGCGTAGCAGGCCATGAGTTCGGCCTCAGCCATGCTCCCGCCCACCGCACCCCCGCACAGCACCAGCCGCGATGGGCTTGGCCAGGGCTGGCAGGAGCGCAGGCCTGCCCGGACCCGCCACCGGTTGATGATGTTGGCGCGGGTTCCCCGGTTCCGGTACCCCAGGACCAGGATGGCTTCGCCTGTCCCGCTCCCGCCCGGCCGGGACCCCATCCGGCGCTGCCCATCAAGGGCAGCATCCCGGCGGGAGACACGATGATCCTGGCGTTCAGCGGTAACCCGCGCACTGGCTCCGTGGGGGCCGGGGGGATCATCACCGGGTCCGTGCCCCGCTGCGTGAGCCTCCCATCTGCGCCGTCCGGCGACAGCGGCTCCGGCCCGGCCAGCACGGCGGCCCGATAGGGTGCTACGCCGTCGGAGACGGCCAGCTGTGCGCGGACTCCCCGGCTGAACGGCTAGGGCTGGGCGATGGGGGAGCCGTGGTCGAGCAGGCCGGCTACGGCCAGGCCGGTGCTGGCGCCGATCAGCGAGCCGACCACGGCGTCGCCCGGGTAGTGCACTCCGGTGTGCACCCGGGAGTAGGCCACCGCGGCGGCCAGGAAGCCGCAGGCCAGCGCGGTCCAGGGCCGGTCCCGGCTGATCGCGGTCGCGAACGCGAACGCCGACGCGGAGTGGCCGGACGGGAACGACGTGGAGCCAGGCATCTTGACCTGCCGCTGGCCCGGCACCCCGGCCTGGGCCCGGTCCGGGCGGGTGCGGAACGACACCGGCTTGACACCGAGGTTGACCAGCGCCGAGGTGGCCCCGATGGCCAGCGTACCGCGCAGCGCGGCGCGGCGGCCCGCGCTGCCGCCGCCGATGGCCAGGGCCGCCGCGATGGCCAGCCAGAGCTTGGACTTGTCAGCCGCCCGGGACAGCCGCCGCAGCGGCTCGTCCAGGGCCGGGGTCGGGGTGGTGGCGATCGCCTCGTAGGTGGCCCGGTCAACGTTGCCGAGCTGCCGGATCGAGTCCACTACCTGGCGCCGGACCGGGCCGCCGTACTCACCAGCCCGGCTGGCCAGCCAGTCCGCCACGCTCTCCATCGGGGGCTGGCGATCTGTTTCCCGTTCCGCCACGGGCGTATGCTAACACCCAGGTAACCGGGCACTACTGCGGGACACGGGGGCGGCCCGCGTGCCGACGATCTCGTACCGGGGGGTGCGGGTGACCGACCGCGAGCTAGGAGACGAGGCTGCGCCCGATCGTCCTGACGGCACCGATCATCCAGAAAACACTGATCGCCAGGAAACCGCCGTGGCACCGCGGGACGCGGCCGATGTCGCAACGCGGCCGACGGTGGGGGAGCGGGCGTCGGCCGTCGGTGCGCTGCTTTCCCTGATCGCCGCCATCGGATTCAGCCTGATCGGCATCGCGCTGCACCTGCTGGCCATCCTGATCGTCGCGGCCGGCCTGCTGGTCTGCGTGACCAGCGGCTGGTACGTGGTGTCCCGCCGGGGTGCGCGCCGGATGATCGCGCTGACCGTGGCCGGGCTGGCCCTGGCCGGCACCATCGCGGGCCTGTTCTTCGCGGACATCAACTGGCCGCTGCTGCTGCTTATCACCGTGCTCGCCGGGCTGTCGGTGCTGGCCGCGCGGCACGCGCTGGGCCGCACCGAGCGGGCGCTGCGTGCGCGGGCGGTCCAGGCCAAACGGGCGCACCACGCCGAGCATCCGGTACTGATCATGAATCCCAAGTCCGGCGGCGGGAAAGCCGAGCGGTTCCACCTCGCGGATGAGTGCCGCCGCCGGGGCATCGAGCCGGTCCTGCTCAGGCCCGGGGATGACCTGCGCCAGCTGGCCGAGGACGCGGTCGCCCAGGGCGCGGACGCCATCGGCATGGCCGGCGGTGACGGCTCACAGGCGCTGGTCGCCTCGGTCGCCGCGCAGGCCGGTATCCCGTACGTCTGCGTCCCGGCGGGCACCCGCAACCACTTCGCCCTCGACCTGGGCCTGAACCGCGATGACGTGGTCGGCGCGCTGGACGCGTTCGCGGACGGGGTGGAGCATCGGATCGACCTGGCCACGGTGAACGGGCGCACGTTCGTGAACAACGCCTCGCTTGGGCTGTACGCCAAGGTGGTCCAGTCGCCCGAATACCGTGACGCCAAGCTGCGCACCGCGGCGGCCATGCTGCCCGACCTGCTCGGCCCGGCCGCCGACCCGCTCGACCTGTGTTTCACCGGGCCAGGCGGCGAGGAGTACCACACCGCACAGCTCATCCTGATCTCCAACAACCCCTACCAGCTGGTGCCGATGGAGGGCGGCGCGGGCACCCGGGAGCGGCTGGACACCGGGCTGCTCGGCATCGTGGCCGTGAAGATCAGCGACGCGGCGGGCGCCGACGCGTTCTTCGCGCTGCAGGCGCTGGGCCAGGCGAGCCGGTACCCGGGCTGGATGGAGTGGGCCGCGCCCCGGTTCGAGATCACCTCGGCCGCCGAGGTGGAGATCGGGGTGGACGGGGAGGCGCTCCGGATGACCCCGCCAGTGGTGTTCGAGGTGCAGCCGGGCGCACTGCGGGTCCGGCTGCCCCGGCACGCGCTGCGCAAATCACCGGCCGCGCGCACCGTGCACGTGCTGTCCCGGTCCACCGTGTCGGAGCTGGCCCGGGTGGCGGCCGGCTCGAACCCGGGCTAAGCCCGGTCAGGGCACGCTGAGCTCGGCCCGGATCGGCAGGTGATCAGAACCGACCGGGTCGGCGACCGCCGCGCCGGACACCCGGACCGGGCCGCACACCAGCAGGTGATCCAGCTGGATCCAGGGCCGGCCGGGTAGGTCCGGCCGCGCACCGTGGCCCGGTACCCCAGCGCGGCCAGCGTGCCCGGGCGCGGCATGTTCAGGTCGCCGACGATGACCGTCGGGATCTCCGGGCCGCCAGGCTCACCGGCAGGCCCAGGCGCCGGGCCGCCAGCCGGCGGGTCAGCAGCGTGAGCTGAACCGGGCTGGTGAACCGGTGGGTCAGGTGCGTGTTCACCACCCGCAGCGCCGCGCCGCCCGGCATGGTCAGCGTGACCACCTGCGCGGCCCGGCTGATCCGGTCCCCGGGCGCCCGGCCCAGCTCGATCTCCTGGTAGCCGGTGACCGGCAGCTGGGACAGCACGGCCAGCCCCCAGCTGCCGGACCCGGTGTCGGCGCCGACGCCGAGCAGCGCCCGGCTGGTGTTCCTGGCCAGCCCGCGGTGCCGGACCTGCGCGCCCAGCTCGGCCGCGACCGCGGTCACCACGTCCGGCTGCTCATCCGGCCGCCAGGCCTCCTGCAGCGTGATCACGTCGGCCTTCAGCCGGTGGCACGCCTCGGCCACGTCGAACGGCTGGCCGCGGGCGGTCAGGCCGCCATGCAGGTTCAGGCTGGCCAGCGTGATCGGCTCGTCGTGGTTCATCCCCGCCCCGGTAGCTCGGCTGCACTGGCCTGACGGACTCCATCCTGCCCGCTGCCACCGGGTACCTGGAGCCATCCCGTGTAAACCGGGCGCGCAGCCCGCGCGTCCGCTAGTCAGCGCCCCGCGGCAAGGAACAGGTTGATGCATGCTCGCTCTCTTGATCACCGGCGGCGTCCTGGGCGCCGTCGCGCCCGTCGGGGCACTCCTACGGTGGGCAGCTCGCCCGGCCATGGCCGCCTACCGGCGGGGCTGGACCGCGGGCGTCCAGCACGGCCAAGCCCAGGTCCGCCAGGATCAGGCCGCCGGGCGAATGGCCCGCGAGCGGGCATGGCCGAACCTGATCGTCATCCGGTCAGCACCGGCGCGCCGCAGCAGCAATACCCCCAGCCGGGTGTCCTGCGCTGCCAGCGGCAATGCACCTCAGCACCGTGTCAGGCGATGCGCCGCGGCCGGGGCCCCGGACCACAACAGGGGACCCAGGCGGTAATCAAGAGGCGAAAGGATCTGGCCCGGGCCGCCAGGGCCCGGGCCAGATCCCGTCAAGCGCGATGGTCACACGTCGAAGTACTCACACATCAAAGTACATAGCGAACTCGTGCGGCGTCGGGCGCAGCCGGACCGGGTCGAGCTCGTTGGACCGCTTGTAGTCGATCCAGGTCTCGACCAGGTCCTCGGTGAACACGCCGCCTTCGAGCAGGTAGTCGTGATCCGCTTCGAGCGCGTCCAGCACGGCCTCCAGCGACCCGGGCACCTGCGGGATGGCCGACGCCTCGTCCGGTGGCAGCTCGTACAGGTCCTTGTCCACCGGCTCGTGCGGCTCGATCTTGTTCTTGATGCCGTCGATGCCCGCCATCATCATCGCGGAGAACGCCAGGTACGGGTTGCACGACGGGTCGGGCACCCGGAACTCCAGCCGCTTGGCCTTCGGGTTGGAGCCGGTGATCGGGATGCGCACGCAGGCCGACCGGTTCCGCTGCGAGTACACCAGGTTGACCGGCGCCTCGAAGCCCGGCACCAGGCGGTGGTAGGAGTTCACCGTCGGGTTGGTGAACGCGAGCAGCGTGGGCGCGTGCTTGAGCAGGCCGCCGACGTAGTACCGGCCGGTGTCGGACAGGCCCGCGTAGCCGACCTCGTCGTAGAACAGCGGTGAGCCGTCCTTCCACAGGCTCTGGTGACAGTGCATGCCGGAGCCGTTGTCCCCGAAGATCGGCTTGGGCATGAAGGTGACCGTCTTGCCCGCGGCCCGGGCCACACTCTTGATCACGTACTTGTAGAGCATCAGCTTGTCGGCCTGCTCGAGCAGCGGTGCGAACAGGATGTCGATCTCCGCCTGGCCGGCCGTGCCCACCTCGTGGTGCTGCATCTCCACCGTGATGCCGACGTCGATCAGCCCTCTGACCATGGCCGAGCGCAGGTCGGTGTAGTGGTCCACCGGGGGAGTCGGGAAGTAACCGCCCTTGTACGGCGGCTTGGAGCCGAGGTTCCCGCCTTCCTCCTCGCGCCCGGTGTTCCACGCGCCCTCGACCGAGTCGACGTAGTAGTAGCCGGAGTTGGCCCCGGTGTCGTAGCGCACCGAGTCGAAGATGTAGAACTCCGCCTCCGGGCCGAAGAACGCGGTGTCCGCGATGCCGCTGCCCTTGAGGAACGTCTCCGCCTTGCGGGCGATGTTGCGCGGGTCCCGGGTGTACGGCTCGCCGGTCAGCGGGTCGTGCACGAAGAACGTCAGGTTCAGGGTGGGGTGCTGGCGGAACGGGTCCACGTACGCGGTCGCCGGGTCCGGCAGCAGCAGCATGTCCGACTCGTGGATCTGCTGGAAACCACGGATCGAGGAACCGTCGAACATCCGGCCCTCGCTGAAGACCTTCTCGTCGAACGACTCGACCGGCACCGTGAAGTGCTGCATGGTCCCGGGCAGGTCACAGAACCTGACATCGACGAACTGAATCTTGTTATCGCCGATGAACTTCAGGACCTCGTCGGCGTTCTGGAACATCAACCCTCCCTGAACGGAGCTGACACTGCTATTGCCTCCCGGGCTGCCGCGGCTGAAGGCCGCGGGAAGGCGGCCACGCAGATCTGGCCGCATGGGGGGTCTGCCTGCGGCAGGAACGATTTGGACGCTAGTTCCCGGCGATTACCGACCCGTGTCTCTAGTGTTTCACACGTGTTACGCCTTGGCCGCGAGGGCGCGCCTGGGCTGGGCTGTCCTTCGCGCAGGCCAGCGGCCGTGAGCCGGTGCCGTAACCAGCCAGGCAGGGCACTAAGCGGCGACAACGGAGCGGTACGGTTGGAGGGTGAGCGAGCGACGTTGGGGCGGGATCCTGCTGCCCGGTATGAGCACCCCGGGCGAGCAGAAGTACCCCGGCGAACGGTTCGGGCTGCCGGAACACGGGCCCAGGTCGGTGGCGGGCATGGGCCGCCGGCTACTCGCGCTGCTGATCGACTGGCTGATCAGCCTGGTCATCGCGCGCACGTTCTTCAGGCACAGCGACGTGACCGTGATCACGCTGGCCATCTTCGCCGTGCAGGTGTGGGTGCTGACCGCGCTGACCGGGTTCACCCTCGGCAAGCGGATCTGCAGCATCCGGGTGGCCCGGCTGGACGGGCGGCCGGTCGGCTTCGTCTGGGCCCTGGTCCGCACCCTGCTGCTGCTCTGCGTGCTGCCGCCGCTGGTCACCGACCGCGATCTGCGCGGCCTGCACGACCGCGCCGCCAACACGATAGTCCTGCGGGCGTAGCACCTCGCTTACCTCATCCGGGGACGCGGTGGCTTGGGCATCCGGCCGGACTTGGGCATCGGGCCCTTGGGCATCTGCAGGGACTGGGGCAGCGCCTTGAGCCGGTAGTTGAGCTCGGACACCTCATTGCCGCGCAGGTTGCGGGGCAGCCGCATGATCTTCCGCTGCAGCTTGCTGATCGGGATCTGGCCCTCTTCGTTGCCGACCTGGAAGTCGTAGATGTAGGTGTCGGCTACCCGCGAGATGCGCTTCTTCTCCGCGGCGAGCAACCCCGGCAGCCGGTTCGGCGAGCCTTCGCCGACCAGCACCACGCCGGGCTTGCCGACGGCACGGTGCACCACGTCCATGTTCCGGTTGGCGGCCACCGCCGGGGTGACCGTCCAGCCGCCACGCATGCTCTGCAGGATGGCGGCGGCCCCGCCGGGCTGCCCCTCCACGGCCGCGTACTGCGCGGACTGCGCGAACCGGCCGAACAGGATCATCGCGGCGGCCAGCCCGGCGAGCACGCCGAACGGGATGATCACACCGGCCAGGCCGGTGAGCAGCCCGACCAGCACGGCTACGCCGATGATGACGATGGCGGTCGCCGCGATGAGCGGGAGCGCCCGGGGGTTGTGCTTGCGGACGATGCCCGCGACCATACGGATCTGCTTAATGCGGCCCTTGGGGACTCCGTCCGCGCCGCTTGCGGCTTTGTTCGCCATGGAGGGCAGGATACGAGTCAGCGGGCCGGGTGGGAAACCGCGGTACCCGGTTCGGCCCGCCGGGCCATGGCTTCGCGGTACAGGCCAGGCCCGGTAGGACGACCGGACCAGCGGCCCGGACATTACGCCGGAGAAACCGAGGCCCAGCGCCTCGTCGCGGAGCCGGTCGAACTCGGCGGGCGGCACCCACCGGTCAATCGGGTGATGCCGCGGTGACGGGCGCAGGTACTGGGTGATGGTGAGCAGTTCGCAGCCGGCCGAGCGCAGGTCAGTCATGGCCCCGGTGATCTCCTCCGGCTCCTCGCCGAGCCCGAGGATCAGGTTGGACTTGGTGACCAGGCCCGCCGCCCGGGCCTTGGCCAGCACGTCCAGCGACCGCTCGTAGCGGAAACCGGGCCGGATCCGCTTGAAGATCCGGGGCACCGTCTCGATGTTGTGCGCCAGCACCTCCGGCCGGGCCGCGAACACCGGCGCCAGCTTGCCGTCGTGCGCGTTGAAGTCGGGGATCAGCAGTTCGACCCCGCAGCCGGGCACCGCCGCGTGGATCTCCTGCACGGTCTGCGCGTACAGCCAGGCGCCGCCGTCCGGCAGGTCGTCCCGGGCCACCCCGGTCACGGTGGCGTAGCGCAGCCCCATGGTGGCCACCGACTCGGCCACCCGGCGCGGCTCGCCGGTGTCCAGCGGCTCCGGCTTACCGGTGGCGATCTGGCAGAAGTCGCAGCGCCGGGTGCACTGGTCGCCGCCGATCAGGAACGTGGCCTCGCGGTCTTCCCAGCACTCGAAGATGTTCGGGCAGCCCGCCTCCTGGCAGACGGTGTGCAGCCCCTCCCGTTGCACCAGCCCCTTGAGCGCGGTGTATTCCGGCCCGGTGCGCAGCCGTGTCTTGATCCACGGCGGCTTCTTCTCGATCGGGGTCTGGCTGTTCCGGGCTTCCAGGCGGAGCAGTTTCCGTCCTTCGGGTGCGAGTACCACGGCGTCCAGCCTACGTCCCGGCCGAGGTCACCCGGCACTGCCCTGCTTGTGCCCATGGCTGGGGTGCGACGGGTGCGCGGGATGAGTGGGATGCGCCGGATGGGTCGGGTGCGCCGGATGAGCATGATGCGTGGCCTGACCGCCCGGAGTGGGCTGCGGCTCAGCCAACCCCGCGCAATAGGACGTCACGTTGCCCGCCTCGCCCGCGGCAACAACCAATTTTTTGAACGCCTTCCGCTGCTGACCGGGACGGCCAGCAGCGAGGGCGTGCTGGTACGCGGCACACAGGCCAGGCCGGGTGCCAGGAGCCGCCGAGGTGCTCTCGGTCGTCGGCTGGCCCGGGGACTGGTGCGGCGAGCCGGCCGGGATGGCCGGGTGGTGCGGGGCGAACCGGTGCAGCATGCCCGGCAGGGCCCCGGTGTACGCGGCCGCCGCGGCCGCGCCGCCCAGCGAGACCACCACGGCGGCGCCGATCGCGGCGACCCGGGCGGGGGAAGCTCGCCGTCCGCGGGCCACTGCGACATCGGCATGTCGTCCCAAACTCCGCCGCCGGTCATCGTGTTACACCGGTCGGGGAGATGGCCCGCGCCAGCGTGTGCAGGCCGCGGTATGCGGCGATGCGGATCGCGCCGGGGCTGCGGCCGACCATCCGGGCCACCGTCTCGTTGTCCAGGTCGGCCAGGACGCCCAGCAGGATCACTTCGGCCTGGGCGGCCGGCAGCTGCCCGATGGCCTCGATCAGCGCGTCGGTGGCCAGGTTGGCCAGGGCCGCGGCGGCCGCGTCGCCGGTCCTCGGCTCGCGGCCATGCGGCAGCTCGTCCAGCGGCGTGGCCGGGTGCCGGGCCCGGCGGCGGCCCTCGTCGATGGCCCGGCGCCGGGCGATGGTGAACAGCCAGGACCGCCAGGCCCGCTCGTCACCGCGGAAACCGGCCAGCCCGCGGACCACCTGCACCCACGTCTCGGCGGCGGCGTCCTCGGCCGCGCCCGGCGCGGCGACCCGGAGATAGCGCAGCAGGGCGTGGTTGCCGTCCCGCCATAGCGTGGCGAAGGCCGCCTCACTGCCGCCCTGTGCGGCGGCCAGCACAGCCGGGAAGTCCTCGCCAATCACAGATGTGAGTATCCGCACCAGAGGGTGACCGGCGCAGCGGATTTGGGTGACCTTAGTCGGACGTAACGGCACCGGGTCTCCCGGAGCTTGCCCATCCGGGACCGTATCGGGCGGGCGGGAAGAGGCACCGGCATGACGCAGGCGGGGCGGCGGAACACGGCGGCGGGCGGCGCGGGTGGGCGCCCCCCCGGGCCCCGGGACGTCGGCCTGGACGCCGCCATCCTGGCCGCCGCCGTCCGCCAGCTCGGCCAGCGCGGCTACGCCGGGATGTCGATCGAGGGGATAGCAGCCGCGGCCGGGACCAGCCCGCCGAGCCTGCGCCGCCGCTACCCGGACAAGCTGGCCCTCGCGCTGGCCGGCCTGGACGCGACGCC
This sequence comes from uncultured Actinomycetes bacterium, assembly GCA_963832095.1. Lineage (GTDB taxonomy): Bacteria > Actinomycetota > Actinomycetes > Streptosporangiales > Streptosporangiaceae > RYN-230. The sequence continues at coordinate 283,467 of CAWHSW010000002.1, forward strand.
GGTCACACCGCTGCCCCGGCCCGCGGTGACACCGCGGGCCGACGCGCTGGCCGTCCTGGAGAACCTCTGGGACACCATGGTCCGGCGGAATGGGCTGACCGTGCTGGCCGCGATCCTGGCCGAACGGGACCGCCACCCGCAGCTGATCGCGCGCTTCCGGCAACACGTGGCCGAGCCGCGGGAGGACCGGCTGCGCGCCGCGCTAGTGCGCGGTGTAGTCAGCGGCAGCTTGCCGCCCGGCCTGGATCCCAGTCTGGCGGTCAGCTTGCTCACCGGGTCGCTGTACGCCGGCTACCTGCGCGGCGAGCGGATCCGCACCGACTTGGCCCAGCGCGTCCTCGGCATCATCTGGCCCGAGCCGGGTTAGTGCGGGGCCCGGTGCGTCGCCCGCGGACTGGGCCTGGCTGGCCGGCTGGGTGCGGCGCCGTGCCCGGGCCAGGCTGGTGTACCGCAGCCAGCCACCCGCGGTGGCCACGATGCCGCCGCCGCCCGCGATGAGCAGCACCAGCCGCGGGTCGAGCGGGGCCAGCAGCCCGCCCGCCACGGCCATGCCCAGCGACGCCGCGCCGAACAGTAGCCCTGAGTACATGGCGAACACCCGGCCGGAGATGGCCTCCGGGACCCGGTCGTTCAGGAAGCTGCGGGTGGCGACGACCTCCATCCCGTTGGCGACACCGCCGATCCCGTACGCGGCCGCGGCCTGCCACAGGGTGACCGCGCCGGCCGCCAGCGCCACCCCGACGCCGGTGATCAGGCTGCCCAGCAGCACGGCCAGCACCAGGCGGCGGCGGCGCAGGCGGCCACCGGCCAGCGTCCCGGCCAGCATGCCCGCGGTCCACGCGGCGACCAGCACCGAGTAGCCGGTGGGCCCGGACCTGAGCACGCCCTCGGCGAACGCCACCTCGGCCACGCTGGCCATGTTGGCGAACGCGACCATGATGCTGACCACCAGCACGAGCAGGCCGGCCTCCCGGTCGGCGCGCAGGAAGCGCAGGCCCGCGCTGAACTGGCGGGCGCCGTGCTCGCCGTGCTTGGCGGTGCCACCCACCGGGTCCGTGCGGGCCGCCGGGCCCGGGCCGAGCCGGAGCAGGCCCAGCCCGGCTGCGCCCAGGCCGTACATGGCGGTGACCGCGCCGAGGGCCAGGCCGGTGCCGCCCGCCGCGGTGAGCCCGCCGGCCAGCAGCGGGCCTACGGTGAAACCGCCCCAGGTGGCCGCCTGCAGGTAGCCGTTGGCCCGGATGACCCCGGAGTCGCCGGCCAGTTGCGGCACGATCACGCCCAGGCCCGGCACCAGCACGGCGGCACACACACCGAACCCGATGGCCAGCCCGAGCGTCGCGCCGGTCCCGGTGAACCTGGTCAGCCCCAGCGCGACCAGCGTCTGCGCCACCGACGCGATGATCAGCACCGGCCGCACCGGGAACCGGTCGAGCAGCACGCCGGCCGCCGGGGCCAGCGCGGTGATCGGCACGGTGATGGCCAGGAAGACCGACGCCACCGCCCAGGATGCGTGCGAACTCTGGTACACCCGGCTGGCCAGGGCGACCATGGCCAGCCCGTCGCCGGCCGAGATCAGCGTCTGGAGCAGGACGGCCAGCGGCAGGCCACGGCGCGGGCTGCGCGCGGAGGGGAACACGGGAAGACTCCTAGGACGAAGGCGGGTGGCTGCTGGGGATGCGCAGTGCGCGGCCGCTGGTCCTAGTACACGCATTCCACGCTAGCACGGCCGCCACGCTGCTCCCGAACGCATTTCGATGTGACGGGGGTGCCGTTGTCGGGGAGCATGGAGCCCATGCCAACGCAGTTCGATCCCCCGTCGGGGACACGTGACTTCCTCGCCGCCGAGTACGAGATCCGGGAACACGCGTTCGCGGTCATCCGCTCGGTGTTCGCCCAGTACGGCTTCGAGCCGCTGCAGACGCCGGCCTTCGAGCGTCTCGACGTGCTGCTCGGCAAGTACGGGGAAGAGGGCGACAAGCTCATCTTCAAGATCCTGCGGCGTGGTGAGCACGAGGCGTCCGGCGAGGCGGACCTGGCGCTGCGCTACGACATGACGGTCCCGCTGGCCCGGGTAGCGGCCGCGTACGGCAGCCAGCTGCCCAGCCCGTACAAGCGGTACACGATCGGCTCGGTGTGGCGGGCGGACCGGCCCGGCCGTGGCCGCTTCCGCGAGTTCACCCAGTGCGACCTGGACACCCTCGGCAGCACTTCGGTGCTGGCCGACGCCGAAGTCATCTGCGCGGTGCACGACGTGCTGAACCGGCTCGGCATCGCTGAATTCCGCTTCCTGCTCAACTCACGGCACGTGCTGGCCGGCCTGCTCGAGTCCTTCCGCGTCCCCGCTGAGCTGGGCGCCGGTGTGCTCATCACGCTGGACAAGCTGGACAAACTCCAACCGCATGAAGTGGTCGCGGAGCTGGCCGGCCGGGGGCTGTCCCAGGACACCGCCGACGAGCTGGTCGGCACCATGATCGGGCCGGATGCCGCGGACCGGATCCGGGCCGTGCTCAAGCGCAGCGAGGAGGGCGCGGCCGGCCTGGACGAGGTGGACGAGGTGCTCGCCCTGACCGGCACGCACATCCCGCCCGGGCGGGTCGAGTTCACCCCGCGGATGGTCCGTGGGCTGAGCTACTACACCGGGCCGATCTGGGAGGTGGTGGCTCCCGGGGTGAGCTCGTCGATCTCCTCCGGCGGCCGGTATGACCACCTGATCGAGCAGCTCGGTGGGCCGGACACGCCCGGCACCGGCGGGTCGCTCGGGGTCGAGCGCATCCTGCTGCTGCTCGCCGAGGCGGGCGACGCCGCCCTGCTTCGGCGGCTGGACCTGGCCGTCACGATCATGGGCGACGAATTTGCCGAACGATCGTTCGGCTTCGCGGCCACCGCCCGCGACGCGGGGTTGCGGGCCAGCGTGTACCTGGGCGGGTCGGGCAAGCTCGGCCGCCAGCTCAAGTGGGCCAGCGACCAGGGCGCCCGGTGGGCACTGATCTACGGCCGCAATGAACAGGCAGCCGGCACGGTCACCGTGCGCGACATGGACAGCGGCGAGCAGACCGCGGTCCCGGCCGGTGAGCTGGGCGACTACCTGGCCGGGCTGGCCGGCGGCAGGGCCGCTCAGGCCTAGGACGCGGCCGCGATCACCGGCCCGGGCCGGACGGGGGAGCGCAGCCCGGCCGAGCGCCGGAAGCTGGTGGCGCCGAGCACGGTGGCCAGGTGCTGCTCGACCGGGCCGATCATGTCCGGGACGGTGACCGGCCGGCCGAGCTCGGCGGTCAGGCTGGTCACCCCGGCGTCGCGGATGCCGCACGGCACGAACCGCTCGTACCAGGCCAGGTCGCAGTCGCAGTTCAGCGCGAAGCCGTGCATGGTCACGCCGCGGGACACCCGGATGCCGATCGCGGCCACCTTGCGGTCCGGCCGGGCTGGGCCACCAGACGGATCGGGACCACCCGGCACCCACACGCCGCTGCGGCCAGCCACCCGCACCGTGGCCAGGCCGGCGTCCGCGCACGCGTGCATCAGCGCTTCCTCCAGCGCCCGCACGTAGGCGATCACATCGACCGGCTCGGCCAGCCGGACGATCGGGTAGCCGACGAGCTGGCCGGGGCCGTGCCAGGTGATCTTGCCGCCACGGTCCACGTCGATGACCTGGGCACCCGCGTCCGGGCCCGGCCGGTCCAGCGGGCTGGTCCGCTTGCCCGCGGTGTAGACCGGCTCGTGCTCTAGCAGCAGGCAGGTATCCGGGATCGCCCCGCTGACCCGCTGCTCGTGCACCTGCCGCTGAAGTTCCCAGCCACGCAGGTAGGGGACCGGATGATCGCCCAGGCCGGCGTGCACGTAGACCAGCTCACTCATCACGCTGCCCACGATATCCCGCAGCCCGCCGCCCGCCGGTGCTCAGCGGCCGCCCAGCGAAACCACAGCCGACAGGAGGGGAAGCAACGGCCCAGGTGGGGTAGTTACCGGCTAGGGAGGTACATCACGTGATCAATGTGGACGAGCTGCGCCGGATGAGTCCGCGGCAGCGAGCCGAACTGTCCCGTGTCCTGGCCGCCCTGGACGACCCGGTACCGCGCAGTGAGGCGGACCTGCCCGGCGGCCCAGTGCGCCGGGCCATCGCGCTGGTAGTCATCATCGGTGGCTGTCTGGGCCTGGCCGCGTGGATCGGCGTGCTGGCCGTCACGCTGCCCCGGTACTACCACACCGGCGGCTGGCGCGGCGCCTGGGTTGGCTTCGACGTCTTCGAGCTCGTCGCGTTCGCGGTCACCGCCTGGGCCGCCTGGAAGCACCGCCAGCTGGTGATCGGCTGCCTGATCGTGCTGGCCACGCTGCTCTGCTGCGACGCCTGGTTCGACGTCACGCTGGACCTGCGGACCAGCGGGTTCTGGGTCAGCCTGCTGCTGGCGCTGTGCGTCGAACTGCCGCTGGCCGCGCTGGCCCTGTTCGTCGCGCGCCGGCTGCTGCGGCTGAACATCCGCGCCGTGCGCAGGCTCCGCGGGCTGCCGGGGCCGGTGCCGCCGCTGTGGAAGCTGCCGCTTATTGGCCTCGGCGACCGGGGCATCCGTACCGTGATCCCGGAGCCGTGCGGCCCGGTCCAGGCGGCCGAACTGGTGCCAGCGGCCAGCCTCGGCCCGGACCGGTCGGCCGGAACGCGCCGGGCGGAGAGCCCGGGCCAGGTGATCCCGGGCTGACCCGGCCCGCAGCTGCCGCGGAGCCGGTCAGGCGGCGGAACCAGCCGCGTTCAGCTCCGCGGCCAGCGCGCCGGCCAGTTCCGGGTAGCTGTAGTCGAAGCCGGCCTCCAGCAGCCGGGTGGGCCGCACCCGCGCGCTGGACAGCAGGTCGCTGGTGACCCCGCCGAGCGCGGCGGTCAGCACCGGGGACGGGATGGCCAGCCGGGCCGGGCGGTGCAGCACGCCGGCCAGCGCCGCAGTGAACGCGGCGTTCGTCACCGGGTTGGGCGTGGTGATGTTCACCGGCCCGGACAGCTCCGGCTGCCCGATCAGGAGCTGGGCGGCCCGGATCCAGTCGGCCAGCGTCACCCAGCTCATGAACTGCGTGCCCGGCCCGAGCCGGGCGCCGAGGCCGAGCCGGAACGGCAGCAGCATCCGGCCCAGTACCCCGCCGTGCCGGGAGATGACGATGCCGGAGCGCAGGCAGGCGACCCGCAGGCCCGCCTCCCGGGCCGGGTCGGCGGCGGCCTCCCAGTCCCGGACCACACCGGCCAGGAAGCCGTGGCCGGCCGGCGAAGACTCGTCCACCTCGCGGCCGCCGGTGTCGCCGTACCAGCCGATGGCCGACCCGCACAGCAGCACGGGCGGCGGCTGGTCCATCGCGGCCAGCAGGCTGGCCAGCGCGTACGTGCCGTCCACCCGGCTGGCCCGGATCTCCGCCTTGTACGCGTCGGTCCACCGGTGGTCGGCTACCCCGGCCCCGGCCAGGTGGACGACCACGCCGGCCCCGGCCAGCGCATCCAGGGCCAGGCCGCCGCGGTCGGCCCGCGGATCCCAGGCGATCTCGTCCGCCGCCGCGGGCGAACGCCGCACCAGCGACACCACCTCGTCGCCACCCTGCCGCAAGGTCGTGACCAGCGCGCTGCCAATCAGACCGGACGCCCCCGTGACCGCGACCTTCATGATTCCCCCGTCCGCTAGCCAGGTCCGCCCACGCCACTATCCGACATATGTAGGCTACATATGTCGGATGCTGGCGTTGCTGGCGCTAAAGTCCCAGCTCCGCCTCGAACGAGCCCTCTTCCAGCCGGGCCTTCACCGTACCCAGGAAGCGGGCCGCGTCGGCCCCGTCCACCAGCCGGTGGTCGTAGCTGAGCGCCAGGTACACCATCGACCGGACCGCGATCACCTCGCCCAGCGACGGGTCGGGGACGACCACCGGCCGGCGCACCACTGAGCCGGTGCCGAGGATGCCGACCTGCGGCTGGTTGATGATCGGGGTGTCGAACAGCGCGCCGCGGCTGCCCGTGTTGGTCAGCGTGAACGTGCCGCCGGCCAGGTCGTCCGGGCTCACCTGCCCGGCCCGGGTGCGCGCGGCCAGATCGGCGATCTTGCGGGCCAGGCCGCCCACGTTCAAGTCGCCCGCGTTGCGGATGACCGGGACCATCAGCCCGCGCTCGGTGTCCACCGCGATGCCAAGGTGCTCGGCGTCGTGGTAGGTGACCTCGGCCCCGTCCGGCTCGATGCTGGCGTTGAGCCGCGGGTGCACCTTGAGCGCCTCGACCGCGGCCAGCGCGAAGAACGGCAGGAAGCTGAGCTTCACGCCCTCCCGCGCCTCGAAGTCGGCCTTGGCCCGGTCGCGCAGCCGGGCGATCGCGGTGACGTCCACCTCGACCACGGTGGTCAGCTGGGCTGAGGTCTGCAGCGACTCGACCATCCGCGCGGCGATGATCTGCCGGGCCCGGGACATCCGCTCGGTGGTGCCGCGCTGCGTGGACGGCTCGATTACCCGCTGCTGCGGGGCCGGCGCGGCGCCCGCCGGGGCCTGGCCGGGGGCGGGTACGGCCTGCCCGTCGGGCGCGGCCGCCTGCTGGGCCGCGGCCACCGCCTCGCGGCGCGCCCTGGCCGCGTCGATGACGTCCTGCTTGCGGATCCGCCCGCCGACCCCGGTCCCGGTCACCGTGGCCAGGTCCACGCCGTGCTCGGCGGCCAGCTTGCGGACCAGCGGGGTCACATACGGGCCTTCGGCGGTGCCCAGCGCGGACACCGGCCGGGCCGGGCTTTCGGCGGCGGGCGCGGGTGGCTGCTGCGGGACCGCCTGTGGTACGGGCGCCCGTGGTTCGGGTGCCTGTGGTTCGGGTGCCTGTGGTTCGGGTGCCTGCGCGGCGGTGCGGCCGGCGGCGCGGGGGCGGCGGCCGCCTGGCCGGACAGGGCCTGGGCCACGGCCGGCTGGGCCGGCTGCGGCGCAGGCGGGGCCGGCGGCGGGGGCGGTGGGGCCGGCTCGGCCCGCTGCCACAGATCGGCGGCGGGCGGGGCGGGCGCTGCCGTTTCGGGCCCGGGCGGCGCCTCGGCCGGCTGCTCCGGCGGGCCGCCCACCGCCGCGGGCGGCTGCGGTGCGCTCGGCTGGTAGCCGCCGGGTGCGTCGTAGCCGGCCGGCGCCTCGTAGGCGGCCGGCTGCTGGTAGCCGCCCGGGGCTGGCTGGCCCTGGGCCACGTCCGGATATGGGTAGCCGGGCTGCTCCTCCGGCACGTCGTCCTGCGGCGGCTGGAACCCCGCGGCCTGCTCGGCGGCTGGAGCCTCCTCGGCTGGGGGCTCGGCCGCGGCCGGCGGGGCCGCCTGGCCCTCGGCGCCGGTCTCGTCGATGATCGCGAGCTCGGCGCCGACCGCCACCGTCTCGTCCTCGGCGACGGTAATGCCGCGCAGGATCCCGGCTACCGGGGACGGGATCTCAGTGTCGACCTTGTCCGTGGAGACCTCGAGCAGCGGCTCGTCCGCCTCCACACGCTCGCCCTCCTTCTTGAGCCAGCGCGTGACGGTGCCCTCGGTAACGCTCTCACCGAGCTGGGGCATGGATACGGAGACCGACATGGCTTCCCGTGACTCCTTCGCTATTCGACACAGTTGCTGCTGTGCAGGGGTGTGCCCGCCTGTCCGGGTCGGTCAGGCGTGCACATGGAGGGGCTTGCCGGCGAGGGCCAGGTGCGCCTCGCCGATGGCTTCCGACTGAGTCGGGTGCGGGTGGATGAGCTGCGCGACGTCGTACGGCATCGCTTCCCAGTTGTAGATCAGCTGTCCCTCGGCGATCAGCTCGCCGACCCGGGCGCCGACCAGGTGCACACCGAGCACCGGGCCGGGCTGGCCGTCCGGTCCGCCGGTCGCGGTGGCGATGACCTTCGCCGCGCCCTGGGTCTGCAGGATGACGCTCTTGCCGTTGCCACCGAGGTTGTAGGTGAACTCGGTGGTCTCGATACCGCGCTGGGCGGCCATCGCCGAGGTGATGCCCACCGAGGCGACCTCCGGGTCGCTGTAGGTGATCCGCGGCACGCCGTCGTAGTCGATCGGGGTGACGTTCAGCCCGCCCAGCCGTTCCGCGACCAGGATGCCCTCGGCGAACCCGACGTGGGCCAGCTGCGGGCCGGGGATCAGGTCACCGACCGCCGAGATCGTCGGCACGTTGGTCCGGCAGTACTCGTCCACCTGCACGTAGCCGCGCTCGATGGCGACCCCGGCCTCCTCGTAGCCGAGCCCGCCCGCGACCGGCCCGCGGCCCACCGCGACCAGCAGCAGGTCGGCGTCGATCGACTTGCCGCCGTCCAGGGTCACGGTGACCCCGGTGCTGGACTCCTTGACGCCCTCGAAGCGGGTGCCGAGCTCGTACTTGATGCCGCGCCGCCGGAACGCCCGCTCCAGCAGCTTCGAGCTCGACTCCTCCTCCGGGGGCAGCAGGTGCGGCAGCATCTCGACGATGGTGACCTCGGCGCCGAACGACCGCCAGACGCTGGCGAACTCGACCCCGATGACGCCGCCGCCCAGGATGACCGCCGACCGCGGCACGTAGTCCAGCCGCAGCGCGTGATCACTGGTGATCACCCGGTCCCCGGTGATGGCCAGCCCGGGCAGGCTGCGCGGCTCCGAGCCGGTGGACAGCACCACGTGGCTGCCCTCATACACGGTGTCGCCCACCCGGACCTGGGTCGGCGAGACGAGCCGGCCATCGCCATAGACGATGTCCACCTTGCGGCTGGCCAGCGTGCTCTGCAGGCCCTTCCAGAGCCGGTTGACCACCTTGTCCTTGTAGGCGTTCACGCCGCCCATGTCGATGCCCTCGAACGTGGACCGGACACCGAACGCCTCGCCGTCCCTGGCGTGGTCTGCGATCTCCGCGGCGTGCAGCAGCGCCTTGGTCGGGATGCAGCCGCGGTGCAGGCACGTGCCGCCGACCTTGTCCTTCTCGATGAGCGCGACACGCTTCCCGAGCTCCGCGGCACGCAGCGCGCAGGCGTAGCCTCCGCTGCCGCCACCGAGGATGACGATGTCGTAGGAACCGTTGCTCTCAACCACAGGTGCGCTCCTTGCTCCGTTCAGTGTTGTCCCCGACCGGCTAACACCGGGCCCCGGCTACAGCCTTCCCTCGGCCACGTCCAGGGCGATCTGCACGAGTGTCCTGGTCGCTGCGCCGGTACCGCCCTTGGGGGTATACCCGTGCGGTGCGCCCTCATTGAACGCGGGGCCGGCGATGTCCAGGTGCGCCCAGCGCACCCCGTCCGGGACGAACTCGCGCAGGAACAGCCCGGCGATCAGCATCCCGCCGAACCGGTCAGGGGCCACGTTGGCCAGGTCCGCGACGGTGGAATCCAGGCCTTTGCGCAGCTCGGCGGGCAGCGGCATGGGCCACATGGCCTCGCCGGCCTGGGCCGCCGCGGCGACCACGGCGGCACGCAGTTCGTCGTCGTTGGACATGACCGCGGCGATCCGCGGCCCGAGCGCGACCAGTTGCGCGCCGGTCAGCGTGGCCACGTTGACCAGCACGTCGGGGTGGTCGGCCGCCGACCTGGCCAGCGCGTCCGCCAGCACCAGGCGGCCTTCCGCGTCGGTGTTCAGCACCTCGACCGTCTTGCCGCCGTAGATGGTCAGCACGTCGGAGGGACGCTGCGCGGATCCGCTCGGCATGTTCTCGGCCAGCGGCAGGTAGCCGATGACCCGGACATTCGGCCGCAGCGCGGCGATGGCCTGCATCGCCCCGATGATCGCGGCCGCGCCGCCCATGTCTGCTTTCATCGTCTCCATCGACTTGGGCGGCTTCAGCGACAGCCCGCCCGAGTCGAAGGTGATGCCCTTGCCGACAAAGACCACCGTCTGCACCGCCCCGCCGGCCTGCGCCGGGGCGTACTCCAGCCGGGCCAGCCGGGGCGGGTGCACCGAGCCCTGGCCGACGCCCAGGATGCCGCCGTAGCCGTTCTCGCTCAGCGCCTTCTCATCCAGCACCTCGGCGCTCAGCCCGGCGCCGGCCGCCACCCGTTCCGCCTCGCCGGCCAGCGCCGCGGGCACCAGGTCGGACGGTGCCGTGTTGACCAGGTCGCGGGCCACCGACACCGCGTCCGCGAGCGCCTCGGCCCGCGGGCCGGCCCCGGTCACGTCATCCGGGGTCAGCACGGTGAGCGCCGATGGCGGGGCGGCAGCGGGCCGGTAGCGGGTAAACGAGTAGCCGCCGAGCAGCCCGCCCAGCGCGACCGCCTCGGCCTCGGCCGGATCACGCGCGGGCAGCGCGAGCGCGATCCGCGGGCCCGGCCCGGCGCCGCCGTTGCTGTCCCGGCGGGCCGCCCAGGCCGCGGTGGTGACCGCCCGGACAGCCGCCCCGGCGGCCCGGCGCAGCGTCTCCGGGTCCAGCGCGGCCGGGTCGGCCGGGCCGAGCCCGACCGCAGCGATCAGCGGCGCGGCCAGCGCGCCGCCCGTCGGCAGCCGGGTGATCTCCTCGGCCTGCCCGGTGGCGCCCAGCACGGTCAGGGTGGCGGTGAGCGTACCGCTGAGGGCCGCGTCGACGTCGGTCGCCCCCGGCGCGAGCGCCGGGCCGTCTGGTGTCTTGATCACTCCGACGACGACGACGTCCGCGGGGACAGAACGAGGTGCAGTGGTAGAGATGCTGAGCGTCGTGGTCACGGCTCTGATGCTAGTCCCTGCCCGGCGGGCGTGATCGCAGTCAGGCGTGGTGGACGGCGGCGACCGCGTTGCCGCTGCCCACCGGGGCGTCTTCCGCCCCGGTGGGCCCGGCCGGGAACAGGTGGCAGCCGGCCGCGTCCAGGCGCAGCCCGACCGTCTCGCCGCGGCGGGCCCGGGTGTCGGCGAACACGTTGGTCAGCCCGGCCGTGCCCGGCGATGTCGATGGCGTGCTCATAACCCCGGCCGCGGAATGCGACGTCGGCCACGGTGCCGGCCAGGTGGTGCTCCCCGGTGTGGCTGGCACACAGCCGGATGCCGGTGGGCCGGATCATCAGCAGCGCGGCGGCCTGGCCGAGTGGCAGGCTCGCGCCGCCGGCGTGGAACGGCCGGACCTGTGCGGGCCCGGCCACCGCCACCTCGAAGGTGCCCTCCCCGGCCTGCCGCTGGACCTGCACCGGCAGCTCGCCGGACAGCCCGGTGAACCGGGCCACGAACGGCGTCGCGGGCTGGGTGTAGATCTCCTCCGGGCTGCCCAGCTGGACCAGCCGGCCCTTCTCCAGGATGCCCACCCGGTCGGCCAGCGCGAACGCCTCGGCCTGGTCGTGGGTGATGTAGACGGTGGTCGCGCCGGCCTCGCGGACCAGCGAGGAGATCTCCAGCCGCATCCGCTCGCGCAGGTCGGCGTCCAGGTTGGACAGCGGCTCGTCGCACAGGATCAGCCCGGTGTCGGCGACCAGCGCGCGGGCCAGCGCGACCCCCCACCCACCTCCCCATCCCTCTTCACGGGCCGCCGGACAGCTCGTTCGGGTACCGCTCGCCGAGCGCGCCCAGCCCGACCCGGTCCAGCATGGCGGCGGCCTGCTCGCGGGCCCGGGACAGCTTGCGGCGGCGCAGCGCGAACGCCACGTTGTCCCGGACCATCAGGTGCGGCCACAGCGCGTAATCCTGGAACACCATGCTCAGGTCGCGCTGGTCCGGCGGCACGTGGGCCCGGCTGTCCGCGACGGTGCGGCCGCCGATCTCGATCCGCCCGGACGTCACCCGCTCGATCCCGGCCAGGCAGCGGAGCAGCGTGGTCTTGCCCGAGCCGGACGGGCCGAGCAGGACCAGGAACGTGCCCGCCGCGACATCCAGTGAGACGTCCCGCAGCGCCTGGTTACCGCCCAGGTACACCTTGCTGACCGACTCGATGGAGATGTGCTCAGCCACGGGAGGCTCCTCCGATCCTGCGCCAGCCGGCCGGCGCGAGCAGCCGGTAGGCGCCGAGCACGAGCAGCACCGCGGCCAGCGCGATACCGACGGCCAGCACGGCCTGGGCCATGCCGACGCCGAAGTGGTAGTTGCTCAGGTTGTCTTCGATGGCGATGGACGCGGGCGGCGAGCCGGGCGCGTAAGCAGCTGGGAGATCGGCAGCTCGAGGAACACCGCGCAGAACGTGAGCAGCCAGGCCATCACGATCGGCCGGGACACCACCGGCAGCACGCCGCGGGCCCAGGCGGTCAGCGCGCTGGCGCCGTGCGTGCGGGCCGCGTCCTTCAGCGACGACTGCAGCTGGGACACCGCGCCGACCAGTACCCGGGCATTGGTCGGCAGGCTGGACGCGGCGTACGCGATGACCAGCAGCAGCGTGGTCTGGTACAGGTTGACCCCGATCCGGGACCAGAACGGCAGGTTGTAGGCGAAGATGTAGCCGGCCGCGAATACCACGCTGGGCAGCGCGATCGCGGCCAGCAGCAGGAAGTCCAGCGCCCTGGTCGACCTGGTCCTGGTGCGCCGCTGGCTGAGCAGCCAGGCAGCGACGAACCCGCCGAGCACGGTGATGCACGAGACGATCGTCGCGTAGATCAGCGAGCGTTCCAGCGGGCCGATCTGGCCGGCCTGGTGCAGCAGCGCCCGGTAGTTGACCAGGGTCAGCGTGAATGAGCCGCCGTAGTCGCCGAGCAGCGACGCGCTGACCGCGCCGAAGCCGGGGACGCCGAGCGCGATCAGGTAGAACAGGCCGACCCCGGCCGCTGCCGCGATCGCCGCCGGGCGGCGCAGCTGGCGCCGGATCACCTGCCGGTTCCGCCCGGACAGGAACTGGTAGGAGCGGCCGCGCAGCGCCCGGGCCTGCAGGGCCAGCGGGATAGCCACGGCCGCGACGAGCAGCGTGCCCATGGCCGAGGCGAGCGGGAAGCTCGGCGGGAAGTTCCCGATCGCGGCAAACAGCTGGTAGGTGGCCAGGGTGAAGTTCGAGTTGTAGGCCAGCGTGGCGGCCACCCCGAAGTCGCTGATCGACTCGGCGAAGCCGATGGCCAGCGCGGACCAGATGGCCGGGGCGAGCATCGGCCAGATCAGCCGCAGCGTCGCGGCGCGGCCGGCGCCGTGTACCCGGGCCGCGTCCTCGAACTCCTGGCCCAGCCCGGCCAGCGCGGCGGTGATGGCCAGGTAGGTGAACGGCACTGAGCGCAGGCCGAGCAGCAGCACCACGCCGAACGGGCCCATGATGGCGTGCGTCACCCAGGGCCAGTCCAGCCCGGCCCGGTACATCACCCCGTCCGGCTGGACCAGCCGCTCCCAGCCCAGCGCGGGCAGCCAGGACGGCAGCAGCAGCACCAGCCACATGCTGCCGGGCACGAACCGGCGGCCGGGCAGTGTGGTCCGCCCGGCCAGCCAGGCGATCGGGAAACCGATGGCCAGCCCGAGCGCGGCCGCGGCACTGCTCACCCACAGCGAGTTCCCGATGGCGACCGCGGTCGCACCGGTGAACGCCTGGCACAGGTAGCTCAGCGTGAACCACTGCGAGCCCTGGTCGAACAGCCGCGGCGAGATGGCCAGCACCAGGGAACTGACGCAGGGGACCAGGATGAAGAAGATCAGCGCGACCCAGAACAGCGGCATGCCGAGGCGGCCGAACAGCGCGGTCAGCCCGCGCGGGTAGGCCAGCCTGCGCCAGCGTGGCGTGCCCGGCCCGGCATCAGCCGGGCCGGGCACGAGCACATCGGGAGTGCTGGTCACCGAGCAGGCCCCAGTTGGGGTTGTTCTTGGATGCCTCGATCTGGGTCAGCAGCGGGCCGGTGGAGTTGTCGTCCAGCTTGACCGGGATGCCGGTGGCCTTCTGGAAGGCGGCCGCGGCGGCGTGGTCGTAACCCTGGGCCGAGTAGATGACGAGCGTGGTCTTGGCGCTGGCCGCCGCGCTGGAGCTAGACGAACCCGACGCGCCGGAGGACGCCGAGGAGCAGCCGGCCAGCGCGATAGCGGCGGCGCTGATGATTCCGGTGATCAGGAGGAGCTTGTGTCGCCGTGAGGTGCGCTTCATGAGCCGCAGCGTGCACGAGCTGTTCGTACGCTGGATGACCGAACGGTAGCCAGCAGGTGAAGCATGCGTCACGATCCGGATGTAACAGTCGTCACTTCCAGAAGTGACTAGTGTTAGGCTGGCCTAGTGCCCTTCCTCGTCCACCGCGTACACCCGGGCCGCGTACTCGTCCAGGGCCTGCTGGCAGGTCTCCAGCCCCTTCTCGGCCGCCGGCAGGCCGCTGGCACCGAACGCGTCCCGCTGCCGGATCCGGGCGAACCAGGTCCGCAGCTTCTCCAGGTCGACCTCGTTCTCCTCGAGCTCGGCGAAGGTGAAGTGGTTCGCCACATGCTCCTTCTTCACCTGGGCCAGGAAGTCCTCGCAGCGATCGACAATCTCCTCGTACTCGTCGTTCCGCGCCGCCTCGAACGCGGCCCGCACCTCCGACTCGCCCACCAGCACCGCGCAGGACAGCAGCACGGCCGTGCCTTCCATATCCAGGATCTGGCTGCGCAGCTTGCGCAGCGCACGCTCCGCGCTGGGGCCGGCCGGCAGCGCGGCCGCGGAGTTCTGCAGGTAGATGGCGCCCAGGCTCTTCAGCCGCCGCCACACCGCGGAACGCAGGCGGCTCGGCTCGGACGGAACCCGGTAGACGAGGAGCAGCCAGCCCTCGCCTGGCGTGCTTTCCGCGTCAGGCATGCGGACATTCTCGCAGAGGGCGCAGCCGTGTCACGGATGGCACCAGTGGAGGTCACGTGAATTCCGTCGCGCTCGTCCTGACCGTCTTCGTGGCCTGTGCCGTGGAGGCGGTGGAGGCGCTGACCATCGTGCTGGCGGCCGGCCTGACCAGGGAGTGGCGGTCCACGTTCCAGGGCATGGCCGTCGCGCTGGCCGCGCTGGCCGTGGTGGTCGCCGCGGTCGGGCCGGCCCTCACCCTGTTCCCGCTGGGCGTGCTCCGGCTGATCGTCGGTGCGCTGCTGGCCGTGTTCGGGCTGCAGTGGCTGCGCAAGGCCATCCTGCGTGCCTCCGGGTACAAGGACCTGCACGACGAGGCGGGCATCTACCAGCGCCAGGTGGCCGCGGCGCAGGCCGCCGCGGCGGGCGGCCGGTATGGCGTCCGGGACTGGTACGCGTTCACGCTGTCCTTCAAGGGCGTGCTGCTGGAAGGCCTGGAAGTGGTGTTCATCGCCATCACGTTCGGCGACAACCAGGGCAACCTCGGGCTGGCCGCGCTCGGCGCCATCGCGGCCGTGCTGGCCGTGGCCGCGGTCGGGGTGGCCGCCCGGGCGCCGCTGGCCCGGGTACCGGAGAACACGATGAAGTTCGCCGTCGGCGTCATGCTGACGTCGTTCGGCACGTTCTGGGGCGCGGAAGGCGCCGGGGTGAGCTGGCCGGGCCACGACGCGGCACTGCTCGTCGTGATCCCGGTGATCGCGCTGGCCTGCCTGGGCTACACCGCGGTACTGCGCCGGGCCCGGACCGCCGCCGCAGCCTCGCCTACGACGGTTCCGGTCCGGTCCGGGGAGGCCACCCGATGAGCCGCTGGCTGCGCTCGTTCGGCGCGTTCTGGTACGACTTCGTCATCGGCGACGACTGGCGGGGCGCGGCCGTGGTCGCGGCCGCGCTGGCGCTGACCGCGCTACTGGTGCACGTGGCCCACGTGAACGCGTGGTGGCTGGTCCCGGTGTGCGTGCTGGCCGCGCTTGGCTGGTCGCTGCGCCGCGCCACGAGGTGAATCTCATGGTTCGCCCTGCCCGCCACCCCGGGCGACGGCAGCGCAGGCCTGTTCCGCGCGAACGACCAGCCCACCACGGCCGGCCGCGCCTTCGAGGCCGTCGATGCGCGCCGCTGACCGCTCTCATGGATGTGCTAAGCCGCGGGCGCGGACCAGGCCGGTCTCGTAGGCCAGCACCACGGCCTGCACCCGGTCGCGCAGGCCCAGCTTGGCCAGCACCCGGCCGACGTGGGTCTTCACCGTGGCCTCGGAGACGAACAGCCGCTCCGCGATCTCCGCGTTGGACAGCCCCTGCGCCACGTGCGCCAGCACCTCGCGTTCCCGGCTGGTCAGTGCGTCCAGCCCGGGTGGGCTGAGCGAGTCCTTGGCCGGGAACAGTGGCGCGAACCGGTCGATCAGGCGGCGGGTGGTGGACGGCGCGACCACCGCGTCGCCGGAATCCACCGCGCGGATGGCGAACAGCAGTTCCTCCGGCGGGACGTCTTTGAGCAGGAACCCGCTGGCCCCCGCCTTCAGTGCGGCGTAGGCGTACTCGTCCAGATCGAACGTGGTCAGCATGAGCACCCGGGGCCGGTCACCGGCCTGGCAGATCCGCCGGGTGGCCTCGATGCCGTCGAGCTTCGGCATCCGGACGTCCATCACCACCACGTCGGCGGGCCGCGCGGCGAGCAGCCGGATCGCGGCCAGGCCGTCGCCCGCCTCGCCGATCACCGACATGTCGTCCTGGGCGTCCAGCACCATGCGGAAGCCGGTGCGCACCAGCTCCTGGTCGTTGACCAGCAAGATTTTGATCACGCGGCACCTGCTCTGTTGCCTTGCGCCTCCGGGCGCGCTTTGGAGCCGCCTCCTTCCCTCGTCGCTCGGGGCGCTCGTTCCTCGCTTCCTCCCCGCCCACCTCCCCATCCCCCTTCACTGTCCAGTTCGGCGGCGCGCGCCCTTTGGCGCACGACCGGCAGCCGGGCGGTGACCTGGTAGCCGCCGCCGGGCAGCGGGCCGGCCTGCAGCGTGCCGTTGTACAGCGCTACCCGCTCCCGCATCCCGGTCAGCCCGTGGCCGCCGCCGTCCGCGCTGGCCGCCGCCCCGAAACCGTCGTCGGTGATCTGCAGCACCAGCACATCCTCGCAGTACCGGAGCAGCACCTGGGCGCTGGCCGCCGGGCCGCCGTGCTTACGGGTGTTGGTCAGCGACTCCTGCACGATCCGGTAGGCGGCCAGGGCCAGCCCGCCGGGCAGCGGCGCGGGCACCCCTTCCACGGTGAACGACACGGCCAGCCCGGTGGCCCGGGTCTGGTCCAGCAGCTCGCCGAGCTGGCCGATGCCGGGCAGCGGGGCCACCCCGGTCTCGCCGTCGTCGCTGCGCAGCACGCCGAGCATCCGGCGCATCTCGGCCAGCGCCTGCCGGCCGGTGCTGGAGATCGCGGCCAGCGCCTGCCGGGCCCGCTCCGGCGAGCGGTCCAGCGCGTAGGACGCCCCGTCGGCCTGCACCACCATGACGCTGACGTTGTGCGCGACCACGTCGTGCAGCTCACGCGCGATCCGGGCCCGCTCCGCCGCCGCGGCGATCTGCGCCTGGGCGTCCCGTTCCCGTTCCAGCCGGGCGGCGCGGTCCTCCAGCGCGGTGTAGTAGGCCCGCCGGTAGCGCATCGAGTCACCGAGTACCCAGGCGATCAGCGACGGCCCGGCGAAGATGATCGTGCTGGTGATGACCCAGTCCAGCAGGCTGGTGGTGAGCGGGCGCCAGACGGCGATGGCCACCGCCGAGCCAATCAGGCAGATACCCAGCCCGGGCACGGACAGCCGGCGCGGCCGGTACGCGGCCAGCGTGTAGAGCAGGATCACGATGGCCACGTCGATGACGTTCGGCCGGATCCCGACCAGGACCTGCACCAGGCCGACCACGATCCCGGTGATGAACGCCGCTACCGGATACCGGCGGCGGAACGCGAGCGCGATGACCAGCGCGAGCAGCACCGGGACGAGCGAGTAGCGGAACAGGGCGATGGCCTGGCCCAGCCCCAGGAACGCGAGCGCGACCGCAGGCACGCCGTCCACCAGCCCAGGGTGACGGCGCAGCCAGGCATAGAAGGCGGCCACAGCCCAAGGGTACGGTCGCCCCCCTAGCCAGGACGTCAACCTGAAGGCGAGACCCCCCTCATCCTCCCGGCTGACGGGCTTCCCCACCCAAACACAGCCTGGGACGGGCACGGCGACCGGGCTCGCAGGGTCCCCCAGGGAGCCCGGTGGACGGCCTCAACCGCCCCACTGGCGCCCCTGCCGGTGCCGCCCCGCGGTACCGACCCGCCTGCCGGGTTAGCGGCAGGCTCCCTGCGAGCCCGGACCGTGCTCGTCCCAGGCTTGCCCTAGCTAACCCGCTCTGGGCCCGGGCGGCTATCCCCGGACTCCGGGATCCGGCGGCCGTGCCGGCGCACACCTAGAATGCCGGCTACGTGGCAGGCACAGCGGGCAGGCAGGAAGGCAATGGCGGTCGAGCCGAGTGCGGCGGCGGCGCGGGTCGCCGCGCCGAACGGGCTGGTCGTCGGCATTCCTGAAGGCGGCCGTCTGGTCTTCGGCCGCGGCCCGGACGCGGACCTGACCATCGCGGCCGGCCGTGGGCTGTCCCGCCGGGCCGGGGTGATCACCGCGGTGGCCGGCGGGGTGTGGATCGCCAACATCAGCCGGACCCACGCGCTGTACACCGAGGGGGAGGGGTACCGGATCAGGCTGCCCCGGATGGAAGAGCACGGGGAGCCGTCCGGTGGCTGGTTCCTCCGCAGCGGCACCACCCTGGTCGGCTCCCGGGCCATGCTGGACGAGGGCCAGCCGCTGCGGGTGATGGTGACCGGGCCGGCCAGCGGCTGGGCGGACGGTGCCGAGGGCCGGTCCCGGGCCTGGCAGGACGGGGACGCCACGCTGCTGCCGCTGTACCTGGACCCGATGACAAAGATCTTCCTGGTCGCGCTGATGTGGTGCCGGCCGTGGCTGCTCGACCCGGCCGGGGGCACGCCGCTGCCGCGCACCCCGGAGATCGCCAAGGCCGCGCTCGAAGCCACTGGCGCGTACCACGAGCTGGAACGGTTCGACACCGACCAGGTGTTCCGCGACCGGCTGTCCGCCCGGGTCGCGGAGCACATCAAGGTGCTCCGCCGGAAGATCACCGACCGCGGGCTGGTGCGCCCCGACGTCCGGCTGTCCGACGAGGTGGTGGTCCGGGTGCTGATCGAGCACGGCATCATCACCACCGCGGATCTCGGCCGGCTGACCGACCCGGCCTGGTGTTCCCGCCAGGAGGACCTGTGGTGGACCCAGGAAGCCTGACCGCGGCGGCCGGGTCAGCCGCCCTGCTGCACGCCCCCGCCGGGCGGTCCCACCGGGACCACCTGGAACGTGATGCTGGCCCGGCGCCCGCCCGCGCCCAGCGCGATGACCGTGTGCACGCCGACCGGGAGCAGCCCGCGGTAGAACACGTGTCCCTGGTCGATCGCGTAGTTGAACGTGCCCTCCTGGTCGGCCACCGGCCGGTCCGGCGAGAACCCGGCCCCGACCAGTTCGATGCGCACCTGGGTCAGCGGCCGGAAGCCGCTGCCGTGTACCACGAACACGGTGTGCCCGTCGCCGTATGGCTGGCTGACCACCAGCTTGGGCTTCTTGCTGACGCCGTTGGGCAGGCCGCCCGGCGGGCTGCCGGGCGGCACCACGATGATCGGGGGAGTGGAGGTGCTGGGGGTGGCCGTGGGGCGGTCCGCGCCCGGCTGGTCATGGCCCGACTGGTAGGCCACGCCGGCCGCCACGCCCGCCGCCACCAGCACGACGCCGCCGCCGATCAGGCCGGCTGTGGTCAGCGCCCGGGCCCGGTGCGACCGGCCCGGGCCCGCGGCCCGGCCGGGCGGTGGCGTGCCCTGGCCTGGCCGGGCGTGACGCCGCCAGCGCCGTGGCGGGCCGCCGTTCCGGGCCGCGAGCGCGGTGTGCGAGCCGAATGTGGCGTCGTCACTGGACCCGTCGTCGCCGGGGCCGGCCGCGTCATCGGACCGGGGCTGCGGCTGCGGGTTGCGCTGGTACTCCTCGATCAGCGCGAGCTCCGCGGCGGTCAGGTAGGCGTGCCCGGACTCGGCCTCCGGCGTGAAGCGCACGAACGGGGCCAGCGCGGTGAGCAGCGCGGCTGAGGTCGGCCGGTGCCGCGGGGCCCGGTCCAGGCAGGCGGTGACCAGCCCGGTCAGCTCGGACGGCAGGCCGTCGATGTCCGGCGGCTCGGTGGCCAGCCGGACCAGCACGTCCATCACGGTGTCGCCCTGGTAGGGCGGATGCCCGGTCGCGGCGAACAGCAGCGTCGCGCCGAGCGAGAACATGTCGCTGGCCACTGATGCCTGGCGGGTATCCCGGGCCTGCTCCGGGGCCATGTAGGCCGGGGTGCCGACGGCCCCCCGGGTGACCGTGAGCTGGATCCGCTCGGCGGCGCGGGCCACCCCGAAATCGATGACCCGTGGTCCATCCAGGGCAACGAGGACATTGGACGGCTTGAGATCACGATGCACCAGGCCGGCGTCATGAATAGATTCGAGTGCTTCCGCGCAGCCCGCCGCGAGCCAGCGGACGGCCGGCACCGGCAGCGGGCCGGCCCCCCGGACCAGTTGCTGCAGCGAGGGTGCGGGTACGTACGCAGTAGCCAGCCAGGGCACGTCGGCGTCCGGGTCGGCCGCCACGACCGCGGCGGTAAACACGCCGCTGACCCGGCGGGCCGCCGCCACCTCGTGCGCGAACCGGGCCCGGAACCCGGCTTCCTCGGCGAACTCGATCTTGATCGTCTTGACCGCGACCAGCCGTCCAGCGGTGGAGCGGCCCAGGTACACCTGGCCCATGGCGCCCGCGCCCAGCCGTCCGAGCACCGTGAACGGCCCGATCCGTTCCGGGTCCCATCGGCGCAGCGGCTCCAGTGTCGGCTGCGACACCATCCTTGGGCTCCCCCCTAGTACCAGCGGCCCGCTGACTATCATGCCGATTCCGGTTGCTACTGTGCCCCAGTTCTGGCCGGTGTGCCGTAAATGGCACCGGACGGATACCCCGCCCGCGGCTCCCGCGATCCGGGGGTGCCAACGGTGGTTATCTGGGCATATCGTCACGGGTATGGCCGAGCGCAGGTCAAACGGGGGCTTTGCGGAGTGAGCACGGCGCGTGGGTGGCGGAAATCCTCACTCCGGCGATTGATGGCCCGTTCTGTGAGCTCTGGTCCGCCGGCAAGGCAGGATGGGGGTATGAGGGATACCCGAACCACAGCCATTGGGCTGCGGTCAGCGATCGAGCGAAGCGGTTACTATCCCGGCCTGGTGGCGGACGCGGTGTTCTCCGCCCTGGGCCAGGAGGCCGTGGTCTCCTATGTGGTACAGGCCGATGCGCTTTTCGACCCAGCCATGGAAGTCCGCAGGCACATGACCGTGCTGGTGCTGACTCCCACCCGGCTGGTCTATTCCCATACCGACGAGGACCCGGCCGACGACGAGCCCGGCGCCCGCCCGCAGGCGGAGACGAGCACCGAGGCGGTGCGCTTCTCGCGGATCTCTTCGGTCGCGGTGACCCGGGTCGTGCCCGACCCGGCCGCGTACGTGCCTGGTGTGACGATGCCCACCGAGGTCGTCCTCACCATCGGCTGGAATGTGCTGTCGCATGTGGAACTGGAGCCCGCGCACTGCGGCGACGAGAACTGCGAGGCCGACCACGGCTACACCGGCACGATCACCGCGGACGACCTGAGCATGCGGGTCAGCGAGGCCGCCGACGGCGCGGAAGCGGTGCAGCAGGTGCTGTCTTTCGCGCTGGCGCTGACCGAGGCGACCACTCATCCCGGCCGCTGACGGGCGCGGCATGACCTTTGAGCCGGTAACCCAGCCGACGGTGCCCAACTACGGCGAGGGCAGCCTGCCCGACCTGGCCCGCTCGGTACTGGCCGCGCTGGGCGTGAACGGGGCGGCGAATCCGCTGGCCCTGCCGCCCAGCCAGCGGGTCTGCCTGCTGGTGGTGGACGGCCTGGGCTGGGAACTGCTCCGCGAGCACCCGGCCGCGGCGCCGTTCTTGTCTGAGCTGGCCATCGCCGGGCGGGCGCTGACCGCTGGCTTCCCGGCCACCACCGTCACCAGCCTGAGCTCGCTGGGCACCGGGCTGCCGCCCGGTGAGCACGGGATGCTCGGCTACCAGGTCGCGGTGCCGGGCACCCAGCGGCTGCTCAACGGGCTGCGCTGGGACGACCGGGTGGATCCGGTGAGCTGGCAGCCGTCGCCGTCCATCTACCAACAGGCCGAGGCGGCCGGGGTGGCCGCCTACCGGGTGGCGGCCCGGGCGCTGGAGAAGACCGGGTTCTCCGTGGCCGCCATGCGCGGGGCCACCTACCGGGCTGCGGACAGCCTGGGCGCGCTGGTCGCGCAGGCGGCGGCGGCGCTGGCTGCGTCGGACCGCTGCCTGGTCACCGTCTACCACGCCGACCTGGACGGCACCGGGCACACGTTCGGCAGCCAGTCAGCCGCGTGGTTCTATCAGCTGGCTCATGTGGACAAGCTGGCCGAGCAGCTGGCCGGGGCGCTGCC
Organism: uncultured Actinomycetes bacterium; assembly: GCA_963832095.1. Taxonomy (GTDB): domain Bacteria; phylum Actinomycetota; class Actinomycetes; order Streptosporangiales; family Streptosporangiaceae; genus RYN-230. Next base: position 305,654 of record CAWHSW010000002.1, read on the forward strand.
GCCCGGCACCACCATGTACATCACCGCTGATCACGGCATGGTGGACGCGGCGCCCGAGGAGCGGATCGACGTGGACGAGCTGCCCGTCCTGCGGGACGGTGTGGCGCTGCTCGGCGGGGAGCCGCGGGCCCGGCACGTCTACGCGGAGCCCGGCGCGGCGGCCGACGTGCTGATCGCCTGGCAGGAGACGCTGGGCTCGAGGGCCTGGGTGGTGACCCGGGACGAGGCCATCGAGGCGGGCTGGTTCGGCCCGGTGGACCCACGTTTCGTCGGACGGATCGGCGACGTGGTGGCCGCGCCGACCGGCTCGTGGGCCATCGTGGCCACCAAGGCGGAGCGGCTGGAGTCCTCGCTGATCGGCATGCACGGCTCGCTTACACCGGGTGACCAATTCGTCCCGCTGCTCAGCGTGTCCAGCCGCTGACCGAGCTAACCGCACGCATAGTTATCCACAGGTGCGCATGGAAGAATTCAAGAGCGGGCGATAGTTCGTCCACAGATTCACCCCGGGTTATCCACAGGACGAACCGGCAATGCGGGCGATTCCGGTGCGCTACCCCCGCAGGGCTGGCGGAAAGGAAACCGTGGCCGATTCGTTGACCGGCGTCACAGCGCTCGCTCGGGTACTAGCCGGGCCGCGGCCGCCGGTGCTGCTCGACGTGCGCTGGCGGCTGACCGGGCCGCCGGGCATCGAGAGCTACCGGGCCGGGCACCTGCCCGGCGCCCGGTTCGTAGATCTGGACCGGGAACTGGCCGGCCCGCCCGGGCCGGGCGGACGGCACCCGCTGCCCGCGCCCGGCCAGTTCCAGGAGGCGATGCGCCGGGCCGGGGTACGGGACGGCTGGCCGGTCGTGGTGTACGACGAGGCCGACTCGACCGCCGCCGCGCGGGCCTGGTGGCTGCTCCGCTACTTCGGCCATGACCAGGTGCGGGTGCTGGACGGCGGATACCGGGCGTGGCTCGCCGCGGGCCAGCCGGTGGAAACCGGGCCCGGCCCGGCCGCGGCGCCGGACGCTGCGGCGGCTGGGGCGGCGGATGGCTTCACCGCCCGGCCCGGTGGGCTGCCGCTGCTGGACGCGGCCGCCGCGGCGGCGCTGGCCCGGGACTCGGTGCTGCTCGACGCCCGGGCCGCCGAGCGGTACCGGGGTGAGGTGGAGCCGGTGGACCCGGTGGCCGGCCACATCCCCGGCGCCACAAGCGCACCGACCATGGCCAACGTCACGCCCCAGGGGAACTTCATGCCCCCGCCGGTGCTCCTGGCCCGGTTCATCCAACTGGGCGTACCAGTGCCCGGCCGGGCACCGGGCGCGGCGCCTGGCGGGCCGCTGCCGGGGGTGTACTGCGGCTCGGGAGTGACCGCGGCGCACGAGGTGCTCGCGATGGACATCGCGGGCATCCCGGCCGCGCTCTACCTGGGGTCCTGGTCCGACTGGATCACCGACCCGGCCCGGCCGGTGGCCACCGGCCCCGACCCGGCCTAACCCGGCGCCCCGCCGAGCAGTTCGCCGAGCCGCTTGACCAGGTGCCCGCGCCAGCCACCGCCCAGGATGCCCATGGTCATCCGTCCACTTCGATGGCGGCCATCAGTCGCCCTCGGCCAGGAGTTCGCTGAGCAGCCGGGCATGCTGCTGCCAGAACTGCTCATAGTGCGCGGCCCAGTCCAGCACCGCGCGGAGCGGCCGGGCATCCAGCCGGTAGCGCCGCTCCCGGCCGACCCGTTCCTCCCGAACCAGGCCCGCCTCGCGGAGCACCCGGAGATGCTGGGATACGGCGGGCCGGGTCATCGCGAACGACGCGGCCAGGTCGTGCACCGGCCGCTCGCCCTGCCGGAGCAGGTCGAGGATCTCCCGCCGGACCGGGCTGGCGATGGCGTCGAACACATCCGCGTCGGGCACCGGCCCGGTCAGCCGCCCGTGGTGGCCTGCAGCACCAGGCCGTTCCCGTCCGGGTCGTCGAACGTGACGAACCGGCCCCACGGCATCTGCTGGATGCCGCCCTCGATGCGCACCCCGCGCGCGGTGAGCTCGGTCACGTCCTTGTCCAGGTCGTCGGTCTCCAGCACGGTTCCCTTTACCGATCCGGCGGGCATCCCCGGGAACCAGGTGACCAGCGTGATCGAGGTCTGCGAGCCGGGCGGCCGGACCTGCACCCAGCGCTGATCCGGGCCCATCGCGGTGTCCGACACCAGCTCGAAGCCGAGCGTGTCCAGGTAGAAGTCGCGCGCCCGGTCCTGGTCGCTGACCGGCAGCGAGAACAGCTGTACCTGCGTGATCGTCATGGCCCCCGATAATAGGTAAGGAATCGCTTACCAGTCAACCGGAGCCGGGCCCGGGTCGGCAGGCAGGTCGGCGCTGCCCGGCCGGGTGAGGTTGACGGGGATGACCACCCGGTCGTACAGTTCCTCGCTGACGCCCTTGGCCAGCGCGGCCTGCTTGAGCGTCAGGTCGTTGTCGATGGCGTAGTAGGAGATGGCGGCGGCCTTGTCGTAGCCGATGACCGGGGACAGTGCGGTGACCATCATCACCGAGCGGTCGATGTTCTCCTTCAGCTTGGCCTCGTTGAGCTTGGCCCCCTCGACCATGAACTCGCGGAAGTGGTCGCACATGTCGGCCATGATCAGCGCGGAGTGCAGGTAGTTGTTGATCAGGATGGGCCGGAACGCGTTGAGCTCGAAGTTGCCCTCGGCGCCGCCCATGCTCACCACCACGTCGGAGCCGATGACTTCGATGGCGACCATGAGCATGGCCTCGGCCTGGGTCGGGTTCACCTTGCCCGGCATGATCGACGAGCCGGGCTCGTTGGACGGGAAGATCAGCTCGTGGATCCCGGTGCGCGGGCCGGAACCCAGCCAGCGCAGGTCATTAGCGATCTTGAACAGGGTGACGGCAGCGGCCCGCAGTCCGCCATGGGCGCGCACCATCCGGTCCAGCGTGCCCTGCGCGGTGAACTTGTTGGCCGCGGTCCGGTACGGGGCCCCGGTCATCGACGCGATCTCGGCCGCCACCTCGTCGCCGAACCCGGCTGGGGCGTTCAGCCCGGTGCCCACGGCCGTGCCGCCCATGGCCAGCTCGAGCAGCCCGTGGGTGGCGTGCTCGACGTCGGCGATGGCGTCATCGAGGGCGCCGGTGTAGCCGGACCACTCCTGGCCGACGGTCAGCGGCACCGCGTCCTCCAGGTGGGTGCGGCCGATCTTGACGATGTCCGCCCACTTCTTCGAGTTCCGCTCCACGGTGTCCCGCAGCCGGCGCAGCGCCGGGATGGTCTGGCCGGTGGCCATCGTGTAGGCCGCGATGTGCATCGCGGTCGGGAACGTGTCGTTGCTCGACTGGCCCATGTTCACGTGATCGTTCGGGTGCACCGGCTCCTGCGAGCCGAGCGTGCCGCCGACCAGCTGGATGCACCGGTTGGAGATGACCTCGTTCAGGTTCATGTTCGACTGGGTCCCGGATCCGGTCTGGAACACGTACAGCGGGAACTCGGAGTCCAGCGCGCCGCTGATGACCTCGTCGCAGACCCGCTCGATCAGCTCGCCCTTCCAGGCGGGCAGCCGGCCGGCCTTGGTGTTCACCTCGGCCGCGGCCTTCTTCACATAGCCGTAGGCGTGGTAGACCTCTTTCGGCATCCGGTCGTGGCCGATGTTGAAGTGATGCAGGCTCCGCTCCGTCTGGGCGCCCCAGTAGTGGTCGGCGGGCACCTCTACCTTGCCCAGGCTGTCGAACTCCTCCCGGGTCCCGGTGGCGTCGAGCCCGATCGGGAGGTCGAGGATCTTCGGGGCATTGTTGTTCACGTCCGTCATCGTGGACACCTTTCTCCCGGCTGTACCGCTGCTGCGGAAGACGGCACACATCAAGGGGATCACATCAATTGCCGATCTGGTCAGCGGGGCGGAGCCAGGTCGTGCCGGCCGGTCAGCAGCAGCCACGTCGCGGCGCCGACGATCAGCGCCGGGGTGGCCGGCTGCAGCCCGGCCACGACGGCTACCCCGGCGCTAACCGCCACGGCGATCAGCACCCGGAGCAGCAGCCGGGCCGGCCGCCCGTGCCGGATCCGGCCCGCCAGCCGGGACGGGGGAGCAGGGCCGGCCGGGGGAGCAGGGCCGGCCGGGGGAGCAGGGCCGGCCGGGGGAGCCGGGCCGGGCCGGGGCGCGAGGTCGGCCAGGTCGGCCAGCGCCTCGCCCCGGCCGGACCGGGTGCGCAGCACGGTGTACGCGGCCGCCGCGGCGGCGAACCGGGCTGGGTCGCCGCCATCGGCCCGGTCCGGATGGGTGGCCGCGGCCAGCCGCCGCCACGCGGCTCGCACGTCGTCATCGTTCAGGTCCGCCCGGGCGGCCAAGCCGAGTGCCGCGAATGGGTTAGTGGTCATCCCGGCTCCCGGCCGAACGCCTCGTCCAGCAGCGGGCCGACATCGGCCAGCGGCGGCGGGCCGGGCTGGCCGGGGACGTCCTGGCGGCCCGTCACCCGAGCCGCCGCCGGGGCCGTAGCCGGGACCGCGGGCGCGGCCAGCTGGGCCGGCCCGGCGACCAGCCGCTTGACCTGCACGTAGCTCACGCCGCCGCGGTAGATGTAGGCCGCCTGGCCGACGGCCAGACCGCGGATCAGCTCGGCGTCCACCACCGGCGTGCCCTCGGCCCGGGACAGTCCCTCGTGCGCCCACAGCGGCACGCCGAGCAGGCGGCGCGTGGTGTCCACCACCCGCCGGGTGCCGGCCAGCGCGGTCACCGGTTCCGGGTACGGCGTGCGGAGCAGCCAGATCCCGCCGTCCGCGGTACTGGCCACCCGGTACCGCTCGTCCTCGTCGGCGGCCAGGCCCTGCCAGGACTGCGCGGACACCTGTACGGCCAGGCCCAGCGAGCGGGCTCGCTCGTAGAGCTGCCAGATCGGCAGCCGCCGGGACACCGCACTGAACTCATCCACCGCCAGCAGGATCTCCCGGCGCGGGCCGGCCGGGCGGGCCGCGTACCAGGCCAGCAGGTCGACCAGGGCCCGGGCCTGCGCCTCAGCCACGGTGATCTCGGCGGTGCCCTCCAGGATGCAGTACCAGGCGTCGGCGTCGCCGAAGCCGCCCGGGCCGTCCAGCCCGTCGCCCAGCCGGCGCAGCAGGGTGCGGAACCGCAACGCCACATCGGCGACCTGCCGGGCGGCGAGCAGCGCGGCCGGGGCGGCGTCCGGGCTGGCCGCGTAGGCCAGCCGCAGCCAGTCCGGGTCCAGCCGGGCCAGGAAGTCGGCCGCGCTGGCCGGCGGCCCGCACGGCGCGGCCACGGCCAGCCGGACGACTTCCTCCAGCACGTCGGCGTAGTACGCGGCGCCGCCGGTGCCATGCTCGATCATGTCCGACAGCGTGCTGATCAGCTGCGCGGGCGGCAGCGCCCACAGCGACAGCCGCGCCTCATCCGGCCAGATCGCGGTGGCCGCCGCGCCCGCCTCGCGGAGCACCCGGCGGGCCCGCTCGGCGATCCGCCGCGAGTCGGCACCGCCCTTGCAGTCGATCACCACCAGCAGCGGGCGCGGGCCGGCACCGGTCCCGTACCGGTGCATGCCGCGCCGGATGAAGCCAGCCCACAGCCGTAACAGCAGCGTGGTCTTCCCGGTCCCGGTGGTGCCGATGACCACCTGGTGCGAGCGCAGCCGCGGGTACGGGATGGCGGTCAGCGGCAGCGGCCGGTGCCGCACGGTGCGGATGGTGGCCCCGGCCACCACGCTGCCGTCGCGGCGCAGCAGCGGCACCGCGCCGGGCGCGCTGATCCGGGCGCGCGCGGTGCGTACCTGGTGCCGCCACTGCCGCCGGTCGAACGCGGCCGGGGCGCTCGGGCTGAGCCCGCCGCTGCCGGTCTCCAGCGAGTAGATCCGCCACGACCAGGCCAGCCCGCCGGCCAGCAGGCCGAGCGGGATCGCGGCCGGTGCAACGGTGACCGCGGCCAGCCCGTAGCGCCCGGCGGCCAGGTCGTGCCACATGTCCAGCCAGGCGGTCCACGGCGCGGCGGCCAGCTGGGCCCAGGAGTCACCGGCCGCGGCCAGCGCGGCCAGCCACGCGGCCAGCATCGGCAGGCAGAGCAGTGCGGCCCGGTACAGCTGCCGCGGCGGCCAGCCCAGGAACCAGGCCAGGGTCACCGCATAGCCGCCCGCCAGCGTCACCGGAAAAGCGAGAATCAGCAGCCCAACGCTCATCAGCACACCGAGTACCCGGGCCAGCGCGCGGAGCGCCGCACGCAGCGCCAGGAACGTGAGGTACCGGGTGATCATGCCGAGCCAAAGGGACGCGGCGCCGGCGGGGAAGGGGGAATGGGGAGGCGGGCGGGGAAGGGGGAATGGGGAGGTGGGCGGGGAGGAAGCGAGGAACGAGCGCCCCGAGCGACGAGGGAAGGAGGCGCCACGAAGGGGGAATGGGGAGGTGGGCGGGGGGAACGGGGAGGTGGGTGGGGTCCCGGAGGCTCAAGGGGAAGGTTCCGGACTTCGATGCGGGTGGCCAGGGCGGGGCCGAGCGCGCGCCGGGCGCGGAGCACCACCGGCCGGGCCGCGGGGGAGCACAGGTACAGCACCCGGGTGTGCCGCGGCGCGCGGCCCGGCACCCGGACCTCGGCCGCCGGGCAGCCGTAGTCGCCGGTCCTGGTCAGGATCTCGGTCATGATGGCCGCGGTGCGGGCCACCGTCTTGCGGGTGAGTTCCGCCTCGATGGCCCAGCACTCACCAGCCCAGGCCACGGTGCTGCCCAGACCTGGGCTGTCCAGCTCTGGGCTCCCGTCCGGCCAGTGCACCTCGCCGTCTGGCAAGTGCTCGCGGAGCGGGACCCGGCTGCCCATCCGGGCCCGCAGCCGCCGTTCGCTGCGCCAGTACCCACCCGCCGCGGCATAGCCCGGCGCCGCCTCCAGGGCCAGCCGGACCGCGGTCACCGCGCGCAGGTGGGCCAGCCGGGGCAGCGCGGGCGCCCCGGCCCGGTAGGGCAGCCCGCAGGCGGCCAGCCCGGCCTGGGTCAGCCACACCCAGCGGCCACCGGGTCCGAGCTGAGCCCAGTCCGCGTAGCCCTGCTGCCGCCAGCGGGTCACGGTGGCCCGGGCGGCGGGCTCGCGGATACCGAGCCGCGCGGCTAACAAGTCGAGTTGCACGCCGTACATTTCGGCGGTGAATAACAGACCGACGGTGTCCCGCTCTGTCATGAGCCCACTACATCACACGTTGGCCACTGCGGTGTTACGCGCTATCTGGGCGATTTCTGCCGGCCCAGGCAATAAAGATTGCCGAGATCAGGCCGGACTGTATGGCCAGTAACTCGGCATCGTGCATAAGCTGTCCCTGGCGCCTGATCGCTAATGCGGTGGGCGAGGTCGTTGGGGAAGACGCACCTCGGTCACTCGCAGGGAGGTCTGGTGTCAGTTAATGGTGTGCTTCAGGTCCATTCGGCACCCCCGGCACTGTGCCCGCACATCGAGTGGGCGGTGGCAGGGGTGGTTGGCTTGCCCGTCAGCCTGTCCTGGGTGGGCCAGCCAGCCGCGCCCGGGGCCGTCCGCGGCGAGCTGAGCTGGCAGGCCCGGCCGGGCACGGCGGGCGCTATCGCGTCCGCGCTGGTCGGCTGGAACCGGCTGCGCTTCGAGGTCACCGAGGAAGCCAGCCCGGGTTGCGACGCGGTGCGCTACAGCTACACCCCCGAACTCGGCACGTTCTCGGCCGTGACCAGCGCCAACGGGGACATCCTGATCCCGGAGAACCGGCTGCTCGCGGCCATGACGGTGGCGGCCGGGGCGCGGTCCGGGGTGCCTGCGGCCAGCACCACCTCGCTGGAAGCGGAACTCGACCGGCTGCTGGGCCGGCCGTGGGACGCCGAGCTTGAGCCGTTCCGGTGCGCGGCGGAGGGCGCACCGGTCCGCTGGCTGCATGCGACGGGCTGATGCCTACGATTGAGCTATGACCCAGCCGCCACAGACCCGGGTCCTGCTGGACTGTGATCCGGGCATCGATGACGCACTGGCCATCGTGTTCGCCTGCGGCCATCCCGGCCTGGACCTAACCGGGGTCACCACGGTCAGCGGCAACGTGGATCTGGGCAAGGTCACCGCCAACGCGCTCAGCGTGCTGGAACTGGCTGGCCGCCCGGAGGTGCCGGTGGTGGCGGGCAGCGCGCGGCCGCTGCTCCGGCCGATTGCCGACGCCCGCGACGTGCACGGGGAGTCGGGTCTCGGCGCCGCCACCCTGCCGCCGGCCCGGGCCGAGGCGATCCCCGGGCACGCGGTCGACTTCCTCATCGAGCAGATCGGCGCGGCACCCGGCGAGATCACCCTGGTGGCCACCGGCCCGCTGACCAACATCGCGCTGGCCGTACGGCGGGAACCGCGGCTGACCGGCTGGGTACACGACTTCGTCATCATGGGCGGCTCAACTGCCCGGGGCAACACCACGCCGGCCGCCGAGTTCAACATCTGGGCCGACCCTGAGGCGGCCGCCATCGTGTTCGGGGCCGGCTGGCGGGTCACCATGGTCGGGCTGGACGTCACGCTGCAGGCCCGGGCCACCCCGGCCGTGCAGGACCGGCTGCGCCCGCTCGGCCGGCTGGCCACTGACCTGCTGCTGCCCGGGCTGCTCGGCTACCAGGGGGAGGCCAGCACCGGCGACCCGGCGACGAGCGGCCCGGCCGTGCATGACGTGCTGGCCGTGGCCCTGGTAGCCGAGCCCGGCCTGTTCGGCTGCGACCCGGCCCGGGTCGAGGTAGAGACCATGGGCCGGTGGACCGCGGGAATGACCGTGACCGATTTCGCCGCCCCGGCGCAGATCCGCAACGCCCTGGTGGCCATGTCCATCGACGTGCCCGCGTTCTGGGACGTGGTGCTCGGTGCCTACCAGCGGATCCCGTCCGCACGGTAATGTCCCGCACCGTGTCCGGCCAGGCAGAGATACGGGCGTCCGGGCGGCTGCCGGTTGGTGCTGGCCACCAGGTCTATTGGGAGGAGTCGGGGAATTCCGGCGGCATCCCCCTCGATCCAGGAGCAGATGAACCGCCTGGCCGGCGTACCCGCCACGCTGATCCACGGCCGCCGCGACGTCAGCGGACCCGCGGTGATCCCCTGGCGGCTCCACCAGGCCTGGCCTGGCAGCGAGTTGATCATCGACGAAGGCGAAGGGCACGGCGGAAACGCCATGGTCGAAGCCTGGACCGCCGCGAACATCCGGCACGCCGGCAGAATCAGCCTGGCTGCAGGCTGATCGTCGCTAGTTGCTCTCCAGGGTGACCTCGATGTTGCCCCGGGTGGCGTTGGAGTACGGGCACACCTGGTGCGCGGCCTCGGCCAGCGCGGCCACCGTGCCGGCCGCCACCCCCGGGATGGACACCTTGAGCGTGACGGCCAGGCCGTACCCGCCGCCGCCGATGGTGCCGATCGTCACGTCCGCCTCGACCAGCGAGTCCGCGGTGTCCACGCCCTGCCGGCGGCCGACCGCGGCCAGCGCGCTCTGGAAGCACGCGGCGTACCCGGCGGCGAACAGTTGCTCCGGGTTGGTGCCGCCGCCCGGGCCACCCATCTCCTTCGGCGGCTTCAGGTGCACGTCAACCTGGCCGTCATCGGTCACGGCGTGCCCCGACCGGCCCCCGGTGGCGGTGGCCCGCGCCGTGTACAGCGGCTTGACGAGTGGTGTTGTCATACCCGCAGCAACCGCGCGCCCGGGCCGCGCCATTCCCGGGTACTGGCGTTAAGCAGGCTGGAGGGTTGCGGAGCCGCGCCGGAGCCGGACGAGGAACGCCAGCGCGTACAGGGCGCCCACCACGATGAGCAGGAACCGGTACCCGGTGATCAGGGCCAGGTACTCCAGCACCCCGCCGACCATGGCGCCGAGCAGGTTGGCCGCGAACGCGATAGCCGTGGTCTCCACGTCGGAGAAGCGCTGCGCGAAGATCAGGTTGGCCAGGTACACCGGCGCGAACGCGAGCGCGGCGCCGGCCACGAACCGGACCACGATGGGCAGGCTGACCAGGTCCTGCTGCGGCACCACCCAGGTGAGCACCAGCGACGCGATCAGCGCCAGGTAAAGCACCCAGGGCGGCGGCAGCTTGACCAGCCGGGCGGTCTCCACGGCCAGGTACACGGCGACCAGGATCGCGCCGGTGACCAGCGCGTTCACGAACCAGGTAGTGCCGAACAACAGCGCGAACTGGACGATGTTCTTCGTCTCCAGCAGCATGAACGCGGCGCCCATGAAGAACAGGTCCAGGTAGCCGCCCATCCGGCGCAGCGAGCCGCCGCCGACCCGGACGAACAGCAGCGAGGCGGCCAGGATCAAGCCCAGCATCCACAAGTAACTCGACGGGATCGAGTTTCCGTGCAGGTACGGGAACGGGTGGTCGTCGGTGGCCGGGGCCACCTTGGTGCCGTGCCACACGGTGCTGCAGTTGGCTACGGGCGCGTCCGGCCGGTCGGTCAGCACGGCCAGCCGGCGGCCGCCCAGCGGCGGCCCCACCTGGGCACACGGCGCGCGGTGGAACACGTCCTGCATCGTGGTGGCGTACCGGTCGAGCAGGAACGGCGCGTAGTAGTTGTACATGGCCATGGTGCCGCCGGGGGCCAGCCGCTTCGCGGCCGCCTGCACCGACTGCTCGGTGAGCAGGTAGCTCTCCAGCCGGATGCTGGACTGGCCGGCCACCGCGGTCAGCGAGTCGGGCAGCGCGAACAGGATCAGGTTGTACTTCTTCGTAGTGTCCTGCACGAACGCGCGGCCGTCGTCGGTGTGCGTGGTCACCCGCGGGCTGTTGTAGGGGTGGCTCGGGTGCTTGGCCTTGCCGATGCCGAGCAGCACCGGGTCGATCTCCACCGCGTCCACGTGCTGCGCGCCCTCGGACAGCGCCACCGCGACGTCGTTACCGGTGCCCGCGCCGACGATCAGCACGTTCTTCAGTGAGGACCGCTGCACATGCTGGTAGGGGTAGAAGTAGAACTTCTTCTCGTTGCGCAGCACGGACAGCGAGCGCGCGGCCTGGTACGGGATGTTGTTGGCCGTGACATACAGCGCTGAGTCCTTGCCTGCCACCACCGCGGACAGCTTGTAGTACGGCGACCACACCTGATGCGGCGCGGCCGACTCGATGCCGAGCAGCACCACCACCACGGCCGCCGCCCCCCACTGCCACCAGCGGGCGGACTTGCCGCCGAGCAGCACGATCAGGCCCCCCGCGGCCACCACGCCCCAGTACACCGGCGGCGCGTCCAGGAAGGACAGCGCCGAGAACACCACGATGCCGGCGATGCTGCCCGCGATGTCCAGCCGGTAGGCGCGCAGCGGGCGGTAGTTGACGAACAGCCGGGCCACGGCCTGGCCGAAGCCGGCCATCACGACGGTGCACAGCACGAACACGGCGGCCAGGCTGACCGGGCGGGGCAGCGCCGGCTTGCCGAACAGGCCCTGGTACGGGTGCGGCCCGGACAGCGAGGCCAGGATGACCGGGAAGGCGAGCACGAACGCGACCAGGGCGAGCAGCACCAGCGGCGCCCAGCGGACGAAGTCACGGCTGGACCGGGCGTTCAGGAAGCCGACCCCGATGCCGAGGAAGCTGGCCAGCAGCACGAAGTTGGTCGCGTTGGTCACGTACACGTTGTTCGCGGCCGTCCAGCGGATCAGCGCCAGCTCGACGAACAGCATCAGGAAACTGGCGAAGGCCAGCCTGGCTGGGCTGCCGGTGAGGGAGGTCCGCCAGCTGGGGCTGCCCGTGCTGCTGGTACCCGTGCTGCCGGGGCCAGGGCGGGCCGGGGCGGTGGCGCCGTAGCCGTTTCCAGCCGTCACCGGATGGCCATTTCCGGCCCCGGCTGCGGGGTCGGCCGCCGGGCTGGCCGGCGAGGCTGGGATTCCGGTCTGCTGGGCCAGGCGTTCCGGCCGGTCGTCAGGAGGCATAGGTGGTCGATGCTACGTCGGGCCCGGCCTGCGAGGGCGCTAATCCGGGCAGAATTTGCAAACGGTTGTCGAAGTTCCTATTACTTACTTCAGGGCCAACCTTTACCCCTGAGACTGAACCTCATGCGGGATCTGCCCCACTTTGCTGGATTTTGCTGCGATTCAGCGAGCGTGCAGCGAGATGCTATCTGAGCTGGGCTGATTACCTACTGTAGCCAGCTCGCCGTCCAGCCAGGCGGAAAAAAGAATGCCGGCATCGGCGGCGGCCCGGGCCGCCGCGCCGGCCCAGCCAGCCCGGAGCTGGCTGGCCTGGGCCGGGCTGACCGCCGGGATTACCCCGCGCATCCAGTCTTCGGTGATGGCTTCGGTCGCCTCGGGATGGAACTGCACCCCCACGTGCGGCCCATAGCTGAACGCCTGTACCGATGCGCCGCCGGTGCCTAGCTCGCGGGCGCCCGGGGGCAGCTCGAACGCATCCCGGTGCCAGGCCAGCCACGGGCCGCTGGGCAGGCCGGGATGCTGGGGGCGGACCGGCACCCAGGCGATCTCCGGTTCGGGCAGCCGGTACACCCGGGCGCCCAGCGCCCGGGCCAGCACCTGGCCGCCGAAACAGATGCCGAGCACCGGCACGGAACCGCCGATGGCCCGGGCCAGCAGGGCCAGCTCGCCGGCCAGCCAGGGCAGCGAGTCGTCGAACGCGGTCTGCTCCGAGCCGAGCACGATGAGGCCGGTGTAGCCGTCCAGGCTGGCGGGCAGGAGCTCGCCCTCGGCCGGCCGCACCGTGTCCAGGGCCAGGCCGCGGTCGTCGGCCCACGGCTCGAGCAGCCCGGCCGGGGCGCCCTGTTCGTGCTCGACGATCAGCAGGCGGTCGGTGGTGTCCACGTCAGAGCGGGATGTTTCCGTGCTGGCCGCGTGCCTGGGGGGCGGCGGCAATGGCCCGGGCCAGCGCGGTCCGGGTTGCGGCTGGGTCGATGATCTCGTCAACCACGCCGAGCTCGCGGGCCCGGTCCAGGCCGCCGGCCTGCTGCTGGTGCTCCGCGGCCAGCTTCGCCTCGGTCTCCTGCAGCTGGTCGGCGGGCACGTCGGCCAGCGTACGCCGGTGCAGGATGCGGATCGCGGCCACCGGGCCCATCACCGCGATCTCGGCGCCGGGCCAGGCGAACACCCGGGTCGCGCCCAGCGCGCGGGAGTTCATCGCGATGTAGGCGCCGCCGTAGGCCTTGCGGGTGACCAGCGTCACCCGGGGCACGGTGGCCTCGGCGAAGGCGTGCAGCAGCTTCGCGCCGCGGCGCACCACCCCGTCCCATTCCTGGCCAACCCCGGGCAGGTAACCCGGCACGTCCACCAGCACGACCAGCGGCACGCCGAGGCTGTCGCACATCCGGACGAAGCGGGCCGCCTTCTCGGCCGAGGTGGCATCCAGGCAGCCGCCCAGCCGGAGCGGGTTGTTGGCGATGACGCCCACCGTGCGGCCGGCCAGCCGGCCGAGCGTGGTGACCACGTTCGGCGCCCAGCGCGCGTGCAGTTCGATGCCCGGCTCGTCGAGCAGCCCGGCCACCAGTGGGTGCACGTCGTAGGCCCGGCGCACCGATTCGGGCAGCAGCGTGTCCAGGGCGGGCCCGGGTTCGCCGCCGGTCACCAGGTCCAGGTCCATCTCCTGCTGCTGGCCGAGCAGCAGCGCGAGTTCCCGGGCCCGGCCGAGCGCGTCGGCGTCGGTGGGCGCGACCAGGTGCACCACCCCGGACCGGCGGCTGTGCGGCTCCGGGCCGCCCAGCCGGGCCATGTCCACGTCCTCGCCGGTCACGCTGCGCACCACGTCCGGGCCGGTGACGAAGATGCGGGCGTGGTCGGACAGGATGACCACGTCGGTCAGGGCCGGCCCGTAGGCGGCCCCGCCGGCCGCCGCGCCGAGCACCACCGAGATCTGCGGCACCACGCCAGAAGCCCGGGTCATCGCGGCGAACACGGTGCCCACCGCGTGCAGGCTCTCCACGCCCTCGCGCAGCCGGGCCCCGCCGGAGTGCCACAGCCCGATCACCGGCGCGCCCTGCGCCACCGCCTCGTCGTAGGCGGTGACGATGGCCGCGCAGCCCACGGCGCCCATGGCGCCGCCCTGGACGCGGGCGTCGCTGGCGAACGCGACCGCGAGCATGCCGTCGATGGTCCCGGTCGCGGCTACTGCCCCGCTGGTGTCGTGCGGGGTGAGCAGGCGCAGCGAGCCCGCGTCGAACAGGGTGGCCAGCCTGACTTCCGGGTCACGGGACAGGGTCGCCGCCGGTGCGGTGCTGGCCGGCGGTGCCCCGTGCCCAGCCGGAGCGTGCCCAGCCGTGCCGCGGCTCTCCACGATGGTCACAGACGTCTCCTGGCCGGCTCAGGCGATGGTGAACGCGAGCGCCACGTTGGCCCCGCCGAAGCCGAACGAGTTGTTCAGCGCGGCCATCGGGGCACTGGTGTGCGCGGCCAGTTTGCGCGGCTCGGTGGCGATGTCCACGCCGGCGTCCTCCGGGTCGTCCAGGTTGATGGTTGGCGGCGCGACATGGTCCCGGAGGGCCATGATGGTGGCCACCGACTCGACCGCGCCGGCCCCGCCGAGCAGGTGCCCGGTCATCGACTTGGTGGCCGACACCACGATCCCGGGAGCGGCGCTGCCGAACGCCCGGGCGACGGCCTGGCCCTCCACCACATCGCCCGCCGGGGTGGACGTGGCGTGCGCGTTGACGTGCACGAACTGCCCGGCGTCCAGGCCCGAGTCGGCCAGCGCCCGCTGCATCGCCTTGACCAGCCCGGTGCCTCCCGGCTCGGGCTGCGCGATGTGGTGCGCGTCCGAGGAGTAGCCCACCCCGGCCGCGATCGCGAGCACGGTCGCGCCGCGCCGGGCGGCGTGCTCGGCCGATTCGAGCACCACCACGCCGGCCCCCTCGCCGAGCAGGAAGCCGTCCCGGCCCCGGTCGAACGGGCGGGACGCCCGCTCTGGCTCGTCGTTGCGGGTGGACAGCGCGCGCATGGCCGCGAACGCGGCCACGTTCAGCGGGATGATGGCCGCCTCGGTGCCGCCGGCCAGCACCACGTCGGCCCGGCCGGACCGGATCATGTCCATGGCGTAGCCGATGGCCTCGGCCCCGGACGCGCACGCGCTGACCGGGGTGTGCACCTCGGCATGCGCACCCAGTTCGATCGCCAGCCAGCCCGCCGAGCCGTTCGGCATCAGCATCGGCACGGTGTACGGGGACAGCCGCTGCCAGCCCTTCTCGTTCATCGTGTCGTAGGCGGCGATGGTGGAGGCGACGCCGCCGATCCCGCTGGCCAGCACGATGCCGAGCCGGTCCGGGTCCACGTCCGGGGACCCGGCGTCGGCCCACGCCTCCCGGGCCGCCACGATGGCGAACTGCTCACAGCGGTCCAGCCGCCGGGCCTGCACCCGGTCCAGCACCGTGGCCGGGTCGACCGCGGCGGGCGCCGCGATCTGCACCGGCAGCGGCACGTCGGTCCAGTCATCCGGGAGCCGGACCGCCCCGCTCCGGCCGGCCAGCAGCGATTCCCAGGTCGAGGCGACGTCCCCGCCCAGCGGCGTGGTCGCGCCCAGCCCAGTGACGACAACGCGTGGTTGATCTGCCCGCACTGTGAATTGCTCCTCTTACTTACCTGTCTGGTGATCCGTACTGCCTGCCTGCCCGGCGGGCCCGGCCGCGCGCGGGGCGCGGCCGGTCGCCCCGCTGGCTCAGGCTGACACCTCAGCGTTGTGCACGTAGTTCACGACGTCCTGCACGGTCTTGAGGTTCTTCAGCTCGTCGTCCGGGATCTCCACGCCGAACTTGTCCTGCGCGGCGACCGCGATCTCGACCATGGACAGCGAGTCGATGTCCAGGTCGTCGACGAAGCTCTTGTCCGGGGTGACCTGGTCGGCGGGCACGCCCGCGACCTCATCGACGATCTCACCGAGGCCGTCCAGGATCTCCTGGTCAGTCATAGCCATCTGGTCGTGTTCTCCTTCGTTGTGGGTGATCGGCCCGGGCGGCAGGCTGCCCCCGGGCCACGGCGCGGTCAGGGTACCTTGATGACCTGCGCCGCATAGCTGATGCCGGCCCCGAAGCCGAGCAGCAGGACGGCGGAGCCGGAGCCCACCTCGCCGCGCTCGATCATGGCCGACAGGGCCAGCGGGATCGAGGCCGACGACGTGTTGCCGGAGTGGATGATGTCGGTGGCCACTATGGCCTGCGGCGCGCCGATCTTCCGGGCGATGGCCTCGATGATCCGCAGGTTGGCCTGGTGCGGGACGAACGCGGCCAGCTCGGACGGGTCCACCCCGGCCCGCTCGCAGGCGGCCCTGGCCACCGGGTGCAGCGCGGTGGTGGCCCAGCGGAACACCGCCTGGCCTTCCTGGACGATGAACGACTGGCGGTCCTTGATGAAGATCTTGTCGGCCATCGCGCCGTCGCTGCCCCAGACCACCGGGCCGATGCCCGGGCCCGCGTCGGCCTCGCCCGCGGGGACCGGGCCGACCACCGCCGCGCCCGCACCATCCGCGAAGATGATGCAGGTCGACCGGTCGGTCCAGTCCACCCACTGGGACAGCTTCTCGGCCCCGATGACCAGCGTGTGCCGGGAGGTGCCCGCGCGCACCGCGTCGGCCGCCGTGCCCAGCGCGTAACAGAATCCGGCGCACGCCGCGTTCAGGTCGAATGCGCCCGGCGCCACGATGCCCAGCCGGGTGGCCACGGTGGCCGCCACGTTCGGGATGGGCGCCTCGGGGGTGCAGGTGGCCACGATGACCAGGTCGATGTCGGCCGGGCCGAGGCCGCTCGCGGCCAGCGCCTTGCCGCCCGCCGCGACCGCCATGTCGGCCACGGTCTCGTCCGGGCCGGCGATCCGGCGGCTGGCGATGCCGACCCGGCTCTGGA
The DNA here is from genome assembly GCA_963832095.1 of uncultured Actinomycetes bacterium. Classification (GTDB taxonomy): domain Bacteria; phylum Actinomycetota; class Actinomycetes; order Streptosporangiales; family Streptosporangiaceae; genus RYN-230. The sequence continues at coordinate 322,413 of CAWHSW010000002.1, forward strand.
TCCACTCGTCCGTGGTGTCCACGGTCTGCGCCAGTTCGTCGTTGGTGACCACCCGGGTCGGCTGGTACCCGCCGAACGCCAGAATCCGGGCACCCGGAGTGCCCTCGGCGAGTCGCATCACGATGTTCCTTCCCGTTCCGCCTCGTGGTTCTCGTCTTATCGAGTGTTCTCGTCCTGTCGATGCGTGTGCTGTAGCTGCCCACGACCCGGCTGGTCAACCGGGCGGGCCGGTCAGCCGGCCTGCTCCGGCTGCAACCGGATCAGCGGCTGGCCCACGCTGACCGGATCGCCGTCCTCCACCAGCCACTCGATGATGGTGGCCGGGAACGGCGGGATGATCGAGTGCCGCCCACCGCGCTGCTCGACATGGCCGATCTCCGCCCCGGACGCCACCGCGGCCCCGGCCGGCACCGTCTCGCCCGCCCCGGCTCCGCCTGGCGCGGCCCGGAACGTGCCGGCCAGCGGGGCGACCAGCAGCCGCCACTCCGGCACCTGCCCGCCCTGGTACGGGTCAATGGTGCCATGCTCGCCGATCAGCGAGCGCGCGGCGGCCAGGTCGCCGGGGGTCTTGAGGCTGCCCAGGGCCACCCCGGGCAGGGCCCGCCGGGCCAGCCCGGTCAGCGTGCCGGCCGGCGGCAGTTCGATGACCGCCCCCGCGCCGAGCCGGGCCATCTCGCGCATGCACAGGTCCCACCGGACCGGCGCGCTGACCTGGGTCACGATCCGCTCCAGCCAGTCGGCGCCGGAGCGGACGACCGCCCCGTCCCGGTTGGACAGCAGCAGCACGGCGGGGTCGCTGATCTGCAGGGAGGCCGCGGCCGCGCGCAGCGCGTCTACCGCGGGCGCCATGTGCTGGGTGTGGAAGGCGCCCGCCACCTGGAGCGGGCGGAGCCGGGCGCCTGGCCGGCTCGGCGGCGAATTTCGCCAGCTGGTCCAGCGTCCCGGCGGCCACGATCTGGCCCGCGCCGTTGATGTTCGCCGGGGTGAGCCCGTGCGCCTCGATGGCGTCCAGCACCACCGCCTCGTCACCGCCGAGCACCGCGGTCATCCCGGTGGCCTGCTCCGCCGCGGCCTGGGCCATGGCCTGGCCGCGCACCCCGACCAGCCGCATCGCGTCCGCCGGGCTGAGCACACCCGCGATCGCGCCCGCCGCCAGCTCGCCCACGCTGTGCCCGGCCACCGCGCCGGCCTGGGCCCGGGCCTGGTCGAGGCCGCCGAACAGCGCCTCGGCCGCGGCGATCGCGGACGCCACCAGGAGCGGCTGGGCCACTGCGGTGTCCCGGATCTCGTCCGCGTCGGCGGTCGTCCCGCACCGGATCAGATCGACGCCGGCCAGCTCGGACCAGGCGCCGAGGCGGTCAGCGAAACCGGGGAGTTCCAGCCACGGGGACAGGAAGCCAGGCGCCTGCGCGCCCTGGCCGGGGGCAGTGATGACGAGCATGCTCCTAAGCCTGCACTGTAGAAGTCCGCTACATGGGTGAAGAAGAGTACGAAGTTTGGGCGGCAGGGTCTGTGGTTTGCTACAAACTATGTGCGCTTGTGCGCCATGTGGCCCAGCACGATGGCGACCCAGAGAGTGAATCCGGCCCGGCCGTCGGAGGGGACCAGCCCGGTCACTTCGGTAACCCGTCGCAGCCGGTAACGAACCGTGTTCGGATGCACGAACAGGAGCTTGGCCGTGGCCTCCAGTGAGGACCCTTGCTCCAGGTAGGTGCTGACCGTCTCGAGCAGCGCCGCGCCACCCCGGCGCAGCGGCTCGTACAGCTCCCGGATCAGCTCCTCGCGGGCCAGCGCGTCGCCGTCCAGGGCCCGCTCCGGGAGCAGCTCGGCGGCCAGCACCGGCCGCGGCGACTCCGGCCAGCCCGGTGCGGCCCGCAGGCCGGCCAGCGCCGTCGCCGCGGACTCCGTCGCCGCCTGCAGGTCGGGCACGGGCGGGCCGACCACCACCGGGCCGGCCCCGAACTGGCCGGCCAGCTGCCCGGCCACGGTCAGCGGGTCATCCGTGCCGCCGAGTACCACCACCAGCCGGTCGCCGTGCACCCCAGCCAGCAGGTCCAGCCGGGACCGGCGGGCGATCGAGCGCAGTTCCTCGATCACGCCTTCCGGCTCGCCGCCGTCCGCGTGCCCGACGATCACCGCCACCGGCGCGTGTGACCAGTTCAGCGCGGACGCCCAGGATTGCAGGCCCTCAGCCCGCTCGCCGCGCACCAGCGAGTCCACCACCAGGGCTTCCAGCCGGGCGTCCCAGGCGCCCCGGGCCTCGGCGGTCCGGGCGTAGACCTGGGCGGCGCCGAACGCGATCTCCCGGGTGTAGCGGAGCACCGCTTCGCGCAGTTCGGCTTCGCCGCCGGGGGCGGCCAGCTCGTCGACCCGGGACTCCACCACGTCGATCGTCACCCGCACCATTTCCACCGCCTGCTGCAGGGTGACCGCGCGGGCCAGTTCACGGGGCGCGGTGCCGAACACTTCGACCGCCACCGACGGGCGGCCGCGCCGGGGGTGCTTGATCCAGTCCACGAACGCGGCGATGCCCGCCTGGGCGACCAGGCCGATCCAGGACCGGTTCTCCGCCGACATCGAGCGGAACCAGGACAGCCGCTCGTCCATCGAGGCCATCGCGGCCGTGCCGAGCGAGCCCATGGCCCGCTCCAGCCGCTGCACGGTCTCGTCCCGGACCCGGCTGGCCGGGGCGCTGCTGCCCCGCCCCGCCTTCTGGTCCGCTGCCGTCATGACCCCAGCGTGCCACGCATCCGCCGTGCTTGGTTCATCGAGCCGCCCAGCCTGGGACGACCGGGTGAGACACTCGTGCCGGTGGCCGTCCCCGGGGAGGTGCGGTGGAACAGGTGCAGGCGCTGCTGTTCGACGTGTTCGGCACCGTGGTGGACTGGCGCGGCGGGGTCATCCGCGACGTCACCGCCGCGGCCGGGCGGGCCGGCCTTCCGGTGGACGCGGCGCGGTTCGCCGACCAGTGGCGGGGCGGCTACCGGCCGGCCATGGACCTGGTCCGCAGCGGGCAGCTGCCCTGGACCAAGCTGGACGACCTGCACCGCCGGGTGCTCGATTCGCTGGCCGCCGAGTCCGGCCTGGCTGGCCTGCCCGCGGCCGAGCTGGACTGGCTGAACACGTGCTGGCACCGGCTCGACCCGTGGCCCGACTCGGTGCCCGGGCTGACCCGGCTGCGGCAGCGGTACGTGCTGGCCACGATGTCCAACGGGAACGTTGCGCTGCTGGTGAACATGGCCAGGCGGGCCGGGCTGCCGTGGGACGTCATCCTCAGCGCCGAGCTGTTCCGCCGGTACAAGCCCGATCCGCAGACCTACCTGGGGGCGGCCGAGCTGCTCAGCCTGGACCCGGCGCAGCTGATGCTGGTCGCGGCGCACAACGACGACCTGTGCGCGGCCGCCGACCTGGGCCTGGCCACCGCGTTCGTGCCCCGCCGCACCGAATGGGGCCCGGACCAGCAGACCAACCTGACCCCAGCCCGTGACTACACGATCGTGGCCGCCGACCTGACCGACCTGGCCACCCAGCTCAGCACCTGACCCGTGCTGCCGGCCGCCCCACCGTGCCGTAGCCCGCCAGGTGGCCCCCGGCCCCGGCCCAGCCCGCCGATCCCTCGTGATCAACCGATTACTGCTGCTATAGCAACACCAATCGGTTGATCACGAGCCGGGGCGCGTGCTGGGCCGGGGCCAGCGGGGGAGCTGTGGCTCGGGGGACGGGTGTTACATGCCGCCCTGGGCGTTGGTTAGGGTTGGGGTCGGGGTGGGCGTCGCCGTCGCGGTGTCGGTCGGCGTTGGAGTGGGCGTCGCGGTGGGATCACCCGAGGCTGGGGTTGAGGCGGACGGGGTCGCGGCCGCGCTGGCCGAGGCCGAGGGTTCGACGCCGCCCGGCAGCGTGCCGATGGCCAGCGGGCTGAAGCTGGCCGCAGTGGCCACCCCGTTCGCGTCCAGGGTCAGGTGGACCGGGTTGGGCGCGTTCAGCAGCTTGCCGCAGCCCAGGTTGTCGAACGACCCGGACAGCCGGGCGGCCATGAACGTGAACAGGTTGTTGCCGGTGTCCGCGACCGGCGTGGCGAAGTTGCTGAACTGCTTCTCGTCCAGCTGGATGCGCCGCATGCCGATCTGCGTCATGTGCTTGCAGTAGTTCGCCGGGGTGGACGCGTTCTTGTCCCGGCCGGTGCCCAGCACGGGCTGGTTCACCCCGATCCGGTACGCGTTGGTCTTGGCCGCGCTGTACTGGCTGTCGACCAGGGTCATCGGGTCGTTCAGCGGGATCACCGCGATGGGCGGCTGCTGGTCGGCCGCGGCCAGCAGTTCGTCGGTGATCTGCGAGCCGGACATCTTGCCCGGCATGGTCTTGTCGTGGAACTCGTACGGGGTGCAGCCGAGCGCCGGGTCCATGAACTTGTTGACCAGCGCGTTGTCGCTGCCGTTGTTGACCGGCGTGGCCCCGCCGAGCGCGGCGGCGTTGCCCGGTGAGTCCTGGGCCGTCCGGCCATCCGCGGTCAGCAGGTAGGTGGTGACCACGTTGTCGCTCTGGTCCTGGTCCACCACGGCGAAGTCGCGGGTGGTGGGACAGGGCTGGCCGTCCGACCCGGTGCCCAGCGGCGGGATCTTCAGCACGCCGCGGGCGATGTCCCGGTTGGCCGCCCGGTAGAAGGCGGGGCTGTTGCAGTAGGCCACCTGGCTGAACAGGGACCGGCCGAGGCCGTTGACGCAGTTGCCCTGCTGCAGCGAGTTCCCGGTGCTGGTCAGCAGCAGGTTGCCGCCGTTGAAGCCGAACATGATGCCGACCACGTCGCCGCGCGGCACCCGGGGCGGCACCGGCCGGGCGGCCGGCTGGGTGCCCTCGGTGATGACCAGCGGGTTGTACACCTTGATGCTGCCGGTGCGCGGGTTGATGATGTCCGCCTCGACGAACGCCTGCAGGTCCGGGTTGGACATCTGGCAGCCGTCACCCAGCACGTACGGGGTGGCCAGGCCGCGCGCGCTGAGCGGGTTGGCCGGCACCTGGAGTGTGCAGTTGGTGGAGTCGGCCGCCTCGGCCGGGGTCTGGTGCAGGTTCATGACCGCCCCGTCGGGACCGGTGACCCGGCCCCCGGTGCCGTGGTGGTGCCGGAACCCGGACCCGTTAGCGGCCAGGTTCAGCCCGGCCTGGCTGGGGTGGTCGGCCACCTTGACGCCGACGACGATCCCGGCCGCCAGCGGAACGGTGATGAGCGTGGCTATGAGCGCTGGGCGTGTCCTGGATGTTCTCCGCCACGCAGCACTACGCCAGACCTGCATTCGCGTCCGCCTCCAGTTCAGCCCCGGATCAAATGCCTTCGGACGGTCACGTTAGACCCGATGAGAGTCAAATTCAGGAAAACCCTAACGAAAGTGAAACGTATCACGGTGGCCGTACGAAGCGCTCTGGCCAGCACAGATGTCAAGCGTGGCCGGGCTTCCCGAGCCCGGTGACTACGAAGCGAGATCTAACTGTGATGGGCCGTAATGGGGTTCCGGACGCCGCTGTAACAGCCCTGTAGCCGGCAATCCTTATAGCTGTATTACGAGATTGCCGAAAAGGCTGCATGCGGTCACCTGGCCGTGGTATGCGCCGACGGCAGCGTGCCGCCGCGGCTCGGCGCGCAGCGCCGATCGGAAGCGGTGAGCGTCCTCAGCCGTCCCGGCCGGCTCGCCGGCCTCGGCGCGGAGCGGCGATCGGGGGTCCGGGTCGCCGCCCCGGACCAGCACTAGTCCTTGGCCAGTGCCGTGCTGACCGGAAGGTCGAGCCCGTACTTCTCGATGGCCTGGCTCAGCGTCTCCGGCTTCACCTCGCCGCGGCGGGCCAGCTGGCTGAGCACCGCCAGCGTGATCGACTCCGCGTCCACGTGGAAGAACCGCCGGGCCGCGGCGCGGGTGTCGGAGAACCCGTAGCCGTCGGTGCCCAGCGAGCTGAACGGGGCGGGCACCCAGCGGGCGATCTGGTCCGGGACGGCCCGGATCCAGTCGCTGACCGCCACCACCGGCCCGGGCTGCCCGTCCAGCGCCTGGGTGACGTAGGGCAGCTGCGGCTCCGCGTCCGGGTGCAGCATGTTCCACTCCTCGCAGCACAGCGCGTTGCGGCGGAGCTGCGTCCAGGAGGTGGCCGACCACACGTCGGCGGCCACGCCCCAGTCCTCGGCCAGCAGCCGCTGCGCGTCCAGCGCCCAGCGCATGGCGACGCCGGAGGCCAGGATCTGCGCCCGCGGGTGCTCACCCGCCTCGGGGGAGTCCCCGCCCAGCGCGGGCGCGGTCGCGTACCGGTACAGCCCGCGCAGCACGCCCTGCTCCAGCGCCTCCTGGCCGCCCGGGTAGTCGGCCGGCTCGGCGGGCTGGACGTAGGGCTCGTTGTACAGGGTCAGGTAGTAGAAGACGTCCTCGCCGTCCGGGTGACCCTCAGTCGGCCCGTACATCCGGCGCAGCCCGTCCTTGACGATGTAGGACAGCTCGTAGGCCCACGCCGCGTCGTAGGCAATACAGGCCGGGCTGACCGAGGCCAGCAGCACTGAGTGCCCGTCGTTGTGCTGCAGGCCCTCGCCGGTCAGCGTGGTCCGGCCGGCCGTCGCACCGAGCAGGAAGCCACGGCCAAGCTGGTCGCCGAGCGCCCACATCTCGTCGCCGGTGCGCTGCCAGCCGAACATCGAGTAGAACACGTACACCGGGATCATCGGCGCGCCGTGCGTGGCGTACGAGGTGCCGGCCGCGATCACCGAGCCCATCGCGCCGGCCTCGCTGATCCCCTCGTGCAGGATCTGGCCGCGCTCGGACTCCTTGTAGGACAGCAGCAGCGCGCGGTCCACCGCCTCGTAGGTCTGCCCGTGCGGGGAGTAGATCTTGGCCGTGGGGAACAGCGAGTCCATGCCGAACGTGCGCGCCTCGTCCGGGATGATCGGCACGAACCGGGCGCCGATCCCGGGGTCCTTCATCAGGTCCTTGAGCAGCCGGACGAACGCCATCGTGGTGGCCACCGATTGCTTGCCCGAGCCGCGCTTGAGCTCGGCGTACGCCGCGTCGCCGGGCAGGTTGAGCAGCTTGCCGCGGACCACCCGCTTGGGCAGGTAACCGCCCAGCGCGGCGCGCCGCTCGCGCATGTACTGGATCTCGTCGGACTCCTCGCCCGGGTGGTAGTACGGCGGCAGCGCCGCCTCCAGGGCAGCGTCCGGGATGGGCAGGTAGAGCCGGTCGCGGAACTCCTTGAGCTCGGCCACGGTCAGCTTCTTCATCTGGTGCGTGGCGTTGCGTGCCTCGAAGTCCGGGCCCAGCGTCCAGCCCTTGATGGTGTGGGCCAGGATCACCGTGGGCTGGCCGACGTGCTCCACCGCCGCCTTGAACGCGGCGTACACCTTGCGGTAGTCGTGCCCGCCGCGGGACAGGTTGCGCACCTCGTCGTCGGACAGGTGCTCGACCATGGCGCGCAGCCGCGGGTCGGTGCCGAAGAAGTGCTCCCGGGTGTAGGAGCCCGGCTCCACCGAGTAGGTCTGGAACTGCCCGTCCGGGGTGTTGTTCATCTTGTTGACCAGGACGCCGTCCACGTCGTTGGCCAGCAGCGGGTCCCAGTCCCGGCCCCAGATGACCTTGATCACGTTCCAGCCGGCGCCGCGGAAGAACGCCTCCAGCTCCTGGATGATCTTCCCGTTGCCGCGCACCGGGCCATCCAGCCGCTGCAGGTTGCAGTTGATCACGAAGGTGAGGTTGTCCAGCTCCTCGCGGGCGGCCAGGCCGATCGCGCCGAGCGCCTCCGGCTCGTCCATCTCGCCGTCACCGAGGAACGCCCAGACGTGCGAGCGGCTGGTGTCCTTGATCTCCCGGGCCAGCAGGTACTGGTTGAACCGGGCCTGGTAGATGGCGTTGATCGGGCCGAGGCCCATGGATACGGTGGGGAACTCCCAGAAGTCCGGCATCAGCCGCGGGTGCGGGTAGGACGGCAGCCCGCCGCCCGGGTGGGACAGCTCCTGGCGGAACCCGTCCAGCTGGTGCTGGCTCAGCCGGCCCTCGAGGAACGCGCGGGCGTAGATGCCCGGGGCCGCGTGCCCCTGGAAGAACACCTGGTCGCCGGACTCGCCGTGGTCCTTGCCGTGAAAGAAGTGGTTGAAGCCGACCTCGTACAGGCTGGCCGCGGAGGCGTAGGTGGCGATGTGCCCGCCCACGCCGAGACCGGGCCGGTTGGCCCGGGACACCATGACCGCCGCGTTCCACCGGATATAGGCGCGGATCCGCCGTTCCACGTACTCGTCGCCGGGGAACCACGGCTCGCGCTCCGGCGGGATCGTGTTGATGAAGTCGGTGCTGCGCAGGCCGGGCACGCCGACCTGCTGCTCGCGCGCCCGCTCCAGCAGCCGGAGCATCACGTACCGGGCCCGGGCACGGCCCCGGGTGCGCACCACGCTGTCGAACGAGTCGACCCAGTCCCGGGTTTCTTCCGGGTCGATGTCCGGCAGCTGGGTGGGCAGGCCGTCGCTGATGATGGAGAAACGCTGGCGTCCGGCAGCCACGGGGTGTCCCTCGCCTTCGCAGGTCGGGCGGCTGTTGGCCGCCATGTCCGCAGTGTCCGGGCAGCTGGTCACCGCCCGGTTGTGCAGGGTTGGTCCAGACCAATTCTGGTGCCTGCGCTCCGGAAACGCACCTGCCTACCTGCAGGTAACCGGTCCCGGGAGCCGTTTGCACCAGGACAGGACATCTGTCCCTGGTGCCCGGTAGTGCCCGGTGCCAGGCTGGGTACACGGTGAGCGTAGGCGCGCTCCGACGCGGTTCCAGCGTATGCGCTCAGCCGCGGCCAGAGCTAACGGGCAGGAGGAGGTGCTGGCATGCAGGCAGCGGTAGGTGACCGGCTGCACGTTCACGGCAACATCGTCGGCCACGCGGACAAGATGGGCGAGATCGTCGAGGTACACGGCGCGGCCGGCGGCCCGCCCTACCTGGTGCGCTTCGACGACGGGCACACCGGGCTGTGCTACCCAGGCCCGGACGCCGTCGTCGAGCCGAAACCAAAGCCGAAGCCGAAAGCCCGGAAGACCGCCGCGGCCAAGCCGAAGAAGTAGCCGCCACCGGCCCGGCCCGGGCACTTGCGCGGCGGGACTGGCCAGGCCACATTCGTTCGATATGAAGACCTTGATCGTGCGGGTGCGGACGGGCGGGCGCGAGACGGTGCGGGACATCACCGGAGAGTGCGCGGAATTCCTGGCCGCGGAGGCCGGCGGTGAGGATGGGCTGCTGCACGTGTTCGTGCCGCACGCCACGGCCGGCCTGGCGCTGATGGAACTGGGCTCGGGCAGCGATGTGGACCTGCTCGCGACGCTGGACCGGTTGCTGCCCGCGGACGACCGCTGGACGCACGCCCACGGGTCGCGCGGGCACGGGCGGAGCCACGTGCTGCCCGCGCTGGTCACCCCGTTCCTGACCGTCCCGGTCATCGGCGGGCGGCTGGCGCTGGGCACCTGGCAATCAATCGCCCTAGTCGATCTTAATGTGGATAATCCGGACAGGCAGATAAGACTTTCCTTCCTCGGGTAGCCCCCGCGGTAGCCGGGGAAGATCAAACTGTGACATGGTTTTCGCTTCCAGGGGCATTTGGCACTTGCGCGGGGGGCCGACCCAGTGTGAACTGTCCCAGCAAGTGGTGCCTACGCGGAACTGATGCGGGGCCGCGGGAAGGGATAAGAGGAGGACGTCAGTGAGCGCGACCGCGCGCCAGGCCCAGGATCAGCCTGGCCTGGCCGAGCGACTCGGCATCAAGCCGGGTCAGGTGGTGCAGGAACTCGGCTACGACGACGACTGCGACGAACAGCTGCGCGAGGCGATCGCCAGCCTGCAGGACGTGGAGCTCGTCGATGAGGACTACGACGACGTGGTCAACGTGGTCCTGCTCTGGTGGCGGGACGGGGACGGTGACCTCGTAGATGCGCTGATGGATGCGCTGACACCGCTGGCCGATGGGGGTTACATCTGGCTGCTCACGCCGAAGGCGGGGCGGCCCGGGCATGTCGAGCCGACCGATATCGGGGAGTCCGCGCCGACCGCGGGGCTGTCCCAGACGTCCAGCGTGAGCGCGGCGCGGGACTGGCTGGGTACCCGTCTGGTCGCGCCGAAGGCTCGCCGCTGAGGGCCGCTCTGGTTGCGCTCTGGTGAAGGTTGCGCCAAGGCGCGCGCTGGCCAGCGGGCCGGGGTGGCAGACTTGGGTTATCCGCAGGTGGAAAGGAACCCAGTCGATGGCAGTTGAGGTTGGCCAGCAGGCACCCGACTTCGAGCTGAAGGATCAGCACGGCAGCCCGGTGCGGCTGTCCGATTTCCGGGGCCAGAAGAACGTGGTGCTGGTCTTCTACCCGCTCGCGTTCAGCGGGGTGTGCACCGGTGAGCTGTGCGCGCTGCGCGATGACTTCCCGGAGGTGACCAGGGACGACGTGGTGCTGCTCACCGTCTCGGTGGACTCCACCTTCGTGCTGCGGACCTGGGCCGACCGGGATCACTTCGACTTCCAGCTACTGTCCGACTTCTGGCCGCACGGCGCGGTGGCCAGGCTCTACGGTGTGTTCGACGAGGACAAGGGCGTGGCAACACGCGGCACGTTCATCATTGACAAGGCCGGCCTGGTCCGGTGGGAAGTGGTGAACCCCATCCCGCAGGCGCGGGACATCGCCGAGTACCAGAAAGTACTCGCCGAGCTCAGCTGAGGCATGGCCCGTGCGCCCGGCGCGGCGGTGGGCCAGCCCTTGAGAGGATCGAAAGCAGCCAAGGATGCCCTGCTATCGATGTGGCGTTCGGCAGACCGACCCCAGCCGCGGGCAGAGCCCGTGGAAACGTGGGGTGCGGCGGGACTGCCAGGTGCTCATCTGCCCGCGCTGCCAGTCCAGCGACGACTGGATGGCTGACCTGGCCCGCTGTCCGCGGTGCGGCAGCGTGCACCTGGTCCGGCGGCTCGGTGAGGCGGAGTGCCGGGATTGCGGTGCGATCGTGCCGCCGTCGGCCGGGCCGGGCGAGGGTGAGCCACTGGCCGGGATCGGCGAGGTCTTGGTGGGCGGGGCCCTGGCGGGGGAGTCTCTGGGCGGCGAGTCTCTGGCGGGCGAGTCTCTGGCGGGCGAGGCTTTGGCGGGCGAGGTCGCGCTGACTGAGGTGGCCGGCGGCCCCAGCCCGGACCTGTCCGAGGAGGTGGCCCGGGCGCTCGAACGGGTGCTCGGCCGCGGCCTGGTGAGCCAGAGCGCGCCCTGGACCGGTGCCGACTCCCGCTGAGGGCGGCAGCCAGCCGGTGGGCGACGCGGCGGTGGCGAAGCGCATCCTCCGCGAGTACCGCCAGCGCGGCATCGACCCGGGCAGCTTCCAGCGGCTGGCCGGTACGGTGCATGGCGCCAGCGTCAGCTACCTGGCCAGCGCGGCCGACGGGCAGCGCCTGGTGGTCAGCGCCTGGCGCGCGGACGCGCCGGTACCGGTCCAATTCCGGAGATCATCCCGGACAACGCCCCTGGACTGGCTGATCACCCGGGCGGCCACGCTGTCGTACCTGGAGCAGAGCGGGTATCCCGCGCCGCGGGTCGTGCGTACCCGGTCCGGGGATGTGGTGGGCCTGGACGGGGTGTGGCTGACCATGGCCACCAGCTACGTCGAGGG
>CAWHSW010000003.1:0-392442 GCA_963832095.1 uncultured Actinomycetes bacterium
GGCACTGGCGCGGCGCAATCCGGTTCAGCCCGGGCTCAGCCGGAACGCTCGGCCGCTGCCTGCAGCGACTCGGGGTGCACGCGCCGGTAGTGCTCGGTCAGCACGGCGGACGCCTGGCCGGGCCGGTGCGCGATGGTGCGCTTGCAGATCTGGCAACGCAGAACCGGAAGCTGGGTGACAGTAACAGGAAAGCGGGGTGTGCTCATCAGTTCCCATCATGCCAGATCTAGGCCGTCTGCCCAGGCAACGCCGCGCTTAGTCACCCGCGGGCTCACCCGCCGGGCAGCTGGCCAGATGGTCGTTGATCACCCCGACGGCCTGCAGGTAGCTGTACACGATGGTGGACCCGACGAAGGTGAACCCGCGCCGCTTGAGGTCCTTGCTGAGCTGGTCGGACAGCGGGGTCCGGGCGGGCAGGTCGGCGGTGCAGGCGGGCCGGTTGCGCACCGGCGTGCCGTCTACCCAGGGCCACAGGTAGCTGGCGAACGACCCGTACTGCTGCTGGGTGGCCAGGAAGGCCTGGGCATTGCGGACCGTGCCCGCCACCTTGAGCCGGTTCCGCACGATGCCCGGGTCGGCGAGCAGCCCGGCCAGCTTGGCCGCGTCGTAGCCCGCGATCCGCTCCGGGTCGAAGCCGTCCAGCGCGCGCCGGTAGTTGTCCCGCTTGTTCAGGATGGTGGCCCAGGACAGCCCGGCCTGGGCCCCTTCCAGCAGCAGCATCTCGAACAGGTAGCGGTCGTCCCGGGACGGGATCCCCCACTCGGTGTCGTGGTAGGCCCGCATCGCGTCGGAACTCTCGGCCCAGTCGCAGCGCCGCGGGCCGGCGGGCTGGTTCAGCAGGTCAGCGGGCTGGTTCATGAGCCTGGACCCTACCCGGGGGTGCCGTCAGTACCGGCCGGGGCGCCGCTGACCGGGACGCCGAGCAGCTCGATGAACCGGTCCACCATCATGTCCCGGCCCTTGAGCTCGGCCACCACCTCGGCCGGCAGCAGCGCGTCCTGGCCGCCGCGCTGGCCGGCACCGCCGCGCGGCCCAAGCGGCACCACGATCCCGGGTGGCGGCGCCTCGTACTCGGCCAATTCGCCCTGGCCGGTGATGAACGCCCGGATGTTGCCCGCCACGATCGCGGCCTGCCGGCCGGCCGCCCCGGCCATCGGGTGATCGGCGGTGGCCACGTCGCCCAGCGCGAACACCCGGCCCTGCCCGATCACCTGCAGTGACGGCGCGACTGCTACCCGCCCGTCCGGCTGCCGGGCCCCGGCCAGGCTGCCGGCCAGGTAATCGCTGACCGGCTGGACCCCGTAGCAGCGGAACCAGATGTCGGCGGTCAGGTCCACACCCGAGTCGGTGCGCACGGTGAACGTGCCCAGCTCCCCCGGCTCCCCCGGCGGCTCCGCAGCCAGCTGGGTACCGAGCAGGACGTGCACACCGATCTCGCTGAGCTGGCGGCGAATCTCAGCCTTGAGCTCAGGGCTGAACCGCGCGCCGAGGATGTCCCCGGCTGGGTCAATGAGCGTTACGTCCTTATCGGGCCAGGTTGCGGTGATCTCGCCGGCCAGCTCGACACCGACGGGACCCGCGCCGAGCAGAAGTACCCGCCCGGCGGCGGCCAGCGCGGCGTGCGCGGCCAGCGTCCTGTCGTGCGCGGCGGCGGTGCTGTCCAGGTCGCTCTTGGCCGGGAACGGGTAGGCCGAGCCGGTGGCCAGCACGATGTAGTCGGCCTGGATGATCTCGCCCGACGCCAGCTCGACCCGGCCGCCGTCCACCTTGGCGGCCCGGTCCCGGATCACCCGGCCGTGGCTGAGCAGCCCGGCGTAGGGCAGGTAGATCCGGGGCAGCCAGGACGGCGCGACCAGCGCGCGGAGCGCGGCCACGTTGTGCACGAACGCTTCTTTGGGTTCGATGAGCAGCACGTCGGCCACGTCGTCGAGGGACTTGGCCACGTTGACTCCGGCGTAGCCGCCGCCGAGGACGGCGACGATCGGTCTGGCCTGGGCGGGCTCGCCCATCTGCGGCTCCTGTGTCAGCGGTGGCCGGCCCAGCGGGCGCTGGGCCGGACGGAATTAATCTGTATCACCTGCCCGGCAGCACGGCACACGCGGAGGAATCGTGACGGTACTGGACAGCTTCGCGCTGACCGGCAAGAAGGCCCTGGTCACCGGCGGTAACCAAGGCCTGGGCAAAGCGTTCGCGGCCGCGCTGGCCGAGGCGGGCGCGGAGGTGGTCATCGTGGCCCGGGACGCCCGGCGGAACGCGGTCGCCGTGGCCGACCTGCGCGGCCAGGGCCTGGCCGTGTGGGCCATCGACGGCGACATCACCGCGGACGCCGCCGCGCTCACTGATCAGGCCGCCCGCGACCTGGGCGGGCTGGACATCCTGGTGAACAACGCCGGGGTGTGCATCCACAAGCCGTCCTGGGACGTCACCGACGACGAGTGGGCGGACGTGTTCGACCTGAACGTGCGCGCGCTGTGGCAATGCAGCCGGGCCAGCGGCCGGCACATGGCCGCCTCCGGCGGCGGGTCCATCATCAACGTCGGCTCGATCTCGGCGCTGATCGTCAACCGGCCGCAGTGGCAGCCCGCCTACAACGCGTCCAAGGCGGCCGTGCACCAGCTGACCAAGTCGCTGGCCGCGGAATGGGCCGGGCTGGGCATCCGGGTCAACGCGATCGCGCCCGGCTACGTGAAGACCGACATGGCCCCGGTGGACCGGCCGGAGTTCCGGCGGCACTGGATCGAGGACACCCCGCAGCAGCGGTACGCGCTGCCCGCGGAGATCGCGCCCAGCGTGGTGTTCCTGGCCAGCCCGGCTTCGTCGTTCATGACCGGCTCCGTGCTGGTCATCGACGGCGGCTACACGGTGTTCTAATTGCGCCTCCGGGGCGCTAGTAGCGCGGGATCCAGCGGGTACGGTCGATGGCCGCGTCGATCTGCTCCCCGGTGAGCTGGGGCGCCACCTGGCCCTCCACCGCGGCCCGGGCCACCGCCTGGGCCACCGCGGTCGCGGTGTCCACCAGCCGGGCCCGTTCCGGCAGCAGCATGCCCTGCGGGTCGCGGTGGATCGGCGCCTGCCCGGACACCGCGGTGGCGGCAGCGGTCATCATCGCGTCGGTGACCCGGGTGGCGCGCACCGCGGTGACGGCCAGCCCGACCCCGGGGAAGATGTACACGTTGTTGCACTGGGCCACCGGGATGTGCTGCCCGTTCACGTTCATCGGCGGGAACGGGGAGCCGGTCGCCACCAGCGCGCGGCCCCCGGTCCAGTCGGCCAGGTCCTGCGGCCGGGCCTCGCTGCGCGAGGTGGGGTTGGACAGCGGCATGATGATCGGCCGCTGCGCATGCGCGGCCATCTGCCGGACGATGTCCTCGGTGAACGCGCCGGTCGCGGTGGACAGCCCGATCAGCGCGGTGGGCCGCACCGCGCCGACCACCGAGGCGAACGTGGCCGGCTCCCCATCCGCGGCGGGCACCCGGCCGGCGGGCTGGGCCAGGCGGCGCTGCGCCGGGCTGAGGTCGGTCCGGTCGGCGGTGAGCAGCCCGCGCACATCGACCACGTAGACCCGGGCCCGGGCCTCGGCCTCGGACAGCCCGTCGGCCGCCATCGACCGGACGATCTGCTCGCAGACCCCGATCCCAGCTGAGCCCGCACCCAGCATGACCACGGTCTGCTCGCGCGGCCGGGACCCAGTAGCGCCGGCCCCGGCGGACAGCGCGGCCACCGCCACCGCGGCAGTGCCCTGAATGTCGTCGTTGAACGTGAGCAGCTCGTCCCGGTAGCGGTCCAGGATGGGCAGCGCATGCGTGGTGGCGAAGTCCTCCCACTGCAGCAGCACATCGGGCAGTTCGGCCCGCACCGCCTGGACGAACGTATGCACGAAACCGTAGTAGTCGTCATCGCCGACCCGGCGGTGCCGCCAGCCCAGGTACATCGGGTCGTCCAGCCGTTCCGGGTTGTCGGTGCCGACGTCGAGCAGCACCGGCAGGGTGCGGGCCGGGTCGATGCCGCCGAGCCCGGTGTACAGCGACAGCTTCCCGATCGGGATGCCCATCCCGCCGATGCCCTGGTCGCCCAGGCCGAGGATGCGCTGCCCGTCGGTCACCACGATCACGTCCACGTCGCGGCGCGGCCGGTTGCGCAGGATCTCGCTGATCCGGTCCGCGTCCGGGTAGGGAATGAACAGCCCGCGCGGCCGCCGGTAGATCTCGCTGAACCGCTGGCAGGCCAGCCCGACCGTGGGGGTGTAGATGATGGGCAGCATCTCCTCGACGTGATCGAGGATCAGCCGGTAGAACAGCGTCTCGTTGGTGTCCTGCAGCGCGCGCAGGTTGATGTGCCTGGCCAGGTCGTCCGGCTGCTTCTGATACTCCTGGTAGGAACGGGCGACCTGCTGGTCCAGGGTCTCGACCGCGCCGGGCAGCAGGCCGCGCAGGCCCAGCTTGGAGCGCTCCGCCTCGGTGAACGCGGTGCCCTTGTTGGCCAGCGGATCTTCCAGCGGCTGCATGCTCGAATCGTGGCTACCGGCCATGCGGAAGGCAACCCCCCATCCCGGATGGCTAGCTGCCCCGGCACTGGGCACACTGACCATCGTGGCAGCACCCAGTATCCGTGCCGCCGTGCCGGAGGATGCGGAAGAGGTCGAGCGGCTGCGTGTGGCCGGCTGGCAGGCGGCCTACCGGGGCATCATCCCGGACGGCTTCCTGGACCGGATGCGGGTGGACGGCGAGCGCCGCCGCCGGCTCATGATCGGCCGGGCTGCGGCCCTGCCGGACGGCGCCGTGGAGAGCGTGGCCGTGCAGGGCAGCGCGATCGTCGGCTGGGTGGCCGGTGGCCGCTGCCGGGACGCCGACCGGACCGGGCCCCGGCAGGGCGAGGTCTACGTCATCTACGTGCTGCCGGAATGGTGGGGCCGCGGCGCGGGCCGCCTGCTGATGGCGCACGTGGCCCGCGCGCTGGCCGAGGCCGGGCTGGATGACATCACGCTGTGGGTGCTGGAAGGCAACCAGCGGGCCCGCCGGTTCTACGAGTCGGCTGGGTTCCGCCTGGACGGCGCCCGCCAGGAACTCGACCTGGGCGGCCCGGTGACCGAGCTGCGCTACCAGCTATTTACCGGACCGTGACCCGGGGCGGCTGCCCAGTTCCACCTGGCCGCCCGATCTGACCTGCTCCGGGTGCTCGGTGAGTTGTTCCTGCTCGGCCAGCTCCGCCTGTTCCGGCGATACGGGCATCGGGGTGGCCGTCTCCCGCCACACCTCGCGAGTGATGACCTGCAGCGCGCCGGCCGCCGGGATGGCCAGCAGCGCGGCCACGAACGCGCCGAACGTGCCGCCGATCCAGTCGCCGATGGACGCGCCGATCAGGATGGACAGCAGCACCAGCAGCGGGTTGACCCGCACCGTCTTGCTCATCACGATCGGGTTCAGGATGTGGTTCTCGACCTGCGTGTAGACCAGGAACACGACCAGGGTGATGATCCCGGCGGTCAGCGAGTGGGTGGCCGCGAACAGCACGGTGGGGATGCCGGCCAGCGCACCGCCGATCATCGGCAGGAAGTTGACCAGGGCCACCCACAGCGCCCACAGGAACGGGAACGGCACGCCAACGAGCCACAGCGTGACGAAGATGACCGTCCCGGCGATGATCGAGGTGAGGATGTTGCCCAGCATGTAGCCGGTGACCGAGCGGTTGACCTCGTGTGCGATCCGGCCGTACCGCTTCGACCGCTCCGGGGTCATGTTGTTCAGCAGCCACTTCCGCATCTTGGGCCCCTCAAGCAGCAGGAGCAGCGTCAAGATGAAGATGGTGAACAGCTCAAGCAGCAGCGCGACGGCGCCCTTGCCCAGGCTCAGCGCGGGCTTGGTCAGCCCCTCACCGAAAGTCACCAGCTTGGGCGTGTTCTTCTGCACCCAGGTCTGGATGTGGTAGTGCCGGACCACGTGCCCGATCCAGCCCCGGCCATGCTCCGCCGCATCGACATAGCCGGGCAGCTTGTTGGCCAGGTGGGTGATCGCACCGGTCAGCGGGACGCCGAAGGCGAACGCGAGGCCGATGAAGACCAGCACGCCCCAGAACGTGACTACCGCGACCGCCCAGCCGCGCCGCTTGATCTTCCACCGCTGCAGGGCTATCACCAGCGGGTTCAGGATCACCGCGAGGAAGGCCGCCACCAGGATCAGCAGGACGACGTCCTTGAGCCGGTAGACGACCTTGCCGAGCAGGTAGGTGAGGACCACGACGCCGACCGTGGCCAGGATGGCCCGCAGCGGGATCCCCCGGATCTGGGCCGCCGCCCACAGCCGGGCGCGCCGGGTGGTCGGCGGCGGTGCCTCGTTGCTCACCAAGCCATCATCGCAGCCCGCCGGGCATTCCGGGCGCGTCACCCATGGCGGCCTGACCGGAATGCCGGAAGACTTGACCTCGAAAACGCGGGCAGTAAACACCAAGACCTTCATGCGGAACGCCCCTCCGTGGCACTCGCCCGGGGACAGGAGCTGACGTTGCCGGTAAACGAGCGGGCCGGCCAGCCGGCCGCCGAGGCTGACCTGGTGGATGTGGCCAAGCTGGTCACGGCGTATTTCGCGGAGCACCCGGATCCCGGGGTGCCGGAGCAGCGGGTTGCCTTCGGCACGTCCGGCCACCGCGGCTCGGCGCTGCGCTGCTCGTTCAACGAGGACCACATCGCCGCCACCACCCAGGCCATCTGCGACTACCGGGCCGCGGCGGGCACGACCGGGCCGCTGTACCTGGGCCGGGACACGCACGCGCTGTCCGAGCCGGCCTTCGTCACCGCGCTGGAGGTGCTCGCGGCCAACGAGGTGACGGTGCTGGTGGACAGCCGGGACGGGTACACCCCGACGCCGTCGCTGTCGCTGGCCATCCTGATGCACAACGCGGACGGCGGCCGGGCCAGGTGCAGGGCCAGGCCGACGGGATCGTGATCACCCCGTCGCACAACCCGCCCGAGGACGGCGGGTTCAAGTACAACCCGCCGGACGGCGGCCCGGCCGGGTCGCAGATCACCTCGGTCATCCAGGACCGGGCCAACGAGCTGCTGGCCGGCGGCTGCGCGAGGTGCGGCGGCTGCCCTACGCGGCCGCGCGCCAGGCGCACACCGTGGGCCCGTTCGACTTCCTCGGCCAGTACGTGGACGAGCTGCCGACCGTGGTCGACCTGGACGCGATCCGGGACGCCGGGGTCCGGATCGGCGCCGACCCGCTCGGCGGGGCCAGCGTCGCCTACTGGGGCGAGATCGCCGACCGGTACGGGCTGGACCTGACCGTGGTCAACCCGCACGGTGGACGCCACGTTCCGGTTCATGACGCTGGACTGGGACGGCAAGATCCGGATGGACTGCTCGTCGCCGGTACGCGATGGCCTCGCTGATCGGCCGGGCCGCCGAGTTCGCGATCGCGACCGGCAACGACACCGACGCCGACCGGCACGGCATCGTCACGCCGGACGCCGGGCTGCTCGACCCGAACCACTACCTGGCGGTGGCCATCGACTACCTGTACCGGCACCGGGCGAACTGGCCGGCCGGCGCCGCGGTGGGCAAGACGCATGGTCAGCTCGTCGATCATCGACCGGGTGGCCGCGGCGGCTCGGCCGCGAGCTGACCGAGGTGCCGGTCGGGTTCAAGTGGTTCGTGCCCGGGCTGCTGGCCGGCTCGATCGCGTTCGGCGGCGAGGAGAGCGCCGGGGCGTCCTTCCTGCGCGCCGACGGCCGGATCTGGACCACCGACAAGGACGGCATCATCCTGGCCCTGCTCGCCTCGGAGATCGCCGCGGTCACCGGGCAGTCGCCGGGCGAGCGCTACCGCGAGCTGGCCAGCCAGCTCGGCGACCCGGCCTACGCGCGGATCGACGCGCCCGCCACCCGGGCGCAGAAGGCCCTGCTGGCCAAGCTGTCCCCGGAGCAGGTCGACGTGGCGGAGCTGGCCGGCGAGCCGGTGCTGGCCCGGCTGACCCGCGCGCCGGGCAACGACGAGCCGCTCGGCGGCATCAAGGTGATCACCGAATCGCGGCTGGTTCGCCGCCCGCCCCTCGGGCACCGAGGACGTCTACAAGCTGTACGCGGAGTCGTTCCAGGGTCCGGGCCAGCTGGCCCGGATCCAGGATGAGGCACAGCACATCCTGGAGCGGCGCGCCAAGGAATCAGCCGGAGGCTTGACTCCGGCTGCTCGCAAGGGGTGGACGATGGCGGACAAGCGAGTTCTGGGCATCGTGCTGGCCGGCGGGGCAGGCAAGCGGCTGGCCCCGCTGACCGCGGACCGGGCCAAGCCGGCCGTGCCGTTCGGCGGCATGTACCGGCTGGTCGATTTCGCCCTGTCCAACCTGGCCAACGCGGGGATCTACCGGATCGCCGTGCTGACCCAGTACAAGAGCCACAGCCTGGACCGGCATATCAGCACCGCCTGGCGGATGAGCACGCTGCTCGGCAACTACGTGACCCCGGTGCCGGCCCAGCAGCGGCTCGGCCCGCACTGGTACACCGGCTCGGCGGATGCCATCTACCAGTCGCTGAACCTGATCTACGACGAACGGCCGGACCTGGTCATCGTGTTCGGCGCCGACCACGTGTACCGGATGGACCCGCGGCAGATGATCGACCAGCACGTCGAGCACGGCGCCGGGGTGACCGTGGCCGCGATCCCGGTGCCGCGCGGCGAGGCCAGCGCGTTCGGCATCGTCCACGTCGGCGCGGACGGCCGCACCCTGGAGGAGTTCCTGGAGAAGCCGGCCGACCCGCCGCCGCTGCCCGGGCGGCCCGAGGAGTGCTACGCCTCGATGGGCAACTACCTGTTCTCCGCCGACGTGCTGATCGAGGCGCTGCGCAAGGACGCGGCCAGCCCGGCCAGCCGGCACGACATGGGCGGCGACATCATCCCGATGCTGGTCGAGGAGGGCACCGCGCAGGTGTACGACTTCCAGACCAACCACGTGCCGGGCGCGACCGAGCGGGACGCCGGCTACTGGCGCGACGTCGGCACGCTGGACTCCTACTTCGACACTCACATGGACCTGTGCGCCGTGCACCCGGTGTTCAACCTGTACAACGACCGCTGGCCGATCCTCACCCACGTGTCCTCGCTGCCGCCCGCCAAGTTCGTGCACGACTCCGGCGACCGGATCGGCCGGGCCATCGACAGCCTGGTCAGCAACGGCGTCATCGTCTCCGGCGGGCTGGTCCGCGAGTCCGTGCTGTCGCCGGGGGTCCGGGTGAACAGCTGGTCCCGGGTGGAGCGGTCGGTGATCCTGCACAACACGGTCATCGGCCGGCACGCGGTGATCAGGAACGCGATCATCGACAAGAACGTGACCGTCCCCGAGGGAGCCGTCATCGGCGTGGACAAGGAGCAGGACCGGGCGCGCGGTTTCGCGGTGTCCGCGGGCGGGATCACCGTTGTCGGCAAGAGCCAGAAGGTGACTGGGTGAGCGGCCAGTTCCGGCCGCGAGGCGGGCGACGCCCGGGACCCGCCGATCGGCCCTGCGGCGCCAACCGCACGGACCGGCCGGCTGTGGGTCGCCCTGCTCACCCGGGAGTATCCCCCGGACGTCTACGGCGGGGCCGGGCGTGCACGTCGCCTACCTGGCCCGGGAACTGGCCAGCCGGGTCGAGCTGACCGTGCACTGCGAGGGCGGCGAGCGCCCCGGCGCGGTGGCCCATCAGCCGTGGGACCAGCTGGCCGGGGCCAACCAGGCGCTGCGCACCATGTCGGTGGACCTGGCCATGACCGCCACGGTCAGCGGGGCCGACCTGGTGCACTCGCACACCTGGTACGCGAACCTCGGCGGGCACCTGGCCGCGCTGCTGTACGGCGTGCCGCACGTGATGACCGTGCACTCGCTGGAGCCGCTGCGGCCGTGGAAGGCGGAGCAGCTGGGCGGCGGGTACGCGCTGTCCAGCTGGTGCGAGAAGGTGGCGGTGGAGTCGGCCGCCGCGGTCATCGCGGTGTCCGACGGGATGCGGGCCGACGTGCTGGCCGCCTACCCGGCGGTCGCCCCGGAGCGGGTGCACGTCATCCGCAACGGCATCGACAGCGCCGAGTACGCCCCGGATCCCGGCACGGCCGTGCTGGACCGGTATGGGGTGGACCCGGCCCGCCCGGCCGTCATCTTCGTCGGCCGGATCACCCGGCAGAAGGGCGTGCCGGTGCTGCTCCGGGCCGCGGCCAGCCTGGCCGCGGAGGCGCAGCTGGTGCTGTGCGCCGGGCAGCCGGACACCCCCGAGCTGGCCGCCGAGGTCACCGAGCTGGTGGCCAGCCTGCAGGCGTCCCGGGCCGGGGTGATCTGGATCCCGGAGATGCTGCCCAAGCGCGAGGTCATCCAGCTGCTGTCGCACGCCACCGTGTTCGCCTGCCCGTCGCTGTACGAGCCGCTGGGCATCGTCAACCTGGAGGCGATGGCCTGCGGCACGGCCGTGGTCGGCAGCCAGGTGGGCGGCATCCCCGAAGTGGTGGTGGACGGCGAGACCGGCCTGCTGGTGCCGCCGGACGACCCGGCCGCGCTGGCCGCCGCGCTGAACGCGCTGATCCTCGACCCGGCGCGGGCCGCCGCCATGGGCGCGGCCGGGCGCAAGCGCGCCGCGACCGAGTTCGGCTGGGACGCCATCGCCGCGCAGACCACTGACCTGTACGCCAGCCTGCTCCGCTAGCCCGCTCTGCTAGCCCGCGATGGCCGGCTCCACCGTGCCGCTGGCGACGGTAGCGACAACGCGCTGGGTGGTCTCGCTGCCGGTGAGCGCGGCCACCATGCTGTCCCGGCAGACCTCGTAGGAGTAGGTCACGCCTTCGCCATTGGCGTGCATCTGGGCCCAGCCCCGGATGGCCTGGATCTCGGCGCGGTCGTTCCCCTCCTGCCCCTCGGTGGCGCTTTCCGGGCTGGACATCTCCGACTGCTGCATGTTCGGCGGTGTCGAACCGGCTGGCCAGATCCGGACCAGGTACTTGGTGACCAGCGGGGCGCTCACCGGGTCACCCCACGAGCTGGGCTGAGCCGCGCGGCTGGCACGCGGCGCTGACCGCCGTGCGCCACCGGGACAGGGGACATGCGGCCAACGGTACCGTCTGGGCCGGGCCGGCTCTACCTTGCCCGCAACCGCCGCATGTCCGGGCAAATTCATCTGCCGTAACCGCACCAATCTTTCAGCCATCCCGGCCCGGCTCAAGCCCGCACCACATGAATGATTCAGCCACGCTGTCCTGACCGCGTGAATGATTCAGCCACGCGGTCCCGGGCTCAGGCGGAGAGGGATTCGCGGCCGTGTGGGGCGGTCCAGTCGAGGATGGGGCCGGCCGGGACGATGCGCAGCGGGTTCAGCTGCGGGTGGGTCCGGTAGTAGTGGTTCTTGATGTGCCAGAAGTTAGTGGTACTGCCGAACGCCGGGATCGAGTACAGGTCGCGGGCGTACGGCCACAGGTTCGGGTAGTCGGCCAGGCGGCGCAGGTTGGCCTTGAAGTGGGTGACGTAGACCGCGTCGAACCGGGCCAGGGTGACCCACAGCCGCACGTCGGCCTCGGTGACCGTGTCGCCGAACAGGTACCGCCGGGTGGCCAGTCGCTGGTCCAGGTCGTCCAGGGTGGCGAACAGTTCGGCCACCGCTGCCTGGTACGCCTCCTGGGTGGTGGCGAACCCGCACCGGTACACGCCGTTGTTGACGGTGGCGTAGACCCGCTCGTTGAGCGCGTCGATGTCCGCGCGCAACGCCGCCGGGTACAGGTCGATCCCCGGGGTGGCCCAGGCACCGAACTGGGTGTCCAGGTCGATGGTGATGTCCGGGAAGTTGTTGGACACGATCCGGCTGGTCTCCTTGTCCCACAGCACCGGCACCGAAATATGCCCGTCGTAACCGGGCTCGGTCGCCTCATACGCGTCGCGGATCAGGGTGAAGCCGTTGATGGGGTCGGGCGTGTATCCCGGGCCGTCGCGGAACGCCCAGCCGCGCCCGTCCCGGACCGGGTCCACCACGGACAGCGAGATCACCTCGTCCAGGCCGAGCAGGGCCCGGACGATCGCCGACCGGTGCGCCCACGGGCAGGCCAGCGAGATGTACAGGTGGTAGCGGCCGGGCTGGGCCGGGTAGCCGCTGGACCCGTCCGCGGTGATCCGGCCCTGGAACGGGTAGCGCGGCCGGACGAACGCACCGTCCGGCCGCGGCGGGGCTTTCAGCCCGTAATCACCGAACTTCTCGAAATCGACCGGGCTGGCCACTGCGGCGGTGCTTGTCATACCGCCGAGGCTACTTGGCGAAGAAGTGCAGGCCCAGCCAGGCCCAGGCGACCAGCATGCCGACCCGGCCGGTGCGGGTGCGCATGATCCGGCTCAGCACCACCCCGATCGGCGGCACCGGCGCCTTGGTCCGAGTCGCGGCCAGTTGCAGGCCGGCCGCCGCGAGCAGGATCACCACGTACCCGGTGATCGTGACGTCGTGGCTGTTCACCGGCGCACCAGGTACCAGCCGAGCAGCAGCCAGCCGCCCAGCAGCAGAGCCCGGCCGGGGTGGGCGGCCAGCACCGGGTCGGTGAGCGCACTGATCGTCGGGTGCGCGTAGGAGGTGGTATCCATGGCCGGCTGCTGGAACAGCGACCACAATTCCCACAGGCCGCCCGCGACCAGCACCCCTCCCCAGAGCAGAACGCCAGTGCGGGGCAGTGCGCGGCCATCCGGCCGCGGCCGCCGGGGCGGCTGCCAGCCGGCCAGCACCACCAGCGCGCCGACGCTGACCACCGCGGCCGTCGCGGGCCAGGAGAACCGGCTGAACGAGCCGGCGATGACGGCGTAACAGACACCACCGGCCACCGCGGCGGCCGCGGCCAGCCGCCGGATACCGCGGCGCGGCGCCGGGGCGGCGGCCGGGGCCGCGTCCGGGACGGGCGCGCCGGCCGGTTCACGGGCAGCAGGCGCGGCCGGGATGCGGCCCCGCGTCCGGACATCCCAGGCCAGCCCGGCCGCCACCAGCAGCGTTAACCCGCCGTCCAGCGGCTTGCCAGAAATGGCCGAGAAGAACGCGATCAGCAGCAGGACCACGATGACCGGGTCAGGGACGATGGCCGGGCGGCGCCGCCCCGGCTGTGCAGCGGCCTCACCACCGACGTCACCGGTCACATGCGTACGCTAACCGCCCCCGGGCCACGGAGGAAGACCAGATGATCATGCGGGCCGGTCTGGCGGGTCCCGGGGGTCGAACCGATCGGCCCGGGACCCGTTTGGAGGCTACCTCCGCAAGCCGCCCGCAGGAAGAGGCTGATCGAGTTAGCCAGAACCGTTGCGGCTGGCGCCAGCCGCGCCGCGGAGCAACTGGCGGGCGCGCAGCGCGACCTCCAGGTCGAAGCGCGCGGCCGGCTGGGCCAGCGCGGCGCCGAACAGCTCCTGGATCTGGCGCAGCCGGTAGCGGACCGTCTGCGGATGCACATGCAGCTGGGTCGCGGCGAGCCGGGCGTTGCCCGCGTTCTGCAGCCAGGCCAGCAACGTCTCGGCGATGATGTCCTGCTGGCTGGGCCGGAGCCGGGCGAGCGGGGCGAGCCAGACCGAGCTGAGCACCCGGGCCAGCTCCTCATCGGACAGCAGCACCAGCGAGGTCAGGTGCTCCTCGCAGCGGATCAGGCCACGGCCGGCCCGGATCGCGCCGCGGCGGCCCAGCGCCAGCACCTGCCGGGCCCAGCGCAGCGAGCAGCCGGCCCGGCTGAGCGGCACCACCGGGCCGAACGCCCCGGTCCAGCCGCGCAGGCCGCGCTCGATCATGTCCGCCCGGCCCGGCCCGTCCGGGTCCGGCACCAGCAGGCACGGGTCCTGCCGGGTCATGTCCACCAGCACGTCCGGGGGCAGCGCGGGCAGCGGCCCGAAATGGTCCTGGCTGCGGTCCTCCAGCGCGACCACGGCCACCTTGCGGGGCACCGGCCAGCCCGCCGCGCGGGCCAGGTCGGTGATCGCGTCCCGGGACACCGGCGGGTCGGTGACGATCAGGTCGAGCAGCCGCCGCCGTCTGCGCTCCAGCTCGCCGGCCACCTCGGCGCTGGCCCGGGTGAACCCCTCGGCGCAGGCGGCGGCCAGCTCGTCGATGTACAGGAACAGCGCCTCGCCGACCGGGCCGATGACGCCGACGCTGAGGCTGCCCTGCACCGCCTGCTCGCACAGCGTGCGCCAGGTGACCCGGGCGCCCAGCCGCAGCGCCGCCTGCAGTGGCTCCAGGCTGCGGCCCTCGGCCGCCTCGATCCGGCCGATCCCGGTGAACAGCTCCGCGGTGGTCTCCGTGGACGTGGCCGGGTCGGCGATGCGCTGCACGAACTGGTGCACCGCCTGATGCACCGCCCGGCGCACCACGGAGGTGTAGTGGTCGTCATGCGGCCGGGCGTACTCGGGCACCTCGCGCTGGATCGCACCGATCACTTCCTCGGTCGCCCGGTCCAGTTCGGGCCGCAGCACCTCGGCCACCTCGCGCGGCACGGCCGGCCAGACGCCATCACCGTTCGCCGTGGCCTCAGTCACTGGCCGCATGCCGCCTCACCCACCCTGTCCAGGCGGCGCCAGCACGGGAGGGGACCGCAGCGTCGCCCGCTGCCCAGAACCTACACGAGACAGCCCGGCCGGTCATTACCCGTGAGTAGATTTGTTGTCCGCGCCGGACAAAGGGGCCGCCGAGCAGGCTGAACCGGATGAGCAGACCGCGCGGCCGGGGCGATGTCTAATTTGAGCACCGGAGCTTCGGGGGTACCGGATTCCAGGCCCACCGAGCATGGGAGGCAAGGATGCCTTTCCGCACGCTAACCCGGCGAATCGCATTGCTCAGCACCGCCGTCAGCGCGGCCGTACTGACCGCGGTCTGGCCCGCGGCCAGCGCCTCGGCCGCCACGTTACCGGTCAACTACGACTTCCTGGCGGGCGCGCTGGTCACGTTCAATTCCCCGGCCACGCCGCCACCCGGGGCCAACAATTTCTCCTGCCAGCCCAGCGCGGCACACCCCTACCCGGTGATCCTGGTGCACGGGACGCTGGCCAACATGAATGACAACTGGCAGGCGGCCGCGCCCATCCTGGCCAACCACGGGTACTGCGTTTTCGCGTTCAACTACGGCGGCAGTTCGGCCACCTCCGACCTGCAGGGCACCGGTGACATCGCGGCCTCCGCGGCCCAGCTGGCCACGTTCGTGAACACCGTGCTGGCCGCGACCGGGGCGGCGAAAGTGGATCTCGTCGGCCATTCCCAGGGCGGGATGATGCCGCGCTACTACATCAATGTCCTCGGCGGGGCGGCCAAGGTGGCCACGTTCGTAGCGCTGGCCCCGTCCAACTACGGGACGACCCTGGACGGGCTGACCGTGCTCGGCACCGACATCGGCCTCATCGAGCCGATAAACAGCGCGCTCGCCACCACCTGCACCGCCTGCGTGCAGCAGGAGAAAGGCTCGGCGTTCCTGGCCAAGCTGAACGCCACGCCCACCGTGGCCGGGGTGAACTACACGGTCATCGAGACCAGGGACGACGAGGTGGTCACCCCGTACACCAACGCGTTCCTGCCCGCCGCGCCGAACATCAGCAACATCACGCTGCAGAACCAGTGCCCGCTCGATGCCAGCGATCACCTGGAAATCGCCAGCGACCCGGTGGCCATGGCCGACATGCTGAACGCCCTCGACCCGGCGCAGCCGGTCAAGGTGCCGTGCCTGGTCGTGCTGCCGCTGACCGGGCCGGTCGGCCCGGTCCCGGCGTTCTGAACGGTTCCCCAAATGGCCGCCGACGGTCAGTTATCTGCGGGCTGCCCAGCCCCGAGATGGCTGGCGAACCAATCCCGGGCCAGCGCGGCCGCCCGTTCCAGGGCGCCGGGCTCGGCGAACAGGTGGGTCGCGCCCGGCACCACCGCGAGCTGGTTCTCGGCGCGCAGCTGGGCCTGCGCGGCCACGTTGAGCGCGAGCACCTGCTCGTCCAGCCCGCCCACGATCAGCAGCGTGGCGGCCCGGACCGCGCCGAGCTGCGCGGCGGCCAGATCCGGCCGGCCGCCGCGGGACACGATGGCCGCGATGTCGCTGCCCGGCTCGGCCGCGGCCCGCAGCGCCGCCGCCGCCCCGGTACTCGCCCCGAAGTAGCCGACGCCGAGCTGGGCCAGCCCGGGCTGGGCCCGCAGCCAGCTGGTGGCGGCGGCCAGCCGCCCGGCCAGCAGGCGGATGTCGAACACGTTGGACCGGTCCGCCGCCTCTTCCGGGGTGAGCAGGTCGAACAGCAGGGTGCCGAGGTGCACCTCGTGCAGCGTCCCGGCCACGAACACGTTGCGCGGGCTGCCCCGGCCACTGCCGCTGCCGTGTGCGAACAGCACCATGCCGCTGGTGTCCGGCGGCACGGTCAGCCAGCCCGCCAGGGTGACCGGGCCGGCGGGCACCCGCACCTCATGGCCGGTGCCGACATCCGCGGCCGCCCGGAGCAGCCGGACCACCTCGGCGTCGCTGGTCTGCGAGAAGTCCTGGTACCACTGGCCGATGGCGTAGAACGGCTCCGGCGACTCCAGGCAGACCACCCGGTCCGCCACCTGGCTCAGCGCGGCCACCGTGCCGCGCGGCGCGACCGGGACGGCCAGGATCACCCGGGCCGCCCCGTGCGCCCGGGCGACCTGGCAGGCGGCCCGGGCCGTGGACCCGGTGGCGATGCCGTCGTCCACCACGATCGCCGTCCGCCCGGCCACCGCCGCCCGGGGCCGGTCCAGCCGGTACCGCTCCGCCCGGCGGCGCAGCTCAGCCCGCTCCCGCTGCTCGACCTCGGCGAACACCCGCTGGCTGACCTGCTCGGCCTGCACTACCTCGGTGTTGACCAGCCGGACGCCATCCTCGCCGATCGCCCCCATGGCCAGCTCGGGCTGGGCGGGCAGGCCGACCTTGCGGACCAGGATCACGTCGAGCGGGACGCCCAGCGCCTGCGCGATCTCGTAGCCGACCGGGATGCCACCCCGGGGCAGGCCGAGCACGATCGCATCGGCGTCGCGTACGCCCGTCAGCACACCGGCCAGCCGCCGCCCCGCATCGGCACGGTCGAGGAACGGCATGATCCTCCAACCCCTCCGGTTGGGCCCCGTGAGCGTTATTCAAACCGGCTAGCGAGGGCAGGCCCGGAGGACCTGCCCGAGCGGTCGGTCGGGCAGGTCAGCGCAGCAGTACCGTTGAGGTTTATTGAATAACGCGAACATCTAACAAGCACAGTCTGCGCGCCGGCCAGCGCTGGCACCAGGCCCGGAGGTCCATGGCGGGTCAGCTGAGCTGGGCGCGGAGGAACTCCCGGGTACGCACGGCGTCCTGGCCACGGGCGAACTCACCAGCCACGAAGTCGGTCACCCCGGCCTCGGCCAGCGTGGCCAGCTGGGCCGTCACCGCCGCCTCGTCACCGACCAGGGCCACGTCCGCCGGGCCCGCCGCGCCCTCCCGGTCCAGCATGGCCCGGTAGGACGGCAGGTCGTTGTAGATGGCGAAGACCCGGGCCGCGGCGGCCCGGGCCGCGTCCGGGTCGCTGGTCACGCAGACCGGCAGGATGCAGACGATCCGGGGGCTGGGCCGGCCTGCTGCCGCTGCGGCGGCGGTGATGGCCGGCACGATGTGGTCGCGCACCGTGGCCGGCCCGGTCATCCACAGCACGGTGCCGTCGGCCAGCTCGCCGGCCACCTTGAGCATGGCCGGGCCGAGCGCGGCCAGCAGCAGCGGCACCGGGCCTGGGGCCGGGGTGCTCAGCGTGACGTGCGCGCTGAGCTGCTGCCCGGAGAACGAGACCGGCTCGCGGTGCAGCAGCGGGCGGAGGATGGACAGGTACTCCCGGGTGTGCTGGACCGGCTTGTCGAACCGGTAGCCGAACATGTCCTCGATAACGATCTTGTGTGACGGGCCCACGCCCAGGGTGAGCCGGCCGCCGGTGGCCGCGGCCACGGTCAGCGCCTGCTGGGCCAGTGCCGCCGGGTGCCGCGGGTAGGTGGGCACCACCGCGGTGCCCACCTCGATCCCCGGCACTGTGCTGCCCGCCACGGCCAGCGTGGTCAGCGCGTCCAGGCCGAAAATGTTGTTCATCCAGGCGGACGGGAAGCCCTCGTCCGCGGCCCGCGCCAGTTCGCCGCGCACCCGGGCCACGGCGTCCGGGCCCGTCGCGTCGCGCAGTGACACACCGATCCGCATGTTGTGACCTCCAGGTCCGTCGGGGGCGCCGCTGCCCGCTACTCTCCCAGTTCCGCGTAGGCCACCGCGACCTCGCCAGCCAGCCCGGCGTTGTCCTCGATCAGCCGCCGGTTCACCTCGGCGCTGCGCCCGTCACTCAGCTCGTGCACCAGGGCCAGCACGGCCGGGGTCACCGCCTGGCCGCGCACCCCCAGCTGCTCCACCCGGGCGACGGCCTCGGCCAGGATCGGCTCGATATCCAGCGACGGCTCGGGAGGCCGGGCCAGCACCAGCCCGGTAGGGGCGTTCAAGAGGAAATGCGCCGCGGTGATCCGGGCCACTTCGGGTACCGCGGTCACCGTCGCGGACACGGGCGGGCCGCCCGCGGCGCTGTAGAACATGGGCAGCGTGCCGGTGTGCCAGCCGAGCACCGGCACGCTGAGGCTTTCCAGCAGCTCCGAGGTGGCCAGCACATCCAGGATCGACTTGACCCCGGACGACACCACCAGCGCCGGGGTGCGGGCGATCTGGGCCAGGTCGGCGGACACGTCCAGGGTGGCGGCGAAGCCGCGGTGCACCCCGCCGGTACCGCCGGTGGCCATGAACCGGATCCCGGCCAGCCGGCACACGGCCAGCGTGCCGCCGACCGTGGTCGCGCCGAGCGCGCCCTGCACCAGGGCAGCCGCCAGGTCGCGGGCGCCGCACTTACGGGCGGCGTCGCCCGCCTCGGCGAACCGGCCCAGCTCGGCCGCGGTCAGCCCGGCCCGGAGCACGCCGTCCACCACGCCGACGGTGGCCGGCACCGCGCCGGCCGCCCGGACCCGCTGCTCGCTGGCCAGCGCCACCTCGACGCCCTGCCCGCCTGGGAAGCCGTGCGAGACCAGCGTCGTCTCCAGCGCGACCACCGGCAGGCCGGCCGCCAGCGCGTCGGCCACCTCGCCGGTGAAGCGCGGTTGTGCTCCGTTCGTCACGGCATCGCTCCCATCTTGGCTACCGCCCGGGCCGCCGCGTCCAGGCCCAGGCTGACCCCGCCGACCAGGTAGCCCGCGGCGAACGCGTCGCCCGCCCCGGTCGGGTCCACCGCCCGGACCGGCCGGGCCGGGTGCACCCGGCCGCCGGCCCGCACGCCATCCGCGCCCAGCTTCACCACCAGCGCCGGGCCGGGCAGCTCGCCGATCAGCGCCACCTCGTCCTCGGTGCCGAACACCACCTCCGGCCGCAGCCGGCCGAGCAGGCCGCGGAACCGCTCCGCGCCGTACTCGCGGAGCAGCGCGGTGGAGGACAGGTCCACGCTGAGCCGCGGCAGCTGGGCCGCCGCGGCCAGCGCGGCCCCGCTGACCGGGTCGCTGGCCAGGCTGTAGGCCGGCAGATGCAGCCAGCCGCAGCCGGCCAGCCAGCCCGGGTCGAGGGTAGCCGCGGACAGCCGCGGCCCCACCCCGCGGTCGGTCAGCATGGACCGGCTGGTGCCGCGTTCGGACAGTGACACCACCACGCCGGTCGGGCCGTCCAGCACCGGCCCGGCCAGGTCGACCCCGCGCCCGGCCAGCTCCGCAGCCACCAGGCCGGCCGCCAGGTCGGTGCCCCGGGCCGCGATCAGCCGGGCCTGGCCGCCGAGCGCGCTGATCCAGGCGGCCACGTTGGCCGCCTGGCCGCCCACCCCGACCTGGGTGCGCGCCGGGGTGTCGGTGTCGGGCGCGACCGGGCCGCCGAGCCGGACGACGACGTCGAGATGCGCGTCGCCCAGGACGCAGATCCTCCTCACCCAGTTCTCCCCCCGCCCACGGGCAACCGATCATCTCACCGGCGGCCGGCCGGACTACGCTGAGCCCGGTACCAGCCGCCCGGCGGCACCCAGCTACGGGAGGAACCATGCCCCTGTTCGGCAGCAGCTCGAACGACACACAGACCTGGGAACCGCAGGCCGCGGACAGCCGCCTGGCGCACACCGCAGGCGCCGAGGCGGGCGGTGTGTTCACCTCCGACCTGTCGGTCTCCGAGTACGCACTGCTCGGCGAAGCCGGCTTCGAGCCGCTCGGCTTCGTCGTCGGCTCGTCCATCTACCACGTTGGCCTGCAGGTCGGCCGCTGGTCGCAGAACGCCGAGCTGCAGACCCTGACCCAGGCCATGTACAACGCCCGCGAGCTGGCCATGGCCCGGATGCGCGCGGAAGCGGACCACCTCGGCGCGGACGGCATCGTCGGCGTATCGCTGCGGCTGCAGATGTACGCCTGGGGGCAGGAGGTGCTGGAGTTCGTGGCCACCGGCACCGCGGTCAAGGCCCTGGCCGGCGAAGGGGCGCACCGGGCCCCGGACGGCCGGGCGTTCACCTCGGACCTGTCCGCCCAGGACTTCTTCCGGCTGCTCGCGGCGGGCGCGGTGCCGGTCGCGTTCGTGCTGGGCACCTGCGTGTACCACATCGCGCACCAGTCGGCCCTGCAGACGCTGCGCCAGACCGGGCGCAACCAGGAGATGATCCAGTTCACCCAGGGCGTGTACGAGGCCCGCGAGCTGGCCCTGGTCCGGATGCAGACCGAGGCGTCGCAGGCCCAGGCGTCCGGCATCGTCGGGGTCAACGTGGCCGTGTCCAACCACGTCTGGGGCGAGCACGCCACCGAGTTCCTGGCCACCGGCACCGCGATCCGGCGGCTGTCCGACGAGCACCGGCTGCCCGCGACCACGCCCAAGCCCACGTTCACCCTGGGCCTGGACAACTGACCCGGGTGGCTGGGCTGCGCTCGGTCTGCGTGTTCTGCGGGTCCAACCCGGGCCGCCGGCCGGAGTACGCGGCGGGCGCGGCCGGACTCGGCCGCCAGCTGGCCGGGCGCGGGATCCGGGTCGTCTACGGCGGCGCCCACGTGGGCACGATGGGCGCGCTGGCCGACGCGGTGCTGGCCGCAGGCGGCGAGATCACCGGGGTCATCCCGGCGCAGCTGGCCGCGGCCGAGGTGGCTCACCCAGGACTGGCTGACCTGCGCGTGGTCGGCTCCATGCACGAGCGCAAGGCCACCATGGCGTCGCTGGCCGACGGCTTCATCGCGCTGCCCGGCGGGATCGGCACGCTGGAGGAGTTCGCCGAGGCCGTCACCTGGTCCCAGCTCGGGCTGCACGCCAAGCCGACCGGGCTGCTGAATGTGCTCGGCTACTACGACGACCTGCTCCGTTTCCTGGACCACGCGGTGGCCGAGCGGTTCCTCCGGCCCGGGCACCGGGAGATGATCCTGGCCGGCCGCCGACCCGGAGGCGCTGCTGGCCGCCATGGCCCGCTGGCGCCCGGAGCCCGGCGCCGCCGTCAAATGGATGGACGCCGACGGCGCCGACATCCACCCCGGCGCTGGGCCGCATAACCCGGCAAACCGGTAACAAAGCGGCGGGAATTGCCGCATCGGGCATAACTGGCGGGCGAAGCTGGCTACTAGGGGTAGCCCCGGGAATGCGCTGCCACCCCCTCTGGTTGCATACCCAGGCGGGTATCCCACCGTGGGATGTCCGGTGAGACGAGGAGAGATTCCATGGCGACGGTCGAGCTTACGGGCGAGACATTCGAGTCCGTAGTCGACAGCGCGGACATGGTCCTGGTGGACTTCTGGGCCGCCTGGTGCGGGCCGTGCAAGATGTTCGGGCCGATCTTCGAGCGCGCGTCGGAGCGGTACCCGGACGCGGTGTTCGCCAAGGTGGACACGGACGCCGAGACCGACCTGGCGCAGGCCTTCGGCATCTCGTCCATCCCGACCCTGATGATCATCCGGGACAACGTGGTGCTTTACGCCCAGCCCGGCGCGCTGCCCGAGCAGGCGCTCGAAGAGCTGATCACCAAGGCCCGCGAGCTGGACATGGATGAGGTCCGGGCGAGCCTGGCCAAGGACGAGGCCGGGGACGATACCCAGGGCGAGGCTGCGGCCGAGGCCGAGGAGCAGACCCAGGAGCAGGTCGGCTGACGCTTTTTCCTCAGCGCGGTGAGTTTGTGGTCCCCGGTGACCACTAAGTCACCGCGCTGACGTATTTCTGGGGGTCAGCTGAGCAAGTCGGCGACGGCGGCAATGCCGGGTTCGATGGCCCGATCGCGGACGTTGCCGAAGCCCATCACCAGCGCCGGGGGTGCCGCGGCGTCAGGATCGCCGCGGTAGCCGCCCATGCCGTACAGCCCGATCCGCCGGTCACGCGCCGCGGCGACCACCGCCGTCTCGTCAGCGCCGGGCGGCAGCGGCGCGACCGCGTGGAATCCGGCGGCCAGCCCGGTGAGCCGGACCCCGGGGACATGCCGGGCGAACGCGCCGATCAGCGCCGTGCGGCGGGCGGCGTAGACGGCCCGCATCCGGCGCAGGTGACGGTCGTACCGGCCGGTGGTGAGCAGGGTGGCCAGGGCGAGCTGGTCCAGCAGGCAGGAGCCGCGATCGCTCATCTCCTTCTCCGCGGCGATGTCGGCGGCCAGTGCTGACGGCGCGTGGACCCAGCCGAGGCGGACCGCGGGCGCCAGGGCCTTGCTGACGGTGCCGAGCAGGAAGACCTGTCCCGGGGCCAGCCCCTGCAGCGCGCCGACGGGTTCTTTGTCGTAGCGGAACTCCGAGTCGTAGTCGTCCTCGATCACGTACCCGCCGGTGCGCCGCGCCCAGCCGGTCAGGGCGTGCCGCCGTACCGGGGACAAGACCACCCCGGTGGGTGACTGGTGTGCCGGGGTGACCACGACGGCCTGGGCTCCGCTGGCCACCAGCTCGCTGACCACGAGGCCCTGCTCGTCAACCGGCAGGTAGCTGACGTCGATGCCCATGCCCAGCGCCGCGCGGACCGTCTCGTCCACCTGCGCGCTGCCGTAGCCGGGGTCTTCGAAGGCCACGCGGGTCACGCTGCCCTGGCGAGCCAGGGCGTGCAGGACCAGGTTGACGCCTTGCGCAAAGCCGGTGCTGATGATCATCTGCGCCGGGCTGGCGGCGGCTGCCCGTACTCTCCGCAGGTAACCGGCCAGCACCTCGCGCAGTTCGAGGCTGCCACGCGGGTCGCCGTATCCCAGGTCAGCGGTGGCGGCCCGGGTGCACGCCTGCTTGATCGCCCAGGCCCAGTCGGTACGCGGGAAGCTGGACAGGTCCGGCACGCCGAGCTGGAAGTCCGCGATCAGCGGCGGTTCCTGGAGCGGGCGGGGCGGCGCGGGCGGGACCGTGGCCAGGCTGGCCGTGGGCCGGCCATCGGCCTGCTGGCCGCTGATGCCGGCG
The DNA here is from genome assembly GCA_963832095.1 of uncultured Actinomycetes bacterium. Classification (GTDB taxonomy): domain Bacteria; phylum Actinomycetota; class Actinomycetes; order Streptosporangiales; family Streptosporangiaceae; genus RYN-230. The sequence continues at coordinate 23,320 of CAWHSW010000003.1, forward strand.
ACCCGGGTGGCGGACCCGGTGCGGCTGGTCAGATAACCCTCGGCCAGCAACTGCCCGTAGCACTCCTGCACCATGCCCCGGGAGACGCCGAGCGTACGGGCCAGCTCCCGGGATGACGGCAGGCGTTCCCCGGCGAGGAGCCGGCCGTCCCTGATCGCCTCGCGCAGGCTCGCCTCCAGCTGGTCGCGCAGTGGCTGGCGTGCCGAACGGTCAAGCCGGACCATCAGCCCCGGCCCCAAACCGGACCACTCAATCGCCATAAAATTGGACCTTACCAGCGGGCTGGCTGGCTCCTACCGTCCTTGCTATGGGCACCTTGACGCAGCCGCAGCCTGGTAGCGCGGTTCCGGCCGCCCGGCTCCTCAGTGCGCCGCTGGCAGCAACGTTCCTGGCCGAGTTCAGCTCGCTCACCAGCTTCTTCCTGCTGCTGTCGGTCATGCCGATGCTGGCCGCTGCGGCCGGCGCCAGCAGCTCGGGCGCTGGACTGATCACCGGGTCGCTGCTGCTCGGCACCGTGGCCGCCGAGGCCGCGGCGGCGGCAGCGATCAGGCGGTTCGGCTACCGGACCGTGCTCGCGGCCGGAGCGGTGCTGCTCGGCGGCCGGCCCTGGCCCTGCTCGCGCGCGAACCCCAGGCCGTCATGGTGAGCGTCAGCTTTGTGCGCGGCCTCGGGTTCGGGTTGTCCGGCGTGACCACCGGTGCGCTCACCGCCAGGCTGCTGCCTCCCGGACGGCGCGGCGAAGGGCTCGGCCTGCTCGGCGTCGTCGCGGGTGTCCCCGCCGCGGTCGCGCTGCCGGCCGGGGTCTGGCTGGCCGGACACCATCTGGCCGCCGTGGCGGCGGCCATCGCCGCCGCCGCGGGCCTGCTGCCGCTGGTAGCCATCCGCTGGCTGCCGGGTGGGCGCGAGGCACGGCAGGCCACTCGCGCGCAGCGGACGCCGGGCACCCGCCGCGGGCGGATGGCGGGCACCCGCCGCGGGCGGATGGCCAGCACAGCGCGGCTGCCGCTGATCTTCGCCGCCGTGACCATCGCGGCCGGTGTGCTCGACTCGTTCCTGCCGCTCGCGAACGGGATCCCCAGCAACCTCTGCTCAGCGGCCCTGCTGGTCCAGGCGGTCGCGGCCACGTTCAGCCGCTGGCAGGCTGGCCGGCTCGGTGACCGGCACGGTCACGCCCGCCCGCTCATCCCGGCGCTCGTTGTGGCGGCGCTCGGCATGGCCACGATGCTGCTGCTGGGCTCGGCCGTGGCGCTGTTCGCAGGCATGGTGCTGTTCGGCGCCGGGTTCGGGGTGATCGAGAACGCGACGTTCGCGCTGCTGATCGAGCGACTGCCCGAGGCCAAGGCCAGTGCGCTGTGGAACTTCGCCTACGACGCCGGGTACGGCGCGGGCCCGGCTGTCTTCGGCCTGTTCTGCATGCACACCGGCTACCCGGTGGCGTTCGCTCTCTGCGGCGTGCTGATCCTCGCCGCGGTCGCGGCCGCGTCGTGCGAGCGGGGCCCTAGCCCGTCTCCAGCGGGACGGCGGGCCAGTCGAGCATCCGGGCGCCGATGACGGCGACCCGCAGCGCCAGGCCCTGGGCCGGGTCGGCCGGGTCCTGCCCGGTGAGTTCCCTGACCCGGGCCAGCCGGTAGGTCACCGCGCGCACCGACAGGTGCAGCCGCCGGGCCGCCTCGGCCGCCACCCCGCCGCTCGCGTAGTACTCCTGCAGCGTCTCCAGCAGCGGGACGGCCCCGCCGCGCGCCCCGGCCAGCGGGGTGAGCAGCGCACTGACCAGGTCGGTGATGGCCGGCCGGTCGCGCAGCAGCACCTGGTAGACGAGCAGGTCGGCGGCGTCCACCACCGGGTCGGGCATGCCGAGCCGCTGCGCCACGTCGAGCGCGTCGACCGCCTCGTCGTAGGACCGGCGGACACCGCCCGGCCCGGGATAGGCCCGGCCGAACGCCACCCGCCACGGCCGCGGATCGTCGCCGGCCCGGTCCGGCTGCCCCCGGGTGAGCGCGCGGACCAGGGCGACCGCGACCCGGCCGGCCTCACCACCATCGCTCACCCCGGTCACCGCCACCAGCCGGCCGCCACGGGTCACGGTCAGCGACGGCGACGGGGCGGCGGCGTCCGCGACCAGCCGGTCGGCGTCCTTGCCCAGTGGCCGGGTGGCGGTGACCCCGGGCGCGTACCCGGCCAGCACCACCTGATGCGGGCCGGCCAGCCGCAGGCCCAGCCGCTCGCCCCGGGTCAGCAGGTCGGCGGCGGCCCGGCCGGACAGCAGGTCGTCGACGAACTCCAGGCGTTCCGCCTCCTCGCGGCGGGCGATGGACAGGTGGGCCCGCTCGAAGCCCTCGGCCGCCGCCGCGACCGCGTCGTCGGCCGCGTGCAGCACGCCAAGCCCGGCCGCCCGCAGGTCGGCCAGGCCGGGCAGTTCACGCCATAGCCGCCAGGTCGCCGACAGGTACAGGTCGACCAGGCCGCGCAGCGCCACCCCGTTCTCCGCGGCTCGCTCCCCCGACCGGCCATACCTGGCCAGCTCGGCGGCGGCCAGCCGGCGCCCGGTCCGGGCGGCATCCAGCACGGCCGGCAGGTAGTCGCCGAGCAGATCTGGCGGCACCCCGCCCGCCTCCCGGCTGGCCGCCTTGGCGATTGCTTCGAGATCGGGAGGTTCCGCCTGGTCAGAGGGGTACGGGCGGCTGTCTCGGTGGCTCACCGATCTGACCCTCCGGGTAAGTCCTTGCCGGGAAGCGGCAATCTTTCCTGGTGATGTTAGCCGGATTGGGCGGCTGACTAGCGCTTACCCGGCAATGGATAGTGGTCACAGCCGGCCAATTACGGGGGCCGGCCGCCGAGGAGAGCGCAGTGACGATGATCCGCCCGCCGGCCGATGCCCCTGCTCAGCCATCTCCAGATCCAGCCAGCCGGCGGCGCCACCAGCCGGCTGGTGTCCAGGTCCGGGTGACCGCCGGCGGCTACCTGCTCGGCGTGCTGGCTGCGGGGGCCAGCGCGCTGATCCTGCCGACGGTGACCCCGGGCAAGCCGGTGGCCAGCTACCTCACCGCCACCGTGGCCCTGGTCGTCATCCTGCTGGCCAGCCTGGTCGCCCACGAGGTCGGGCACGCGGTCGTCGCCCGCCGGTACCGGGGCCGCGCCCAGGCCACCGTCGGTTTCTTCGGCGGCATTGGCCACGGCCGGACCGAGCTGCCCAGCGCCCGGGCTCAGTGGCAGGTGGCCGTGGCCGGGCCCCTGGTCAGCCTGCTGCTGGCTGCGCTCAGCCTGGCCGTCCTGGTCGGGCTGGGCGGCCCGGCGCGCAGCAGCGCGGTGCTGCCGGCCACGGTGGCCGTGGCCGCGGTCTGGATCAACGGCCTGCTCGCCGTGGCCAACCTAATTCCCGCCGCCGGCCTGGACGGCGGGCGGATCGTCCGAGCGCTGGCGTGGGCGCGCTCGGGCGATCCCACTCGTGCGATCCTCATCTCGGCCCGGTTCGGCCAGGTCACCGGTGCGATCCTGACCGCCGCCGGGATCACCGCGATCGTGCTGCACCGTGTGACCGGGGTCTGGGCCGTGCTGCTCGGCATTCTGATGATCACCGCGTCCCGGGCCGACGCCGGCCAGGCGATGACCTCGGCCGCGCTGGCCGGGCTGCGGGTGCGGGACATCCTGGCGGCCGGCCAGCCAGCCCCGGTCGCCCGCGGCTGGCAGAGCGTCCAGTCGTTCCTCGAGGGCGACAGCGAACTCGGCCTGGCCCCGGCCCCGCCTGGGGTGACTGCGTTCGCCGTCCGGGACTTCGACGGCCAGCTCACCGGCCTGGTCACCCGGAGCCAGCTGAGCGCAGTGCCGCGCGGCCGCCGCCCGGTGACCCGGCTCTCCCAGGCCGCCACCCCGCTGGACCACCTGGTCTTCACCACGCCCGACGAGCCGCTCACCGGGCTGCGCGCCCGGCTGAACGTCCGCCCGGCCGGGCCGGCGGCTATGTATACCGCCGGGCACGTCCTGGTCCTCGGCGCGGACGGGGAACTGGCCGGGGTGCTCACCCCGGCCGACTTCACCCGGGCCGCGCAGCTCGGCGCCCGCCGGTCCGCACCGCCGGGCCGGGGAGGTGAACCCGGCTGACCGCCGCCGCGTCCTCGCCGATCCACACCCTGCCGGTCCCGATCTGGCTGTGGGGTGTGGCTCTCGGCGTCGTGGTCGCGGTGGCCGTGGCCGACCTGATCGTCAGCACCCGGCGTGGCCGGGAACCCGGGCTGGCCGAGGCGGCGCTGTGCACGGCGGGCATCGTCGCGCTCGGCGCGCTGTTCGGTGTGGCCGTGGGCGCCACCGCGGGTGCGCGGGCGTCCAGCCAGTTCTTCGCCGGCTGGCTCACCGAGTACAGCCTGTCCCTGGACAACCTGTTCGTGTTCGTGCTGCTGATCGGCCGGTCCGCGGTGCCGCCCCGGCAGCGCAGCCGGGTGCTGCTGATCGGCATCGGCCTGGCCCTGCTGCTGCGCGGCGCGTTCATCGCGGCCGGCGCCGCCGCGCTGAACCGGTTCGACTGGGTGCTCTACGTATTCGGCGCGATGCTGCTGATCACCTCGGGACGGCTGGCCTACGCCACGGCCAGCCAGTCCGGGCCAGCCTGCAATCGGTGAGCGTGCCCGGGCCACCCGGCCCGCTGCGCCGCCTGCTGCACCGGACCGGCCTCGGGGACACCCGGCTGCGCCGGGCGCTGCCCCCGGTGCTGGCGCTGGCCGGCGCCATCGCCGTCACCGACCTGGTGTTCGCCATGGACTCGATCCCGGCCGTGTTCGGGCTGACCCGGGACCCGATGATGGTGCTGGCCGTCAACGCGTTCGCACTGCTCGGCCTGCGTCACCTGTACTACCTGATCGGCGGCCTGCTGGACCGGCTGGCCCACCTGTCCGCCGGGCTGGCCGGCATCCTCGCGTTCATCGGCGTCAAGCTGCTCATCGAGGCGCTGGCCACCAACGGGGTGACCTGGCTCGGCCCGGTGCGGCTGCCGCACATCAGCACCGGGCTGTCGTTGTGCGTCATCGGCGGCATCCTGGCCGTGGTGACCGTGTCCAGCCTGGTCGCCGCCCGGCGCAGCCCGGGCAGGCACCGCTCCAGCCAGCTCAGCCAGTCTGCAGCAGCCCGGTCAGCTCGGTCACCACATCGGCCAGCGCGACCTTCCGAGTCTCACCAGTGAGCCGTTCGGTCAGCTCCGCGGTCCCCTCAGCCAGGCCACGCTTACCCACCGTGATCCGGTACGGGATGCCGGTCAGCTCCGCGTCGCTGAACTTCACCCCGGCCCGCTCCGGCCGGTCATCGATGATCACCTCGACGCCAGCCGCGATGAGCTGCTGGTACAGCGACTCCCCGGCCGCGGCCACCTCGTCGTCGTTGGACTGGGCCACCACGACCACCACGCTGAACGGCGCCACCGCCAGCGGCCACACGATGCCGCGCTCGTCGTGGTGGCACTCGACCACGACGGCCAGCGCCCGCTCCACACCGATCCCGTAGCTGCCCATGATCGGGTGCACCCGCTCGCCGTTGGCGTCGAGCACGGTAATGCCGAACACCTTGGTGAACTTGTAGCCCAGCTTGAAGATGTGGCCGATCTCGATGGTGGTCAGCAGCTCCAGCGGGTGCCCGCACCGGACGCAGGGCTCCCCGGCCACCACCTCGCGCAGGTCGAACCACGTGCCGACGCTGATGTCCCGGTCCACATCGACACCGCGCAGGTGCTTGTCGTCGATGTTGGCCCCGGTCACCATGTCCCGGCGGCCGCGCAGCGCCTCGTCGGCGATCACCGGGAACCCGCTCACCCCGACCGCGCCCAGGCTGCCGGGCAGCGCGCCGAGCGCCTCCCTGATCTCCTCCGGCTGGGCCGGGCGGATGGTCGCGGCCCCGGTCGCGTCGGCCAGTTTCTGCTCGTTCAGCGCGTGGTCGCCGCGCATCAGCACCAGGGTCAGCTTGCCGTCCAGCACGTAGACCAGCGTCTTGATCTGCCGGCCGGCGGGCGCGTCGTACCCGGTGGCCAGGTCCTCGATGGTGCGCACGCCAGGCGTGTCGAACCGCTCCGGGGCGGCCAGCCCCGGCGCCGTCGCTGACCGGCACCAGCTGCGACGTGGCCTTCTCCACGTTGGCCGCGTAGCCGCAGTCCCGGCAGTAGGCGACCAGGTCCTCACCGGCGTCCGACGGGCACATGAACTCGACCGAGTCCTGGCCGCCCATCGCCCCGCTGGACGCCTCCACCGGGATGGCCGGGATGCTGAGCCGCTCGAAGATCCGCAGGTAGGCCGCGCGGTGCCGGTCGAAGGCCACGTCCAGCCCGGCCGGGTCCAGGTCGAAGCTGTAGGAGTCCTTCATGGTGAACTCGCGGACCCGGAGCAGGCCCGCCCGGGGCCGCGGCTCGTCCCGGAACTTGGTCTGGAACTGGTACCACACCTGCGGCAGCTGCTTGTGCGACTTCAGCTCCCCGGCCAGCAGCGCGAAGATCTCCTCGTGGGTCACGCTGAGCACGTTGACCGCGCCCTTGTGGTCGGTGACCCGGAACATGACGTCGGACATCGTGTCCCAGCGCCCACTGCGCTGCCAGATCTCTGCCGGATGCATGGTGGGCAGCAGCACTTCCTGCCCGCCGATCAGGTTCATCTCCTCGCGGATGATGCCGATGATCTTGGCGCGCACCCGCACCGCGAGCGGCAGCAGGTTGTAGTGCCCGGCGGACAGCTGCCGGACGTAACCAGCCCGGAGCAGCAGCCGGTGACTCGCGGACTGGGCGTCCGCCGGGTCTTCCCGCAGGGTTGGGATGAACATCTGTGACCAGCGCATGCTCGCGGGCTTTCCGTGGTGAGTCGTGGCGCGCCCGGGCGGCGCCCGGCGCGAGAACAAGTTACGAGCTTAGTGCCGGTCCGCGGTGCGCGGGGCGGCCACACGCTCGGCCGGCTCCAGCGGCGGCGCGCCGACCGCGCAGTTGGTCAGGCACTCCGGCTTGATGGCAGGCTCGCCCCGCTTCGGCTTGAGCACGTCGTTGCTGACCAGCACGGCCGACAGCACGGCGGACAGCGCCACCAGCACCGCGCAGATCACCATGGCGTGGTGGAACCCCGTGTTCAGCTGTGTCTTGTCATACAGCGCCGCCCCGGTGAGCCCGACCGCGGCCGGCAGGCCGGCCACCGACAGCAGCCCGGCGGCCCGGGCCGTGGCGTTGTTCACCCCGCTGGCGATGCCCGCGTGCCGGTCGTCCGCGCTGGCCAGCACGGTGGCGGTCAGCGGCGCGACGGTCATGGACAGTCCCAGCCCGAACAGCAGCACCGCGGGCAGCACATCGGCCACGTAACTAGCGTTCGGCCCAATACGGGTGAGCAGCAGCAACCCGGCCGCGGCGGTCAGCAGGCCGCCGGTCATCAGCCAGCGCGGGCCGAACTTCTGGGCCAGCGCGCCGGCCCGGGCGGACAGCAGCAGCATGGCCACGGTGGACGGCAGCAGCGAGATGGCCCGCCTCCAGCGGGGAGAAGCCGGCCACCACCTGCAGGTCGAGCACGAGCAGGAAGAACACCGCGCCCATCGCGCCGTACACGACGAAGGTGATCACGTTGATCGCGGTGAACTCCCGGTTGCGGAAGATGCTCAGCGGGAGCATCGGCGGGATCCGGTCCGGATGCCGCGCGCGGCGCTGTTCCAGCAGCACGAAGGCCACCCCGGCGGCCACCCCGATGACCGCGGACACCACGACGACGAGCTTGGGGCCGGACTGCGCCTCGATCAGCGCTTCGGTGATCCCGGCCAGGGCCAGCGCGGTGAGCACCGACCCGGCGATGTCGAACCGGCCGTGCGCGTCCGGGTCCCGGCTCTCCGGCACGTGCCGCACGGTGACCGCGACCACCGCCGCGGCCAGCGGCAGGTTGAGCAGGAAGATCCAGCGCCAGCCGATCGAGCCGACGATCAAGCCGCCGAGGAACGGGCCGACCGCGCCGGCCACCCCGCCGAGGCCGGACCACGCGCCGATCGCCCGCGGCCGGTCATCCGGGGAGAACGTGGACTGGATGATGGCCAGCGAGCCCGGGGTGAGCAGCGCGCCGCCGATGCCCTGCACTGCGCGGGCCACGACCAGCACCGCGATGTCCGGGGCCACGCCGCACACCGCGGACGCCAGCGCGAACCAGATCACCCCGATCAGGAACACCCGGCGCCGCCCGAACCGGTCGCCGAGCGAGCCGCCGAGCAGGATCAGCCCGGCCAGGGTCAGCGTGTAGCCGGTGACGATCCACTGCAGGCCGGCCAGCGAGGTGTGCAGCTCCCGGCCGATGGTCGGCAGCGCGACGTTGACCACGGTGGCGTCGAGGAACGCCATGCTCGACCCGAGCACGGTGGCCGCCACCACCCACCGGCCGCGCGCCGTCCCGAGCGTGATCTGGCCAGGTGCCTGCGGGGTCGGCGCGGTGGTCATGCGCCGCAGAGCCCGAACAGCTTGGTCACCGTCGCCCAGTTCCGCGCCGTGCCGGCACCCTTGGCCGACATCGGGCCGGCCCGCCGGGCCAGCTGGATGGCCAGCTCGCTGCGCCCAAAGCCGTCCGGGGTGTGCAGGAACAGCACCCGGCCCACGTACTGCGCGGTGTCCCGGCCGCCCTTCGCCGCCGCCTTCTGCTCCGTCTCGGCCACCGCCGCGATCTGCTCCGGGCCGGGCGCCTCGGCCAGGAACACCGCGTGCACCATCTTCGGGTTCGGCTCGTCCGGGTACGGGTTGTCCCGGATGACCTGGGCCAGCTCGTCCCGGGTCAGCACCAGCACCCGCGGCCGCATGCCCAGCTGCTTGTCCAGCGCCGCCTCGATGTCCGCCGCCAGCGCGGCCGGGTCGGCCGCGTCCGCGCTGAACAGGGCGTTGCCGCTCTGGATGTAGGTACTGACGTCGGCGTAGCCGAGCGAGCCGAGCACCGCGCGCAGGTCTGCCATGGCGAGCTTCACCCCGCCCACGTTGACCCCGCGGAGCAGAGCGACATGACTGGGCATTTATCCAGCCTAACGCCAGTGCCACGGCATGATCCGGCGCCGGCGCGCCGCCGTCCGGCGGTTCCCGGACCATGTCGTAGAACAGGCGGGCACAGTGGCCTAGTCTTCAGCCGTGACTGAAACCGACACGGCGGACGATACCGGGCTGCCCGTGCGGCACGCCGGCCGGGTGATCGTGCTCGACCCGGGCAACCGCGTGCTGTTGTTGCGGTACGACGACGCGCTGCCCAACGGCCGGCACTGGACCACGCCCGGCGGCGGGCTGGTCGACGGCGAGGACTACGCCGCGGCCGCGGCCCGCGAGCTGACCGAGGAAACCGGCTGGCGCGACATGGTGCTGCTGCGCGAGGTGGACCAGCGCAGCCTGACCATGGAGTACGCCGGCCGCCTGATCCGCCAGCACGAACGCACCTTCCTGGCCCGCACCACCCGGCAGGCCCGGCCGCTGGGTGACGTGGCCGAGATGCACGCGGCCGACGGGATCGCCGCCTGGCGGTGGTGGACCCTGGCCGAACTGGACTCCACCGCCGAAGTGATCTGGCCGGCCGAACTGCCCAGCTTGATCCGCCAGGCGCTGGCCGGAGAACATACTGGCTGAGGTACTGGCGGATCCACAGGGAGGGGCAGGGCTAATGGCAATGGAGCCGATGCCGGAAGACTGGAACCGGGCGGTGGCGGTGGTCGCCCACCCGGACGATCTGGAGTACGGCGCGGCCGCCGCGGTGGCCAGGTGGACCTCGCAGGGCAAGCACGTCGCGTACCTGCTGGCCACCCGGGGCGAGGCCGGCATCGAGGGCCTGCCGCCGGCTGAGGTCGGGCCGCTCCGGGTGGAGGAGGAACGCCGCAGCGCCCGGGTGGTCGGCGTGCACGAGGTGTACTTCCTGGACCACCAGGACGGGCTGGTCGAGTACGGCCTGCCGCTGCGCCGTGACCTGGCCCGGGTGCTGCGCCTGGAGCGGCCGGACATCGTGATCACCATGAACTTCGACCTGACCTGGGGCGACAGCGGCATGATCAACCATGCCGACCACCGGGCCACCGGGCTGGCCACACTGGACGCGGTGCGGGACGCGGCCAACTCGTGGGTGTTCCCGGAGGCCGGCCGGCCTGGAACGGCGTCAAGCAGATCTACGTGGCCGGCTCCGGCGACCCGACGCACTTCGTGGACGTGACCGAGACCATCGACGCGGGCGTCGCTTCGCTCCGCGAGCACAAGGCCTACCTGGACGGCCTGGGCCGTGACTTCGACCCGGACGAGTTCCTGCGCAATATGGCCGGTTATCTCGGCCTGGCGGCGGGCTCGGAGTATGCCGTGGGTTTCCGCCGATACTCGGCAGGCTGACCGGGCTGGCCGGTACCGTGCCGGCATGCGCTATGCGGTGCGGGAGCGGATCTTCTCCATCGGCGACGACTTCTGGATCACCGACGACCAGGGCGGCAAGGCGTTCCTGGTCGACGGGAAGGCGCTGCGGCTGCACCAGACGTTCGAGCTCATGGACGGCAGCGGGGCCATCGTCGCGGTGGTGCGCAAGAAGCTGATCGCGGTGCGCGAAACGATGGAGATCGAGCAGGGGGACACGGTGGTGGCCACGGTGCGGAAGGCAGTCGTGTCGCCGCTGCGGCACCGTTCGGTCATCGAGTTGCGCGACGGCACCGAACTGGAGGCGGTCGGCGACATCCTGGACCACGAGTTCGAGATCCGGCCGGACGGCGGGGGCCAGCCGCTGGCCCGGATCTCCCGGGCCTGGTTCACCATGCGCGACCGCTACGGGGTAGACGTCGCCCCCGGCCTGGACGACGCGCTCGTCCTGGCCATGGCGGTAGCCCTGGACCGCCTCGAGCACGACGAGGCCGACCGCCACTGAGCGCGCTGCCGCCCCCGGGCCCTGCTTCGTGATCAACCGTTTGCTGTTGCCAGGGCAGCACCAATCGGTTGATCACGATGCCGAACGGCTCAGACGGGGCAGGTCCAGTCGGTGCGGCCGGGGCGTGGTGCCGGGTCCGCCGCGCCGGGCGGCGGGAACAGCACTTTCAGCGTGAACGCCTGCTGGGTGGGGCCGTGCGCGCGGAGCAGGCGGACCCGGTCCTCGGCGTCGTGCGTGGCCGGGATGGTGCCGCGCGGGATCCACCACAGCGCGGTGTACGCCTCGGTCATCCGCTCGAACCAGTCCCGGCGCCGGCGCAGCACCGCGCGGTGCGTGTCGGAGTAGACGAACGCGGCCAGCGCCTCGGGCGACGCCCACACCGACATGTTCATGATGACGCCCGCGCTGCCCGCCTGGTCCCATTCGAACGCGCGGACGGCGGTGGCGTTGCCGTCCTCGGTCTGCAGTCGCCACAGGAACCCGGGCGCCGCGTCGGCGGCCGCGTTGACCGGGTCCAGGGCCGCGACGAAGCCGGCCAGCCGGGGGCTGTCCAGCGGCTCGCGCAGCCGGCCGATGTTGACCTGAGCCAGCACGTAGTCCATCCCGTCATGCTGCCAGCCGCGTCCGCCCGCCGCCATCACCCCGCCCGCCTGCGCACCACCCCAGCCGTCCCGATTCGTGATCATGACTTGCGTAAAGGAGTCGCACCAAAGTCATGATCACGATGCCTGGAGCGCCCAGGAGACCACTTATATGCCTTGACAGGTATATACCTGAATAGGCATGCTGGGTTCGTGGCGACGGTGTTCGAGGTGCTGGCCGAGCCGCGGCGGCGGCGGATCCTGGATCTGGTCCGTGACCGGGAGCGCTCGGTGGGCGAACTGGTGGCCGCGCTGGCCATGAGCCAGCCCGCGGTGTCCAAGCACCTGCGGGTGCTGCGCGAGGCCGGGCTGGTCGAGGTCCGCGCGGCCGAGCAGCGGCGGCTGTACCGGCTGCGGCCCGGGCCGCTCCGTGAACTGGACACCTGGCTGGCGCCGTACCGGCAAGCCTGGGACACCAGCCTGGACAAGCTGGAACAGCACCTGGACGAAATGGCCGGCGACGAGGCTGGCCGCGACGACGGGAGGATGCACTGATGCTGGGCACCCTGGAGCAGGCCGGCACCGGCTGGCGGCTGCGCTTCACCCGGGAGCTGGCCCACCCGGCCGAACGGGTCTGGCGGGCGGTCACCGAACCCGGGCACCTGGCCGCCTGGTTCCCGATGCGGATCCACGGCGACTGGGTGGCCGGCGGCCCGCTGACCTTCACCGACCCGGAGGGCCGGGGCCTGGAGTTCACCGGGAAGGTGCTGGCCTACCAGCCGCCGTCCATGCTGGAGTTCAGCTGGGGTCCCGACGTGCTCCGGCTGGAGATCGAGCCCCGCGGCGCGGGCTGCACGCTCACCTTGCTGGACACGTTCGACGAGCTGGGCAAGGCGGCGCGGGACGCGGCCGGCTGGCACGTCTGCCTGGACCTGCTAGCGGCGCACCTGGACGGGGCCACGGAACCGGCCCCGCCACGTGGCTGGCCCGAGGTCAACCGGGACTATGCCCAGGCGTTCGGCCCGGAGGCGGCCACAATCGGCCCGCCGCCCGGCTACGGCCCGGACGATAGCGCCTGAGGGGGGGGGGACCGGGCAGCCGGGCCGGGCAGCGCATAGAGTGGCGCACCGTGGCAGGACGCGGCACGCCAGCGACCACGCTGCTGGCCAAGCAGGGCATCGCGCACACCGTGCACGCCTACCACCACGACCCACGGCGCGGCAGCTACGGACTGGAAGCCAGCGAAGCGCTCGGCCTGCCGCCAGAACGCGTCTTCAAGACGCTGGTCGCCCAGGTGGACGGCGCGATCACGGTCGGCGTCGTCCCGGTGACCAGCCAGCTCGACCTGAAAGCGCTGGCCGCCGCCGCGGGTGGGCGGAAAGCGGTCATGGCCGACCCGGCCGACGCGGAGCGGGCCACCGGGTATGTCGTCGGCGGGATTTCCCCGCTCGGCCAGCGCAAACGGCTGCCCATCGTGCTCGATTTGTCGGCACTGGCGTTCGGGAGCATCTTCTGCAGTGCTGGGCGGCGCGGCTTGGAGATCGAGATCGCCCCGGCCGACCTGGTCAAGGTCGTGCAGGCCGTGGTGGCGCCGATCGCGCAGGGCTGAGCTCAGCCCGCGCATGTGGTCGGATAGAGGGATGAAAGTCCGGATCGGAGTGGCGCTCGGGCAGGCTGGGGAGCCCAGCCAGTTCAGCGCCGCGGTGGACGTCCTGGAGCAGGCCGGCATCGACTCGCTGTGGCTGCCGGAGATGGTCTACGGGTCGCTGGTCGAGCCGTTCATCGGGATGAGCTGGGCGCTGGCCCGGACGCAGCGGCTGAAGGTGGGCACCGGTGTGGCCGTGCTGCCCGGCCGGCACCCGGTGCTGGTGGCCAAGCAGCTCGCCTCGCTGGCCGGGCTGGCGCCGCGCCGGGTGCTGCCGGTGTTCGGCCTCAAGCCGGCCCGGCAGGCCGAGCTGGCCGCGTTCCGCGTGCCGGCCGGCCGCCGGGCCGCGGTGTTCGACGAGTCCCTGGCGCTGATCCGGCGGCTGCTGAGCGAGCCGGAGGTGAGCTTCCACGGCGAGTTCTTCACGGTGGAGTCCGCGAGCATCGGCCCGCGGACGGCCAAGCCGCTGGATGTCTGGGTCGGCGGCAGCGCGCCCGGCGCGCTGCGCCGGGCCGGGCGGCTGGCCGACGGCTGGCTGGCCAGCTTCCTCACCCCGGCGGAAGCCGGGGCGGGCCGGGTGGCGATCCAGGCCGCCGCGGCCGAGGCGGGCCGCGAGATCGAGCCGGACCACTTCGGTATCAGCCTGGCCGTGGCCACCGGGCCAGCGCTGGCCCGGCTGCGCGAGGTGGCCCAGCAGCGGCGGCCGGACACCGACTCGGCCGAGCTGGTCGCGGACGGCTGGGCCGACGCCCGCCGCAAGATCGAGGACTACGTGCTGGCTGGCCTGACCAAGTTCGTGGTCAGGCCCGGCGCGGCACCGGATGACCCGCGCCGGTTCGCGGACGAGTTCGCCCGCGAAATGCTGCCGCTGCAGACCTGACCCGGCCGTGCGGCCGGGCTAGCGGTCAGCTGCCCGCGGGCCAGCTGTGCACCGGCTCGTTGCTGTGCATGTGCTCGATGTAGCGCTGGGTCATCCGGCGCAGCGCGGTATGCCGGTCCACCCGGCCCCGCTCCAGCAGGTGCGCGGTCTCGGTCTGCCAGGTGGCCCCGGTCCGCCGGGACCGGCAGCGCTCCTCGATGATGCCCAGGCACCGGTCGGCATCCCGCGAGTTCACTCCCCACCGGCGCAGCCCCTCGCTGGCCAGCGGGAGCAGCACCCGCAGGGTCAGCTCGGTCACCGGCACCACGCCCAGGCCGGGCCAGTACACGCACGCGTCGATGCCGTGCCGGGCGCCCTCGACCAGGTTCTCCGCGGCGGCGGCGAACGCCATCTGGGTCCACACCGGGCGCTCCGCCTCGGCCAGCGAGCGGACCAGCCCGTAGTAGAACGCGGCGTTCGCGGTGACGTCGGCGACCGTCGGGCCGGCCGGCAGCACCCGGTTCTCCACCCGCAGGTGCGGCCGGCCGCCGTCGACCGCGTATACCGGCCGGTTCCACCGGTACACCGTGCCGTTGTGCAGGGTCAGCTCTTCGAGCAGGGGCGTGTCGCCGGAATCCAGGTCCGCCCGCGGGTCGTCGTTGGTGGACAGCGGCAGCAGCGCCGGGAAGTACCGGATGTTCTCCTCGAACAGGTCGAACACCGAGGTGATCCACCGTTCGCCGAACCATACCCGCGGCCGTACCCCCTGGATCCGCAGCTCCTCCGACCGGGTGTCGGTGGCCTGCTGGAACAGCGTGATCCGGGTTTCCCGCCACAGCTCCCGGCCGAACAGGAACGGGGCGTTGGCCCCGACCGCCACCTGGATCCCGGACACCGCCTGGGCCGCGTTCCAGTAGCTGCCGAACGCTTCCGGGCTGACCTGCAGATGGCATTGCAGGCTGGTGCAGGCCGCCTCGGGCATGATGTTGTCCACGTGCATGAGCAGCCGCTCGGGCCCATCGATGTCGATCCGCGCGTCCTCGCCGCGGGCGGCGCAGATCTGCTCGTTGAGCAGCCGGAACCGCGGGTTGGCCGACATGGCGTCCTCGCTCACGTCGGCCTGCCGCAGGCTGGGCAGGATGCCGATCATGGCCAGCCGGCTGCCCACGTCGCCGGCCCGCTGGTCAGCGTGTTTCAGGCTGGCCAGCAGGTGCGCCTCCAGCTGGTCCAGCACGTCGGCGGCCAGCGGGCGCGGCGGCACGTTGATCTCCACGTTGAACCGGCCCAGCTCCGGGGCCCAGTGCGGGTCGCCGATGGCCGCCAGCACGTCCGGGCTGCGCATCGACGGCGCGCCCGACTCGTCCACCAGGTGCAGTTCGACCTCGAGGCCAACCTGCTGGCTTTCGGTCTCGAACCAGGAGTCCCGCAGCATGCGGGCCAGCGCGTCCAGGCACTGCCGCACCTTCTCGCGGTAGTGGCGCCGGTCATGCTGGCTCACTGTGATCGGCGGAACGTCCCTACCCATCGGCCCCTCCACGCCGCGACCATGGCAGATGGCCTCACCACACCCTGACACGTCACTGCCCTTCTGACCAGACACGATGCTGTTGGATAAGGCCAAGCCGGGGCAAATTCCGGCTACCCGGTAGGTAGCGCAGCCGGGTAGACCGGGTGCAACCGGGCATTCTTCGCGGCGGCCCGGCGAGCCGGGCGCACGGCTGGGGCACCGGCCAGCGGCTGGACGGCATGAGGACTGTGTCTAAGGTCTGAACTGTGACCGGCTCACGGCCGCTGGCGCCGCGGTGGCGGCCGGGGTTACGCTCCTGCCGCAGAATGAGGTCTGACCACGGAGGTCTTCCGGTGCCCGAACCTGCTGCCCCCCCGGCGCCTGGCGGCGTCGACTTCCTGGCCCACCAGCGCGGCGACGACGTGGCCGTCGCGGTGCGCGACACCGGCCCGGGCCCGGCCAGCGCGGCCTACCTGGATTCCGGGGACCGCTTCGAGATCGCCGCCCGGGACACCGTCCCGCTCGGGCACAAGGTCGCCCTGCGCGACCTGGCCGAACAGGAGGACGTGCTGGAGTACGGCGTGCCGATCGGCCGCACCCGGGCGCCGGTAGCGGCCGGCGAACTGGTGCACACCCACAACCTGAGGAGCGCGCGGTGGCAGAAAAGCGTCTGACTGGCTACCGGCGGCCGGACGGCCGGGCCGGCATCCGCAACCACGTGGTCATCCTCCCGGTGGACGACTTGTCCAACGCGGTGGCCGAGTCGGTGGCCCGGGCCATCCCGGGCACGCTGGCCATCCCGCACCCGTACGGCCGGCTCCAGTTCGGTGCGGACCTCGACCTGTTCTTCCAGACGATGATCGGCACCGGGGCGAACCCGAACGTGGCCGCGGCCGTGGTGATCGGCATCGAGCCGGCCTGGACCGAGCGGATCGCGGACGGCATCGCGGCGACCGGCAAGCCGGTGGCGCGGTTCTCCATCGAACGGCACGGCGACCTGCGCGTGCTGGAGATGGCCGCACGCCGCGCGGCCATGCTGCTGCAGGACGCCAGCGAGCTGACCCGGGTCCCGGTCGAGCGCGGCGAACTGCTGATGAGCATCAAGTGTGGCGAGTCCGACACCACCAGCGGCCTGGGCGCGAACCCGGCGACGGCCCAGGCGGTGGACCGGCACATCGCGGCCGGCGGGACGGTGATCTTCGGCGAGACCACCGAGCTGACCGGCGGCGAGCACCTCATCGCGCAGCGCTGTGCCACCGACGAGGTGCGGAAGAAATTTCAGGCCTTCTTCGACGACTACTTCGCCATGGTCGAGCGGACCGGCGCGAACCTGCTCGGCTCGCAGCCGACCCAGGGCAACATCCGCGGCGGGCTGTCCACCATCGAGGAGAAGGCGCTGGGCAACATCCAGAAGACCGGCACCGCGCCGGTGGTCGGCGCGCTGGCGCCAGCCGAGCCGCCCACCCAGGCCGGGCTGAATTTCATGGACACGTCCTGCGCGGCCGCCGAGTTCATCACGCTGACCGCCGCCGCCGGGGCGGTCATCCACCTGTTCCCCACCGGCCAGGGCAACGTCGTCGGTCACCCGGTCGAGCCGGTGATCAAGATCAGCGCGAACCCGCTGACACTGGCCACCATGAGCGAGCACATCGATGTGGACGTGACCGGGCTGCTGCAGCTGGAGTTCGGCCTGGCCGCCGCGGGCGACCGGCTGGAGGATGTCATCGACCGCACGGTCAACGGGCGCCTGACGTGTGCGGAAGTTCTCGGCCACCGGGAATTCGCGCTGACCCGGCTGCATCCGAGCGCCTAGGAGCGGCCATGCCCGGCCAGCCCGTCATGATCGCGGTGGACACGCTCACCGACTACGTGGACCGCGCCGTCAACGCGTTGTGCGGCATCGTCGCCGGACTGGGCGATGACCTGGCCAACCAGCGGCCCGACCTGCCCGGGGCCAACTCGCCCTACGCGATCCTGACGCACTGCCTCGGCGTCATGGCGGACTGGGGCGGCCACGTGGTAGCGGGCCGCGACGTGCAGCGGGACCGGCCCGCGGAGTTCACCGCGGCCGGCCGGGTGGCCGACCTGGTGGCCGCCGCCGAGCAGGCCAAGCTCCAGTTCCGGGCGGACGCGCTGACCGCGGACCCGCAGGCCGCGCCGCGCCGGCCAGCCGCCCGCCGCCGCCAGGACGTGCTGGAGGCGCGCAGCCAGGGGCATGCCCTGCTGCACGTCGTGGAAGAGCTCTACCAGCACCTCGGCCAGGCCGAGCTGACCCGCGACCTGCTGCTGGCCCGGGACTAATCCTTTCGAACGCCACTACGAAGCACACTGGTAGCCGCCGCCATCCGGTGCACCGCCTCGGCCAGCAGCTCGGGCGACGTGCCCATGTTCAGCCGCGCGAAGCCGTGGCCCTGGCGGCCAAAATCGCCGCCCGGGCTGAGTGCCACCCGGCCACGGTCCAGGAATGTAGCCGCCGGGTCATCATCCAGGCCCAGCCCCCGGCAGTCGATCCAGGCCAGGAAGCTGGCCTGCGGCGGCTGGTACCGCGCCCCGGGCAGCTGCTGCGCCAGCAGGCGGCGGAGCAGCCAGCGGTTCTCGTCGAGCTGGGCCCGCACCGCGTCCAGCCAGGGCAGCCCGTCGGTGAACGCGGCCACCGAGGCGAGCACGCCCAGGTGCCCGGGCAGGAACGCCTCCCACCGCTCGGCCAGCACCTTGTCCCCGGCCGCCGACCCGGCCACGGCCAGCCCGCATTTCAGCCCGGGGATGTTCCACCCCTTGGAGGCCGAGGTGAACGCGAACGCCCGGGCCGTCATCTCGTGGTCGATGGACAGGAACGGCACGTAGTCCGCCCCCGCCAGGACCAGCGGCGCGTGGATCTCGTCCACCACCAGCGCCACATCGTGGCGCTGGCACAGGTCGGCCACGGTGTGCAGCTGCGCCCTGGTCCACACGCTGCCGGTCGGGTTGTGCGGGCTGCACAGCAGGTACGCGCCGACGCCGGGCTGGCTGAGCGCGCGGTCCAGCGCGTCCGGGTCAAGCTGGTAGCGGCCGTCCGCGTCCACGGCCAGCGGGGCCTCGACGATCCGCCGGCCGGAAAACCCGAACCGGAACCAGAACGGTGGGTACACCGGCGGGTTGATCACCACCCCGGCGCCGGGCGGGGTGAGCGCCTGGATCACCTCGGCCAGCCCGGTCATCACGTCCGGGATGGCGAACACCCGGGCCGGGTCGGCCGCCCAGCCGAGCCGGTCCGCGGCGAATGCGGCGAACACCTCGTCGAGCGCACCGATGTGCCCGTACCCGCAGTCGCCCCGGGCCAGCCCGTCGGTGACCGCGTCGATGACCGGCTGGGCCAGGTCGAAGTCCATCTCGGCCACGAACGCCGGCAGCACGTCGGCCGGGTAGGTACGCCATTTGAAGCTGCGCCGCTGCCGGAGCGTGTCCAGCGCGCAGGTCCCGAGCAGAGCATCCACCTGACGCATGCTATGCGTAGCCGCCCGGCCGATCCATTACGCTGGCCGTGCGCTGAATGACCAGACAGCCAGGCCCATGGAAGGGTGCTGCGATGGCGGGCAAATGGTTCCGGGGCATCACCCCGCGCCGCGCCAAATCCCCCGAGCTGGATACCAGCGTCGCGCACCCAGCCCGGGTGTACGACTACTGGCTGGGCGGCAAGGACAACTTCGCCGCCGACCGCGAGGCGGCCGAGGCGGTGATCGCGGTCCGGCCCGGCATCCGGCGTGACATCCGGGAGAACCGTAAGTTCCTCATCCGCGCGGTGCGCTACCTGGCGGCCGAGGCTGGTATCCGGCAGTTCCTCGACCTCGGCAGCGGCATCCCCACCTCGCCGAACGTGCACGAGGCCGCGCAGCAGGCCGCGCCGGAGTGCCGGGTGGTCTATGTGGACAACGACCCGATCGTGCTCGCGCACGCCCGCGCGCTGCTGACCAGTTCCGCCGAGGGCGCCACCGCCTACCTGGACGCCGACCTGCGCGATCCGGACCCGATCCTGCGCACGGCCGGGCAGACCCTGGACTTCAGCCAGCCGGTCGGCGTCATCCTGGTCGGCGTGCTGCACCTGATCTCCGACGACGAGAAACCGGAAGCGATCATCGCCCGGCTGATGGCCGAGGTGCCGTCCGGCAGCTATCTGGTGCTGACCCAGCCGGCCAGCGACGTGGACGCCGAGGCGGTCGCGGCGGGCGCGCAGCGGTACAACAGCCGGGTCAGCACGCCGCAGACCCGGCGCAGCCGCGACGAGGTGATCCGCTTCTTCGACGGGCTGGACCTGGTCGAGCCGGGGGTGGTGCAGCCGCATCGCTGGCGGCCGGACCCGGATGGCCCGCCGCCGGCCGGGGAGTCGTCCAACTGGGCCGGCGTGGCCCGCAAGCCATGACGCTCAGCCCAGGTCGCCGGTGAGGTAGCGGTCCACGGTCGGGCCGACGGCGGCGACCAGCGCGTCCAGGTCGGCGGCGGCCAGCGGTTCCAGCCCGAGCACGTACCTGGTCAGGCCCAGGCCGACCACCTGGCTGGCCACCAGCGACGCCCGGTACCGGGCGCCAGCCGGGTCAGCCGCGTCGCCTGGCCGGGCCACCGCGGACAGCCGGCCCACGATCGCCTCGGTGACGAACTCGCGGAGCATCGTCGTCGCCTGTGCGCTGGTGCTGGCCGAGCGGATCAGCCCGAGGAAGACGTCCCGGATCTCGTGCACTTCCCAGGCTTGCAGCACGGTCCGGACCAGGTGCTCGCCCAGGCTCTCGGCCGGGTCGGCCGGGCCGGCCGCGAGCGCCGCGCCGAGCAGTTCGCCGGGCACCACCGGCAGCCGCATGGCCGCCGCGAACAGGCGCTCCTTGGTGCCGTAGAAGTGGTGCACCAGCGCCGGGTCCACCCCGGCGTCAGCCGCGATGCCGCGGATGGTGGCGCCGTCGTAGCCGTGCTCGGCGAAGCGTTTCCGGCTGGCGGCCAGGATCGCTTCCCGGGTGCCGCTGTCCCCGGCGCGCCGCCCGGTCCGCCCGGCCGCCCCAGTCACCGGCTCACTCACCGGGCCTGCTGGCAGGGTCAGCTGGAAGAAGCGCTCTTCCAGGGTGGCCGGGGCCTCGCTGACCCGGGCCGGCAGCGCGCCAAGGGCGCGGGCCACCTCGGCCGGGCTGGCGCCGGGCACCCGCAGCGTGCGCCCGGCCAGCGCGGCGGGCAGGCCCGCCGCCTCCAGCGCGTCCAGCGCCGCCGCCCACGACTCGGCCTCGACCACGCTGACCCGCCGGCCGCCGGTGATCTCGGCCGCCGAACCCTCGGCCACCACCCGTCCGTCCGCCATGATGACCAGCCTGCCGCATTCCCCGGCCTCGTCCAGGTAGTGGGTGGTGACCAGGACCCCGGCGCCGGCCGCCGCCGCGGCCGCGATCGTCTCCCACAGCCGGGCCCGGGCCAGCGGGTCCACCCCGGAGGTCGGCTCGTCCAGGATGAGCAGGTCCGGGTGGTGCTGCAGGGCCGCCGCGAAGGCCACCCGGCGCTGCACGCCGAGCGGCAGGTCGCCGACCAGTTCCCGGCCGTACCGGCGCGCTGCCGCCACCGGGGCTGCCGCCACCGGGGCTGCCTCCGGTGGCGCTGCCTCCGGTGGCGCTGCCTCCGGTGGCGCTGCCTCCGGCGCGGCCGCGGCGGCCCGGCCGGCCCGGCCGAACACGGCCGCCGTGAAGGCCAGGTTCTCCGCCGGGGTGAGGTCGTCGTACAGGCCGAGGCCCTGCGGCACGTAACCGAGCCGGCGCCGGGCCTGCCGCGACGGCGGCCCGCCGAACAGCCGCACCTGGCCGGCCGAGGCGGGCAGCAGCCCGAGCAGCATCCGGATCAGCGTGGTCTTGCCCGCCCCGTTCGCGCCGAGCAGGCCGACCACCTCACCCGGGCCGATGGCCAGGTCCACCCCGTCCACCGCGGTGAACTCGCCGAACTGGCGGCTCACCGCCACGCACTCGGCCAGCGCCCCGGCCATCACCGCTCCCCCGCCCCGGCCAGCTCGCGGCCCAGGATGGCCACGGTGACCGCGTCCTGCAGGTCCGGCTGGACGGGCTGGCCGTCCGCGGCCCCGTCCGGATCCCAGACCCGCCACCGGCCGGCCCGGCGCCAGGCCCGCGGCCGGTCGGCGTCCGGCGGCGGCGTGTCGCTGACCCGCAACTGGCCGGGCATGGCCGCGACGATCTGGTCCGGCGTGCCCACCGCGAGCTGGCTGCCCGCATCCAGCACGAGCACGTGGCGGCGCGTTCTGCCTCGTCCAGGTAGCTGGTGGCGACGACGACCGCGGCGCCGTCGGCGGCCGCCCGGGCGATCAGCGACCACAGGTCGGCCCGGCTGACCGGGTCCACCCCGGTGGTCGGCTCGTCCAGCACCAGCAGGGCCGGGCTGGTCAGCATGGCCGCGATCACGCCGAGTTTCTGCCGCATCCCGCCGGACAGCCGCCCGGCCAGCCGGTCCCGCGCCGCGGTCAGCCCGGCCCGGGCCAGAAACGCGGCGCTGCGCTGCGCCGCGGCCGCCGCCGGGAGCTGGTAGGCAGCCGCCCGGAAGGCCAGGTTCTCCGCCACGGTCAGGTCCGGGTAGGTGCCCGAGCTGGCCGGCAGGTAGCCGATGTCCCGCTGCGGCGGCCGCCGGACCGTGCCCGAGCTGGGCGCGAGCGCGCCGCCCAGGCAGCGCAGCAACGTGCTGCGCCCGGCGCCGTCACCGCCCACCACCGCGCTCACCTGGCCCGGCCGGGCCTGGAAGGTCACCTGGTCGAGGGCGAGACGCCGGCCGTACCGGACGGACACCCGCTCGGTTCCCCACCAGCCGGGCCGGCGGCTGCCCCGCCGTCTACCGCTCCCCCGCCGTCTACCGGAGGCCGCCGCTCACCGGTGTCCCGCCGCTCACCGGAGGTCCCGCCGCTCACCGGAGATCCGCCGCTCACCGGAGTCCCGTCGTTCACCGGGTACCCGCCGGGTCCGGCCCGGCGCCGGCCGCCGCAGCGACCGCCGGCGCCACGGCCGGCCGCCGCGGCGGCCCCCCGTCCCGGCCGGCGACAGGAAGCCGCGGAAGCGCAGCATGGCCAGGCTCATCACGACCAGCCCGAGCAGGGCCAGGAACAGCAGCGGCTGCCACAGCCCGCCGATCGGCTCGGCGCGCAGCATCACCCCGCGGGAGATCTCGTTGAAGTAGGTCAGCGGCAGGATGTAGGAGATCCAGCGCACCCCGGCCGCGATCGAGGTCAGCGGGAAGATCAGCCCGGACAGCAGCACCTGCGGCAGGGTGAACATGAAGGACAGCTGGATGGCCTGGCCCTGGTTCTCGGACACGCTGGAGATGAGCACGCCCAGGCCGAGCGTGACGAACAGGAACAGCAGCGCGCCCAGCCCGAACACCGCGTACGAGCCGCGGAACGGGACGCCGAACAGGGCCACCCCGACCGCCAGCACGATGGCCAGGTCCACACAGGCCACCACGAAGTACGGGACGATCTTGCCGAGGAACACGTCCCGCGGGTGCAGCGGCATCACCGCGAGCTGCTCCAGCGTCCCGGTCTGCCGCTCGCGGACCACACCCAGGCTGGTGATGATGATGCCGATGAACGCCAGCACCACGCCGGCCAGCCCGGGGATCATGATGTAGGACGTCTTGAGCTGCGGGTTGTACAGGATGCGGACCACTGGCGCCTGCCCGGCCGGCAGCTGCCGGCTGCGCGCGGCCAGCGCGGTCAGCGCGTCCCGCGCGGTGAACAGCTGGCTCCCGTCCACCAGCACCACCGTCCTGGCCCCGGTCACCACGGCCAGCGCCGCGCCGTCCCGGTTGTCCCGGAGCTGGTCCTGCGCCCAGGCCACGCCCTCGGCCGGCGCCCGGGCCACCACGTGGAACGGGGCCGGCAGCGGCAGCTCCCGGGCCTGCGGCCCGGCCAGCACGGTGGGGATGCTCTTCACGTCGAAGCTGGCCGCGTAGCCGAACACGACGAGCAGCAGCACCGGCAGCACGATCATCATGGCCAGCGTGCGCCGGTCCCGGCGCAGCTGCCGGAACTCCTTCACGATCATCGCCCACATCGCCGTACCTCTTTCACGAGACCGCACCCAGCTAACTCATCGCCCGTTGAATTCTACGCCCGTTGAATTCCCCGTCAATGCGCCACCACCTCAGCGCGGTGCGAAATACCTCACCGGCGAGGTCAAAAGCACCGCGCTGATGCCGTTGCGGGTCCTGGGCTGGGTCGCCGTAACCGGGGGGATCTGATTCGGTAGGGACATAAGCCGACCGGGAGGTAGCGCATGGCAGTGACACGGCACCGTGGCCGGTGGACACCAGAGGACCGGTGTGCGTCGCCGTATCACTACCTGCCGGTGCCGGTGCCGCCGGGCACGGCCGGGCTCCGCGTGACGCTGGACTACGACCACTCCGCCGCCGTGCTGGACCTGGGCTGCTTCGGCCCGGCCGGGTTCCGCGGCTGGTCCGGCGGGGCGCGATCCGAGTTCGTCATCACCGCCGGGCAGGCCACGCCCGGCTACCTGCCCGGCGAGCTGGAGCCGGGCGACTGGCTGGTGGCGCTCGGCCTCTACCAGCTGCCTAAAGACGGGGTCAGTTTCACGGTGACCGCGGAGCTGACCAGCACGCCGGGCCGGTTCCGCCCCGAGCCGGCCGCGGCGGCGCCGGCCCCGCTCCGCGAGCGGCCGCCGCGGCGCGAGCTGCCCGCCCGGCCCGGCCACCGCTGGCTGGCCGGCGACCTGCACACGCACACCGTGCACTCGGACGGCGCGCTGACCGTGCCGGAGCTGGCCCGGCTGGCCGCGGAGCAGGGCCTGAACTTCCTCGCGGTGACCGACCACAACACGGTCAGCCACCACGCCGAGCTGGCCGGTGCGTCGGCCCGGTACGGGATCACCCTGATCCCGGGCCAGGAGGTCACCACCGACACCGGGCACGCCGGCGCGCTCGGCGATCTGGGCTGGGTGGACTTCCGCGAGCCGGCCGACTCGTGGCTGGCCGCGACCGAGCGCGGCGGCGGGCTGCTGTCGGTCAACCACCCGATCGGCGGGCACGTCAGCTGGCTGCACCAAATGCGCCGCAAGCCGCCGCTGGTCGAGGTGTGGCACTGGAGCTGGCTGGACCCGCGCTGGACGAACATGCTGGCCTGGTGGCTGGCCTGGGACGCGGGCGCGATCCCGGTCGGCGGCAGCGACTGGCACCGGCCCGGCTCGGAGGCCGTCCCGGGCACCCCGACCACCTGGGTGGAATCCGGCGGCGACGGGAGCGCCGGGGTGCTGGCCGGGCTGCGCGACGGCCGGTGCGCCATCTCGGCCCGGCGGGACGGCCCGGTGCTGCTCCGGCTGGACGGGGAGTTCGCCGCGGTGGACGGCGACGGCACCATCCTGGCCGGCCCGGATGGCCCGCGCGCCGTGGTGCACGGCGATCTCGCGACGTTCCCGGCCGCCCCCGGCTACCACCGCCTGGTGGACCCGGCCGGCGCCACCCTGGCCCTCACCGGCTAGCCCCCGGGCCGGGTCAGCGATCGGGGGTGATCTTGAAGACGGGGAAGCCGGGGGCGATGCCGGCCAGCTGCTCGTCGCTCGCGTCCTTGGTGACGCCCTCGAAGAACCGGCCCACTTCCCAGCCCCACTTGCGCAGGTACTCGCGGAGCACCGGTGGCTTGTCCGCGTCGGCCAGCTCGGTGGCGGTGAACGGCTCGGTCCGGCGGCCAACCCGCAGCTCGCCCGCACCAGCAGCGCGCATGTTGCGCACCCACTGGGCCTGGCCGCGCGGCGCGATCAGGTAACGCTGCCCGTTCACGGTGAGCGGGTTGACCGGGGTGGTCCGCCACTCCCCCGACTTGCGGCCGCGCACGGCCAGCACCCGGGAGCCGTAGACGCTGATCCCGGCCCGGGTCAGCGCGCCGACGGTCTTGTTGAACACGCGGTCCACACCAGTCGGGATCACATAACGCTGCTGCGGGGTGGCGTTCATCGCAATTCTCCTCTTAGTCCGGAGAGCACCGCTCTCGTCTAAGAACAGTATGCACGTACTGGCGTTCAGAATCAAGAGCGGTGCTCTCGAATTTGACGGGCAGTCTCTAGAGGTCGGCCAGCAGGGCCACGCGGGCCCGCAGGATGGCCCGGGTGGAGGCCACGCTGCTGAACTCATCCGGCTGGCCCGGGCACTCCCCCGCGGCGATGGCGCGTTCCGCCCGGCGGCGCGCGTCCGCGGCACTGATCATCTCGAACGTCATGCCGGGATCCGCGGCCGCCATGGCCTCGGTGCGGGCCAGCACGTCGCCGGCCTCGCCGACCCAGACGTTCTTGATGCCGCCGCCGAACGAGTGATCGAGCAGCAGCGAGACCACGTGCCGGCCGGCCGGGTACTCGAAGCTCAGCGTGACCGCTTCCTGTAGCCCCCGGTCGTCCCCGTAGCGCCAGCACTCGCGCACCTCGGGCGTGCCCAGGCCGGCCGCCCAGGCCGGGTCCGGCACCCCTTTCCCGGCCAGCCGGGAAGCCGCCTCAGCCGCTGCGGCCCGCAGTTCCGGCCAGCCCAGCGCGCTCAGCACGCGCAGGATGGCCAGCGCCTCCGGGCTGCCGCTGCGCTCCGCGGCGGGGACGATGGCCTGCGCGGCCGGGCTGCGCATCCCGCCCAGCGCGGCCAGGATGTCCGAGCCCCACAGCTCCGCTTCCAGCGGGCTGCCGATCTCGGCCAGCACCATCCGGGCCTCGGTGAGCACGGCGGCGAACGCGTCGTCCGGCGATGACCGGCCGAACACCGCATCAAGGTCCAGGTCACCGGACATGTCTGCCGCCCGGGGCGGAAACGTATTCCAGGTCCATGCCGGGCATCCTGCCACGGCCGCTGACATGATGGGCTGGAACCGCGGGAGGTACCGTGCCGCCAACGTCACGATGGGGCATTACTGTGCCGCTGAACGGGCTGCCGCTGCCCGCCCAGCGGAATCTGGTCGCGGAACTGCCCGGGCTGGGCTACACCGACGCCTGGTCCTCGGAGGTGAACGGGACCGACGCGTTCACCCCGCTCGCGCTGGCCGCCGGCTGGGCCCCGGAGCTGCGGCTGGGCACCGCCATTGCGGGCATCTACAACCGCGGCCCGGCGCTGCTGGCGATGAACGCGGCGACCGTGGCCGCGCTCGCGCCCGGCCGGTTCGTGCTGGGCATCGGGGTGTCCTCCCCGGTCGTGGTGACCGCGTGGAACGGCGTCCCGCTGGACCGGCCCTACCAGCGGGCCCGGGATACGCTGCGGTTCCTCCGCCCGGCGCTGGCCGGGGAGAAGGTCAGCATGACCGGCGACACGTTCACGGTGACCGGCTTCCGGCTGGCCAGCCCGCCGGACCCGCCGCCCGCGCTGGCCCTGGCCGCGCTCCGCCCGCAGATGGTCGCGCTGGCCGCCGAGCTGGCCGATGGGGCCATCACCAACTGGCTGGCCCCGTCCGACGTGCCCCTGGTGCGGGCGGTGGCCGGCCCCGGCTGCGAGCTGATCGCCCGGATCTTCGTCTGCCCGACGGCGGACGCGGACGCGGCCCGGCAGATTGGCCGCCGGCTGATCGCCGCGTACCTGACCGTGCCCGCCTACGCCGCGTTCCACGACTGGCTCGGCCGTGGCGAGCGGCTGCGCGCCATGCAGCAGGCCTGGGCGGCCGGCGACCGGAAGGGCGCACTGGCCGCGATCGACGACAAGCTGGTGGACGAGCTGGTGGTGCACGGGCCACCCGCCCAGTGCCGGGAACGCGTGGCCGAGTACCAGGCCAGCGGGCTGGACACGCCGGTCATCGCCATCGTGCCCGGGCCCGGGGTGGACGAGGCGGACGCGATCCACCGGCTGGGACCGGCCTGACCATCATGGTCCGGCCGGATCATGCCGGACCAGGCCGAACCAGGCCATCAGGCCGGGCCATGCTGGGACCGGGCAGGTCAGCAGATCCTGAGCGACCTCACCAGGCGCCGGGCAGCTCCTCGCCGTACCAGGACTGGATCAGCTGATGCGCGATGGACACCGGCGGCGGCAGGAGCACCTCGCGGTCGGCCAGCGCGGCGCGCAGCTCGTCCCGGCTGAACCAGCGCGCCGAGCCGATCTCCTCGCCGTCCACCTGGAGGTCGAGCGGGCCGCTGGCCACCGCGCTGAAGCCGAGCATCAGGCTCTGCGGCATCGGCCACGGCTGGCTGCCCACGTACCGGACCTGGCTGACCACGATCGAGGTTTCCTCGGCCACCTCGCGGGCCACCGCCTGCTCGGCTGACTCGCCCGGCTCCACGAAACCGGCCAGGACGGACACCCGGCGCTCCGGCCAGCGGCTGTTATGGGCCAGCAGGCACCGGTCGTCCGGGTCGGTGACCAGCATGATGACGGCCGGGTCGATGCGCGGGAAGTGCTCGCTGCCGTCCGCCGGGCAGCGCCGCGCGTGCCCGGCCGCGATGGGCACGGTCGGCGTGCCGTCGCGCGGGCAGTGCGTGTGGCTGACGTGCCAGTTGGCCAGCGCCACCGCGTGCGTGAACAGCCCCGCGTCCCGGTCGCCGAGCAGCGCGGCCGCCTCGCGCAGCCCGGCCGGCCGCACCCCCGGCTGCTGCCGCTTGAGCCAGGCCGCCTGCTCGGACACGGTCTGCTGCTCGGCTTCCGGCTCGGCCTGCTCCGGGTCCGCGCCGTGCGTCTCCAGCCAGCCGGGCGGGCCGAGCACGCCGAAGTAGGTCACCCCGGCGTCATCGACGCCGAGCAGGAACTGCAGCCCCTCCGGCGCCGCGGCCGGCTCGACCAGCACCAGTTCTGCATCCTGCTCGCCGAACCGGACCAGCGCCCGGCCCTCGTCCAGCACCAGCACCCGGGTCTGCGGGTCGGCCCACGCCGCGGCCAGCCACTCGGTGTCGCCGCGCCGCGCGCTCACCCGGTCCACCGTGCCCCGGGCCAGCACGAAGCCGCCCAGCTCAGCGGCGTAGTCCTGAGCCTGCTCCGCGCTCACAGGTCGCGCCCGGCCAGCTCGTCCCACAGGTAGGCGACCGCTTCCGCGCCCTTCAGCAGCAGGTCCATCTCCACCTTCTCGTTGGGCGCGTGGATCCGGTCCGCATCCAGCCCGACCGCGACGAACACCAGCGGCGCCCCCAGGATGTCGGCCAGGTCCGCTTCCGGCCCGCTGCCCCCTTCCCGGGTAAACAGCACTTCTTTGCCGAACGCCCGTGCCATCGACTGCCGTGCCGCCTGCACGGCCGGTGCGTCGATCGGGGAAAAGCACGGCCGAACCCCCGGGCCGCCGAACGTCACGCTGGCCTCGATGCCGGGCGGGGTGTGCGCGGCCACGTACTCCCGGAGCGCCGCCGCCACGTCCGCCGGATCCTGGTTGGCGACCAGCCGGAACGTCACCTTGGCGTGCGCCTCGCGCGGGATGATGGTCTTGGCGCCCGGGCCGGTGTGCCCGCCCCACATGCCGTTGATCTCCGCGGTGGGCCGGGCCCAGATCCGCTCCAGCGTGGTGTAGCCCGCCTCCCCGGCCGCCGCCTGGCTGTGCCCCGCCTCGGCCAGCCAGGACTTCTCGTCGAACGGCAGCCGGGCGAACAGCTCCCGCTCCGCGTCGCTCAGCGGCAGCACGTCGGCGTAGAACCGGGGCAGCGTGACCCGGCCGCCGGCGTCGTGCAGGCCGGCCAGCAGCGCGGCCAGCGCGTGCAGCGGGTTGGGCACGCCGCCGCCGAACGAGCCGGAGTGCAGGTCCCGGTCCGGGCCGCGGACGTCGATCTCGGCGTCGACCAGGCCGCGCATCCCGGTGCACATGGACGGCACGTCCGCGGCCCACATCGTGGTGTCGGAGATCACGATGACGTCGCAGCCGAGCTGGCTGGCCCGGCGGCGGAGCAGGCCGGCGAAGTGCGGCGAGCCGGACTCCTCCTCGCCCTCGATGAGGAACTTCAGCGACACCGGCGGCGCCTGCCGGGCCGGGCCGCCCGCGGCCAGGCAGGCGCGCAGCCCCAGGCTGTGCAGCAGCACCTGGCCCTTGTCGTCCGAGGCGCCCCGGCCGAGCAGCTGGCCGTCCCGCTCCACCGGCTCGAACGGCGGCGAGTACCACTCGTCCAGCGGCTCGACCGGCTGCACGTCGTGGTGCCCGTAGACCAGCACGGTGGGCGCGGCCGGGTCGGCCGCGGGCCAGTGCGCGAACACGGCGGGCGCGCCCGGCGCGCCCGCCTCGCCGGTCGCCCAGATCTCCACCAGCGGGAACCCGATGCCGGACAGGTGCGCGGCCAGCCACCCGGCCGAGGCCCGGACATCGTCACGGCGCGCCGGGTCGGCCGAGATCGACGGGATGGCCAGCCACTCCTTGAGCTGGCCGAAGAACTCCGGTGCCTGGCTGTCGATGTAGTCGGCTGCTTCCATGAACGGTTGGCCTCCCCGCCGTCGCGCTACTACCACAGGTGCACGCCCGTGCCCAGCCGATGCCAGAAATCCACCTTCGGCATGACGACCCGGCCGGGCAGTTCGTCGTAGCGTGGTGACACATGACGCTACCGCTGACCCGGCCGCCACGCGGCGGCGGGCAGGACACCGGGACGCGCTGGCGATACTGGCTGCGGCGGGCCGCCAGACTGGCCCGGTGCCGGGCCGCCGCGCTGTGCGCGGCGGTCGAGCATGAGTGGCCGGCCGCGCTGCTGGTCGCCTGCGCGCTGTTCGCCTGCGCCGTCGCCGTAATCAGCGCGGACGCGTCGCAGCGGCTCTGGGGCGAACTGGCCGCCGCGTCCTACGGCCTGGCCGCGCTGGTGGCGCTGGCCGGGCGGCGCCGCGGGCTGCCGCTGGCCGTGGCGATCAGCGTGACCGGGGCCGCGCTGATCCCGCTGGCCTGGATGGCCTCGACCCGGATGGGCCAGCCCGAGGTCAGCGTCGTCATCCGGTCGGCGCAGCTGTTCCTGCACCAGGGCACCCCATACGAGCGCGCGAGCGCCCTGGCCACCGCGCACGGCCCGTACGCGTACAACCCGTACCTGCCCGCGCTGGCGTTCTTCGGGCTGCCACACGCGCTGTTCGGCGGCGGGCTGCTCACCGACCCGCGGGTGTGGTTCGGGGTGGTGTTCCTGGCCGCGTTCGGCACCGCGCTGCGGCTCAGCGGCGTGCGGCGGCCGTGGCTGTGGGCCGTCGTGGTCACCGCCTCGCCGATCATCGCCTACCCGCTCAGCACCGGCGGCGATGATCTGCCCGTGCTGGCGCTGATCTGTCTCGGCCTGGCTCTGCTCCGGCCTGCCTCCGGGCCAGCTGACACGGCGCCGGACGGCGCGGCGCCGGGCCGCACCGGCGGGCTGACCACCCAGCGGATCTTCCTGGCCAGCCTGGCCCTCGGCCTGGCCTCGGCCATGAAGGCCACCGCCTGGCCCGCGCTGGCGGTGGCCGTGGTCCTGGTGCTGGTGTGCGCCGGCCGCCGCGCGGCGGCCTGGCTGGTGCTGGTCACGCTGTGCGTGCCGCTGGCGGTGGACGGCCCGGTGCTGTTCGCCCAGCCATCCTCCGTGGTGTCCAAACGATCCTGTTCCCGCTCGGGCTGACCAAGGTGCAGAGCCCGGCGGCCGCCCCGCTGCCCGGCCACCTGTTGGCCGAGGCCTGGTCCTGGGGGCACTAGCCGCGATCGGGCTGCTCCTGCTGCGGCCTGGCCATCGCGGCCTGGCTGGTCCTGTCGCCACCGCGGGACG
Source organism: uncultured Actinomycetes bacterium (assembly GCA_963832095.1). Taxonomy (GTDB): domain Bacteria; phylum Actinomycetota; class Actinomycetes; order Streptosporangiales; family Streptosporangiaceae; genus RYN-230. The sequence continues at coordinate 54,403 of CAWHSW010000003.1, forward strand.
AGCGGGCGGCCGGCTGGCGGCTGGTCGTCGGGGTCACCCTGATGTTCGCGTTCGCCCCGGCCAGCCGGTTCGGCTACATCGTCTACCCGCTCGGCCTGGCCGCCTGGCTGCTGCTCAGCAGCCTCCCGTCCGGGCACCGGGGGCGGGAGGCTGAGCCTGGCCCGGTCGGGCGCGGACACGGCGCCGGGCTGACGTTAGCGGCTGGCTGGCACAGGTGCGCTCCGGCTGCGGTTGTTCTGGCTAGCTCCTCGCGTACCAGGACTGGATCAGCTGGTGCGCGATGGACACCGGCGGCGGCAGGAGCACCTCGCGGTCGGCCAGCGCGGCGCGCAGCTCGTCCCGGCTGAACCAGCGCGCCGAGCCGATCTCCTCGCCGTCCACCTGGAGGTCGAGCGGGCCGCTGGCCACCGCGCTGAAGCCGAGCATCAGGCTCTGCGGCATCGGCCACGGCTGGCTGCCCACGTACCGGACCTGGCTGACCACGATCGAGGTTTCCTCGGCCACCTCGCGGGCCACCGCCTGCTCGGCTGACTCGCCCGGCTCCACGAAACCGGCCAGGACGGACACCCGGCGCTCCGGCCAGCGGCTGTTATGGGCCAGCAGGCACCGGTCGTCCGGGTCGGTGACCAGCATGATGACGGCCGGGTCGATGCGCGGGAAGTGCTCGCTGCCGTCCGCCGGGCAGCGCCGCGCGTGCCCGGCCGCGATGGGCACGGTCGGCGTGCCGTCGCGCGGGCAGTGCGTGTGGCTGACGTGCCAGTTGGCCAGCGCCACCGCGTGCGTGAACAGCCCCGCGTCCCGGTCGCCGAGCAGCGCGGCCGCCTCGCGCAGCCCGGCCGGCCGCACCCCCGGCTGCTGCCGCTTGAGCCAGGCCGCCTGCTCGGACACGGTCTGCTGCTCGGCTTCCGGCTCGGCCTGCTCCGGGTCCGCGCCGTGCGTCTCCAGCCAGCCGGGCGGGCCGAGCACGCCGAAGTAGGTCACCCCGGCGTCATCGACGCCGAGCAGGAACTGCAGCCCCTCCGGCGCCGCGGCCGGCTCGACCAGCACCAGTTCTGCATCCTGCTCGCCGAACCGGACCAGCGCCCGGCCCTCGTCCAGCACCAGCACCCGGGTCTGCGGGTCGGCCCACGCCGCGGCCAGCCACTCGGTGTCGCCGCGCCGCGCGCTCACCCGGTCCACCGTGCCCCGGGCCAGCACGAAGCCGCCCAGCTCAGCGGCGTAGTCCTGAGCCTGCTCCGCGCTCACAGGTCGCGCCCGGCCAGCTCGTCCCACAGGTAGGCGACCGCTTCCGCGCCCTTCAGCAGCAGGTCCATCTCCACCTTCTCGTTGGGCGCGTGGATCCGGTCCGCATCCAGCCCGACCGCGACGAACACCAGCGGCGCCCCCAGGATGTCGGCCAGGTCCGCTTCCGGCCCGCTGCCCCCTTCCCGGGTAAACAGCACTTCTTTGCCGAACGCCCGTGCCATCGACTGCCGTGCCGCCTGCACGGCCGGTGCGTCGATCGGGGAAAAGCACGGCCGAACCCCCGGGCCGCCGAACGTCACGCTGGCCTCGATGCCGGGCGGGGTGTGCGCGGCCACGTACTCCCGGAGCGCCGCCGCCACGTCCGCCGGATCCTGGTTGGCGACCAGCCGGAACGTCACCTTGGCGTGCGCCTCGCGCGGGATGATGGTCTTGGCGCCCGGGCCGGTGTGCCCGCCCCACATGCCGTTGATCTCCGCGGTGGGCCGGGCCCAGATCCGCTCCAGCGTGGTGTAGCCCGCCTCCCCGGCCGCCGCCTGGCTGTGCCCCGCCTCGGCCAGCCAGGACTTCTCGTCGAACGGCAGCCGGGCGAACAGCTCCCGCTCCGCGTCGCTCAGCGGCAGCACGTCGGCGTAGAACCGGGGCAGCGTGACCCGGCCGCCGGCGTCGTGCAGGCCGGCCAGCAGCGCGGCCAGCGCGTGCAGCGGGTTGGGCACGCCGCCGCCGAACGAGCCGGAGTGCAGGTCCCGGTCCGGGCCGCGGACGTCGATCTCGGCGTTGACCAGGCCGCGCATCCCGGTGCACATGGACGGCACGTCCGCGGCCCACATCGTGGTGTCGGAGATCACGATGACGTCGCAGCCGAGCTGGCTGGCCCGGCGGCGGAGCAGGCCGGCGAAGTGCGGCGAGCCGGACTCCTCCTCGCCCTCGATGAGGAACTTCAGCGACACCGGCGGCGCCTGCCGGGCCGGGCCGCCCGCGGCCAGGCAGGCGCGCAGCCCCAGGCTGTGCAGCAGCACCTGGCCCTTGTCGTCCGAGGCGCCCCGGCCGAGCAGCTGGCCGTCCCGCTCCACCGGCTCGAACGGCGGCGAGTACCACTCGTCCAGCGGCTCGACCGGCTGCACGTCGTGGTGCCCGTAGACCAGCACGGTGGGCGCGGCCGGGTCGGCCGCGGGCCAGTGCGCGAACACGGCGGGCGCGCCCGGCGCGCCCGCCTCGCCGGTCGCCCAGATCTCCACCAGCGGGAACCCGATGCCGGACAGGTGCGCGGCCAGCCACCCGGCCGAGGCCCGGACATCGTCACGGCGCGCCGGGTCGGCCGAGATCGACGGGATGGCCAGCCACTCCTTGAGCTGGCCGAAGAACTCCGGTGCCTGGCTGTCGATGTAGTCGGCTGCTTCCATGAACGGTTGGCCTCCCCGCCGTCGCGCTACTACCACAGGTGCACGCCCGTGCCCAGCCGATGCCAGAAATCCACCTTCGGCATGACGACCCGGCCGGGCAGTTCGTCGTAGCGTGGTGACACATGACGCTACCGCTGACCCGGCCGCCACGCGGCGGCGGGCAGGACACCGGGACGCGCTGGCGATACTGGCTGCGGCGGGCCGCCAGACTGGCCCGGTGCCGGGCCGCCGCGCTGTGCGCGGCGGTCGAGCATGAGTGGCCGGCCGCGCTGCTGGTCGCCTGCGCGCTGTTCGCCTGCGCCGTCGCCGTAATCAGCGCGGACGCGTCGCAGCGGCTCTGGGGCGAACTGGCCGCCGCGTCCTACGGCCTGGCCGCGCTGGTGGCGCTGGCCGGGCGGCGCCGCGGGCTGCCGCTGGCCGTGGCGATCAGCGTGACCGGGGCCGCGCTGATCCCGCTGGCCTGGATGGCCTCGACCCGGATGGGCCAGCCCGAGGTCAGCGTCGTCATCCGGTCGGCGCAGCTGTTCCTGCACCAGGGCACCCCATACGAGCGCGCGAGCGCCCTGGCCACCGCGCACGGCCCGTACGCGTACAACCCGTACCTGCCCGCGCTGGCGTTCTTCGGGCTGCCACACGCGCTGTTCGGCGGCGGGCTGCTCACCGACCCGCGGGTGTGGTTCGGGGTGGTGTTCCTGGCCGCGTTCGGCACCGCGCTGCGGCTCAGCGGCGTGCGGCGGCCGTGGCTGTGGGCCGTCGTGGTCACCGCCTCGCCGATCATCGCCTACCCGCTCAGCACCGGCGGCGATGATCTGCCCGTGCTGGCGCTGATCTGTCTCGGCCTGGCTCTGCTCCGGCCTGCCTCCGGGCCAGCTGACACGGCGCCGGACGGCGCGGCGCCGGGCCGCACCGGCGGGCTGACCACCCAGCGGATCTTCCTGGCCAGCCTGGCCCTCGGCCTGGCCTCGGCCATGAAGGCCACCGCCTGGCCCGCGCTGGCGGTGGCCGTGGTCCTGGTGCTGGTGTGCGCCGGCCGCCGCGCGGCGGCCTGGCTGGTGCTGGTCACGCTGTGCGTGCCGCTAGCGGTGGACGGCCCGGTGCTGTTCGCCCAGCCATCCTCCGTGGTGTCCAATACGATCCTGTTCCCGCTCGGGCTGACCAAGGTGCAGAGCCCGGCCGCCGCCCCGCTGCCCGGCCACCTGTTGGCCGAGGCCTGGTCCTGGGGGCACTATGCCGCGATCGGGCTGCTCCTGCTGGCCGGCCTGGCCATCGCGGCCTGGCTGGTCCTGTCGCCACCGCGGGACGAGCGGGCGGCCGGCTGGCGGCTGGTCGTCGGGGTCACCCTGATGTTCGCGTTCGCCCCGGCCAGCCGGTTCGGCTACATCGTCTACCCGCTCGGCCTGGCCGCCTGGCTGCTGCTCAGCAGCCTCCCGTCCCCGGGCACCGGGGGCGGGAGGCTGAGCCTGGCCCGGTCGGGCGCGGACACGACGCCGGGCTGACGTCAGCGGCTGGCCGGCACCAGGTCGCGCTCCGGCTGCGGTTGTTCTGGCTGCGCGTGTCCTGGGAGCGCCTGTCCTGCCTGCGCGTGCCCTGCCTGCGCAGTGCGGCCCGGCCGGCGCGGGCGCAGGTCGCCGGCCAGCAGCACGGCCACGCTGACCGCGGCCAGCAGGGCGGCGCCCGCCGCGTAGAGCAGCCCGGTGTGGATGCCGTCGGTGAACGCGGCGCTGGCGCTGGCCCGGAGCGGGCCGCCGGCGTGGATGGCCACCGCGAACGAGCCGCGGGCCTGGCTGGCCAGCGCGGCCGGGACGCCGGCCAGCTGCAGGTGGCTGCGGTAGATGGCGGTCACGATGCTGCCCACCACGGCGATGCCGAGCGCGCCGCCGACCTCGCGGCTCAGGTCGTTGAGCGCTGATCCGACGCCCTGCTGGGTGGCGGGCAGGCCCTCGGTGATGGCGGCGGTGGCCGGGGTCATCGCCGCGCCCATGCCGATGCCGAGCGGGATCAGGCCCGCGACCAGCAGCAGGTAGGGGCTGCTGGTGCCGACCCGGGAGATGATGGCGAGTCCCGCCGCGACCAGGACCAGGCCCGCGACACACACGGCACGGGCGCCGAACCGGGCGGTCAGCCTGGGGGTGATCTTGGCGGTCGGCATCATCGCCGCGGCCAGCGGCAGCACGCACAGCGCCGCCACCAGCGGGCGGTAGCCGCGCACGCCCTGCAGGTACTGCAGGGCGATGAAGGTGAAGCCGAAGAACGCGAAGAACTGAATGAAGATCGACAGGCTGCCGGCCGACAGCCGCCGGTTGCGGAACAGCCGCGGGTCGAGCATCGGGTGGCGCGCACGCAGCTCCCAGCCGGCGAACAGGGCCAGCCCGGCCAGCCCGGCCGCGATCCCGCCCAGCGTCCGGGCGGCCAGCCAGCCCGCCTCGGGCGCCTCGATGATGCTGAACACCAGGGCGACCAGGCTCAGCATGACGAGCGCGGCGCCCACCTTGTCCAGCGGCGGTGCGGCCGGGTTGGCGGACTCGGGCACGAAGCGGATCGTGCCGGCCATCGCGATCACGGCCAGCACGACGTTGACCGCGAAGGCCGACCGCCAGGAGAACACTTCGAGCAGCGCGCCGGTGCACAGCAGCCCGAGCAGCGCGCTGCCGCCGGCCACCCCGGCCCACACCGACACCGCGCGGGTGCGTTCCGCGGGCGGGAACGTGCTGGTGATGGTGGACAGCGTGGCCGGCATGACCAGCGCGCCGCCGACCCCGAGCAGGCCGCGCAGGACGATCAGCTCACCGGCCGAGGACGCGGTCATCGCGATCGCGGATGCCCCGCCGAAGATGGCCAGCCCGGCGATCAGGGCGCGGCGGCGGCCGTACCGGTCGCCGAGGGCCCCGGCCGGCAGCAGCAGCGCCGCGAAGATCAGCGAGTAAGCGTCGATGATCCATTCCAGCTGGGTCTGGCTGGCCTGGGTGCTCCGGGCCAGGCCGGGCAGGGCCACGTTGAGCGAGGCCATGGCCGCGGCGACCGCGCCGAGCGCGATGCAGACCACGACGGTGACGGCCACGGTGTTGACGGTGTTGACGGTGTTGACCCGGCGGCGGCCCGCCCGGGGGCTGGCGATCATGGTGACCTCCACGCGTCCTTAAGAGAAGGAACATTCGTTTTGTATGGCTCTCAGGGGACCATGAGGCACTCCGCTCTGTCAAGAGCGAATATTCCTTCTCTTTGTGCTACGGTGGCCTTCATGCCACGGATCACCGAAGAGCGCCGCGAGGCCCGGCGCGAGCAGATCCTCGACGCCGCCCGCTCCTGCCTGCAGGAATACGGCCTGGAAGCGGTGTCGATGGAGATGATCATCGCCCGGTCCGGGCTGTCCACCGGCGCCGTCTACCGCTACTTCAAGGGCAAGGACGAGGTGATGAGCGCCGCGGTGGGGGTCGGGCTGGACGGCCTCAGCCAGGCGCTCGCACCGGTGCTCGGCAACCCGGACCCGCCGCCGCTGCCCGAGTTCGTCGGCCAGATAATGACGGCCGGGCTGGGCTACGCGCGGCGGGACCCCGGCCTCGACCTCATGCTGGTCGCCGTGCACGGCTGGAGCCACCTGCAGACCGTGCCCGAGCTCAAGGCGATGGCCCAGGCCCGGTTCCACGGCCTGCGGGAACGGTTCGCCGCCGTGGTGAAGAAGTGGCAGGCCGCCGGGACGCTCGACCCGGCGGCCGACCCGCAGGCGATGGCCCAGCTCATCCTGTCGATCAGCCTGGGCTTCATCGCCCAGCACGCGCTGGCCGGCGACGCCGACCCGGCGGCGCATGTGGCCGCGCTGACCGCGCTGACCCGGGCCCCGGCCGGCTGACCGGCGGCCTGGCTCAGCTCTCGCCGGTCCGCTCGCCGGGCGCCGGAACCTGGCTGAGCCGGGTGCGGAGCCGCGCGGCGTCCGGGTGCCGGAGGTCGTCCAGGATGGCCAGGGCCTGCCGCCAGGCCTGCTGCGCGGCGGGCAGGTCGCCCGCCGCGTGCCACGCCTCGCCCAGCCGGGCCAGCACCGCGGCCTGGTAATAGGCGTGACCGAGCTCGTCCGCCAGGCGCAGCGCCTGCTGATAGCTGGCGATGGCCGCGGCGGTGTCGCCCAGGCCGAGGTGCGCCTCCCCGAGTTGCGCCCAGGACTCGGCCGCGCCGTCCTGGTTGCCCAGTTCGCGGTGCAGGTCCAGGCCCTGCGCGCAGAAGGCCAGCGCCTGCTGGTAATGGCCGAGCTGGGCATGATGGCCGCCCAGGGCGGTGACCGCGGCCGCCTGGCCAGCCCGGTGACCCACGCTGCGGAACAGCGGCAGCGCCTGCTCAGCGTGGGTCAGCGCCTCGGCCGCGGCCCTGCTGCTGCAGGGCCATGGCCAGGGCCAGATGACTGCGGGCCTGGCCGAGCCGGTCCCCCGCCGCGGCGAACAGCTCCATGGCCTGGCCGAGGTGGGCGTAGCCGTCCGGGTAGGCGTCCAGCCGGATCAGCGACCGGCCAAGGAAGCGGTGCGCCATGGCCTGGCCGAGCCGGTTGCCGCGGCGCTCGGCCGCGGCCAGCGACAGCCGGTGCAGCGCCGCGCTGTCGGCCGCGCGGCCGCCCCGGTCCAGGAACGTGGCCAGCACGACGGGCAGATCCTGGGCGTGCTGATCGAAACCGGCCTCGGCGGCCTGGCTGGTCACCGCCAGCAGAACCTGGTATTCGGTGCTCAGCCAGGCCAGCCCGGCCTGCACCGAGGCCGGCTGCTCGGGCTGGACGACGGGCGGTGGCGCCGGGAACTCGAACCGGTCCGCGGCCGGGTAGACCTGCAGCGTGGCCGCGTATGCGCTGTGCAGGTAGTAATCGAGCATCCGGCGGGTGGCGGCCTGCCGCTCCGCCGCGCTGTCCTGCCCGGTGGTCAGTTCCGCGGCGTAGGCCCGGAGCAGGTCGTGGAACGTGAACCGGCCCAGGGTGGGCTCGGCCACCAGGTGGGTGCGGCTGAGCTCATCTAGCGCCTGGCCCGTCAGGGCCGGGCCGAGCCCGGCCAGGCTGGCCGCGGCGGCCGCCCCGACGTCCGGGCCCGGGTGCAGGCTGAGCAGCCGGAACACCCGGGCCGCCGGTTCGCTGAGCTGCTGATAGGACCAGGACAGCGCGGCCCGGACGCTGGTTACCCCGTCCCCGGCATCCAGCGCGTCCAGGCGGCCCCGGACGTCCGCCAGCTCGGCGGCCAGCGCGGCCAGCGGCGACGATGGGCGCTGAGCGGCCCGGGCGGCGGCCACGCTGAGCGCCAGCGGCAGCCGGGCGGTCACCTCGATGAGCCGGCGCACCGCCTCCGGCTCGTGCAGCACCCGGTCGGCGCCGAGCCGGCCACGGAGCATGGCCGCTGCCTCGGCCGCGCCGAGCACGTCCAGCGCGACCGGCACCGCCGCCTCGGCGGCGATGAGCCCGGTGAGCCGTTCCCGGCTGGTGACCAGGACCAGGCAGCCAGCGCCGCCGGGCAGCAGCGGCCGGACCTGGCTGGCGTCGCGCGCGTTGTCGATCAGGATCAGCACCTGCTGGCCAGCCAGCAGGCTGCGGTACAGCCCGGCCTGCGCATCCAGGCTGCCCGGGAGCTGCCCGGCCGGGACGGACAGCGCCTCCAGGAAACCCTGGATGGCCTGCGCCGGGCTGACCGGCGGGCCGGCCGGGTCGAAGCCGCGCAGGTTCACGTACAGCTGGCCATCCGGGAACCGGTCGGCGACCTGGTGCGCCCAGCGCACGGCCAGCGTGGTCTTGCCCACCCCGGCGGTGCCGTGGATGACCGAGATCAGCGTGGCGTCCTGAGTCCGGCCGCCACGGCGGTCCAGCAGCCGGGTCAGCTGCCCGAGCTCGGCGGCCCGGCCGGAGAAGTGCGGCACCGCCGCGGGCAGCATCCGGGGCGGCTGACTGGCCGCGGCGCCAGCGGGCGGGAGCCGGGAGGGCTCGGCGGCCGGTTCCGGGGCGGGCGCCGCGGGGACCGGCCCGGCCTGGCCGGCCAGGATCCGCTCCTGCCAGCCGCGGAGTTCCGGGCCCGGCTCGATGCCCAGCTCCCCGGCCAGCGCCCGGCGGGCGTCCTGGTAGGCCTGCAGCGCCTCCGCCTGCCGGCCGGAGTGCGCCAGTGCCTGCATGAGCTGGGCGTGCAGGTGCTCGCGCAGCGGGTACTGGGCGGTTAGGTCGTGCAGCTGGGGCACCAGACTGGCGTGCTGCCCGAGCTGGAGGTCGGCCTCGATCTGGTCTTCGAGCACCTGCAGCCGGAGCTGTTCCAGCCGCGGCACGAACTCGTCCCGCAGCACCTGGCTGGGCACGTCGAGCAGCGGTTCCGCGCGCCACAGCCGGAGTGCCTGGGCCGCCGCGCCGGACGCGGCCGGCCACTGGGCGGCGCGCAGCGCGGCCGCCGCGTCCTGGCACAGCGCCTCGAACTGGAGCACGTCGAGGTCCGCCCCGGCCAGCTGGATCAGGTACCCGGGCTCGCGCGTCCGCAGCTGGGCCGCGCCCGGCCCCAGCGTGCGCCGCAGCCGCCGGACGTGGCTGCGTAACGTGACCGCGTACCCGGCGGGCGGCCTGCCGTCCCAGACCAGCTCGGCCAGCGTATCGGCCGGGACCGGCCGGTTGGCATGCAGCAGCAGCACAGCCAGCAGCACCCGCTGGCGCGGCCCGGGCACGGCCAGCTGCTCGCCGGCCGGGCCCGTGGCGGTCAGCGGCCCTAACAGAGCGAACCGCATGTTCTCCCCAACGCCAATCGCGCGGTCCCATCGCGCAGTGATCCAGGGCTACCGCAGTGATCGTACGTGCCTGGCACGCGAATGCCACCGGGATGCCACGGGGTGCTGCGAATCTGTGTTCCGGTATCAGTCCGCGCGGGGCCTGGCTACCCCCCCTCCCTGCCAGGCCCCGTGCAGCAGAGCACCCGGGCCGCCCGCCGCGGGTCACTCCCCGATCGGGGGCGGCGAGCGGCCCGGTGCCAGCCCCGGCAGGCTCTGGCCGCCTATGATCCAGGGCATGATTGCCGCGTTTTCGATCACCCCGCTCGGTGTCGGGGAGGGAGTCGGCGGTTATGTGGCCGACGCGGTCCGGGTGGTCCGGGACAGCGGGCTGCCGAACCACACCGACGCCATGTTCACCACCGTCGAGGGTGACTGGGCCGAGGTGATGGACGTGATCAAGCGGGCGGTGGACGCCGTGGCCGCGCAGGCGCCGCGGGTCAGCCTGGTACTCAAGGCCGACCTGCGGCCGGGGGTGACCGACGGGCTGACCAGCAAGGTGGCCACGATCGAACGGCACCTGCAGGGCTGACCCGGCGCGGCGGCACGGTCAGCCCGCGGCCGCCGGGATCTGCTCGATCAGCCCGGCCAGGCCGGCCTCGTCCAGCAGGTCGGCCGGGCGCAGCGTCAGATCCTGCCGCACGTAGTAGAACGCCGCCCGGACCTGGGCCGTGCGCACCCCGGCCAGCTGCGCCCAGGCCAGCCGGTAAGCGGCCAGCTGGACCGCGGCCGCCTGATGCTCCGCGGCCGAGCTGGGCGGCTGGCCGGTCTTCCAGTCGACCACGTCGAATTTGCCGTCCGCGGCGTCAGCGAACACCGCGTCGATCCGGCCGCGCACCGGCCGGCCGGCGATCAGCGTCTCGAACGGGACCTCTACCTCGGCCGGCCACCGGTTGCCCCACTCTCCCGCCTCGAATCGCTCGCGCAGTCCGGCCAGGTCGTCGCCGTCGCCGTCGGCCAGCCCGCCGTCCGGGTCATCAGCCGCGCCGAGCAGGTCGTCCGGGTCGATCAGCCGCTGCTGGCTGAACCGCTCCTCCAGCCAGCGGTGGAAGGCGGTGCCGCGGCGGGCCTGCGGGGCTGGCGGCCTGGGCATCGGCCGCCGGATCTGCTGGGCCAGCTCGGCCGGGTCGCGGGCCATCACGACGAGCGAGGACACCGACAGCCGGGGGGGCAGCCAGACCGCCCCGGCGGTCTCGGCGCGGCGTTCCTCCCGCTCGGCCAGCAGCAGCCCGGCGTCGGTGGCCCAGGCCGCCATCAGTACCCGGTCCGCCTCGGTCAGCTGGGCCGCGTCGGCCAGCCCGGCCCCGGCCAGCCCGGGCCGGGCCAGCCCCGTCCAGGCCGGCTGAGCACTGCCCGGCTCAGCACTGCCCGGCTCAGCACTGCCCGGCTCAGCACTGCCCGGCTGAGCACTGGCCAGCTCAGCATCGGCCGGCTGGCTGCGAGCCGCCTCCCGGTCCGCCGCGATCGCCCGCTGCACCAGCTCACCGGCTTCCCGGACCGCGTCGTCAGCCGGCCCCCGGGGGGCGGCCGGCCAGCTGGCCGCGGGCGGCTCGGCCAGCACCGGGTTCTCCGCGCCGTCCTCCGGTGCTGGCGCCCACTGGGCCACGATGCCTGCGCCGGCTTCGCAGGCCGTGCGCACCTCGGCCAGGAACACCGACGGGCCGAGCGGGGACGCCGCGTCGCCCCACCAGTAGCCGCTGCAGGCCAGCCAGAACGCGGCCCGGGTGGCGGCCACGTAGGCCAGCCGGCGTTCTTCACCGAGGTCCCGGGCCGCGCAGGCGGCGCCGAACGAGGCCAGCGAGTCCGCGGTCAGGCTGGCCAGGGCAGGCAGGTCAGCCGCGTCCCCGCGCAAGCCGAACGGCAGCAGCCGGGCGTTCTCCGTCCACCGGCTGGCGTACCTCGGCTTGGCCGGGAAGACCTGGGCCTTCTGGCCGGCCGCCAGCCCGGGTACCACGACCGCGGCCCATTGCAGCCCTTTGGCCGCGTGCACGGTAGCCAGGGTGACGCTGTCGGTGTCGCCGACCCGGCCCGCCTCCAGGCCGAATTCCTCTTCCTCGGCCGCGGTCAGGTAGGCCAGGAACGCGCCCAGCGTCGGCTCGTCCTGGTCGCCCGCGAACGCCGCCGCGGCGTCGGCGAACGCGTCCAGGTCGGCCCGGGCGCTGGCCGGGTCGCTGCCCGGTCGCGCGGCCACCTCGATGTCCAGCCCGAGCATCCGCTCGACCTCGCCGACCAGGTCGGGCAGCGGGCGGGCGACCCGGGAACGCAGCTCGCGCAGTTCGGCGCCGAGGGCGGCCAGCCTGCTGTGCCCGGCCGGTGAATAGGCGGCCGGGTCGCCCAGGTCGTCCAGGGCCTCGACCAGGCTGCCCGGGTCGGTGGTCAGGTCGGTGATCGCCTTGGCCAGCGCGTCACCCTCGGCCGGGATGGCCACGCTGTCCGAGTCCGCTGGGCTGGTGCCGCCTGGGCCGCGCCCGGTGCCGCCCGCACCGCGTTGTTCCCGGGTGAGCGTGCGGGCCCGGCGGCCCAGCGCGACCAGGTCCCGCGGGCCGATCCGCCACCGCGGACCGGTGAGCAGCCGGGCCAGCGGGCTGGACGCGCTGGGGTCGTGCAGCACCCGGAGGGTGGCCACGATGTCGGCCACCTCGGGCACGGTCAGCAGCCCGCCCAGGCCGACCACCTCGACCGGGATGCCGCGCGCGGCCAGCGCGGCGCGCAGCGCGGGAAACTGGGCGCGCTTACGGCACAGCACGGCGATGTCCCGGGGGCGCACCCCGTCGGCCCGGCCGTCCGGCCACGGCTCGCCGTCCGGCGCCAGCCCGGCGGGCAGCGCGAGCAGCGTGGCCACCTGCAGCGCGACCCAATCCGCCTCGGCCGCGGCCGTCTCGGCCAGCGCACAGATCACCCGGCCGCGCCCGGCCCGGTCCGGTGGCGGGACCAGCCGCGGCACCTCGGCGGCGGCCGCGCGCAGCCCTTCCTGCAGCACGGCCGCCACGTCGAGCACCCGGCCGGTGTTCCGGAAGCTGGTGGACAGCATGCGGACCGGGGCCGGGCGGCCGGACGGGCGCACCGGGAAGTCACGGCCGAACCGGCGCAGGTTGCCCGCGCTGGCCCCGCGCCAGCCGTAGATGGACTGGCACGGGTCGCCCACCGCGGTCACTGGGTGACCGCCGCCGAACAGCGCCCGCAGCAAGACCAGCTGCGCGTGGCTGGTGTCCTGGTACTCGTCGAGGAGCACGACCTGATACCGGCTGCGCTCGGCCGCGCCCACCTCCGGGTGCCCGGCCGCGATCCGGGCGGCCAGCGCCACCTGATCGCCATGATCGATGACCTCACGCTCGGCCTTGGCCCGCGCGTAGCCGGTCACCATCGGCAGCAGCTGCTCCCGGGTCCGCTGGCAGTCCAGGATCTTGCGCACCGGGGCGGGCAGCCGGCCGCGGCCGCGTGCGGTTCCGGGCAGCGCGGCGGCCTGCGTGTCCAGCCATTCGCCCACCGCCGCCACGTCGTCCGGCGTGCGCAGGTGCTCGGCCAGCTCACCGGCGAGCAGCAGCACGGCCGAGGTGACCGCCGGCGGCGACCAGCTGACCGCGTCCATCGGGCCGCCGTAGCCGGCCACCACCCGGGCCGCGATCTGCCAGGCCACCGCGGGGGTGATGAGCCGCAGCGTCGGCTCCAGCGCCTCGCGCAGCGCGTGGTCGGTGACCAGCCGGGCCGCGTAGGCGTGGTAGGTGGACACCACCGGCTCGCCGTCCAGCCCGGGCTCGCCGTCGGCGGCCTGCAGCCCGGCCCCGTGCAGGCCAACACGGCGCAGCCCGTCCAGCCGGGCCCGGACCCGGTCGCCCAGCTCCCCCGCCGCCTTTCTGGTGAAGGTCAGGCCGAGCACCCGTTCCGGCCGGACCATGCCGTTCGCGACCAGCCAGACCAGCCGGGCCGCCATGGTCTCGCTCTTGCCCGAGCCGGCCCCGGCGATCACGGCCAGCGGCTGCGCCGGGGCGGCGATCACAGCGGCCTGCTCGGCGGTGGGCTCGGCCAGCCCGAGCAGCCGGGCGAGCTGGGCTGGGCTGTACGTCATGGCGTCACCTGGCCGCCGTCGGGGTGCACCGGGCAGCAGGACCGGACCGGGCAGGCCCGGCAGCCAGGGTTGGCGGTGGCGCCGAATACCGGGCCGGACATCCCCTCGGCCACCGTCTCGACCAGGCTGGCCGCCCAGCCCGGGTCGGCGTCGTCGGCCAGCGCCCGCTGCCGCTGCACCCTGACCTCCGCCTGCAAGCCTGCCTTGCCGACCTGCACCAGTTCCGCGCCACCCGGGTCGGTCAGGCCGAACCGCTCGAACGCGCCGAGCAGCACGGCCAGCTGGTATACGCCGAGCTGGGGATTGCGGTCCAGCTCTGCGTCGGCGGGCCGGCCCGAGCCGGTCTTGAGGTCCACGATGACGCCGGCCCCGCGGTCGTCCCGCTCCAGCCGGTCCACCCGGCCGGTGATCTCGACCTGGCCGATCCGCACCCGCAGCGCCTGCTCCACCGCGACCAGCTCGCGCGGGTTGTTCCGGTGCCAGGCCAGGAACTTGGTCACCATCCGGTGCGCGAGTTCCCGCTGCTTGCCGCTGTACCAGGCGCTGCCGAAGTCCAGGTGATGCCAGATGTCGTCGATCCGCTCGCCGATGCCCGCCTCGCCGGTGCCCTCGGCGGCCAGCACCGCGGCCGCGTGGATCACCGTGCCGAGATGGCGCAGCACGTCCGTGCCACCGGCGCCCGCCGCCGCTTCCAGCAGCCAGCGCAGTCCGCACCTGGTGAACGACTCGACCTGGGAGGGGGACAGCTTGATGATCCCGCCGCCCAGCGGGCCGGGATCGGACAGCGTGCTGAGCGCGTACCAGTACCGGGGGTGGGCGCCGCGTACCCCGGCCGCGGCCAGCCTGGCCAGCTGGGCGGCGGCCGCCTGGCGCACCGGCATCGGCCGGTCCGGGTCGGCGGCGGCCCGGCGCAGCTCGGCGGTGAGCGCGGGCAGCGACAGCCAGGTCCGGCCAGCCGCGGTGACCTGCTCGATGGGGATCTGGTCGCCGGCCAGCTCGGCCAGGAACCGGGACGGCCGCTCGTCGGTGTCATTGCCGCCCGCCGCGGTGACCACCAGCGCGCGCCGCGCCCGGGTCACCGCGACGTAGAACAGCCGGCGTTCCTCGTCCAGCAGCTGGGAGGCCAGCGCGGCCGCGGCCGCATCGTCCCCGCCCGCCTGGGCCCGGCCCGCGGCCACCTCGACCAGCTCGTCCATGCCCAGCAGCGACGACCGCATCCGCAGGTCGGGCCAGCTGCCCTCCTGCACGCCGGCCACCACGACCACGTCCCACTCCAGGCCCTTGGCCCGGTGCGCGGTGAGGATGCGCACCGCCTCGCCTTGCGGGGCCCGGTCAGCCAGCGTGTCCCCGGGAATCTCCTGGCCGCCCAGGCTGTCCAGGAACAGCCACGGCGAGCCGGGCGGCAGCCGGGCCGCGAAGCGGGCGGCCGCGTCAAACAGCGCCACGACGGCGTCCAGGTCACGGTCGGCGGCCTCGCCACGCGAAGCGCCCGCGGCGCTGGCCGCCTGCCAGGCCGGGCCGAGCCCGGACCGCTGCCAGACGGCCCACAGCACCTCGTACGCGGTGCCCGGCGCGACTCCCTCACCCGCGGCCCCCTGTGCGGTGCGCCGGGCCAGGTCGAGCAGTGCGGCCACCCGCTGGCCCGCGTCCACCGCGGGCCCGCCGATCAGGTCGAGCTGCCGCGGGTCGCGCAGCGCGCTGGCCAGCGGCCGCGGGCTGGGCGGCTGGCCCGCCGCGGTGTCCACCGCGTGCAGCGCCCGGCGCAGCCGGCGCAGGCCGAGCGCGTCGGTGCCGCCCAGTGGCCCGGTGAGCAGGTCGGCGGCCATCTCCTCGTCGAGCGCGCCGGGCTGCAGCGCGCAGCGCAGCAGGGCCAGCAGCGGCCGCGCCCCCGGTTCCGCAGCCAGCGGCAGTTCGTCGCCGGCCACCACGGCCGGCACCCCGCCGGTGGCCAGCGCCCGGCGGAGCAGCGGAACCTGGCGCACCGCCGACCGGACCAGGACCGCCATCGCGGACCAGGGCACGCCGTCCACCAGATGCGCCCGGCGCAGCGTGTCGGCGATGACCGCGGCTTCCTGGCTGGCGCTGGCCGCGACGAGGATCCGGACGGTGCCCGGCAGGCCGGCCAGCGGGATGAGGTCGCGGTGACCACGGCCCGCCACGGGCGGCCCGGTACCGGGCGGGACGGCGGCGGACAGGCCGGCCGCCACCGGCAGCCGGCTGGCCACCCGGCGCGACGCGGCCAGCAGCACCGGGCCGCTGCGGCGGCAGGTGCGCAGCGCGATCACGCTGGCCGGGCGGTCGTCGGGGGTGCGGAACAGGTCGGGGAACCGGCCCATCGCGTGCGTGTCCGCGCCGCGGAACGCGTAGATCGACTGGTCCGGGTCACCGACCGCGATCAGCTCCCGGCCGTCCCCAGCCAGCGCGTGCAGCAGCGCCTCCTGAGCCGGGTCGGTGTCCTGGTACTCGTCCACCAGCACGACGTCGTAGGCCTTGCGCTCCCGGTCCCGGGTGCCGGCCCGGCTGAGCAGCGCCGCGGCGATCCGGACGATCTCGGCGTAGTCGTACGCGGGCACCGGCGCGAGGTCGAACCGGGCGATGTACCGGTCCAGGAAGCCGCCCGCCGCGACCCAGTCGGGGCGGCCCTGGGCGCGGCCCAGCCGGGCCAGGCCGCGGCCGTCCAGCCCGCGCTCGGCCGCGCGGAGCAGGAAGTCGCGCAGCTCGGTGGCGAACCCGCGGGTGGCCAGCGCGGGCCGGAGCTGCTCCGGCCAGCGCGCGATGCCTGACTCGCCTTCGGCGCGGAGCATGCGGCGCACCTCGAGCAGCTGCTCCGGGCCGGACAGCAGCGTCGGCGGCTCATCACCGGCCAGCACGAACTCCCGGCGGACCAGCGCGTACGCGTAGCTGTGGAAGGTCAGCGCCAGTGGCTGCCGGGTGGTGCGGCGCAGCCGGGTGGTGATCCGCTCCCGCAGTTCCTGCGCCGCCTTGCGGCTGAACGTGAGCACCAGCACCCGTTCCGGGTCGATCTGACGCTGGGTGATCCGCTCCACCACCGCTTCCACGATCGCGGTGGTCTTGCCGGTGCCCGGCCCGGCCAGCACCAGCAGCGGGCCGCCCGGATGGCTGACCACGGCCTGCTGCGCGGCGTCGAGGCGTGGCGGGCCCGGCGGCGGCGCGGGCCGCCGGAGGAGCCGGTAACCGCCTGGCTGGTTGTCCATTTAGCATGCATTCCAGCAGAGGGCACCGACATCCGCAGCCGACTCGCCGGGGCAGGCTGGCTTATCCGGCGGCCGGGGCCCGGCCATCCCAGCGGGCCAGGCGCATGTCGATGCGCGGCGGGCCGCCGGCCCGGGCAGCCCGCAGCGGGGTGCCCTCGGCCTGGTAGGCGGCCAGCGCCGCGCGCTCGTGGCCGCGGAGCAGCGACCCGTCCGCGTGCACCACCCGCCACCACGGCGCGCTGCCGCCCCACAACGCCATCACCCGGCCCACCTGGCGCGGGCCGCCCTGGCCCAGGTACTCGGCCACGTCACCATAGGACATCACCCGGCCCGGCGGGATCATGTCGGCGATGTCCAGCACCCGGCTGGCGAAGTCAGGCAGCGTCCCCGGGTCCTGCTGGCCGGCTCCCCTCGTCAGCCTGGCTCCTCGGCATCTGGCCAGCTGGCCTGCACGCGGGAGCCGGACCAGGCGGGCGCGGCCGGCCGGGCCGCGGCGGCGTGCTGGCCCACCCGGCGCAGCGTGGCCAGCCCGGTCCCGGCCAGCGCGGCCAGCGCCAGGCAGCCCAGCCCGGCCAGCCCGGCGGTGACCAGCCCGGTGGCCCCGCGCGGCCGGACCGGCACCGCCGGGACGGCCGCGCTCCCGCCGCCGAAGTACGTGCCCACCGGCAGGCCAGCCGCCGGCCGGAGATGGCCGGCCAGCCGGCCCGCCGCGGCCAGCGCGGCGGCCGCATCCACGGTGCCGAAGCCCACCTTGTCGTCGTAACCGCCGGGTGGGCGGTTACGGGTGCTGGACGTGATCGCCCGGACCACCAGCGCGGGCGCCAGGCCGGGGTACCTGGCCTTGATCAGCGCGGCCACCCCCGCAGTCAGCGCACAGGCCGGGCTGGTCCCGCTGACCAGCCAGTACTGCCCGTCCCGGCCCTGCGCCGGCACGTTGACCCCGGGCGCGGCCACCTGGACCGAGAGGTTGTCGCTGGAGAAACCCGCGGGCGCGCCGCTGCGCGACACCGCGGCCACACCGAGCACCCCGGGGTAGTCGGCTGGGAACGAGTACGGCGCCTGGCCCATCGCGCGGGCGCCGACGGATTCGCCGGAGTTCCCGGATGAGGCGACGACCACGACGCCATGATCCAGCGCGTTCTGCAGCGCGGTCCGGACCACCGCGCTCGGCTCGCCGTAGCCCAGCGACATGCTGATCACGCTGACCTTGTGCTGGACCGCATAGCTGATGGCCTGGGCCAGCGCGTTCTGCACCCGGCTGTCCGACTCGCGCTGGTAGGCGGCGTAGCCGGGGTCCTTCCGGTCGGTGACCACCCGGATCGACAGCACCCTGGACCGGGGCGCGATGCCCATGATGCCGCTGCCGCCGCCGTCGTGCCCGTGCCCGGCGATGAGCGAGGCCATCCAGGTCCCGTGCACGCCCCAGTTCGGGTTGCTCATCGGCGTGTGCACCCCGGTCAGGTCGGGGCCGGTGATGACCGACCCGGTCAGGTCGGACACGTCCGGGTTGACGCCGCTGTCGATCACCGCCACGGTCGTGCCCTGGCCCTCGGTCAGCGGCCAGGCCTGCGGCGCGCTGACCGCGTTGAGCACCCACAGCTGCGCGTCGCGCACGGTGTCCGCGCTGGCCGGGGCGGCGGCCATAGCCGCGCACCAGGCGGTCAGGCAGGCCGCGAGCAGGCCAGCTCCGAGCCAGCGGGCACGGGCGTTCATCAGCATGCTGGCCCGCCTGGGCAGTGCGGGACCGGCACCGCGGCGCCGATCCGGGCGCCGATCCAGGCCGTTATCCCGTTGGCCACGCTCAGCATCTCGTCCTTGTCGTACGGATCGGCGGACTCGCGGACATGGTGCCGGCCGTCCGCGTAGCCGACCGTGGACATGATCAGGTACGGGCCGGCCGCGGTGGCCGAGGACAGCTGGCGCGCCGCGTCACCGAAGCCGGCCACCAGGGTATGGCTGAACCGGACCGCGCGCAGTCCGCTGCCCCGCGGCAGCTCCCGCCCGGAACTGCTGGCCTGGCTCAGGCCGGGCAGCACGGCGACCCCCACGGTGACCGCGAACGTGCCGGTGGAGTCCTGGTAGGTGGCCCGGAGCACGGCCCGGCAGCCGTGCCGGGCCAGCACCCGCCAGGCGGCCGGGTCGGTGGCCACCCGGCAGGACGCCTGTGGGGCGATGCCGACCCGGCGCGCATCCAGCCGCACCACGGTGCCGCTGTCCAGGGCCGCCGCGGGCAGCTGATACGGGATGCTGGCCGGGAAGATCCGCCCGGCGGGCCAGGCCCGCCAGCGCTTGCCCATCTCCCAGCCGGCGATCTGCTGCTGCTGGGCAGCGCTGAACGTGCGGGGCAGCAGGTGCACGGCGATCGCGGCCACCGAGAAGGCCAGGCCGGCCAGGGCCGCGATCAGGCCGGCCAGCAGCACCCGGTACCGCCACCGGGCCGGCCGGGGTGGCTGGACACGGGCGGGCGGGTGCGCGGTACGCGGCGGGCTGGCCACCGCACGGTCCCAGCCGAGCGGGTACGCCGCGGCGAGGTCCTGGTCCGGCGCCGGGTGGTCGCCATCACCCAGACTTCCCGGACGCATTGCCACACCGGCATGGTACGGCGGCGGCCGGCCCGGCACCGGGCGCACCGCGAGGTTGGCCCGATAACGCCCGCCCGGAACCGGCCGGACGGGTCGTGCTGGCCCGGGGGGCCGACCCCCCGGAACCCCCCGATCGGCGCTCCGCGCCGAAGGTCAGCGGCTCAGTAGGACGGCAGCGACGGGTCGATCTGGCTGATCCAGGCCAGCACACCGCCGCCGACGTGCACCGCGTCGGAGAAACCGGCGTTCTTCACGATGGCCAGGCATTCCGCGGAGCGCGCGCCGGACTTGCAGTGCAGCACGACCCGCCGGTCCTGCGGCAGCCGCTCCAGGGCCGCGCCGGAGAGGAACTCGCCCTTGGGGATCAGCGTGGCACCGGGGATCGAGACGATCTCGTACTCGTTCGGCTCGCGCACGTCCACCAGGAAGATCTTCTCGTCGGCGTCCAGCATCTCCTTGAGCTGCTGCGCGCTGATCGTCGAGCCGGACGCGGCCTCCTGGGCCTCCTCGGACACCGCGCCGCAGAACGCCTCGTAGTCGATCAGCTCGGTGATGGTCGGGTTCTTGCCGCAGACCGGGCACTCGGGGTCTTTCCTGACCTTGACCGAGCGGTAGGTCATCTCCAGCGCGTCGTAGATCATCAGCCGGCCGGCCAGTGGCTCGCCGATCCCGGTGATCACCTTGATGGCCTCGTTGACCTGGATCGAGCCGATGGACGCGCAGAGCACGCCGAGCACGCCACCCTCGGCGCAGGACGGCACCATGCCGGGCGGCGGGGGCTCCGGGTACAGGCACCGGTAGCACGGGCCGTACTCGGCCCAGAACACGCTGGCCTGGCCGTCGAAGCGGTAGATGGAACCCCACACGTACGGCTTGCCGAGCAGCACGCACGCGTCGTTCACCAGGTAGCGGGTGGCGAAGTTGTCCGTGCCGTCCACGATCAGGTCGTAGCCGGCGAAGACCTCCATCGCGTTGTCAGAGTCGAGGCGCACCTCGTGCACGATCACGTTCACGTACGGGTTGATCTCGCGGATACTGTCCCGGGCCGACTCGGCCTTGGGCCGGCCCACGTCGGACTGGCCGTGGATGATCTGCCGCTGCAGGTTGGACTCGTCAACCACGTCGAAGTCGACGATGCCCAGGGTTCCTACCCCCGCCGCGGCCAGGTAGAGCAGGGCAGGAGAGCCGAGGCCGCCCGCGCCCACGACGAGCACTTTGGCGTTCTTCAGCCGCTTCTGCCCGGTCATCCCGACGTCCGGGATGATCAGATGGCGCGAGTAGCGGCGGACTTCGTCCACGGACAGCTCGGCAGCCGGTTCGACCAGCGGTGGCAGCGACAAGGTAACTCTCCAAAGATGGCAGGTCCAGGCCTCGCATATTGGCCCGGCTTCACAGACAACCGAGTCCAGCCAGGCCACATTCCCACCCTCGCCTGGCGCCGCAGACCATGATGGCGCACGATCCGGGGCCACGGAAGGACCCGCCGGCGGCCAGCCGGAAATGTCACTGCCCGCCGGTACAAATCGTGGTACGGCGCAGAGCCCTTCCCCGGCCCTGCGCCGGGCTCGCACCTCGCCGCTGACCGCCAGGAGGTTCCATGCCCACACCGCCCGCAGCACCGCCCGGCGGCCAGTCTGGTGGCCGCCGGACGCCACGGAAGCCGTGCCCCAAGGTGGCCGGGCCGCCACTGCCTGATCCGGCCGCGGTGCGGCTGCACGGCGTGCCCGACTCCGCCCCGCCCTACGACGACGAGTTAGCCCCGGCGGGCGGTTCGGCTCAGCCGGGCTGGCCGCCGGGCAGCGGCGCGCCGCGGCTGGCCGCCGCCGGCCGGGTCACCGGGGGCCGGCCGCCGGGCGGCGCGGGGGCCGGCGAGCCGGCGCTGCCTGGCCAGTTCGCCCGGGTCCTGGTCGAGACGCTGGCTGGCACCCGGCCACCCCGGCAGCTGACCAGCTGGACCACCGAGCGGGCCAGGTCCAGGATCCAGCGGATGGGGCCGCTGCTCACCGCCGGCCAGCCGGCCCGGCTGCGCCGGGTGGTCGCCCGGCACCCGGCCGCGGACGTGATCGAGATGACTGTGCTGCTCAGCGTCGGCCCGCAGTTCAGGGCGCTCGCCGTCCGCCTGGAGCACACCGCGCCGCGGCCCGCGTCGCTGGGCCGCCCGACCCGCCCGGGCAGGTGGCTGTGCACGCAGGTCGAGGCCGCCTAACCGGCCGCGCTGGGCGGCCCGGCCGGGGTCAGCTGCCGGCCCGGTTGCGCGGGTCCCCGTGGCAGCGCTTGTACTTCCGGCCGGAACCGCATGGGCACATGTCGTTACGGCCGACCCGGCTGAACGAGTCACCCGAGGCGGACTTGTCGGACCGCTGCTCCACCTCGCCCGGGCCGTCCGCCGACGGTGCGCTGTAGGACAGCTGGGCGGGCCGCTTCGGGCGCTGCAGCCCGGGTGCCACGACCGGGCCATCGTCCTGCTGGCCGGCCGCCCGGGCCCGCCCGCCCGCGGCGCGGT
This sequence comes from uncultured Actinomycetes bacterium, assembly GCA_963832095.1. Lineage (GTDB taxonomy): Bacteria > Actinomycetota > Actinomycetes > Streptosporangiales > Streptosporangiaceae > RYN-230. The sequence goes on from CAWHSW010000003.1 coordinate 76,170, forward strand.
GGTGGCCTGGCCGCGCCCCGCGGCCCGGGACCGCCGCGACCGGCCCGGCTGGGCCTGCTGCGCCCGTGCTGCCTGGCCGGGCGCTGGCTGACCGGGCGCTGGCTGGGTCGCGGCCGGGGCCTGGCCATTGCCGTCCGGGGCCGGCTTGGCGTGCGCGCCGCCCGGCCCGCCCGGCTTGGCGTGCGCGCCGGTGGGGGCGGGGGCGATGGCGGCCGCGCCGTCGGCGGCCTCCTCGACGATCGGGTTCTCCTGCACCTCGACCTGGAGGTTGAACAGGTTGCCGACCGACTCCTCCTTGATGCCGTCCATCATGGCGCCGAACATGTCGTAACCCTCACGCTGGTATTCCACCAGCGGGTCGCGCTGCGCCCAGGCCCGCAGGCCGATGCCCTCGCGCAGGTAGTCCATCTCGTAGAGGTGCTCACGCCACTTGCGGTCCAGCACGGAGAGGACGACCCGGCGCTCCAGCTCGCGCATGATCTCCGGGGTCAGCTCCTCCTCGCGCTTGTCGTAGGCCTGCTGCGCGTCCGCGCGGAGCGTCTCGACCAGGAACTCCTGGGACAGCGCGGACTGCTCGCCGCCGGCCTCCTCGATCACGTCGTCGCCGGTCAGCGTGGGGTGGTACAGCGTGCGCAGCGCCGTCCACAGCTGGCTCAGGTCCCACTCCTCGGCGAATCCCTCGCTGGTCGCCCCGTTGACGTAGCCCTCGATGACCTCGTCGATCATTTCCCGGATCTGCTCGTGCAGGTCCGCGCCCTCCAGCACCCGGCGCCGTTCGCCGTAGATCACCTTGCGCTGCCGGTTGAGCACGTCGTCGTACTTCAGCACGTCCTTGCGGATCTCGAAGTTCTGCTGCTCAACCTGGGTTTGCGCGGACCGGATGGACCGGGTCACCGCCTTGGACTCGATCGGCACGTCCGGCGGCGTCTTCAGCCACTCCATGAAGTGGGCGACCTTGTCCGCGTTGAACATCCGCATCAGGTCGTCTTCCAGGGACAGGTAGAACCTGGACAGCCCGGGGTCGCCCTGGCGGCCGGACCGGCCACGCAGCTGGTGGTCGATCCGGCGCGATTCGTGCCGCTCGGTGCCCAGCACGTACAGGCCGCCCGCGGCCACCACTTCCTCGTGCTCCTCGGCCACCGCGGCCTTGGCCTTCTCCACCGCCTCGGACCAGGCGGCCTCGTAGTCCTCCGGCGTGTCCACCGGGGACAGCCCGCGCTGGTGCAGCTGGATGTCCGCGATGAAGTCGGGGTTGCCACCGAGCATGATGTCCGTACCGCGGCCGGCCATGTTGGTGGCCACCGTGACCGCGCCCTTGCGCCCGGCCTGCGCGATGATGGCCGCCTCCCGCTCGTGGTACTTCGCGTTCAGCACCTCGTGCGGCACGCCGCTCCGCTTCAGCAGGACGGAGAGCATCTCGGACTTCTCCACGCTGGCGGTGCCGACGAGCACCGGCTGGCCGGCCTCGTGCCGGTCCTTGATGTCCTCGACGACCGCCTCGAACTTGGCCGCCACCGTCTGGTAGACGACGTCCGCCTGATCGTCCCGGATCATCGGCATGTTGGTCGGGATCGGCACCACGCCGAGCTTGTAGATCTGGCTGAACTCGTTGGCCTCGGTCATCGCCGTGCCGGTCATCCCGGCCAGCTTGTCGTAGAGCCGGAAGTAGTTCTGCAGGGTGATCGTGGCCAGCGTCTGGTTCTCGTTCTGGATCTGCACGCCTTCCTTGGCCTCGATGGCCTGGTGCATGCCCTCGTTGTACCGGCGGCCGTACAGCATCCGGCCGGTGAACTCGTCCACGATCAGGACCTCGCCGTTGACCACGACGTAGTCCTTGTCCTTCTTGTACAGCTCCTTGGCCTTGATGGCGTTGTTCAGGAAGCTGACCAGCGGCGTGTTGACCGGGTCGTACAGGTTGTCGATGCCGAGCCAGTCCTCGACCTTCTCCACCCCGGACTCCATGATGCCGACGGTCTTCTTCTTCTCGTCAACCTCGTAGTCACCCTCGCCGTCCTCGCCCCGGCGCAGCCTCGGCGCGATCTTTGCGAACTCGGTGTACCAGCGGGCGCTCTGCTCGGCCGGGCCGCTGATGATCAGCGGCGTCCGGGCCTCGTCGATCAGGATCGAGTCGACCTCGTCCACGATGGCGAAGTTGTGCCCGCGCTGGACGCACTCCTCCAGGCTCCAGGCCATGTTGTCGCGCAGGTAGTCGAAGCCGAACTCATTGTTGGTGCCGTAGGTGATGTCGGCCTCGTACTGCTTGCGGCGCTCCTCCGGCGGCATCTGGGCCAGGATCACCCCGACCTCCAGGCCGAGGAAGTGGTGCACCCGGCCCATCCACTCCGAGTCGCGCTTGGCCAGGTAGTCGTTGACGGTGACGACGTGCACGCCGTCGCCGGTGAGCGCGTTGAGGTAGGCCGGCAGCACCGAGGTCAGGGTCTTGCCCTCACCGGTCTTCATCTCGGCGATGTTGCCCATGTGCAGCGCCGCGCCGCCCATCAGCTGCACGTCGAAGTGCCGCTGGCCGAGCGTGCGCCGGGCCGCCTCGCGCACTGTGGCGAACGCCTCGGGCAGCAGATCGTCCAGGGGCTCGCCGTCGGCGTACCGCTGCCGGAACTCGTCGGTCATCGCGCGCAGTTCCGCGTCGCTCAGCGCGGTGAAGTGTTCCTCGATCGAGTTGACCTGCTCGGCGATCCGCTTGAGCCGGCGCAGGGTCTTACCCTCGCCCGCACGCAGGACACTGTCAATGATGGCTGGCACTTCTTGTCGCGCTCCTCGCGGAAGATGGCGGGCACCCGCCGGTGCCTCATCGTCACTGTCATGGTAGGCGAGACCGGCAACGAAACCGAGCCGCACGGGTGGACCCGGACCGGATCGTTGCCCAGCCGGAACTCGCCGAACCGGGCATTCCAGGGGGCCGGGCGCCGGCCGGGTGGCGGTTCCGCCACAATATGAGGAAAGCACGGGCCGCGCGGCCGGGCCACCGGGCGTGGGATACTGCGGCCAGCGGAAGACGAGAGGAGCAGCGCCCATGGCGGACCAGGTGGGAACGGACTTCAAGTCCGGTGCCCAGCCGGACGACGGCGCGCTCACCGGGACGACGATGGGCGGCGCGGTCGCTGGGGCCGGTGTCCAGCCCGGGCACTATGAGGCGTTCCACGGCCGCCCTGTGTCCTGGGTGGCGGTCGGCATCATCATGGTCGGCTTCCTGGTCGGCGGCCTGGCGCTCATCTTCGGGCCGACCTGGTGGCTGTTCTGGGTAGCGATCGGGCTGGTCGTGGTCGGCGGCCTGGTCGCGCTGTCCACCAACATCTTCGAAGACTGGTATTAAATCGGCCCGGTGTTAGCCCGGCTGGTAGCCACTCCCAGTTTGTCAGTGCCCGGCGCTAGGCTCCCCGTTTTGTGGTGAACACCCTGGAGCCAGCCGCTGAGCTGTCCCTGTCTGCCGACGAGGCCCGGCTGATCACGCTGCGTGCCCAGGGCTTTCTCGGCGCGAACGGCCGCCGCGGCGGCGTGCCGGCCATGCTGCGCCGGGTCGGCGCGGTCCAGCTGGACACGATCAGCGTGCTGGCCCGGTCGCACGAGCTGGTCGCGTACGCCCGGCTCGGCCCGGTGCCGCGGCAGCGGATCGAGCGGGCCTACTGGAATCCGGGCCGGCCGGCCGCGTTCGAGTACTGGTCACACGCGGCGTGCGTGCTGCCGGTCGAGGAGTGGCCGTGGTACGCGTTCCGGCGCCGGGCGCTGCGTGCCCGCGGCCGCCGCTGGCACCAGAGCCACGAACGGACCTGCGCCGAGGTGCTGGCCCGGCTGCGCGCGGACGGCCCGCTGAACGCGACCCAGCTGGGCGGGGCGAAGGCCGGCGGACCGTGGTGGGACTGGTCGGACACGAAGATCGCCGTCGAGTGGCTGCTGGACGTGGGCGAGGTCGTCTGCGTCCGCCGGGACGGCTGGCGCCGGGTGTACGACCTGCCCGGGCGGGTGCTCCCCGGCGAGCTGCTGGACAGCGAGAAGACCGACGCGGAGTGCCTGGCCCACCTGGCCGGGGTGGCCGCCCGTGCGCTCGGCGTGGTGACCCGGGCCGACCTGATCGACTATCACCGGCTGCGCGAGCTGACCGACGGCCAGGCCGGGCACGCGGAGCTGGCCGCCGATTCCGCACTGGCCGCCGGGCTGACCCCGGTCACCGTCGAGGTGGCGGGCAAGCCGGTGCCCGGCTGGGCTGACCCGGCCGCGCTGGCCGCGCCGCCGCGCGGCCGGCACCGGGTCACCCTGCTCTCGCCGTTCGACTCGCTGCTGTGGGACCGCAAGCGGACCCGGCGGATGTTCGGCTTCGAGCACAGCCTGGAGGCCTATGTGCCTAAGGCCAAGCGGGTGCACGGGTACTACACGATGCCGCTGCTGGCCCGGGGCCGGCTGCTCGGCCGGGTCGACCCGGTGCGCCAGGGCCAGACGCTGGTCGCCCGCCAGCTGTCCCTGGACTCGGCGGCCGCGGCCGGGCCGATGGCCCAGGCGCTGCGCGAGGCGGCCAGCTGGGTGGGCTGCTCCGCGGTCGAGCTGGGCCAGGTCAGCCCGCCGCACCTGGCCGAGCGGCTGCACTCTGCGCTGACCACGGGGAGCTGACCGCGCTCTGCTAGCTAAACCCGATTAGCTGAACTCGATCAGCTTTTCCCGGACCGCGATCATGACCGCTTCCATCCGCGAGTGGATCTGCAGCTTCTCGAGGATGTTGCGGACGTGGTTCTTGACCGTGTTCTCCGAGATGAACAGCTCCTTGGCGATGTCCCGGTTGTTCATCCCCTTGGCGACCAGCTTGAGTACCTGCATCTCGCGGTCGGTGAGCTTGGGCGGGGGCACCTGCTCGGCGCGCTCCTCCTGGTCGCGCTTGTTCAGCGCGGCGAACTCGGTAAGCAGCTTGGCCGCCATCGACGGGTTGATCAGCGACTGCCCGCCGTGCACCTGCCGGACCACGTCCGCCACCTCGTCCAGCGGGATGTCCTTCAGCAGGTAACCGCTGGCCCCGGCGCGGATCGCCTCGAACAGGTCCTCCTCCTCGTCGCTGATCGTCAGCATGACGATCTTCGAGCTGGGCGCCACTTCCTTCATCTCCCGGCACGCCTCGATGCCGCTGGACTTGGGCATCCGGATGTCCATCAGCACCACGTCGGGCAGTGACTCACCCGCCTTCTGCACCGCTTCCGCGCCGTCGCTCGCCTCGCCGACCAGTTCGATGTCGTCCTCGGCGGCCAGCACCATCTCCAGGCCACGGCGGAACAAGGCATGGTCATCCACGATGAGGGCGCGGATCGGATCGGAGGCGGGGGAATGCACCGACCCCGAAGCCGCACCGGGATCTGTGGACACCGCGGGATCTCCGCGCATGGCACCTCCTATTGACCCTGCGTGCACTGCCGGCGCGGATGCCACCCGCCGCGAACAGTGCTCAAACTCTGGCGCAGCGGGGGCAGCCGCGCAAACCGGGGGCTCCGGTCACCGTGCGGCCCGCACGGTTCGGGGACCGGATATCGCCTACCGGGTGACTCGATTCTCCCCTACCCGCTGGTTAGCGCCGACCGGGGAGCGGGATGGCGGCCGGGACACCTCCTCCACCAGGCGGATGACCCCGTAGTCGTAACCCCGCCGCCGGTACACCACGCTCGGCAGCCGGCTCGCCTCATCCCGGAACAGGAAGAAGTCGTGCCCCACCAGTTCCATCTCATGCAGCGCCCGGTCGATGCTCATCGGCGTCGCGTTGTGGAACTTCTCCCGCACGACCAGCGGGCCATCTCCTTCCATCGGGATCGGCACCACGCCGTCGAGATGCACTTCAGTGTCCGGCCAGTCGTCCAGGCTGGTGTCATCCGCAGGACCGGCCGGTGCACCGTCCGCCGCGCCGTCCACAGCCGGGCCGCGGCTGGCCGCTGGCCGCGGCCGCCGCCACTACCTGGGCCGGGTCGGCGGGCCCACCGTGCCCGGGCTTGCGCGGCTTGCGCCGGTCACAGGCGCGCCGCATGTGCGTCTCCAGCTTGGCCGCCGCCCGGTCGAGCGCCTGGAAGCGGTCGTCGGCGGCCGCTTCCGCGCGGATCACCGGCCCGCGCGAGTACACGGTCAGTTCGACCCGTTCCCGCTGCGCGGACTGGCGCGGATTGCGCTCCAGGGTGATTTCCACATCGATACTTATCGTCTTCTGGTCGAGCTTCACGACCTTGCCAAGCTTGGCCGTCGCGTAGTCACGGAAGCGCTCCGGTACACCCGTCCGCCGACCCCTGAAGATGATGTCCACGTGGGATACCCCCTTCGACCTTCTGTGTGGGTGGCACCCGTCCGGCCGACCTGGTCTTCGTCCCCACATCCGCCTGCTGAGGGATTCGCGGGCCTGTTGCCACGAAGGCCCTTCTCCCGGTCCGGGGGACACCTGATCCCCCGGCGGGGCAGGACTTACCTCTAAGCCGCACCGTGATCGGTCGACGACAAGTCGCCTTACGTGGGCCGTTTCGCCTGCGGCTGGCATCGGCTTGCCAGGCCGGGCACCCCGCTGCCGGGGTACCCCGCACGGCGCAACCACGGACCCGGACGGGTGCCATATGACGACGCTAGCTTGCCCGGGGCCGGATGTCAGGAGCCCGGACTGTCTTCTTGCCCACGTCGGGGCACCTGGGCAGATGCCGCACCGGGAGGAACCGCGACAGCGTGGCGGAAACCGCTGTCCTGCCTGTGCGCCGCGAAGCGGCGATCGGGGGCCCGGGGGGGTCGTCCCCCCGGGCCAGCACTAGCCGGGGTAGGTGGCGTCCTGGCCGGCCAGCGGCGTGCTCCACAGCTCGCCGAGGCCGACGGACCGGGCCAGCTGGCCGGTCAACAAGGTGGCGAACAGATCATTGTGCGGGCCGGCCGCGGTGATCGAGATCATCCCCGGCTGGATGCTCTGGAACGTGGAACGGTCGCCGTTGACCGGCACCTCGAATAGCTGCTGCCCGACGTCCGCCTGGTCCACCACCACCAGGTGGTCGGCGTCATACCAGCTCAGCGACGTCGGCTGGGTCAGGTCGGCGCCCAGTTCGCCGGCGCTGGCCAGGGCCACCTGGTTGCCGCTGTGCACCACGGCGGCCAGCAGCACGTGCGGGCCGGCCTGGGTGGACACGATCAGCGCGACCCGCACCCCGTCCGGGGCCACCCGGAACGCGGTGATCTGCCGGATGCCGGCCGGCAGCGTCACGATGTCTGGCGCGCCGCCGCTGCCCTGCAGCACCCGCACCGCGGCCGGCCGTGGATGCTGCCCGCCACCCACAGGTTGTCCTGATAGTCCCAGCTGGCCGCGCTGACCTTCATGCCAGTGATCCGCACGTGCAGCGCCCGCGCGGACTGGCTGGCATGCGGCTGCGCGGCCGCGGCCAGGTCGCTGACATACACGGTGCCGCCGGCCGCCGCGCTGGTCCCGGCCAGGTAGTGCTGGTCCGGCGAGACCGCGATGCTGCTGAGCGGGATCTGGCTGGTGCCGGCCTGGCCGGGCACCGGCCGGCTGCTGTTGCTGCGCGCGGGCAGTACCCGGGCCGCGCCGCTCGTAGTCAGGAAGTACAGGCTCTGGTGCCCGGACGGCGGCTGCAGGCACGGCTGCGGGTAGCCGGTCCGGTCCTGCACCGCGCTGCCGCTGCCCGGGGGGGTCCAGGCCCGGCCGTTGACCTCGAGCTTCACCGCCTGGATGGTCCGCGATCCGTACGCGGTGCTGGTCAGTGTCCAGACCAGCTGCGCAGACATCTCGGCCAGGGCCGTCCGGGTCGCGGCCGTCCTGGGCATGCTCACGTCGACGATGGCGGTCTTGCTGCCCGGCGGGATCTGCACCCGGACGGAGCGGCTGCCCGCCGGGAACCCCGAGTACGCGGCGCCCTCCAGCCAGCCCTGTGGCTCAGCCAGCAGGGCGTTGACCAGAACGGTGGCCGGCTCGGCGGTGTTGACCGGCAGGAACACCGGATCCGGCACCAGGTTCTTGTAGGCCGGGTCGAAGTAGTACAGGTTCCGCGGCTGATAGGCCTGCTGGAAGAAGCCCTTGCTGAGCAGCAGCTCCCGGGACACCCGGCCGCTGCCGGGCAGGCTGTCGATCCGCCACTGGTGGCCCACCAGCTTCAGGCCGAAGCGCTGGGTCAGCGGTTTCTGCCCGTCGGGGGCCGGAATGTACTGGCCGGTCGCGTTGACCGCACCCAGCTCCCTGGCGGTGATCTCCACGACCTCGGTCTTCTGCGAGTTCAGCTGGGGGGGCAGCGCCGGGGACACGCCCGGGGCCTGGGCGATCACGATGACCGCCGGGCCGGGCCCGGGCTGCCACGACGAATTCGCGGCCGGGGTCAGGTACTGCCGGGCGATCGCGTGGCCATCGGTGAAGTCCGCACCGGCCAGGATGAAGTTCTGCACGATCGTGACCGGGCTCCAGCCCGGCTGGGGCGGGCTCATGATCTGCGCGCAGCACAGCGTGCCCTGCTGCTGACCGCCGACGGAGGCCGGCAGCTTGGTGGACTGCAGCGACCCGCTGACCGGCACCTCCGCGCAGCCCGCCACGGTGGCCAGCGCAGCCAGCGCGACCACCAGCCAGCGCAGCCGCGGGCGCCGGTCAGCCACTGGCCGGTGCACCGCGCCGGCCTGTCCGGCTCGGTGGCGGCGAATCCGGAGCCGGGCGGGCCCGGCTCGATGACGTCGTCCAGGCGCAGCACGATCGGGGAGCGGACCAGCTCGGGGCCGGGCTCCGCCTCGTCCGGGCCGAGCGGCAGCGGCGAGCCGATCAGCTGCTGCCCGCAAACCCTGGGCACGGTGAGCCGGAACACCGAGCCCTTGCCATGCTCCCCCCAGGCCTGCAGCCAGCCGTTGTGCAGCCGGGCGTCCTCCTGCGCGATGGCCAGGCCGAGCCCGGTGCCGCCGGTGGTCCGGGCCCGGGCCGGGTCGGCCCGCCAGAACCGGTCGAACACCAGCTGCGCCTCGCCCGGCCCGAAGCCGCAGCCGTGGTCCCGGACCGCGATCGCGACCGCGTCCCGGTCCCCGACCACGGTGACCACCACGTCCCGGCCCTCGCCGTGCTCGACCGCGTTGTCCAGCAGGTTGCGCAGGATCCGCTCGACGCGGCGCCGGTCCACCTCGGCGACACACGGCTCGGCGGGCAGCCGGAAATCGATCCGGGTACCACGCCGCGCGGCCAGCTGCTCGGCGTCGGCCGCGGCCCGCCGGACCAGGTCACACACGTCGGCCGACTCGGCGTCCAGGGTGGCCGCGTTGGCGTCGTACCGGCTGATCTCCAGCAGGTCGGCGAGCAGCGACTCGAACCTCTCCAGCTGGCCCTCGAGCAGTTCTGCCGACCGCGCCGCGGCGGGCAGCAGGTCCTCGCGCGCCGCGAACAGCACGTCCGCCGCGATCCGGATCGTGGTCAGCGGGGTGCGCAGCTCGTGCGACACGTCGGAGACGAACTGCCGCTGCACCTTGGACAGCTCCTCCAGCTCATGCAGCTTCTCCTGCAGGCTGGCCGCCATGTCATTGAATGACCTGGCCAGGGCGGCCAGGTCGTCGGTGCCGCGGACCGGCATCCGCTGCTCGAGCTGGCCATCGGACAGCCGCTTGGCCGCCTCGGCCGCCTCCCGGATCGGCACGACCACCCACCGGGTGACCAGCGAGACGATGCCGACCAGCAGCACGACCAGGGCCAGCCCACCGCCGAGCATGGCCCGCTGCACCAGGGCCAGCGTCTGCTGCTGCTGTTCCATCGGGAACAGGTAGTACAGCTGGGCGCGCGGGCTGATCACGCCGCCGATGGCCAGCCCGGGAACCGGCGGCCGGCCGTGCAGGTAGCTCATCTGCGTCGGCGTGGACACCAGGTCGTCGGTGCGGCCCTTCTGCTGCTCCTGGGTCACACTGGCGATCAGCTTCCTGGGCAGGCTGTCCGGGTTGAGGTTCATGTTGCCGTACTCACCGATCAAGGCGGAGTCGCCCGACGTCTGGGTGAGGATCACCACGTCGAACGTGTCCCCCGGCCCGCTCAGGGCCTGCAGGTCGGCGGTTAGCTGGGGCAGCGCCTTTTCCTGGTCCCCGGCGGTGCCCTCCAGGCCCGCGTCGTTCTTGGCCGTGATCAGGCCCTCGCTGATCTGGTGCGCCGCCGCCGTCCGGGTGCTGTTCAGCAGGCCGCTGGCGATCTGCTGAACCAGGAAGAAGCCGAGCACGGTGGCCACCACCACGCAGATGACCAGGGTGGTCGCGACGACCCGGAGCTGCAGCGAGCGGTGCCAGCGGCGGCGCAGCGGCCGGCCAGCAGCCGGGCCCGGCGCCGCGCGGCGCGGAGGGCCGGGCGGGCCTGCGGCGGCAGCCGCCGGGCCACCCGCCGCACCAGCAGGGTCAGCCGCGAGCCAGCGGTCGGCGAGTCCTGCCGCGGGCCTCGCCCCGCTTCGCTGCTCGCTACCCCCTCCATGGTCCTTCTCCACGCTGCTGGGGAACCTGCCGGGTCGCGGCAGGCCGGCCCCTGATCAGGCAGGCCCTGCTTTGTAGCCCACGCCGCGTACGGTTACCACAATCTCCGGGTGCTCCGGGTCCTTCTCGATCTTCGCGCGGAGCCGCTGCACGTGCACGTTGACCAGCCGGGTGTCCGCAGCGTGCCGGTAGCCCCAGACCTGCTCCAGCAGCACCTCCCGGGTGAACACCTGACGCGGCTTGCGGGCCAGCGCGACCAGCAGGTCGAACTCCAGCGGGGTGAGGCTGACCGGCCGGCCGTTGCGCTTCACCGAATGCCCGGCCACGTCGATCTCCACGTCCACGATCTGCAGCATCTCCGGCGCGGGGTCGTCGGTGCGGCGCAGCCTGGCCCGGACGCGGGCGATCAGTTCCTTGGACTTGAACGGCTTGACGATGTAGTCGTCTGCCCCGGACTCCAGTCCTAGCACCACGTCCACAGTGTCGCTCTTCGCGGTGAGCATGACGATAGGCACACCAGATTCGGTGCGGATCTGGCGGCATACGTCAATGCCATCCGCACCCGGCAGCATCAGGTCAAGCAGGACCAGGTCGGGATGAGTATCCCGGAATACCTCGATGGCCTTGTCCCCGTCGGCGACGAAGGTGGGCTCGAAGCCCTCGCCGCGGAGCATGATGCCGAGCATCTCGGACAGGGCAGCGTCGTCATCGACGACGAGCACACGACCTTTCATGGGCCTCATAGTTCCACGGAAACGTCAGGGACGGCACTCTTCCGCTCGGCGGTAAGATCGCCCAGCACACGCAGGGTACCGCTGTTCACCGGCTGAGCAACACCACGCTCTGTTACCAGAGCTGTGATCAGGCCACCCGGAGTGACATCGAACGCCGGGTTGTACCCCGGGCTGCCGGCCGGTGCGATGGGCTGGCCGGCCAGCGTGGTCACCTCGTCAGCCGGGCGGTGCTCGAGCACGATGCCGCTGCCGTCGGCGGTGCCGAAGTCGATGGTGGACACCGGTGCGACCACCACGAACGGCACCGCGTGGTGCCGGGCCAGCACGGCCAGGCCATAGGTGCCAACCTTGTTGGCCACGCTGCCGTCGGCGGCGATCCGGTCCGCGCCGGTGAGCACCACGTCAACCGCGCCGCTGGCCAGCAGCCCGGCCGCGGCCGCGTCGGGCAGCACCGCGTAGTCCATGCCGGCCCGCCGGGCCTCCCAGGCGGTGAGCCGGGCGCCCTGCAGCAGCGGGCGGGTCTCGTCCACCCACAGCCTGGCCAGCCGGCCCGCGCGGTGCGCGGCCAGGATCACCGCGAACGCGGTGCCCTCGCCGGAGGACACCAGCGCGCCGGTGTTGCAGTGTGTCAGCACCCGGCCGCCCGCCGGAACCAGCGGCAGCCCGTGCCGGGCCATCGCCGCGCTGGCCGCGGCTTCATCAGCCGCGATGGCCCGGGCCGCGGCCAGGGCCGCTTCGGCGCACTGGCGTTCGATATCGGGGCCTCCGGCCTGCTGGGCAGCCTGGTAGGCAGCGAGGGCACGGCCGGTACCCCAGGCCAGGTTCACCGCGGTCGGGCGGGCCGCGGCCAGCGCGCGGGCCGCGGCCGCCACGTCCTCGCCCCGGTACGCGGCCAGTGCCACGCCGAACGCGCCGGCCAGGCCCAGCGCCGGGGCGCCGCGGATCACCAGGCGGCGGATGGCGTCGATCAGTTCGGGGACGCTGGCGCAGGTGACCACGCTCTCCTCGGCCGGCAGCCGGGTCTGGTCGAGCAGTGCGATCGCCGGGCCCTGGTCGCCGTCGAGCCAGCGCAGCGTGGGCAGCTCCATAGGCTGAGTCTGCCCCCGGCCGGGGCAGCGGGTCGACCACGCCCCGCGCGGGCCGCTGTTCCGGCACCGTGGCTTCATGCCCGGCCTGCTTCGTGCGAGTATGGGCGCCAGCAGGGCGAGGGGGCGCCCGCCCAGCAGCGAGCAGTCCGGCGGCGAGGCGCCGCGCAGGCAGCCGCGGCGGCAGCGCCGCGAGGGAGAACCATGACAGACAGTCCGTCGTCGGACACGCCAGGGGACGGGCCACCAGCGCAGCCGCAGCCATGGTTCCCGCCAGCCGACCTCGGCGCGGCTAGCCCGCGGCCGGCACCGGGCAGCGCCCCGCCCCTGCCCGGCCAGCCCGGATACGGCCAGCCGGGGTATGGCCACCCGGGGCCCTGGCAGCCGGACTACGGGCCGCCACCGCCGGGCCCGGGGCCCCGCTACGGCGACCCCGCCCCCAAACCCGGGGTGATCCCGCTCCGCCCGCTCGGCCTGGGCGAGATCCTCGACGGCTCGTTCGCGACCATCCGCCGCAACCCCAAGGCCACCCTGGGCATCGCCGCCATCATCATGACGATCTCGGTGATCATCTCGGTCGCGGTCACCCGGAACCTGGTCAACGTGTCCAGCCCGGGCCAGAACCTCACCTCGCAGCAGGCCGAGCACCTGCTCGGCCAGATCTTCGCCGACGCGCTGCCGGTGCTCGGCGTGACCGTGCTGCTGACCATCATCGTGCAGGCCGTGCTGGCCGGACTGCTCGCGCCGGTCATCGCCCGCGAAGCCAGCGGCCAGCGGATCAGTGCCGGGGACGCGTGGCGGGCCGCGGCGCCGCGGCTGCCCAGCGTGCTGCTGGCCACCTTGCTCGTGCTGCTGGCCGGACTGGGCCCGCTGCTGGTGCTCGGCCTCATCCTGCTGATCGGGTTCGCGGCCGGCGCGTCCCCAGTGATCATCGTGGCCATCGGGGTGCCGGGGTTCCTCGTGGCGGTCGTGCTCAGCATCTGGTTCTCCACCATGTTCAGCCTGGTGACGCCCGTGGTCGTGCTGGAACAGGAGCGGCCCGGCGCCGCGCTGGCCCGGTCGTGGCGGCTGGTCCGGCGCAGCTTCTGGCGGGTGTTCGGCATCCTGCTGCTGGCCGGCATCATCGTCGCGGTGGCCGGCTCCATCCTGCAGCTCCCGTTCTTGTTCCTGAGCACGCTGTTCGGCGGCAGCGCCGGGTTCACGGCCGGGACGGTCATCGCCGCGATCGGCACGATCGCGGCGGGCACGGTGACCCGGCCGATCAGCGCGGCGGTCACCGTGCTGCTCTACGTGGACATGCGGATGCGCAAGGAAGGGCTGGACCTGGCGCTGCGCACCGCGGCCGGCGGCGGGCCGCTGGCGGACAGCGATTTCGCCGCCGCGTGGCAGCCACCCCGGCCCGGCCAGCCGGCCGCCGCCGCGCCGCCCGCGGCCCCGCCAGGGGCTCCGCCGACCGCCGCGGGTGCCCCGCCGCCGTGGTGAACCCGGCCCGGCTGGGCCTGAGCGGGCTGGCCCGGCTGGGCCCGGGCGCGCTGGCCCGGCCGGCGGCACTCCGCTGGTCAGCCGGCAGGCCGGCCAGACGCTGGCCCGCACCGAGCTGTCCAAGGCCATCTACCACCGGCACGAGTCCCTGGCCCAGCGGCTGCTCGACGCGGTCAACCGGCTGCTGAACGACCTGTACACCGCGGGCCAGTCGTTCCCGGGCGGCTGGTGGTCGGTGGTCGCGCTGGCCGCGCTGACCGCGCTGGGCGTCGCCCTGGTGCTGGCCCGGCTGGGCCCGCTGGCCCGGACGCACCGCGAAGCTGGCCAGGCGGCGCCCAGCGGGCAGCCGCTGAGCGCGGCCGATCACCGGCAGCGCGCGGCCAAGCTGGCCAGCGCGGGCGACTACGCGGCAGCCATCCTGGAAGCCGTCCGGGGGATCGCCCGGCAGCTCGAAGAGCGCGGGGTGCTCAGCCCCCGGCTGGGCCGGACCGCGGACGAGATCGCCGCCGAGGCCGGGCTGGTGCTGCCCGCTGAGGCGGACGCGCTGCATGACGCGGCCCGGCTGTTCGATGACATCTGCTACGGCGAGCGCCCCGGCACCGCCGGCGGCTACGCCCTGGTGCGGTCCCTGGACACCCGCCTGCAGTCCGCCCGGCCCGCCGAGCCCAGCACGAGTGATGCGGCATGAGTACGCCAGCTGGTCTTGGCGCCGGCCCGACCGTGCCGGGGGAATGGGGCGGTGGGCGGGGCGGAACGAGCGAGGAAGGCGGGCGACGCCCCGCACCAAAGGGGCGGGTTAAAGCGCCCCGGCAGCGCACAGCAATACTGGTGGCCGGTGCTGTGCTGCTGGGCGGGATCCTGGTCGCGCTGCTCACCCCGCCGCGGCCGGTGGGCGGCTACCTGAACCCGGCCAGCCCGGGCGGGCAGGGCACCCGCGCGCTGGCCCAGATCCTCGGCCGCCGCGGCCAGCCGGTCACGGCCGTGACCAGCACGGCCGCCGCCCAGGAGGCGGTGCGCGACGCGGCCGGCCGCCCCCCGGCCTGGTGCTGACCAGCCCGTACCTGCTCACCCAGAGTCAGCTGACCGCCCTGGTCAGGCTGCACACCAACCTGCTGGTGGTGGAGCCGGACAGCCGGAGCCTGGCTGCCCTGGCGGCGCTCCCCCCGGCGCCAGCCAGCGCCGGCCGCACGGCGTACCCGGGCACGACGGTGGCCGGCACTGCGGCCGGGCAGGCCGCCGGCCCGGGCTGCCCGCTGCCGGCCGCGCGGGCCGCCGGGAACGCCGTCATGGGTGGCGTGCTGATGCGCGACACGGCGGCCGGCGCCTGGCAGTGCTACCGGGTGGACGGTCACCCCTCGCTGGTGCGCTACCAGTCGGCGGGCCGGTCGGTCACCCTGCTCGGCAGCGGGGCGCCGCTGACCAACGCCGGCCTGGCCAGCCGCGGCGACGCGGCGCTGGCGCTGAACCTGCTGGCCGGCAGCCGGCAGATCGTCTGGCTGGTGCCCGGCCCGCCGGTGGTACCGGGCGCGGCCAGCCCGGCGCCGCCGAAATCGCTGCTGCAGGAGATCCCCGGCCCGGCCTACCTGGTCACGCTGCAGGTGTTCCTGGCCGTCGCGCTGGCCGCGCTGTGGCGGATCCGGCGGCTCGGCCCGCTGGTCACCGAGCCGCTCCCGGTCGTGGTGCGCGCGTCGGAAACGGTGGAGGGCCATGGCCGGCTATACCGGTCCCGGCACTCCCGCGACCGGGCCGCCGCCGTGCTGCGCAGCGCGGCCACCCGCCGGATCACCACCCGGCTGGCGCTGCCCGCCACCGCGGATCCGGACACGGTGTGTGCCGCGGTGTCCGCGCGAACCGGCCGCGAGCCGGCCAGACTGCGGGAAGTCCTTTTCGGGCCGGTTCCGCGCGACGATGCCGCGCTGGTCGCGCTGGGCCGTGATATCGATGCTGTCGAGGAAGAGGTACGCACGCATTGACCGCCGAACACCCACCCGCAGCCGGGCTGGCCGATTTCCCCGGCCACGGCACAGATCCCATGAGCACGGGCAGCGCCGGGCCGGATGACGTGCGCGGCGCGCTGGAAGCGGTCCGCGCCGAGGTCGGCAAGGCCATCGTGGGCCAGGACGCCGTGCTGACCGGCGTGGTCATCGGCCTGCTGTGCCGGGGTCATGTGCTGCTCGAGGGCGTGCCCGGGGTGGCCAAGACCCTGCTGGTGCGCTCGCTGGCCGCCGCGCTGGCGCTGCGCAGCACCCGGGTCCAGTTCACCCCGGACCTGATGCCCGGGGACATCACCGGCTCGCTGATCTACGACGCGAAGACGGCGCTGTTCCAGTTCCGTGAGGGACCGGTATTCACCAACCTGCTGCTCGCCGACGAGATCAACCGGACGCCACCCAAGACGCAGGCCGCGCTGCTCGAGGCGATGGAAGAGCGGCAGGTCTCGGTGGAGGGCACGCCACGGCGGCTGCCCGAGCCGTTCCTGGTGGCGGCGACCCAGAACCCTATCGAGTACGAGGGCACGTACCCGCTGCCCGAGGCGCAGCTGGACCGGTTCCTGGTCAAGCTTTCGGTCGGGCTGCCCGAGCGGGACGAGGAGATCGGCATCCTGGCCCGGCACGCGGCCGGTTTCGACCCCGGCGACCTGGCCGCCACCGGGATCAAGCCGGTGGCCGGGCCGGCCGAGCTGGCCGCGGCCACGGCCGCGGTCCGCAACGTCCGGGTGGCCGGCGACGTGGCCGGGTACATCGTGGACCTGTGCCGGGCCACCCGGGAGTCCCCGGCGCTGCGGCTCGGCGTGTCCCCGCGCGGGGCGACCGCGCTGCAGGCGACCAGCCGGGCGTGGGCCTGGCTGGCGGGCCGCGACTACGTCACCCCGGACGACGTGAAGGCGCTGGCCCGGCCCACCCTGCGGCACCGGGTCCAGCTCCGGCCCGAGGCGGAACTCGAGGGCGCGACGCCGGACGGCGTGCTCGAGGCCGTGCTCGCCTCCGTGCCGGTGCCCCGGTAACCCGGCCATGGCCCTGACCGGGCGGACGGCACTGGCTGCGCTGGCTGGCGCGCTGCTGGTACTGGCGTTCCGTACCGTGGCCGCGCTGCTGGTGGTGAACCTGCTGCTGGCCGCGGCCATCGTCGCGGACCTGCTGCTGGCGGCCAGCCTGCGGCGGCTGCGGGTCACCCGGTCCGGCGACACCCGGGTGCTGCTCGGCGAGACGGCGACCGTCACGGTCACGGTGCGCAACCCGGGCCGGCGGCCGCTGCGCGCCGTGGTGCGGGCCGCCTGGCCGCCGAGCGCGCACGCCGTGCCCAGCCGGGCCGCGCTGCGCGTTCCGGCGGGCGGGCAGGGCTCGGTGACCAGCACGCTCACCCCGGACCGCCGCGGCGACAAGCCGTCCGCGATGGTCATCATCCGCTCGTCCGGGCCGCTCGGGCTGGCCGCCCGGCAGCGCCGCCACGCGGTGGCCTGGTCGGTCCGGGTGCTGCCGCCGTTCCGCAGCCGACGCCACCTGGGCGAGAAGCTGGCCCGGCTGCGCCAGCTGGAAGGGCAGCACCGGTCGCTGCTGCGCGGGCCGGGCACCGAGTTCGACTCGCTGCGTGAGTACGTGCTCGGCGACGACGTCCGGTCCATCGACTGGCGGGCGGTGGCCCGCCGCGGTGACGTGATGGTCCGCACCTGGCGGCCGGAACGGGACCGCCGGATCCTGGTCGTGCTGGACACCGGCCGGACCGCGGCGGGCCGGGTGGCTGGCATTCCCCGGCTGGACGCCTCGATGGACGCGATCCTGCTGCTCACCGCGCTGGCCACCCGGGCCGGGGACCAGGTCAACCTGATCGCGTTCGACCGGCGGCTGCGGGCCCGGGTGCTCGGCGCGCCGCGGTCGTCCGTGCTGGCCGCGGTGACCACGGCGCTGGCCCCGCTGGACGCCGAGCTGACCGAGACCGACACCGCGGCGCTGGCCAGCGCGGTGCTCACCGTGGCCCGCCGCCGCTGCCTGGTCGTGCTGCTCACCGACCTGAACCCGGTGGTGATCGAGGAAGGCCTGCTGCCCCGGCTCGGCACCCTGGTCGCCCGGAATCTGATCATGATCGCGGCGGTGTCCGATCCCCGGCTGGCCGAGCTGGCGGCCGGCCGGGGCGGCGCGGACCAGGTCTACGGCGCGGCCGCGGCCGAGACCGCGCTGGCCCAGCGGGAGCGGATCACCGCGCTGCTGCGGCGGCAGGGCGTGCAGGTGGTGGACGCGCCGCCGGACCGGCTGCCCGCCGCGCTGGCCGACGCGTACCTGGAGCTCAAGGCGGCCGGCCGGCTGTAAATGGTCAGCCTGCCACCGGCGCGGCATCCGGCGCGTGCTCCATGTCCGCGGTCCGGCCGGCCGCCGCGGCGCGCCTGCCGAGCAGGATGACGTAGCTGAGGAAGGCCGCCTCGGCCACCGCGCCGATGCCGATCCGCGCCCACGATGGCAGCGGCGACGGCGTGACGAACGCCTCGATGACCCCGGACACCAGCAGCACGACGATCAGCCCCAGCGCGATCGTCAGCGCGCTGCGCCCTTCCTCGGCCAGGGCCCGGCCGCGGGGCCGCGGTCCTGGGTCGATGATGCACCAGCCGAGCCGCAGCCCGGCCGCCGCGGCCAGGAACACCGCGCTGAGTTCCAGCATGCCGTGCGGCAGGATCAGGCTGAAGAACAGCCCGCCCTTGCCGTGCGCGAACATCAGCCCGCCCTGGACGCCCCCGTTGGCCGCGTTCTCGAACAGCACCAGCAAGGTAGGCAGCCCGAGCAGCACGCCGAAGATCAGCGACTCGGCCGCCACCCACACGTTGTTCGTCCACACCTTGGCCGCGAACGAGGTGGCCGCGTACTGCGAGTAGTAGTTCTGGAACTCGTGGTTCACCAGGTCGCGGACCTCGGCCCGGGGCAGCAGCGCCGCCTGCACGGCGGGTGCCCGGGCCACCCACCAGCCCAGCAGCACGGCCACCAGGATGGAGCCGCCCGCGGTGCCGGCCCACCACCAGCGCAGCCGGTAGGCCATGGCCGGGAACGACACCACGGCGAACCTGGCCAGCACCGACCAGGCCGGGGTGTGCGCGCCGGTCACCGCGGTCCGGGCCTGGGCGACCCGCCCGGACAGCCGGGCCGCCAGGGCCGGATCATGCCCGGCCGAGCGCAGCGTGGACAGGTGGGTGGTGGTCCGCTGGTACAGCGTGACCAGCTCATCCACCTCGGCGCCGGTCAGGCTGCGCCGCCGCCGGACCAGCGCGTCGAGCCGGGCCCAGTCGGCCTGGTGCGCGGCCACGTACGCGTCGACGTCCACCCCTGGAGGGTAACGGGGCGGCGGCCGGCCCCGCCCGGCCGCTGGCGGCTAGCCTTGTGCCGGAATCAACCGGACTGGGGAAATTCGTGGCCGAGGTAGTCACCGGCGAGGCCGTGGTCATCGATGTGCCATGCGCCCGGTTCCCCAGCCGTGCCGTGGCGCTGGCCATCGATCTGCTGGTCCAGCTGGTGCTGCTGATCCTGCTGTCCGGGGTGGCCGTCGCGGCGGCGGCCGGCGGCGCGCTCAACCCGGCCGCGCTGGCCGCGGTGGCGCTGACCGTGTTCGTGCTGGTCGTGGTCGGCTACCCGGTCACCATCGAGACGCTGAGCCGCGGCCGGTCGCTGGGCAAGCTGGCCCTGGGCCTGCGGGTGGTCAGTGACGACGGCGGGCCGGAGCGGTTCCGCCAGGCGCTGATGCGGGCCCTGCTGGCGGTACTGGAGATCTGGCTGACCCTCGGCTTCCTGGCCCTGGTCACCTCGCTGCTGTCGGCCAGCGGCAAGCGGCTCGGCGACATCTTCGCCGGCACGTTCGTCATCACCGAGCGGATGCCGCAGCCGCGCGGCCCGGCTGCCGCGCTGCCCACCATGCCGCCCGCGCTGGCCGGCTGGGCAGCCACGCTGCAGCTGTCCGGGCTGGACGACGGCACGGCGGAAACCGCCCGCCAGTACCTGAGCCGGTACTACACGCTCACCCCGGCGGCCCGCACGGACTTCGGCCAGCGCATCGCGGCCGCGGTGGCCGCCCAGGTGAGCCCGCCCCCGCCGGGCGGCAGCACGCCGCCCGACTATCTCAGCGCGGTGCTCGCCGAGCGGCGCGCGCGGGAGCAGGCCCGGATCATGGGCCGGGTTACCCTGGGTGACAGCGGCCCGGTGGCGGCCCCGGCGGCCCCGGCACCGGGACCGGGCGCGCCCAGCCCGGACCCGCCCGGCCCGGACACGCGTGGGCCGGACACCCCCGGCCTGGCTCAGCCGGAGCCAGGCCAGCCCGGGACGCCCGTGGACCGCCCAGGAGGGTTTCTTCCGCCTAGATGACCAGATGAGCAGCCCACGCCGATGACTGGCACATCAGGGGGCAACGGGGCAACCGCGAAGCGGTGGCGGCGGATCACGGTCGTGGTGATCTTGGTGGCCGGCCTGGCCGCGGTCATCGTCACCAACGAGCACATCCTGCTGCAGTCGCTGCACACGCTGGCCCACCTGAACTGGTGGTGGGTGCTGGCCGCGCTGGTCGCCGAGGCGATCTCGCTGACCGCATTCGGCATCAGCCGGGTCATCCTGCTCCGGGCCGAGGGCGACCAGGCCACGCTCGGCACGGTGATGTCGATCACCTACGCGGGCAACGCACTGTCGATGGCGGTCCCGTTCGCCGGCGCCCAGCTGGCCGCGGTGTTCTCCTACAAGCAGCTGCGCGGCCGCGGCCTCGGCCCGGCCATCACCAGCTGGGCGCTGGCCGTCTCGGCCATCGTGTCCTCGGCCGCGCTGGCTCTGGTGCTGCTGGCCGGGGCGTTCCTCGGCGGCCAGCCCGCCGCGACGCTGGCCGGGCTGATCGGCGCGGCGGTGTTCCTGGTCCCCGGCGTCACCGTGCTGCTCGCGCTGCGCTACCAGGCCGCCCGGGCCTGGATCCACCGCACCCTGGCCGTGCTGCTCCGCCCGCTGCACCGCCGCTGGGGCAAGTCGTGGATGGACCCGGCCGCGCTGGAGGAGTTCCTGGACCGGGTGGCCAGCATCAGCCTGCCGGGCACCCGGTACGCCCTGGTGTTCGTGCTGGCCCTGGTGAACTGGCTGGGCGACTGCGGCTGCCTGGCCTGCTCGATCCTGGCCACGGCGCAGCCGGTGCCCTGGCACGGGCTGCTGCTGGCCTACGGCGCGGGCGCCGCGGTGGGCAGCTCCGGGCTGTCCCCGGGCGGGTTCGCGCTGGTCGAGATCGCGCTGACGGCCGCGCTGACCGCGGCCGGGATGACCGCCTCGGCCGCGCTGGCCGCGTCCATCGCTTACCGGCTGATCAGTTTCTGGCTCATCCTGATCGGCGGCGGCGTCTCGCTCATCGTGCTGGCCCGCCGGGGCACCGCCGAGGTCGCCGAGGACACCCCGCCACCCCAGCCAGCCACCCAGTCCCCTGACCCCGGTTAGCCCCGGTCAGGTCTGCTGCCAGGAGTTCAGGTACTCCTGCTGGGCCGGGGTCAGCTCGTCGATGGCGGTGCCGGTGGCGGCCAGCGCGAGCCGGGCCACCTCGTCGTCGATCTCCGGCGGCACCGGGTGCACGCCGGGCAGCAGCGACTCGTGCGACCGGGCCAGCCAGGCCAGCACCAGCGCCTGCCCGGCGAACGCCACGTCCATCACCGAGGCCGGGTTGCCCTCGGCGGCGACCAGGTTCACGATGCGCCCCTCGGCCAGCAGCAGCAGCCGCCGTCCGTCGGCCAGCACGTACTCGTCGGTGTGCGGGCGCACCTCGGGGAGCACGCTGACGGCCAGGCCGGCCAGCGCCCGCACGTCTACCTCGACGTCGAAATGCCCCGCGTTGGCCAGGATCGCCCCGTCCCGCATCGCCGCCAGGTGCGCTGCACCGATCACGTCCCGGGACCCGGTCGCGGTGATGAACACCTCGCCCAGCGGCGCCGCCGCACTCATCGGCAGTACCCGGTAGCCCTGCATGACCGCGTCCAGCGCCCGGACCGGGTCCACCTCGGTGACGATGACCTGGGCGCCCAGCCCGCGGGCCCGCTGCGCGATGCCGCGGCCGCACCAGCCGAACCCGGCTACCACCACGGTCCGGCCGGCCAGCAGGATGTTGGTCGCCCGGAGCAGCCCATCGACCACCGACTGGCCGGTGCCGTGCGTGCTGTCCAGCATCAGCCGGGTGCCGGTGGCGTCCGCCGCCACCGCCGGGAAGGCCAGCGTGCCCTCGCTGGCCATCCGGTGCAGCCGGATCACCCCGGCCGGGGTGGCCTCACAGCCGCCCGCCACCTTGCCCAGCAGGTCGGGCCGCTGCGTGTGCAGCGCCTCCATCAGGTCGCCGCCGTCGTCCACGACCAGGTCCGGGCCGGCGTCCAGGGCCCGCTCGATGTGCTCGCCGTACAGCGCGAGATCCCCGGCCCGGGCGTACACCACGGCCGCTCCGGAGGTCTGCAGCGCGGCCGCGATGTCGTCCTGGGTGGACAGCGGGTTGGAGGCGGCCAGGAACACCTGGGCGCCGCCCGCCCGCAGCGCGCCGACCAGCACCGCGGTCTCGGCCGTGACATGCAGGCAGGCCGCTATCCGCAGCCCGGCCAGCGGCCGCTCGGCGGCGAACCGCGCGGCGATGCCGCGGAGCACCGGCATGGACCGTTCCGCCCAGCCGATCCGGGCCAGCCCGTTGCTGGCCAGCCCGGGATCCGCGATGTCGCCGCGCGGCCAGCTATCCAGCTGCTCGTTCACCGCACCGTCCAGACCAGCACCGTAGCCGGGCCGGTCAGTACCGGTACTGGTCCGGCTTGTACGGGCCCTCCACCGGCACGCCGATGTAGCTGGCCTGCTCCTTGGTCAGCTCGGTGAGCCGCACCCCCAGCGCGTCCAGATGCAGCCGGGCCACCTTCTCGTCCAGGTACTTGGGCAGCACGTGCACGCCGACCGGGTACTCGTCGGCCTTGGTGAACAGCTCGATCTGCGCGATCACCTGGTTGGTGAACGAGTTGGACATCACGAAGCTGGGGTGCCCGGTCGCGTTGCCCAGGTTCAGCAGCCGGCCCTCGGACAGCAGGATGATCGAGTGCCCGTCGGCGAAGAACCACTCGTCCACCTGCGGCTTGATGGTCAGCTTGCGGACGCCCGGGATCTCGCCCAGGCCGGCCATGTCGATCTCGTTGTCGAAGTGGCCGATGTTCCCCACGATGGCCTGGTGCTTCATCCGGCTCATCTGGTCCGCGGTGATGATGTCCCGGTTGCCGGTCGCGGTGACGAAGATGTCCGCGGTGGTCACCACGTCCTCGAGCAGCGCCACCTGGTAGCCGTCCATGGCCGCCTGCAGCGCGCAGATCGGGTCGACCTCGGTGACGATGACCCGGGCGCCCTGGCCGCGCAGCGACTCGGCGCAGCCCTTGCCCACGTCCCCGTAGCCGCAGACCACCGTGACCTTGCCGCCGATCAGCACGTCGGTGGCCCGCTTGATGCCGTCGATCAGCGAGTGCCGGCAGCCGTACTTGTTGTCGAACTTGGACTTGGTCACCGAGTCGTTCACGTTGATGGCCGGGAAGGCCAGCGTGCCGGTCCGGGCCATCTCGTACAGCCGGTGCACGCCGGTGGTGGTCTCCTCGGTGACGCCGCGGATACCCTCGGCCAGCACCGTCCACCGGTCGTCCTTCTCGGCCAGCGAGCGGCGCAGCAGGTCGAGCAGGACCCGCCACTCCTCCGGGTCGTCCTCGGCGGCCGACGGCACGCCCCCGGCGCCCTCGTACTCGGCGCCCTTGTGCACCAGCAGGGTGGCATCCCCGCCGTCGTCCAGGATCATGTTCGGACCGTCCTGACCCGGCCAGGTCAGCGCCTGGTCGGCGCACCACCAGTACTCCTCCAGCGTCTCGCCCTTCCAGGCGAACACCGGGATGCCCTGCGGGTCGTCCGGCGTGCCGTCCGGGCCGACCGCGACCGCCGCCGCGGCGTGGTCCTGGGTGGAGAAGATGTTGCAGCTCGCCCACCGGACCTGCGCGCCCAGCGCGGCCAGCGTCTCGATCAGCACCGCCGTCTGGATGGTCATGTGCAGCGACCCGGTGATCCGGGCCCCGCGCAGCGGCTGCGCCTCGGCGTACTCGGCGCGGACGGCCATCAGGCCAGGCATCTCGTGCTCGGCCAGCCGGATCTCCTTGCGGCCGAAGTCGGCCAGGGACAGATCGGCAACCTTGAACGGAACGGGCTCCGTGGGCATGACACTCCTCAGCAGGATCTTGGGGTAGACAGCTCGACGCTACGGCACCGCCCGCCCTGCCCGCAGCACCGGGTGCTCATTTCTGACAAGAATTTGTTAGCTTAACGCCTATGCGCATCTCGGCCGCCGCCCAGCAGCTCGGTACGTCCCCGCGGATGTTGCGGTACCGCGAGATTCTCGGCCTGCTGCCGCCGGTCCGCGAGCCGGCTACCCGGTGGCGGCCGGCCGGTGCCCGGCCGGCCCGCGGACCGGCGCACCGCCAGTTCAGCCGGGACGACCTGGCCGCGGTGGCGCTGGGCCTGGACATCGAGCGGCGGCTGGACATCAGCCCGGCGGAACTGGCGTTCGGCCTGCGGGTGCTCAGTGATCCGCGGGTCCGGGCCGAGGTAGCCGAGCTGGGCCGGCGCATCGGCCGGATCCCGGCCCCGCCCGGCCAGGCCCTGGACTTCGAGAAGCAGCGCGCCCTCCGCCTGCTCAACCTCACCCAGCGGCCCCCGCGTCCCGCACCTCCCCCAGGCCGGGTGCATGGCTGAAACTTTGCTGCGGACCTGGCCGCAGCAAAGTTTCATTCACGTAGTGCCGGACGGCCGGCGGGGGCGGCGGAGGCGGCGCGGATGGCCGGGTCGGTCGAGTCCGCGCGGCCGGGGCGGTAGATGTCGGGTTCCAGGTAGATCATCTCGGCGATGGGCACGGCCTGCCGGACCCGGCGCTCGGCCGCGTCAATGCCGGCCGCGACCAGGGCCGCGCTGTCCGCGCCGCTGATCGCGATCTTGGCCGCGACGAGCAGGCTCTCCGGGCCCATGTGCAGCGTGCGCAGGTGGATCACGCACTGCACCTCCGGGCCGGCCTCCAGCGCGGCCACGATGGCCCGCTCGGTCTCGGCGCTGGCCGACTCGCCGATCAGCAGGCTCTTCATCTCCACCGCCAGCACCGCCGCGACGCAGCCGAGCAGCACGCCGATGGCCAGCGAGCCGGCCCCGTCCCAGACCCCGTCGCCGGTGATCACCGTCAGCGCCACCCCGGCCGTGGCGAACACCAGGCCGGTCAGCGCGGCGATGTCCTCGAGCAGGATGGCGGGCAGTTCCGGCGCCTTGGCCCGGCGGATGAACCCGGTCCAGCTGTTCCGCCCGCGCACCTCGTTGCTCTCGTGCACCGCGGTGCGCAGCGAGAAGCTCTCCAGGCCCATGGCGATGACCAGCACCGCGAACGCCACCGCCGGCGAGCTGATGTGCTCCGGGCTGAGGATCTTGTGGATGCCCTCGTACACCGAGAACACCGCACCCACGGTGAACAGCACCACCGCGACCACGAACGCGTAGAAGTACCGCTCCCGGCCGAACCCGAACGGGTGCTCCTCGGTCTCCTCGCGCTGCGCCCGGCTGCGGCCGAGCAGCAGTAGCGCCTGGTTGCCGCTGTCGGCCAGCGAGTGCACCGACTCGGCCAGCAACGAGGCCGAGCCGGTGATGGCGAACGCGACCAGCTTGACCACCGCGATGCCCAGGTTCGCGCCGAGCGCGGCCAGCACCGCGCGCAGCCCGGCGCCGCGGGATTTCTGGTCCTGCTCCGTCTCGGCGGCCGTCCCGGCCTGGCCCGGGACGGCCTCGCTGTCACCGCTGATAGCTACGCGATCCTGTCTTTGAGGTCGCCGATGGCGGCGACCGGTCCGGGGTCCACGCCGGTGGCGATACCCAGGTATACCGCCGCATAGTCGGCCAGATGGACCAGGCTGGCCAGCCGGTGCAGCGGCCGGTCCCCCTCGGCGGCCAGCTCGCTGACCTCGATGCCGCGCCGCCCGGCCAGTTCGGCGGACACTTCCCGGCGCCGGGCCACCTGCGGGTGCTCGGCGGTGTCCCGCATGATGACCAGCCGCAGCGGCACCGGCGGCCCCGGTTCCTCGTCCTCGTCCAGCCCGGGCTCGTCCAGCACCGGGGCGGCCAGCACCGGGTCGGCCAGCACCGTGTGGCTGCTGGCCGGCCAGGGCGCGAACGGGCCGTCGAACGTGACCACCTGGTTGTGGTTGGCCTCCGGCAGCACCCCGTGCACCGCCGGGTACTTGGCGTCCTCGTTGAGCTGGCAGGCGAAGCGGAGCGCGGCCATCCCGGCCAGCGGCGAGCTGCCCCAGATCAGCGGCAGCGTGCCGGCCAGGTCCAGGGCCAGCGTCTTGGCCGGGTTGACGAACGCCTCGCTGTCCGGGCGGCACAGGTGGGAGATCCGCTCCAGGGTCTGCGCCGTCGCCTCGAACTCGCCCGGCGTCACCTCGGCCAGGCCGAGCTGGTCCGCGATCACCAGCAGCGGCACGGACAGGCCCCACAGGCCGGCCCGGTCCATGCCGGGCCGCTCGATGGGCACGTACGGCGCGTGCGCCTGCTCGGCGATCAGGGCCAGCGGGGTGCTGGCCGCGCCCACCGCGGCCAGCGGGCAGCCGCGGCGCACCGCCTCGGCCGCCACGGCCAGCGTCTCCTCGGCCGACCCGGAGCTGGACACCGCGAGGACCAGGTCAGCCGCGCCCACCCAGCCGGGCAGCTGGTAGTCGTGCACGACGACGACCGGGATGGCGCAGCCCGGGCCGCACACCGCCCTGAGCACCTCGCCGGCCAGCCCGGACCCGCCCATGCCGCAGGCCACGATGGCCCGCGGCCGGCCGGCCGTCACCACCGGGGACAGGTCCGCCTCTTCGGTGGCGCGCAGCGCCCGGCGGATCTGGGCGGCGGCCGAGGCGACGTGCCGGAGCATGCCGCTGGGGTCAGCCGCCTCCAGCTGCGGCACTGAGTCCAGGCGGTCGGCGGCGGCCGCGGGCGTCATGAACCTGCCGCGGGCCGCCGCGCCTCGTCCACCAGCAGCACCGGGATGTCGTCGCGGACCGGGTAGGCCAGCCCGCAGTCCGGGTTGGTGCAGACCAGCTCGCTGGCTGCCTCGTCGGCGCGCAACGGCGCGTGGCACTGCGGGCAGGCCAGTATTTCGAGCAGCCAGTCGTCGATCTTCACAGCGCCTCCCGGCGGTTGTCTGCGGCCGTGCCTGGCCAGTTATCCGGGCTGGCCCCGCACCATGCCCAGCACCTCGTCACGCAGCCTGAGCATAGTGGCCTCGTCGGCGGCCTCGGCGTTCAGCCGGAGCAGCGGCTCGGTGTTCGACGGCCGCAGGTTGAACCACCAGCCGTCGCCGGTGATGGTCAGCCCGTCCAGGTCGTCGGCGCTGGTCCCGGGGCGGCCGGCGAACTCCGCCCGGACCTGGGCGGTCGCCCCGGCCTGGTCGGCCACCTCGCTGTTGATCTCGCCGGAGGCGACGTACCGGGAGTACCCGGCCAGCAGCTGCGACAGCGGGGCGTCCTGGCCGCCGAGCGCGGCCAGCACGTGCAGCGCGGCCAGCATGCCGGAGTCGGCGAACCAGAAGTCGCGGAAGTAGAAGTGCCCGGAGTGCTCGCCGCCGAAGATGGCGCCGGTCTCGGCCATCCGGGCCTTGATGAACGAGTGGCCGACCCGGGTGCGCACCGGCGTGCCGCCGTGCTCGGCGATGATCTCCGGCACCGCCTGCGAGGTGATCAGGTTGTGGATCACCGTGGCGCCGGGTTCGCGGGCCAGCTCGCGGACCGCGATGAGCGCGGTGAGCACGGACGGCGAGACGAGGTGCCCGCGCTCGTCGACGACGAAGCAGCGGTCCGCGTCGCCGTCGAAGGCCAGCCCGATGTCGGCGCCGGAGTCGAGCACCGCGCGCTGCAGGTCGCGCAGGTTCTCCGGGTCGATGGGGTTGGCCTCATGGTGCGGGAAGGTGCCGTCCAGCTCGAAGTACAGCGGCACCAGGGTGATCGGCAGGCCCTCGAACACCTTGGGCACGGTGTGCCCGGCCATCCCGTTGCCCGCGTCCACCGCGACCGTGAGCGGCCGGATGGCGGACACATCGACCAGCGTCTTGAGATGGTCCGCGTACCCGGACAGCAGGTCGCGCCGGGTGATCGTGCCGGGCCGGCCCGCCGGTGCTGGGCACCCCGGCCGCCGCCATGTCGCGCAGCTCGGTCAGCCCGGTGTCCGCGCCGACCGGCCGGGCGCCCTCCCGGCACAGCTTGATGCCGTTGTACTTGGCCGGGTTGTGGCTGGCGGTGATCATCGCGCCGGGGATGCCGAGCGCGCCGCTGGCGTAGTACAGCATGTCGGTGGAGCCCAGGCCGCCCTCGATGACGTCCGCGCCCTGGGCGGCGGCGCCCCGGCCGAACGCCTCGGCCAGCGGCGCCGACGAGGTGCGCATGTCGTGCACGGTGACCACGCTGCGCGCCCCGGTCAGCCGGGCGAACGCGGCGCCCACCGACTCCGCGACCTGCTCGTCGAACTCGTCCGGGACGATGCCGCGGATGTCATAGGCCTTGAAGATCTTCTGGTAGTCGCCCACTGAGCGTCTGCCTCCCGTGCCTGTAGCTGCCCCGTCATGCCGGGCCGGGCCTGGTTACCGACCGAACAATGCCGTGGCCAGCGCCGCCTCGCCCAGCTCTTTGTCCGTGTTGGGATACGGGCGAGCCTACCCGGCTAGCGCATCCGGTCCGGGCTGTCCGGCGCCGAGCGCAGCACCCGCAGGTGACCCCGCCGGCCGACCTCGACGCCCTGGCCCACCGGTTCGGCGGCGGGCGGCAGCCCGGCCTCGCGGACCGCGTTGGCCAGCGCCTCCAGGTCGTCCACTTCGGCCGGGGCCGGGTCCACCGGCAGCCGGACCACTTCCCAGCCACGCGGCGCGGTCAGCCGGTCGGCGTGCGCCGAGCACAGGTCGTAGCAGTGCGGCTCGACGTACGCGGCCAGCGGGCCGAGCACCGCGGTGGAGTCCCGGTAGACGTACGTCAGGGTGTACACCGCAGGATGCTTGCACGCGGGCCGGGAGCAGCGGCGGGGGGTCACCGGAGCGCCCTGCGGACGGTGCCGGACGGGGTCGCGGCGTGGCGATGCGACCGGCCTGGGGAGGAGGGGTCACGTGCATCGCTCACAACGGCTGACCGTACCCATCCGCGGGCGGTAACGCCACCACCCGGGGCACACTGCGCGATCGTGTCTCGCTGGCGGCCCGTTTTGCCGCGCTGCGCGGCCATCCCGGCCCGCCTGGAACCCCGCCGGGGAGACGGTTTAGGGACACTGCGCGATACGCTCGGCAACTGTGCGTACCGGCGGTGACGACAGCGCGGGCCGCCGTCCCCGGATCAGGCGGCGGGACCGGCATGGGCGCGGGCTGCGCGGGGTGCTGGCCCCGCCCGGGGTGCCGCTGCACCGGAGCCGGTCGGAACGCTTCGATGAGCTCATCCTGGAGGCGGTGGCCCGGCTGGAGCCGCGCTGGGAGGCTCAGCTGTCCGGGGTGGAGTTCGCGGTCGAGGAGATCCCCCGGCCCGGGCTGCCCGGGGCGGTGGCCGAGGGCGTCCCGCTGGCCCGGCTGGACCCGGGCTCGCCCGGGGTGGGCGGCCCGGCGGCCCGGCCGCCGCGGATCGTGGTGTACCGGCGGCCGCTGGCCGCCCGGGCGGACAGCGAGGATGAGCTGGGCGAGCTGATCTTCGAGGTGATCGTGGAAGAGTTCGCCCGGCTGCTCGGCCTGGACCCGGAGGAGATCGACCCCGGCTACGCCGCCGACGACTGACGCGTCACGGGGAGGCCGTGATGGCGGCCTGGTGCACCGGGGGCAGCGGCACCGTGGTGAGCGCGCTGGCCACCGGGAGCATGGCCTGCAGCGCGGCGCCGGCCCCGTTACCCATGATCACCCGGCCGGCGTACACCGGCCCGGAACCGGCTTGCGGCGTGATCACCACCGCGAACGGGGTGCCGCGCGGCGCGCCGCGGATCGCGCGCAGCGAGACCACGACGCTCTTGCCCGCCGCGACCGTGACGTCCTGGGTCTGCCGGCTGGCCGACCCGGCCGAGGCGACCTCGGCCACGGTGACCCGGGCCGCGCCACGCGGGGCGGACAGCACCAGCGTGGAGGACCGGCCCGGCCCGGTCAGGTTGTCCGCGACCACACCCTGCTCCTCGAGGGCGGGCGCGGCCGCGGTGAACGCGCCCAGCGCTCCCCCGCCGCCGGGGATCAGCACCGACGCGGTGATCGAGGTGTTGGCGGTCAGCCGGAGCGCGGCCGGGATCCCGCCCAGCGACGGCACGGTGATCTCGGCCGCGGACCCGCCGGGCAGGTCGATACCGGTGGCCCCGGTCGGCTGGTAGCTGCCCCGTGAGGTCACGGCGGTGACCTGGACGGTGGCGTCCTTCACCCCGGGCACCGAGATGTACAGCTCCCGGCTGCCGGCCACCCCGGGCAGCCCGGGGATGACCAGGTGCTTGGCGGGCGTCTGCGCGGCCGGCAGCCAGGTGCCCTGGCCGCCCGCGGTGCTCTCCTGGACGGCCGCCGCGACCTGGCCCACGCTGGTCCGCACGTGCAGCGCGATGGCCCGGGAGTTGCGCAGCGTGCTGGCCAGCGACTGCACGATCATGCCGTGCGGCGGCACACTGATCCCGGTATCGGTGGTCTCCTGGAGCGGCCCGGCATCGGTGGAGATGTCCACCGACACGTCGGCCACCTGGCTGCCCGCGTTCATCAGGTACAGCTGGATCCGGGCGGCGGTGCGCTGGCCCGGCCCGGTGAACCAGAAGTTGGTCCCCGGGCTGGTGCAGGCGGCCGTGGGCAGGCTGCCCGCGCTGGTCTGCTCCGCCTCCAGGCCCTGGGCCAGCGCGCCGCTGGCCTGGATGACCACGCCGCCGCTGACCGCGGTGGCGGCCAGCGCGCTGCTCTGCTGGCCCGGCGCCGTCGTCTGCTGCGTCCCGGTCTTCTTCTTGGTCCCGGTGGTCCCCTTCTTGGTCCCGCTGGTCCCGTCTCGGTCTGGGCCGTCTTGGTCTGTGTCGTCCTGGTCTGTGCCGTCTTGGTCTGGGCCGTCTTGCGGGCCGTGGCCCGGTCCACGGTCACCTGGGCCAGCCGCGGCACCCCGGGCTGGGTGACGCTCAGCACCCGCGGGCCGGCCGCGGCGCTGCCGGTGCCGGTCAGCCGGGTCACGTTCAGCGCCGCGCCGGCCTGGCCGGATCCCGCGGCGGCCGGGGAGGTCATCACCGCGATGCCGCCGCCGGGGCTGGTGCTGCCGCCCGGGGCCGGGCAGACCCGCTGCACCGAAGTGACCGCCGCCAGCCGCGGTGCCTGCGGCGCGGACCCGGCGCTGAGCGCCATGCTGTGCCGCAGCCCGGCCAGCCCGTAGACCGCGCCGAGCAGCAGCACGACGACGGCCGCGGCCAGGAGCCGGCTGCCGCGCAGGTTCCTTACCACTCACCCTCCCCGGGCTCGTCCCGGGCCTCGCCGCCCCACGCCGCGGGCACACCCTCGGCATCCGGGTCGTCCTGGCCCGGGCGCTCCCGGCGGCCCGGGTAACCACCCAGGTCCGAGTAGCCGCCGCTGTCGCCGTACTGGCTGGCGCCGGGGTAGCCGCCCTGGTCCGGATAGCCACCGGTGTCCCGGCGGGCCCGGCGGCCGGTGCCGCCCGCGGGCGGGCCCCCGGGGCATCCGGCGGCAGCGGCGTGAGGGCGTCGCCGCCGCCCGGGTAGCCGCCCTGGCCGCCGCCGGGGTAGCCCGGGTCCGGGTAGTCAGCACCCCGGTACCCCGGGTCCGGGTAACCAGCTGGGCCGCCGCGGCCGGTCCCGCCCGGTGCGCCGCGCCGCGGCGGCGGGAGCACGTCGTCGTCGCCGGGCAGCCGCCCCCGGCTCACATGCCGGCCGCCGCCCTCCCCGGGGTATCCGCCGCGGTCCGCGCCGGGATACCGGCCGCCGCTGCCCGCTGGGTAGCCGCGGCCCGGCTCGGCCGGGTAGCCAGCACTGGACCCGCCGCGCTGCCCCCGGCCCGGCCGGGCCGGGTACCCGCCACTGGACTCATCCGGGTAACCACCCGCCGGATACCCGCCACTGGACTCATCCGGGTAACCACCCGCCGGATACCCGCCGCTGGACTGGTCCGGGTACCCGCGCGCCGGGTACCCGCCACTCGGCTCGACGGCGTGCCGGCGGCCCGGCCGGGCCGGGTACCCGCCACTGGACTCATCCGGGTAGCCCGGCGCCGGGTACCCGCCGCTGGGCTCGTCCGCGTGCCGGCGGCCCGGCTGCGCCGGATACCCGCCGCTCTGCTCATCCGGGTAGCCCGGCGCCGGGTACCCGCCACTGGGCTCGTCCGCGTACCGGCGCCCCGGCTGCGCCGGGTAGCCGCCGCTCTCCTCCGCCGGGTAGCCGCCGCTCTCCTCCGGGTAGCCGCCGCTCTCCTCCACCGGGTAGCCGCGGCCGGGATAACCGGCTGCCGGGTACCGGCTCGGCTGGCTCCGGCTGCCTGGGCACCGGCTGGCCCGCCGCCCGCCCGGGCCGCGCCCGCGACCCGCCCTCGGCCTGATCCGGCGCGCTGGCCTCGGCGGGCTTCCCGCCCCGGCGGAACAAGCGGCGCTTGCTCCGGCCCTCGCCCGGGTCCTGCTCCGGCCCGCCCCGGCAGCGTCAGCGGCGCCACCGGCCGCGGCACCCGCGGCCGCCGCACCGGCGGCCGCGGCGCGGGCCCCGCGCCCGGCGGCCATCGCCTGGCCGGCCGCGCCCCGGCCCAGCAGGCCGGTGCTGGCCACGGCCGTGCGGGCCGGATGGCCGCCAGCCGCCCCGGCCCCGGCCTCATCAGCCGCCGCGCTGGCCAGCACGGTGGTCGCCTGCCCGGCATCCGCCCCGGCCCGGCGGCCGGCCACGGCGGGCTCCGGCGGTTCGGCGGCCAATATGCCCACCGGAGCGTCCGCCGGCCGCTCCCGGCCGCCATCCCGGCGCTCCCGGCCGCGGTCCCGCCGTTCCTGGCCACCCTCGCGGCGCTCACGGCCGCTTCGCCGCCGTCCCGGCCACGCTCGCGGCGGCCGGAAGGCGGGCGGCCGCGGCCGCGCCGCTCTCCGCGGGCACCCGGGTGCCGGGCAGCGCGAGCGCCGCCACGACCAGGAAGGCCAGCGCTTCCAGCGCCACGATCAGGTCCCGGCCGAGCTGGCTGTGCGAGACGTCCAGGGTGCCGCCGCCGGACGGCAGCCGGAACGCCTGGGCCCAGCCGTCCACCGGTGGCAGCGACTGCAGTGCGGTGCCGTTCAGCGTGGCCGACCAGCCGCCGGCCGGCTCAGCCAGCACCAGCGTGCCGCCGCTGCGCGGCGCGGCCGCGCCGGACACCCCGACCTGGCTGGCGGGCACCGGGAGCACAGTGCCGTCCGGCTCGATGACCCGGGCCTGGGCGGCGGTATCGGCGACCCGCCACAGCTGGAAGGTCCCGGTCTTGCTCACCGGCCGCAGTGCCGGGACGTCGTTCAGCGTGCTGGCCAGCGTCCCGTTCACCGGTGCGGGCAGCAGCACGTAGCCGATGCCCAGCGCGGCCAGCGACCGGCCCTGGTCCAGGGCATCCTCACCGTTCGGCGCGACCAGGGTGGACACAGCGCTGTCCAGCGCCCGCTGGCCGGCCGGCGGCTGGCTCAGGTCGGTCGCGCCGATCAGCGGGTCGCTGTCCCGGAGCACCTCGAACGTCACCCCGTCCGGGCCCTGGCGCAGCACCAGGGTGCGCGGCCGCAGCCCGGTGTCGGCGGACACGCTGACGAAGGCGGGCAGCACCGGGCCGCTGGACGCGGTGACCGGCCCGCGTACCCCGGTGGTCAGCCATTCGCCCGCGGCGAGCAGCGGCGCGCTGGCCGCGGCCAGCGCGAGCACCAGCACGCCGAAGCCGGCCGGGCGCCGCCAGCCGCCGTCGCGGAGCTGGCCGGGCAGCACGTCGGCGGCTACCGCCGCGGCCAGCACCAGGCCCGCGGCCGCCACGGCCAGGGCGATCCCGGGCCAGGCGGCGACCGGCCGGAGGGCGCCGGCCGCAGTGACCAGCACCCGGCTGGCCGCGAGCGCGATCAGCAGGCCGAGCAGCGCCACCGTCCAGCCGGCCAGGACCAGCGAGCGCCGCGCGGTGAGCAGCAGCGCGGCCAGCGCAGCCAGGGCCAGGCCGCCAGTGACCCAGTACGGCGGCAGCCCCGGGCCGCCCGGGGACAGCAGCAGCAGGGACCGGGCGGGCAGGCCAACGGTGGCCAGGCCAGGGACTTTCTGGCCGGCCTCCAGGAAGAGCAGCGCGGGCTGGGTGGCGACCTGCAGCGTCCACGGCAGCAGCAGCAGGACCGGGGTGAGCACGGCGATGCCGAGGTTGATCATGGTGCCGCGGCGGCCCCGGCCCAGGGTGACCGCGGCCAGCACCGCAGCGGCCAGCGCGACCACCCAGATCAGCGGGACGAACGCGGCCGCGATGGCCAGGAACAGGCCGGTGGCCCAGGCCGCCCGCCGGGCCCGCCGCCCGGCCGCGGTGAAGATCCGCGCGGCCACCATGCCGATGAGCGGGATCAGCGCGAACACCACGGCGGCGCCGAACCGGCCGGCCGCCACCGCGCCCATGCCCACCGGCAGCAGCGCGTAGGCCGCCGCCGCCCAGACCCGGGCCCACACCGAGGTGGTGATCCGGCGGGCCGCGAAGTAGGCCGTCAGCCCGGCCACCGGCACGCAGCCGATCAGCATGACGTCGATGGCCAGCCAGGGCTTCCCGCCCAGCACGGTGGCCAGCACGGCGATCAGCGCCACGTACGGCGGGGTGCTGCTGGCCGAGCCGATGCCGACCGGGTGGAAGCTCTGCAGGTACTCGTGCCACAGCGCGGACACGCCGCCGAATGCCGGGGTGAGCGCGCCGCCGGTCAGCGTGCCCGCGGTGATCAGCGACCGCTCGGCGGCCACGGTGATCACGGTAAGCGCGGCGAACAGTAGCACCCCGGGGTTGGTCAGGATCCGCTGCGCGAACCCGGTGTCGGTGAGCAGGTACTCGTCTTCGTCCGGGTCATCCGTGGCGTGGTGGCTGCCCCTGGTGTCGATCTGGGTCGACGTGTAGAACACGCTGGCGGCGAACTCGGCCAGCCGCCGCAGCGAGCGGCCCGGCGGCAGGTCACTGCGCAGCTTGCCGTACGCGGCGCGCCGCCCGCGGGCCCGGCGCCGCCGCACGCCGAGCAGCCGCAGCGGATGGCCGAGCACCGAGCCGACGCCGGCGAACTCGTCCAGGGCCGCCCGCGGCCGCTTGGCCAGCAGGAAGAACATCGTGCGCAGCGTGGACAGCACCAGGTTGCCGGCCAGCGCGGACAGAGCGGGCAGCAGCGGCAGGTTGCCGAGCAGGGTGAGCAGCGCGTTGTGCCGGTCCGTCCGGCGCGGCCGCGGCGCGGCCGACGCGGCCCGCCGGTTCCGCGCGGTGGCTTCGAGGTGGTAGACGACCGCGTCGGTGACGACCCGGACCCGGTGCCCGGCCGCATGCACCCGCCAGCAGAAGTCCACGTCGTCCCGGAACAGCGGCATGGCCTGGTCGAACCCGCCGAGCTGGTCCCAGACGTCCCGGCGGACCAGCAGGCCGGCGCTGCCCACGGCCAGCACATCGCGGTCCCCGTCGTGCTGGCCCTGGTCCACCTCGCGCGGCTCGATGTTGGTGATCCGGCGGCCCGCCGTGTCGATGGTCACCCCGGTTTCGAGCAGCACCCGGCGGTCCGACCAGTCCATCACCTTGGGGCCGACCACGGCCGCGCCACGCGCCTCGGCCGCGCCACGCAGCAGTTGCTCCAGCGCGTCGGTCTCCGGCTCGCTGTCATCGTGCAGCAGCCAGATCCACTCGGTGCGCTCGCCGGACGGCAGGCCGGCCGGGCCGGGCACGTTGGTGTTGGCCGCCCGGTGCCGCAGCGCCTGCGCCACCGCCGCCCCGTACCCGGTCCGCCGGTCCATGCCGAACACGACCGAGCGGCCGAGCAGTTCGGCGAGCACGGCGCCGCTGCGGTCCCGGCTCCCGGTGTCCACCGCGACTACCCGCTGCACCGGCCTGGTCTGGCCGAGCAACGCCTCCGCGATGCGCGGCAGCCACGCGGCGCCATCATGGGCGACGATGACCGCGGTAACGACGTGCTGCTGGCCGTGCGGGTTAGTTGACGACACAAGTCCGCTTGCTGCTCAGGATGGCCGCCCACCCGGCGCCGCATGACTGCCCGCTCGGCTCCGGGCAGGCGCGGGTACGCGGTGAACAATACGCGAACCGATGCCGGCCAGGCAGGCACTCTGGGCGCTTCCGTGCAGACCCCTGTGACCCGGACAGCGACGGCTGTGTACCCCGGACAGCGGCGACCGCGCGGTCACCCAGCGGCTGACCTGCGGGCCGCTGCGAGCAGCGGACCCGGAAGGCGGACTGCTAGATCGCCTCGCGCTTCATCCGGCGCCGCTCGCGCTCGGACAGGCCGCCCCAGATGCCGAACCGCTCATCGTGTTCGAGTGCGTACTCCAGGCATTCAGCCCGGACCTCGCAGCCGCGGCAGACCTTCTTGGCCTCCCGGGTGGAGCCGCCCTTCTCGGGGAAGAAGGCCTCCGGATCTGTCTGCGCGCAGAGTGCGCGATCCTGCCAACCCAGCTCCGCGGCTTCTTCCTCGCCGATTCCGAATCCGCCGCCGGGCGCCAGCGCCACGATCACGTCGGCCACAGCGCACCTCCTACCCCTTCGATCTCCCGCGCCCTCTCCCCCGGAGCGCGAGAACTACACGCTTGAAATTACACCCGCGTGTCTTGCGTCAAGTCAAGCTGGATACGTGATAGAGGCAGTGTTCTTGTTCCTGATGACGGGAAAGTCCGCCGAGAATCCTGGGGTCCCAGGCCAACTCGGGCCCGGATTTCGCTGCCTGGCCCCGGTTCCCGGGGGGCGCACCGGACGGCGCCGGGACCGGGTTGCAAGACTGGCCGGCATGCGCATCACCGTGCTGGCAGGCGGAGTCGGGGCCGCGCGCTTCCTGCGCGGGCTGCGGGCGGCGGCCCCGGACGCCCACATCACCGTCATCGGCAACACCGGCGATGACATCACCCTGTTCGGCCTGCATGTCTCGCCCGACCTGGACACCGTCATGTACACGCTGGGCGGCGGGATCAGCGAGGAACAGGGCTGGGGCCGGGCCGGGGACACCTTCGGCGTGCTGGCCGAGCTGGCCGCCTACCGCGCCGGGCCGGACTGGTTCCAGCTCGGCGACAAGGACTTCGCCACGCACATCGCGCGGACCAGCCTGCTGGCCGCGGGCCAGCTGCTGTCCGCGGCCACCGCGGCGCTGTGCCAGCGCTGGCAGCCCGGGGTCACCCTGATCCCGATGTCTGACGACCCGGTGCAGACGCACGTCGCGCTGGCTGACGGCCGGGTGGTGCACTTCCAGGAGTGGTGGGTCCGGCTGCACGCCGGTGTGCCCGGCACCGCCATCCGCTTCCAGGGCGCGGACCAGGCCAAGCCCGCGCCCGGCGTGCTGGACGCGATCGCCGCGGCCGACGTGGTGCTGTTCCCGCCGTCCAACCCGGTGGTCAGCATCGGCTCCATCCTGGCCGTGCCGGGCATCGCGGCGGGGCTGCGGGACAAGACTGTGGTCGGCGTATCCCCGATCATCGGCGGCGCCCCGGTCCGCGGCATGGCCGACGCCTGCCTGGCCGCCATCGGCGTGCCGGCCACCGCGCGGGCGGTGGCCGCGCACTACGGCCCGGGCCTGCTGTCCGGCTGGCTGGTGGACGAGCAGGACAAGGACGCGGTGGACGCACCGGAACTGGCCGGGATCGCGGTGCGCGCGCTGCCGCTGTACATGACCGATCTGACGGCCACCTCGGCCATCGCCCGGGCCGCCGTGGACCTGGCCGTGGAGCTGGCCGGATGAGCGGGGCCGAGCCGGCCGGGCCGGACCTGGCCGGGCCCCGCTTCACCGTGGCCGGCCTGACCGGCTTCCCCGAGGTCGAGCCGGGCGCGGACCTGGCCGGGCTGATCGCAGCGGCCGCGCCCACGCTGGCCGACGGGGACATCGTGGTGATCACCTCGAAGGTGGTCAGCAAGGCGGAGGGCCGGCTCATCCAGGCCGACCGGGAGAAAGCCATCGAGGCGGAGACGGTCCGCGTGGTGGCCGAACGCGGCCCGGCGCGCATCGCGCAGACCCGGCACGGCCTGGTGCTGGCCGCGGCCGGGGTGGACGCCTCCAACATCACGCCGGGGACGGTGGCGCTGCTGCCCGAGGACCCCGATGGGTCGGCCCGGCGGATCCGCGCCGGGCTGCGCGACCGGCTGGGCGTCCGGGCCGGCGTACTGATCACCGACACCATGGGGCGGCCGTGGCGGATCGGCCAGACGGACCAGGCCATCGGCGCGGCCGGGATGGCGCCGGTGCACGACTACCGGGGCCAGATGGACACGTTCGGCACCCCGATGGAGGTGACCCTGGCCGCGGTGGCCGACGAGCTGGCGTCCGCCGCGGACCTGGTCAAGGGCAAGGTCACCGGGATTCCGGTGGCCGTCGTCCGGGGCCTGGCCAGGCTGGTCACCGAGGACGACGGGCCGGGCGCGCAGGCGCTGATCCGGCCCGCCGAGGAGGACATGTTCCGGTACGGCGCCGCTGACGTGCTGACCGCGCGGCGGACGGTCCGCGAGTTCACCGACGACCCGGTGGACCTGGCCGCGGTGCGCCGGTCAATCGCGGCCGCGCTGACCGCGCCCGCCCCGCACCATTCCACGCCGGTCCGGTTCGCGGTGCTGGCTTCTGCGGCCGCGAAGACCAGGCTGCTGGACGACATGCTGGCCGCGTGGATCGCCGACCTGCGCGGGGACGGGTTCACCGAAGAGCAGATCACCCGCCGGGTGCGCCGCGGCGAGCCGCTGCGCCGGGCGCCGCTGATCATCGTGCCGTGCCTGGTGACCGACGCCGCGCACACCTACCCGGACGAGCGGCGGAACGCGGCGGAACGGGAGATGTTCGTCGTCGCGGCGGGCGCTGCGGTGGAGAACCTGCTGGTCGCGCTGGCCGTGGCGGGCCTCGGCTCGTGCTGGGTGTCGAGCACCATGTTCTGCCGCCCGGTGGCGAGCGCGGCGCTGGGCCTGCCCGGCGGCTGGGAGCCGATGGGCGCGGTCGGCGTCGGCCACGCCGCGGCCCCGGCCAAGGACCGCCCGCCTCGTGACCCGGACGACTTCCTGCTGTTGCTCTAAAGGCTCAGCCGGCGGGACAGGTCGGAGGCCAGCAGGCCGGCCGGGTCCAGCTCGGCGCGCAGCGCGCGGAACTCGGCCAGCCGCGGGTACATCTGGGCCAGCACCTCGGGCCGGACCCGGGAATCCTTGGCCAGGTAGACCCGCCCGCCCGCGTCGAGCACCGCGATGTCGAGCTGGTCCAGCAGGCCGTCCAGGCCGGGGGTGCGGGCCGGGAAGTCCAGCGCCAGCGTCCAGCCGGCCAGCGGGAAGGACAGCAGCCCAGGGTCGGCCGGGCCGAACCGCTTGAGCACGGTCACGAACGACGGCGCGCGGGCCGTGCTGATCCGCTCCAGCGCCCGGCGCACCACCTGCTCGTGGCGCAGCGGCACCACGAACTGGTACTGCCGGAAGCCGCCCGGGCCGTACACCCGGTTCCAGTTCCGGATCCCGTCCAGCGGGTGGAAGAACTGCCCGATGGTCTGGATCTGCGCGTCCAGCCGCGGCGGTGCCTTGCGGTACCAGACCTCGTTGGCCAGCCCGACCGTGCTCCTGTTCAGCAGCCCATTCGGGAACACCGGCGGCGCACCGAGCCGCCCGCCGCGGCGGAACACCAGCG
Source organism: uncultured Actinomycetes bacterium (assembly GCA_963832095.1). Lineage (GTDB taxonomy): Bacteria > Actinomycetota > Actinomycetes > Streptosporangiales > Streptosporangiaceae > RYN-230. Next base: position 115,712 of record CAWHSW010000003.1, read on the forward strand.
GGTCCCGCTGATCCCACGGGGGCAGGTCGCTGACCGCGGCGAAGTCCCCGCTGGTGACCACCGAGCGGCCCAGCTTCCCGCCCCGGGCCAGGCAGTCGGTCCAGGCCACGGTGTAGCCGTACCGGTCGTCGGTGGCGGACAGGTAGGCCATCGTCTCGTCGATGTCCCCGGTGCGCACCGTATCCACGGTGAGCCGCGACGTCTCAACCCTTATGAGCTGAACGCCAGCACGCAGCAGCACGCCGGTCAGCCCCATGCCGCCCGCGGTGGCCCAGAAGAGACCGGGTTCGGTGGCCGGGGTGACCCGGCGCTCCGAGCCGTCCGGCAGCAGCAGGTCGAACCAGGGCACGTGGCGGGCGAAACTGCCTGCCCGGTGATGGTTCTTGCCGTGCACGTCGGCGGCGATGGCGCCGCCCACGGTGACCTGCCGGGTGCCCGGGGACACCGGCACGAACCAGCCGGCCGGCAGCCCGGCCACCATCAGCTGTTCCAGGCTGACCCCGGCTTCGCAGACGGCCAGCCCGGTGCCGGTGTCCAGGCTGATGATCTGGTTCAGCTTGCTGGTCCCGATGACCAGGCCGCCGCCGTTCTGGGCCGCGTTGTTGTAGCTGCGGCCCAGGCCGCGGGCGATCACGCCGCGGCCGGCCGGGGCCTCCTTGAGCAGCGCGGCCACCTGCGCCGGGCCGGCCGGCTCGGCCAGCTGCGCGGTCAACGGCGCGATCCGGCCCCACCCGGTCAGCCGGGCGCTCCGCGTCAGTGGCGCCGCGGCCGTGGCAACCCGATCGGCCATCCTGGTCATCCCCTTTCCGCGGCGATACTACGGCGTCACCAGCGGGAGGGGGGCGCGGACGGCCGGGGTCACCCCGTCGCTGGCCGCCGCAGCGGCCAGCCGCTCGGCCGGCGGCTCGCCGTAGGTCGTGGTGCGCTGCCGCAGCGGCCGCTCCAGCGGGGCGACCAGCGTGGCGAACTGGCTGATCGTCTTGTACGAGCCGTTCTGCGACCCGGCCATCCGGCTGATCGTCTCCTCCATCAGCGTGCCGCCCAGGTCGTTCACCCCGCCCTGGAGCACGGTCCGGCACAGGTCGTCGCCCAGCTTGACCCAGGAGCACTGGATCGAGCCGATCGCGCCGTGCAGCATGATCCGGGAGAGCGCGTGCACGGCCCGGTTCTCCCGCCGGGTCGGCCCGGGCCGGGCCAGCCCGGCCAGGTAGATCGGCGCGCTGGCGTGCACGAACGGGAGCAGCACGAACTCGGTGAAGCCGCCGGTGCGCTCCTGGATGCCGCGGATCACCCGCAGGTGCCCGACCCAGTGCGCGGGCGTGTCCACGTGCCCGTACATCATCGTCGCGGAGGTCGGGATGCCCAGGTCGTGTGCGGTCGTGATGACCTCGACCCAGGCCGCCGCGGGCAGCTTGCCCTTGGTCAGCACCCAGCGCACGTCGTCGTCCAGGATCTCGGCCGCGGTGCCGGGGTGCGAGCCGACCCCGGCCTCCCGGGCCCGGATCAGCCACTCCCGGACCGGGAGCCCGGTGCGGGCCGCCCCGTTCACCACCTCCATCGGCGAGAACGCGTGCACGTGCAGGTCCGGGCAGCGCCGCCGGACCTCGGCGGCGATGTCGAAGTAGGCCGTGCCGGGCAGGTCCGGGTGGATACCGCCCTGCATGCACACCTCGGTCGCGCCGGCCGCCCAGGCCTGCTCGGCCCGCTCCCCGACCTGCTCCAGGGACAGCGTGTACGCGTCCGCGTCGGTCCGGCGCTGGGCGAACGCGCAGAACCGGCAGCCCGTGTAGCACACGTTGGTGAAGTTGATGTTCCTGGTCACGATGAAGGTGACGTCGTCCCCCACCGCGTCCCGGCGCAGCCCGTCGGCCAGCGCGGCCAGCGCGTCGAGTTCCGCGCCGTCGGCGTCCAGCAGGGCCAGCGCCTCGGCGTCGGTGATCCCGGCTGGGTTCCGTTCCGCGCTGCGCAGCGCGGCGGCCACCTCGGAGCGCAGGCGCTCCCGGACCGACCCGCTTCCCTCGGCCGTCCCGGTGCGGGCGGCTGGGTCGATGCGGGTGGCGACCTCGGCCCAGTCGCCGTACACCTCGGCGAAGTCGGCCCGCCGGTCGGTGGTCCGGCCGGTCTGGTCGATCGTGGTGTGCAGGTCGGTCCGGCCGGACGATTCGCCCCAGCCGCCGTCCGGCTCCTGCCACGGGCCGCCCGGCCGGGCGCGCGTCTTCCCGGGCCAGCCCGGTGCCCGGGTCGGCCAGCGCGGCCACGTGCCCGGCCAGCCGCGGGTCCAGCCACGGCTCACGCTGGTAACGGGGGTAGATGGTGAGCCGCTCGCGCAGCGTCAGCCCAGCCGCCGCGGTGCGGGCGGCCAGTTCGTCGATCTGCGGCCAGGGCCGCTCCGGGTTGACGTGGTCCGGGGTCAGCGGCGACACGCCACCCCAGTCGTCGATCCCAGCCGCCAGGATCAGCCCGTACTCGTCGCCGATCAGGTTGGGCGGGGCCTGGATCCGGATGGCCGGCCCGAGCACCAGCCGGGCCACCGCGATGGTGGCGGCCAGGTCGTCCAGGTCGGCGTCCGGCGCGGCGCGCATCTTCGTGTCCGGCTTGGCCCGGAAGTTCTGCACGATCACTTCCTGGATGCCGCCGTACTCCCGGGCCACCTGCCGGATGGCGAAGATGGATTCGGCCCGCTCGGCCCGGGTCTCGCCGATGCCGATCAGGATCCCGGTGGTGAACGGCACGCTGGACCGGCCCGCATCCTCGAGCACCCGGCGCCGGACCGCCGGGTCCTTGTCCGGGCTGCCGAAGTGCGGCCCGCCCCGCTCGGTGAACAGCCGGGCCGCGGTGGTCTCCAGCATCATGCCCATGGACGGCGCGACCGGCTTGAGCCGCTGGAAGTCCTGCCAGCTGAGCACCCCGGGATTGAGGTGCGGCAGCAGCCCGGTCTCCTCCAGTACCCGGATGGCCATGGCCCGGACGTAGGACAGCGTGTCGTCGTAGCCGTGCGCGTCCAGCCATTCCCGGGCCTGCGGCCAGCGTGCCTCGGGCCGGTCGCCCAGCGTGAACAGGGCCTCCTTGCAGCCCAGCGCGGCCCCCTGGCTGGCGATGCTGAGCACCTCGTCCGGGGACAGGTAGGGGCTGTCCAGCCGGCCCGGCACGGTGACGAACGTGCAGTACGCGCACCGGTCCCGGCACAGCCGGGTGAGCGGGATGAACACCTTGCGCGAGTAGCTGATAATCCCGGGCCGCCCGGCCGCGGCCAGCCCGGCGTCCCGGACCCGGGCCGCATAGCTCATCAGCTCGGTGAGCTGCGCCCCCCGGGCATGCAGCAGGATGGCCGCTTCGGCCGGGTCGAGCGCCTTCCCGTCCCGGGCCCGGGCCAGCACCCGGCGCAGCGCGGTGGGCGGTGGTGCGGGCTCAGCCGGCGGCACGAGCGGGAACGAACGGCGGGGGGAGGCTGGGGGGTCGGCACTCATCCCCCCACCCTAGGCAACGTGGTTGAGCCTAGAACGACCGGTAGTCGCGCACCGACATGCGCGGCCCGCGGCGTGGCGGAGCCAGCCCGCTCAGCTCGATCAGCCGGGCGGCCCGGTGCCGGTGCCCCGGGTACGGGGCGAGCAGTTCGAGCATGCCTGCGTCGTCCACCACCCGGCCGGCCAGCGCCCAGCCGACCCGGGCGGGCAGATGGTAGTCGCCGACCGACACGGCATCCGCGTCGCCGCAGGCCCGCTGGCGCACCTCGGCCGAGGTCCACACCCCGATCCCGGGCAGCGAGCGGAGCCGCCGGTCGGCGTCGTCTCCGCGCATCGTGACGATCTCCTCCAGCCGCCCGGCCACCTCGGCGGCGCCGATGATGGTGCGCGCCCGGACCCCCTCCACCCCGGCCCGGTGCCACTCCCAGGACGGGATCCGCCGCCAGGCGGCGGCGGGCGGCGGCACCCGCATCCCCGCCGGGGCCGGCCCGGGCGCCGGTGTGCCGAACGTGAGCAGCAGGTACCGCCAGGCCCGACGGGCCTCGACGCCGACCACCTTCTGCTCCAGCACCGCGGGCACCAGGGCTTCCAGCACCCGGCCGGTGCGGCCGACCCGGACGCCCGGGAACCGGGTGGACAGCTCGCGGAGCAGCGGGTGGGCCGGGTCGAAGCCGGCCCGGTCGTCGGCCGCGCCCAGCGCGCCAGGCAGCGCGGCCAGCAGCCACGACGCGCCCGGCCCCCACGCCTCCGCCCGGATCACCTCGCCGTCTTCACGTACCCGGATCGTGCCCGGGCCGTCCGGGGTCAGCGAGGTACGCCAGATGCTGTTATCAGCCGCCACCCGGTAGGCCGGGTCACCTCCGCCACGGGCGTGCACGCCCAGCGTCCGTCGCAGGTCCAGCACGAACGGCGGCCGCCACCCGGCGGCCGCGTCTGGGCCGGCGGCATTGGGCGGGTACTGGCGTTCGGCAAAATGGGGCGGATGCGGCGGCGGCGGCCGCCCGCCCGCCCGGGCCCGCCCGGCGCTCACACGTCCGTGGAGAAGCGAACGCACGTCGGGCCCAGTTCCTCCCCGGGCCAGACCCGCAGCCCGGCGCGTAGCTCGTTCCCGGGGTCGACGCGGGCCGCGTCGCCGATCACCACGCCGTCCAGCACTACGCCGTCGCCGATCCGCGCGTCCCGGCCGACCACGCTGCCGGTCACCCGGGCGCCCGCGCCGACGCTGGCCCCGTCGAACAGCACGCTGCCGCCGACGTGCGCGTCCGCGGCCACCCGCGCGCTCGCGCCGACCGCGGTGCCGCCGTGCACCCGGGCCGCCGGGTGCACCTCGGCGCCGTCCAGCACCAGCCGCTCGCCGGGCGCGCCCCGGCCGGGCGGCACCGCGCTGGAGGCCAGCCGGCCCCGCACCAGGTCGCACGAGCCCTGCACGAACGCTTCCGGGGTGCCCACGTCGAGCCAGTAGGCGGACTCCGGGTAGCCCATCACGATCGCGCCCGCGCTGATCAGCCCGGGGAAGGTCTCCCGTTCCACCGAGATCACCCGGCCCGGCGGTATCTCGTCGATCACCGACCGGCGGAACACGTAGCAGCCCGCGTTGATCCGGTTCGTCACCGGGTCCGGCGTCTTCTCCAGGAACGCCGTCACCCGCCCGCTGCCGTCCGTCGGCACGCAGCCGAACCGGGCCGGGTCCGGCACCTCGACCAGGTGCAGGGTGACCGCCGCGTCGGACTTACGGTGCAGGTCGATCTGGGCCGGGATGTCGTGGCCGGACAGCACGTCCCCGTTCAGCACGACGACCGGGCTGTCCGGGCCGCCGCGCAGCCCGGCCGTGGCGTTCCGGATGGCGCCGCCGGTGCCCAGTGGTTCCGCCTCCTGCACATAGGAGATCTCCAGGCCGAACGCCCGCCCGTCGCCGAAGCACTCGGCGAACATCTCGGCCCGGTAGGCGGTGGCCAGCACGACGTGGGTGACGCCGGACGCGGCCGCCTTGGCGAACTGGTGGGCCAGGAACGGGACGCCGGCCGTGGGCAGCAGCGGCTTGGGCGTGCCGATGGTGAGCGGCCGGAGCCGGGTGCCCTGCCCGCCGACGAGCAGGATGGCTTCGAGTGGTTCGCGGTCCGCGGGCTGGGCTGACATGAGCAGCGAGGTTACTCTCCGCGTTGCGCGGCCGCACGCTGGTAGGAAGCCATGTGCGCCTCGGCCGAGGCGGTCCAGCTGAATTCCAGCGACCGGGCGTGTCCCGCCGCGCCGAGCGCCTCCCGGCGCGCCGGGTCGGCCAGCAGCCCGCGCAGCCCGGCCTCGATGTCGGCCGCGTCCGGCTCGGTGTAGGCGACCGCGTCCCCGCCCACCTCGGGCAGCGAGGTACGGTGCGTGGTGAGCACCGGCGCGCCGCAGGCCATCGCCTCCAGCACCGGCAGCCCGAAGCCCTCGCCACGGCTCGGGAACGCGACCACCAGCGCGCCGCCCAGGAAGCCGGGCAGGTCGGTGAAGCGCAGGTAGCCAGGGCGGACCAGGCGCAGGTGCGCGGGTACCGCGGCCACCGCCTCGTCCACTTCCTCGCTCCACCCGCTGCCCCCGCCGAGGACCAGCGCGGGCGGGTCGGTCAGGTCGGTCACCGCGGCCGCCCAGCCGGTGATCAGCGCGGGCACGTTCTTCCGCGGCTCCAGCCCGCCCAGGTAGGCGACGTAGGGGCGGCCGTGCAGGCCGAGCCGGTCGGACATCTGGTGCATCCGCTCCGGCGTCGGCCGGTGGAACACGGTGTGGTCCACGCCGTGGTAGGCGACGTCGATCCGGGTCGGGTCGGCACCGACCACCCGGACCAGTTCGTCCCGGGTCGCCTTGGACGGGACGATCAGCCGGGTGGCCCGCCGGGCGGCGGTGCGGATGGCGGACTTGAAGAACGTGGCCGTGACCGGGTTGTGCGCGTCCGGTTCGGTGAAGAACGTCAGGTCGTGGATGGTCGCCACCACAGGAACCCCGGGCCGCAGCGGCATGGTGTAGTGCGGGGCGTGCAGCACGTCCGCGTTGACCTGCTGGGCGACGAGCGGCAGGCCGGTCTGCTCCCAGGCCAGCCGGGCCGGGCGGTGCGCGATCGCGGTCGGCCCGGCGACCACGGTGGCCTCCGGGACGAGCCTTCCGTAGCGCTCCTCGTCGGCCCGCTGGCAGGCGACCGCGATGTCGGCGCCGATGGTCCCGAGTGCCGAGATCAGGCCGTCCACGTAACGGCCGAGCGCGCCCCGGTCCGCTGGCACAGCGGTGGCGTCGACCAGCACCCGAGGTGCCACGAGCAGTCTGTCTCCTTCCCCCCGCCTGCGGGCCCGAGGTGCCAGATAACTGGCAAAATCCGCATTGCTGAAAGTCCCGTTACGACCGAGCGTACGCCCTCCGTCAACCTGCCGGTGAGCATCGCCACCGATGTTCAGCTAGCACCCAGAACACGGTGGTCTAGACCAGTTTAACCGTGCGGCTTGGCAGCCTGCTGCGCCTGGTCCAGGGCGGTCTTCATCTTCGCTATGTACTTCTGGTAGCTGCCCAGGTCGCCGTGCTTGAGCGCGGCTTGTGCGTCAGCGTAGTCCGACTCGGCCTGGGCCAGGTAATTGCGTACCGCCGCGCTGACCGAGCCCTGGCCGCCGCTGCCGCTGCTGGTCGCGCCGCCGGTGTTCGAGCCGGATCCGCTCAGGCCCGGGATCACCTGGCTGAGTGCGTTCTGCAGGGTCGGGCCGAAGCCGATGTTGCCGTCGAACGACACCGCGATCCGTTTCAGCACCGGGTACGAGCCGGTGCTGGTGCTGCCCGCGGCGCCCGCCGCCTGGATGTAGAACGGCTCCTCGTAGATCAGCCCGCCGGCCACCGGCAGCGTGATCAGGTCGCCCTCGATGACCTTGGACCCGTTCTGCCGGTACAGCGACAGCTGCGAGGAGATATTCGGGTCGGACTCGAACGTGCCCTGCACCTGCTGCGGGCCGAGGATCGCGGTGTCCTGCGGTAGCTGGAGGACCCGGATCATGCCGTAACCGGCTGACTGCGGGTCGCTGTCCACGGCCAGGTACGCGGCCATGTTCTGGCGGCCGCGCTGGACCAGCGAGGAGGTCACCGAGAACTGGGTGGCCACCCCGGGCATGGTCATCGTCTGGTAGTACGGCGGCTGGCTGGCCTGGCTGTCGCTTGGTGAGTTGGGCACCGCCCAGAAGTTCTGCCCGCCGTAGAACGACTGCGCGGACAGCACGTGGTACTGGGCCAGCACCTGCCGCTGCACCTCGAACAGGTCCGGCGGGTAGCGCAGGTGCGGCACCAGGTAGCCGGGGATGTCCCGCTTCGGCTTGATGATGCCGGGGAACGCCCGCATCCAGGTCTGCAGGATCGGGTCGTGCGGGTCCCACGCGTACAGGCGTGACCGCGCCGGTGTACGCGTTCACCACGGCCTTGACCGAGTTGCGGATGTAGTTGAGCTGGCCGACCTGCTGCCCGGCCACCGAGCCGCCCGGCGCGTCGCTGGTCGAGGTGGCCTGGGCCAGGCCGACCCGCTGCGAGTAGGGGTACAGGTCGGTGGTCGTGTACCCGTCCACCACCCACCAGATCTGCCCGTCCGCCACCACCGGGTAGCTCTCGCCGTCCAGGGTGAGGAACGGCGCGACCTTGGCCACCCGGGCCAGTGGCTGCTGGTCGTAGAGGATCTTCGAGTCGCTGTTGATCGACCCGGACAGCAGGATGTTCAGCTCGCGGAACTTGATCGCGTAGAGCAGCCGGTTCAGCGGCGAGCCGACGCTGACCCCGCCACCGCCACGGTAGGTGTTGTTCTGCTGGCCGCCGTTCGACGGGTAGTCGAGTTCCTCCTGGTGACCGCCGGCCGGGCCGCCGACGATCGCGTAGGTGTTCTGCTGCTGGCCGAAGTACACCCGGGGCTGGCGCAGCGTGAGCTGCCCGGTGGGCGGGATCTGGCTCTCCACGAACGACGGGTTGCCGTCACTCTGCACGCTGTTGGCGGTGGCCGCGACCACGCCGAAGCCGTGCGTATAGACCAGGTGGCTGTTGATCCAGTTGCCCTGGCCGGGCGGCGGCCCGCCCATGCCGCGCACCGCCACCACGGTGTCCTGCGGCAGCGGGCCACCGCCGGGCAGCCGGTACCGGTCCATGGCCAGCTCGCTGGGGAACTGGTAGTAGCTCTTGATCTGCTGCAGTTGCTGGAACGTCTGCGACACCACGTCCGGGTCCAGCAGCCGCATCCCCTGCAGCCCGCTGACCTCGCTGGCCAGCGACGATGAGGACGTGTCGGCAGTGGCCGGGTACCCGTGCACGCTGACCGTGGCCGAGGTGATCCCGTACGCCTGCCGGGTGCTGTCGATCTCACGCTGGATGTACGGGGTCTCCTTGGCCAGCTCGTTCGGCTTGACCACGAACTGCTGGATGATCGCCGGGTAGAGCCCGCCGATCAGGATCGCGGACAGCACCAGCAGGCCGAACCCGACGGCCGGCAGCATGGGGCTGCGCCGGGCCGCGCCGGCGAAGAACAGCAGCGCGCAGATGATGGCGATCACGGCCAGCACGGTCTTGGCCGGCAGCACGGCGTTCACGTCGGTATAGGACGCCCCGGTGGTCACCGCCCCGCGCTGGGAGAAATCGATCCCGTACCGGTCAACCCAGTACGCGACGGCCTTGAGCAGGACGAACGACCCGAACAGCACGAACAGATGGGCCTGGGTGGCCACCGTCACCTTGGGGCGCCGGCCCTGCATGCGCAGCCCGCCGTACAGGTAGTGCACCAGCACGGCCAGCACCAGCGACAGCAGCACGGCCCAGAACAGGTAGCTCAGCACCAGCCGGATGAACGGGTAGGTGAAGACGAAGAACGACAGGTCCAGGTGGAACTGGCGATCCTTGACGTGGAACGGGACCTGGTTGATGAACAGCAGCCAGGTCCGCCAGGAGCCGGCCGCGGTGACGCCGGAGATCAGCCCGATCACGGCGAGCAGTACGCCGAGCAGCAGCCGCCGGTGCGGATCGATGGCCAGCCGGTAGCTGTCCCCGGCCGGGCCGGTACCGCCCGTCGTGGGCACCGGCCGGTAGATCGGCCGCAGCCGGTAGGCGAGCACCGCGTTGGCCCCGGTGACCAGGGCCATGAACAGCCCGGCGACGAAGAACATCGCCCATCTGGTGCCGTAGGTGATGCCGAACACGGACGGGTAGTGCACGGCGCTGAACCACAGCCAGTCGGTCCAGATGCCAGCCACGATGGCGACCAGCACGATGAAGCCGATCACGCAGGCAATGACCGGCAGCACCAGCCGCGGCCAGCGAATCTGGGCGAGCACAGGGCGGCCTGACGGCCTGGCCGGTCCGGGTGGCCGGAAGCTCACGTACTCCCCCTCACATTGGTCCGGGCGGCACCTTGGCCGCCCCGTCAGCAGCCTGGAACGCTGCGGCCCGCCTTGATCGCGGCGAGGTCGTTCAGAGCCTGGCGCAGCGTGGACACCTTGGCCAGGTGCAGCCCAGCGGGCACCGCCCCGCTGGTGTCCGCGCAGTTCGTGGCCGGGGTCAGGAACCAGGTCGCGCCGGCTGCCCGGGCCCCCGCCATCTTCTGCTGGATACCGCCGATCGGCGAGACCGCGCCGTTGGCCGAGATCTCGCCGGTGCCCGCGACGAACTTCCCGCCGGTCAGGTTGCCCGGGGTCAGCTTGTCCACGATGCCGAGCGCGAACATCATGCCCGCGCTCGGGCCGCCGATATCGCCCACCTTGATCTTGATGGTGAACGGGAACCGGAAGTTCTCGGTCAGGAACACCCCGATCACCGAGTGCCCCTGCACGTTGGCCGTCTTCAGCGTGATGTGCTCAGTCCGGCCGTTGCGCAGCACGGTCAGCGTGATCTGGCTGCCCGGGGGGTGCTGGCGGATCAGTGTGCCGGTGTCGTGGCTGCAGCCGATCGGCGTGCCGTCCACCGCCGTGATCTGGTCACCGGGCTTGAGTGCCGCGGCGGCGGGCATCCCCTTCTCGGTCTGGGTGACCGTGTCCAGCGTGGTGAAGTGGATGTTGAGGACGCACAGCGCGGCCGCCTCGGCGTCCTGCTGCGAGCCGACCATCTGCAGCGTGTCCTGCCGCTCCACCTGCTGCTCAGACTGCCCGGACGGGAACAGTTCCTGCTCCGGGACGACCGCGTCGTGCGGGGTAAGCCAGGCGCGCAGCGCGGAGAATACGTTGAAGCCGTCGCCCGGGCCGCCCAGGAAGGACACGGTGACCAGGTTGAGGTGCCCGGCCGTCGGGTAGGTCGGGTGCCCGCTGATGCTGATCAGCGGGCCGGTTGAGGTCCGTCCCAGCGTGTTCAGCGTCGGGCCGGGGCTGAGGATCACGTACGGAACCGGCAGCAGGGCCGCGGCGAGTGCCGCCGCCACCACCCCGATTCCGGCCACCAGCAGGGTGATGGTGCGGCGGGACATGGGGGGAAGACTACGCACTGTTGACCCATTCGCTCTCGCCGTCGCCGAATACCTGGTGCTTCCAGACCGGGACGCTCTGCTTGAGCTCGTCGATCAGGGCCCGGCAGGCGGCGAACGCCTCGGCGCGGTGCGGGCAGGACACCGCCACCACCACGGCCAGGTCGCCGATCTCCAGGTCGCCGGTCCGGTGCACCGCGGCGATCGCGGTCACCGGGTGGTCCGCGGCCACCTTCTCGCACACCTGGCGCAGCTGCCCGGCCGCCGACGGGTGCGCGGAGTAGGACAGGTGACGCACGTCGCGGCCCCCATCGTGGTCCCGTACCGTGCCGGTGAACAGGACAATGCCGCCCGCCGCGGGGTCGGATACGGCGTTGTGCACCTCGTCTACGGACAGCGGGACATCGCGCACCTCGGCCAGCCGGATCACAGTCACGGAGCCAAGGTAGCGCCTGAACCTGGAAGCCCGGTCCGGCTGGGTCGCTACCGGGGCCCGCTCCCGGGGTTTCGCTCCCAGGGTTTCGCTCCCGGGCTAGCTGCCGCGCTTGCGGCGCCGCGCCGCGCGCACGATGGCCGCGGTGCCGATGACCGCCACCGTCGCGCCGGCCGCCGGGCCGCGGTGATCGTCGCTTCCTTCCTGGGCAGCCGGCGGCCCGCCACGGCGTGATGCCCGGCCCGCTGCTTGAGCAGCACCCCGAGCACGGTCGCGTTGTCATAGGACGGCCGCCAGCCGGCCTCGCGCAGCGCCCGGCAGTCCACCACCCACGGGTACACCATGTAGCGCAGGTCCGAGACGGGCGCCGGGGTGATGCCGATCCGGTGCAGCCGCTGCACGGTGCCGAACGTCAGCCCGGCAGGCAGCTCGACCCGGCGCAGCCCGCTGAGCTCCTCCACCTCGTCCTGCTCCAGCCAGCCGTCGCAGCCAACCGCGAACGCACCGGAGATGGCACCGGTCACCGCCAGTTCGAGCGCGGAGACCAGGTCCTCGATGTGGCAGAACTGCCAGCGCGGCGCGCAGCCCTTCACGGTGAGCAGCCGCGGCGCCTCGAAATGCCGGGTGATCAGCGTGTCCACCCCTTCGCCGACCAGCGCGGCCGGGCGCACCACGGTGATGGCCATGCCCGGGTGCGACCGCGGCGAGCGCCGCGCCAGGTGCTCGATCTCCAGCAGGTCGCCGGCCACGCTGCCGTCGTGGTCCAGGCCCAGCGGCGCGTCCTCGGGCAGCGGCACCGGGTTGTCCGGGTCGGCCCCGTACACCATGGCGCTGGTCACCAGGATCACCCGGCCAACCCGGCCGGCCGCCGCCGCGGTCAGCACGGTCTGCGCGGCCCGCACGTTGAACGCGCGCCGGGCCCGGTGCTCGGTGTCCGCCGACATGTCCACGTCGGTGTGCACCAGCACGTCCACGCCGGCCAGCCAGGCCAGCGCCGGGTCGCGGACGTCGGCCAGCCGCCAGGTCACCCCGACGACATCACCCCGGTGGTCATCGATCGCGATCACCCGGCGGGCGGCCGGCGACGCGGCCAGCCGCAGCGCCAGGGCATGACCGAGCCCGCGGGCCGCGCCGGTGATCGCCACCACCGGGCCGCGCCCGGCGGGCTGGGCCCGCCCGGCCGCCTGGGCGGCAGGCTCGGCGGCGGCGGGCCCGGCGGCTGGCTGGCGGGGGCTCGGCGGGCGGCTCGGCGGGCGGCGGTGCACCGCGATCAGCCCCGCGCGCGTCGCCGCTACCAGCCCGGTTACCGCGGCCGGTACGCGGCCCCGGCTCGGTGCGCTTGCGGCGAACCTGGGCCTGTGCAGTGCTCAACGTGTGCCGCTCCCGAGATAACGTGGCGGGTGTGACCCTTCCATCCTGCCTGAGAGGTCGCGGAGATGGCTGATCCTCCCTTCGGCTTTGGCGTACCTGATCGTTCCGGGGGCTCTGGAGACCAGGGCGGTTCCGGTGGCTCGGGCGGCTCCGGGCAGCCGCCGGGCCCGGACAACCCGTTCGGTGACCCGCAGCAGTTCGCCGACGCGCTACGCCAGTTCGCCGACCTGATGGCCTGGCAGGGTGGCCCGGTCAACTGGGATCTGGCCAAGAACGTCGCCCGGCACACGGTCGCCGCCGAGGGCGACCCCAGCGTGCTGGACAGCGACCGGCAGAAAGTCGTCGAGGCGATCCGGCTGGCCGACTTGTGGCTGGACGAGGTGACCGCGTTCCCCAGCGGGGTGCGCAGCGCGCAGGCCTGGAGCCGGTCGGAGTGGGTCGAGGCCACCCTGCCGGTCTGGTCCAAGCTGTGCGACCCGATCGCCGATAAGGCGGTCAACGCGATGGGCGGCATGCTGTCCATGGATCAGGGCGAGGGCGGTGAATTGCCCGGCGAGCTGAACCAGGCGCTGCAGGCGGTCACCGGGGGCATGGGCGGTCTGGGCGCGCTCGGCAGCATGGGTGGCCTGGGCGCGATGATGCGCCGGATCGGCGGCATGATGGTCGGCGGCCAGACCGGCGCTGCGGTCGGCGCGCTGGCCCGCGAGGTGGTCAGCTCCACCGATGTCGGCCTGCCGCTCGGCCCGGAGGGCGTGGCCGCGCTGCTCCCGACGAACGTCGCCGACTTCAGCGAGGGGCTGTCCGTCGGCGCGGACGAGATCCGCATCTTCCTGGCGCTCCGCGAGACCGCGCACCACCGGCTGTTCGCGCACGTCCCGTGGCTGCGGTCCCGGCTGCTGGCCGCGGTCGAGGACTATGCCCGGGGCATCACCGTGGACACCTCGGCGCTGCGCGACGCCATGCCGCAGATCGACCCGTCCAACCCGGAGGCGCTGCGCGACGCACTCGCCGACGCCACCCTGTTCCAGCCCGAGGACACGCCGCAGCAGAAGGCCGCGCTGTCCCGGCTGGAGACCCTGCTGGCACTGGTCGAGGGCTGGGTGGCCACCGTGGTCAGCGCGGCCGCCACCGGCCGCCTGCCGCAGGCCGAGGCGCTGGCCGAGGCCATCCGGCGGCGGCGCGCCACCGGCGGCCCGGCCGAGCAGACGTTCGCCACCCTGGTCGGCCTGGAATTGCGGCCGCGCCGGCTGCGCGAGGCGGCGGCGTTGTGGCAGCAGCTCACCGAGGTCCGCGGCGTGGCCGGCCGGGACGCGGTGTGGTCGCACCCCGACCTGCTGCCCACCGCGGAGGACCTGGACGACCCGGCCGGATTCGTGGCCGGCCCGGCCGAACTCGACATGTCCAGCCTGGAGCAGGAGATTGAGGCGGTCGAGGCCGACGCCGACAAGCCGGACGACGCGGCCAAGCCGGACGACGAGGGCCCCGATGCCAGCGGTCCGGTTCCGGACAGTCCCGGCAGCGACGCCAAGAACTGACCCAGTTCCCCGTTATCCGGCCTGCCGTGTGCGGAGCGGGGTAATCATCCTTCACCGACGGCGCCGGAAATTGCCTGTTATCCACAGGCCGTGCATGGAGTATTACCTGGTCGGGAGCGACTATATCGCTGTCAGGCGGGGAAATTCACCATCATCCCCCGCTATATCCACAGTGGCTCTCCGCAATCTCCCCAGGAATTCCACAGCGTTATCCACAACCCGCTTTGACTGTCCGGGCCGCCCCGCTTAGCCTCACCACCCACGGGTCCCCCGGGTGGCGGGCCGCCGTCACTCCGGGGAAGGGGGCGCACGACCCGCCGGGAGCCGGCGCAATGGGCTCTCAGCACGCACCCGGGGGCCTCGTCACGTCACCCGCACCTCAGCGCCGCCGTGCATCCCGCCATGCGCGCGGCCATTTCATTCCTGGCTCCGCCGTGCCGGGCCGGGGTTGTTGATGTGCACTGGTGTCGTTCAAGCAACACGTACAGCAACACCGACAACCGGTCGCGCCCGTGGCCGTCACCACGGGTCACACCAGAACGTCAGACTCACCAGCGACGGAGGCCGGGTCCGGTCGCAAGCGGCCGGGTCCGGTGGCGGATTGGCTGGCCCGCGAGCGGGCCGAGACGGGAATGTCGGTATGCCGTGGCATGGTCACGGCATGCGGCCAGCGATTAAGCCGGGGCTCCTGGTGGTCTGGCGGGACCGGGACACGCTGCAGATCGGCATCGACCCGAGACGGGCGGTCGCGCTGACCGGGATGGGCCGGGCAGCCGGGCTGATCGGGTTGCTGGACGGCAGCCGGGAGCACAGCCAGGTGCTGGCCGCGGCCGAGGAACTGGGCATCCCGCGGGACGCGGCCGACCAGGTGATCGGCCTGCTCGCGGCGGCGGGCGCGGTGCAGGACTTTCCGGCGGCCGAACTGCGCGCGCTGCCGGACGGGCCGCGCGCCCGGCTGGCGCGCGAGCTGGCCACGGTGTCGCTGGCGCACGGCCACACCGACGGCGGGGCCCGCGCGCTGGCCCGCCGGCAGGCGGCGACCGTGCTGGTGTACGGCGTGGGCCCGGTCGGGGCGGAGATCGCCAGCCTGCTGACCGCGTCCGGCGTGGGCCGCGTGGTGTGCACCGGGCCGGTGGGGCAGCGTCCGGCGCGGCCCACCGTGCCCAGCCGGCCACGGACCCAGCGTGGCGGCACACCGCCGGCCGCAGGCCAGCCACCAGCCCGCGCAGTACCGGGGCCGACCGCGGAATCACGGCCTGGGGCGCCCGCCGGGCAGCGGCCGGCCGGACAGACACCGGCCGAGCGGCGCCCGGCTGGGCCGTCGGCGGCGGGGGCCAAGCCGCGATCGCGGCGGGCTAATCCGCCGCGGGCTAATCCGCGGCGGGCTAATTCCCGGCCGCGGCCGGATCTGGCCGTGCTGACCGATGGGTACCCGGCCGAGTTACCGGCCGGGCTGGTGGCCAGCGGGGTGCTGCACCTGGCGGCATCGGCCCGGGAGGCGATCGGTGTGGTCGGCCCGCTGGTGGTGCCCGGGCAGTCCGCCTGCCTGAGCTGCGTGGAACTGGCCCGGAGCGACCGCGATCCGGCCTGGCCGTTCATCCTGGCTCAGGCAGCCGGGCAGGCGGCCCAGCCGGTGGCCTGCGCGGCCACGCTGGCCACGGCGGTCGCCGCGCAGGCGGTCAGCCAGGTGCTGAGCTGTCTCGACCTGGCTCAGCCGGCCGCGGCCGTGACCAACGCCACGTTGGAGCTCGTAGCACCGGGCTGGCAGTGGCGGCGGCGTAGCTGGCCGCGACACGGGCAGTGCCGCTGTAGCACCCGGTTGGCAACCTGACCGAGAATGAACGTGTGAGCGACCTACCTCGACGAGCCGTGACCCGGACCGCAAAACTGGCTACCCTCCCCGCTGGCCTGATGGGCCGGACCGCCCTGGGGCTGGGCAAGCGCATCGGCGGGAAGCCCGCTGAGAAGGTCGCCGCGGAGATTCAGCAGCGCACCGCGGAGCAGATCTTCCGCGTGCTCGGCGAGCTCAAGGGCGGCGCGATGAAGCTCGGCCAGGCGCTGTCCATCTTCGAGGCCGCGCTGCCGCCGGAGATCGCCGGACCCTACCGGGCCACCCTGACCAAGCTGCAGGAATCGGCCCCGCCGCTGCCCGCCAAGACCGTGCACGAGGTACTGGCAGGCGATCTCGGCCCGGACTGGCGGGACACCTTCCGCGAGTTCGACGACCAGCCCAAGGCGGCCGCGTCCATCGGGCAGGTGCACCGCGCGGTCTGGCGGGACGGCCGCCAGGTGGCGGTGAAGATCCAGTATCCGGGGGCCGGGCGGGCGCTGCTCAGCGACTTCAACCAGATCAGCCGGGTCGGGCGGCTGTTCGGCGTGCTGATGCCCGGGCTGGAAGTCAGACCACTGCTGGATGAGCTGCGGGCCCGGATCGCGGAGGAGATCGACTACCGGCTGGAGGCCACCTCACAGCAGGCCTTCGCGACCGCTTACGCGGACGACCCGGACATCTACGTGCCGCAGGTCGTGCAGGCCACCGACCACGTGCTCATCACCGAGTGGATGGACGGCACGCCGCTGGCCCGGATCATCGAGGACGGCAGCCAGGAGGAACGTAACCGGGCCGGGATACTTTTCACCCGGTTCCTGTTCTCCGGCCCGGCCCGCGCCGGGCTGCTCCATGCTGACCCGCATCCAGGCAACTTCCGGATGCTCGCCGACGGCCGGCTGGGCGTGCTCGACTTCGGCGCGGTGGACCGGCTGCCCAATGGCCTGCCGCCGTTCATCGGCAAACTGCTCCGGATCATCCACACTGACGGCGACATCCGCGAGGCCGAAGATGAGCTCCGCGAGCAGGGTTTCGTCCGGCCGGGCATCGACGTCGATCTGGACGCGCTGTACGCCTTCCTGGCCCCGCTGGCTGAGCCGTCCCGGCTGGACACGTTCAAGTTCAGCCGGGAATGGCTGCGTTCCGAGGCGGTCCGGGTCACCGACCCGCGCTCGTCCAGCCTGGGCCGGCGGCTCAACCTGCCGCCGTCCTACGTGCTCATCCACCGGGTGTCCACCGAGGGCATCGGGGTGCTCTGCCAGCTCGGGTCCGAGGGGCCGTTCCGGGCCGAGCTGATCCGGTGGATGCCGGGCTACGCCACGGATGGGACGGCCCCAGCCCAGCCCGGTCCGGACGGCACCGGCCCGGACGGCACCAGCCCGGACGGCACCGGCCTCGACGGCGCTGCCCTCGACGGCACCAGGCCTCGACGGCACTGGCCTCGACGGCACAGGCCTCGACGGCACCGGCCTCGACGGCACCGGCCTCGACGGCACAGGCCTCGACGGCACCGGCCTCGGACGGCGCTGGCCTCGAATGGGACTGGCCTCGACGGCACTCGCCTCGACGGCACCGCGCTTGACCCTGGCCCGGAGGACCGGGACGCCCGCCCCGGCGACCTGGCCCCCCGCTAAAGACGCGACGCGGGGGCGGCCGGTACCGGCCGCCCCCGCTCCCCCGCTGATTGGTCAGGACACTTGCCGCAGACCGCGCAGTTGCCGCGCGGCATGCTGTGCCCGCTCCAGCCGGCGGGCGGCCCGGTCTACCCGGCGTACCGCCCGGCGCACCGCTCGCAGGTGCGCTACCTGACCATCCCGGCGGGCCTGCGCCAGCAGTTCGCGTTGCCGCTCTGCTGGATAGTTGGTTGAGTACATCTCACTCCACCGCCCGTCTTCGCTGACTGATTCGCTAGGGCTGACGACTGGGTCAGGCCGCCACGTCGTGCTTCCGCGGTCGTCCGCGCGGCCGCTTCCGCGGCACGATCTGGCCGCGCAGGAAGAGCTCGCCGCCCCAGACACCCCAGGGCTCACGGCGCTCCACGGCCCCGGACAGGCACGCCATCCGGGCGGCGCAACCGACACAGAGCGCCTTAGCCGTCTCCACATCCTGCGGAGACTCGGCGAAGAACAGCTCTGGGTCATCGGTGCAGGGCAATTCCGCACTGCGCGCCGCCGGCACGACAGTGGGAGTCACCCCGGCCAGCCCGCTGCGCGGCTGGCCTTCCCGCACGGATTCTGGTGCCGAGACTGCCTCGAACCCCGCCGTGCCCGCTGCTACGGCGGTACCGGGCCCGTACATTGTCCAACCCCTCTCGTCCTGCTCTTACCGTCTCTCATGGGTCTGACAAAACGGCGGGCCCGGCATGACTAAGGCCGCGGACCCGGTGCGGGTCCGCGGCCTCTGAGGGATCCAGGCCGGCCTTTCTAGACCGGATCCCAGGCTGGGAGCGAACCCGTTTGGCTGCCACCGTTAGCGGCAGCGCTCATCGCGTGGGTGTACGTCTTGACGGAGGTGCCCGGCTCGCCGGTGCCGGCTGGGCCTGGACAGACTTCTGGCCACGCCGCTGCGCGAGCCCACCGGCGATGACGCGCGGTCGCGCCGTCATCGGGTGCTCGGCCGGGCCGAGGAGAGCCAGCACGCCCATCGGCAGGCAGGCACCTGGTGCGGCAGCAAAAGCCCCGGCCCGCGGCATATCCGCGACCGGAACCGGAAGCATGTTGTTATTCACCAGGGACACCTCCCTTCCTCATGGCGTCGTCAGCTCGCCCTGGACATGTCAGCAGCCTAAAGAACCAGGCCGGGCCGGGGCAACTCTTTTTCTGGCCGCTAGCGCAGCTGCCGGATGAGTCCTTCCTGGACTACGGTCACGACGAGCTCGCCCTGGTCAGTAAAGACTTGCCCGCGGGCAAGGCCCCGGGCGCCCGACGCGGACGGCGATTCCTGGTCGTAGAGCAGCCAGCGGTCGGCCCGGAACGGCCGGTGGAACCACATCGCATGGTCCAGGCTGGCCCCGCTGATCCCGCCGTCGGCCCAGGAGATGCCGTGCCTGCGCAGCACGGTATCGAGCAGCGTCAGATCCGACACGTACGTCATCAGGCAGACGTGCAGCAGCGGGTCGTCGGGCAGTTCGCCGTCGGCGCGCAGCCAGACCAGGCTGTGCTCGGTCACCTCGGTCGGCGCCGTGAATACCGGCGAACCCACGAAACGCAGGTCGATCGGGATTGCCGGCGAAGAACTCGTGACGGGCCGGCGGGATCGACTCGGCTGGCGGCACCTCGGGCATCGGCGACCCGTGCGACAGCCCAGGCTCGTCGTGATGGAACGACGCGGACAGGGTGAAGATCGTCTTGCCGTGCTGGATGGCAGACACCCGCCGGGTGGTGAACGACCGGCCGTCCCGCACCCGGTCCACCAGGTAGACGATGGGTACCGCCGGGTCGCCGGGGCGGATGAAGTACGCGTGCAGCGAGTGCACCGGCCGGTCGGCGGGCACGGTCCGGCCCGCCGCGACCAGCGCCTGCCCGGCCACCTGCCCGCCGAATACCCGCTGCCGCCAGTCGCTGGGGCTGCGGCCGCGGAAGATATTCGCCTCGATCTGCTCCAGGTCGAGCAGCTCGACCAGGCTGTCCAGGGCCTTGCTCACCGTGGCACCGTACCGGTCAGGCCAGCGCAGCGGCCCGGCGGGTAGCTGGCTGCAGCCCGGCCAGGAACCGGGACGGCTGGCGGGTCCGGCGCCCGCCGCCGGACCAGGCCAGCGGCCAGGACAGGAACAGCTGCTCCCGGGCCCTGGTCACGCCCACGTAGAGCAGCCGCCGCTCCTCCTCGATCGCCTCGTCGGTCTGCGCGTGCACGATGGGCATGGTGCCCTCGGCCAGCCCGGCCAGGAAGACCACGTCCCACTCCAGGCCCTTGGCCGCGTGCAGCGAGGCCAGCGTCACCCCGTGCATGGCCGGGGCATGCTCGATCTGCGACCGGTGGGCCAGCTCGGCCGCGAAGCCGCGCAGCCCCGCTGCCACCGCCCTCGCCGTCGGCAGCGGCGGCGGCGAAGTAGTCCTCCGCCAGCTGGGCCAGCGCGGCCAGCGACTCCCACCGCTCCCGGGCCGCGCCCCGCCCGGCGGGCGGCTCCGGGGTCAGGCCGAGCCCGGCCAGGATGTGCCGCACCTCCGCGGCCAGGCCGCCGCCCGCGGAACCGGCATCCAGGGCGCTCCCCGCAGACTTGGCCGCCGCCCGGAGCAGGCCGACCGCCTGGCGCACCTCGGGCCGGTCGAAGAACCGTTCCGTCCCGCGCAGCTGGCACGGCAGGCCCAGCCCGGCGAAGGCCTGCTCCAGCGGCAGCGTCTGCGCGTTGGTCCGGACCAGCACCGCGACCTGGCTGAGCGGCGCCCCGGCGGCGTGCAGCGCGGCCACCCGGGTCGCGATGGCCGACGCCTCCTGCTGCTCGTCGGGGTACCCGGCGAAGTCCACCGCGGGCCCGCCGGGCCGCTGCGCGACCAGCGCCGCCGTGCCGCCCCCCGCGCCACCCGCGACGCCGGCCCGGGTACCGGCGGCCACCCGCAGCTGGGCGGCCAGCGGCTGCCTCCCGGCGAGCCCGGTGAGCTGGTTGGCCAGCGCCACCACCTGCGGCGTGGACCGGTAGTTGCGGACCAGCCGGAGCACGGTCGCAGCCGGGAAGTCCGCACTGAACCCGGTCAGATAGCTGGCCGTCGCGCCCGCGAACGAGTAGATGGTCTGCCGCGGGTCGCCGACCACGCAGACGTCATCCCGGTCACCGGCCCAGCTGTCCAGCAGCAGCTTCTGCAGCGGGTTGACGTCCTGGTACTCGTCGACCACGAAATACCGGTACCGGTCCCGGATCAGCGCAGCCGCTTCCGGATGCTCGGCCAGGATGGCGGCGGTCAGCTCCAGCACCGACTCGAAGTCCACCAGGTGGCGCTCCCGGCGCAGCTCCTCGTAAAGGGCGTAGAGCCGGGCCACCGTGGCCGGCGCCAGCGGGGTGCTGCGCCCGGCCCGGGCCGCCGCGTCCGGGTAGCCGTCCGGCGGCACGCCCAGCACCTTGGCCCACTCGATCTCCGCGGCCAGGTCGCGCAGCTCGGCCGAGCTGGTCCCGGCCCGCACCCGCCGCGCCACCTCGGCCAGCAGGCTGACCTTGGAATCCAGCACGGTGGGCGGCCGTCCGCCCACGGTGCGCGGCCAGAAGTGGCTGAGCTGGCGCAGCGCGGCCGAGTGGAACGTGCGGGCCTGCACCCGGTCCAGCCCGCCCCCGTGGCCGGCCAGCTGGTGCACCCGGGCGCGCAGCTCACCCGCCGCCCGGGTGGTGAACGTCAGCGCCAGCACATGGCCCGGGTCCACCACGCCGGTCAGCGCCGCGTAGGCGATCCGGTGCGCGATGGCCCGGGTCTTGCCGGTGCCCGCCCCGGCCAGCACGCACACCGGCCCCCGGGTGGCCAGTGCGACCTGCCGCTGCTCCGGGTCCAGCGCGGCCAGCACCGACTCCGGGTCAGCCAGGTCAGTCACCGCCGCCCCCCAGTCCGCCAGCGTCCACTGCGTACCTCCGGTGCCCGCCATCCTGCCGCATCCCGCCGACACAGCGCGCCCGGACCGCCCCCGCTCCGGTGAGCGCACGGACGCTCCCTAGCGCGCCGGCGGAAGGGGGTGATGGCCGGGCGCGCCCAGGAAGGGGTTAATTGCCCGGGGCCCGCGGGAAGCTGCCAGGCCCGCGCCGCGTTGTGGGAGCGGAGCATTTTCTTGCGACGATAGGAGCGGATGCGTGTCAGAGCGGGTAACGATGTACTGCACGCAATGGTGCGCGTTCTGCCGCCGGCTGAAGTCCCAGCTGGCGCGAGACGGGATTGAGGTAGCCGAGATCGACATCGAGCGCGATGAGGCGGCTGCCGAGTTCGTGATCAGCGTCAACGGGGGGAACATGACGGTGCCGACCGTGGTCTTTGCGGACGGGACGGCGATGACCAACCCATCGGCGGCCCAGGTCAAGGAGAGGCTGCGCGGGCTCGCCGCGAACGCATGACTGGCAGGCACGACCGGGATGATGCTGGTGCGCAGCCGCGCTCCGGCCCGGTCGGCGTGCCCGCAGCCGCCCCGGACAACACGGCTAGCGACGCTGACACCGGGCCGTTCCAGGCGGTGGAGCGCACGCCCACTGGCTGGCGGGTCGGTGACGAGGAACTGCCTGACCTGACCAGCGCCATGGTGCTGGCCGACATCCTGAACGCCGAGCTGACCGCCGCCGAGCAGGCCGAACTGGACGCGGCCGGGGCCAGCGCGGCGCCGCCGCCGTCGCCGCAGGCCAGCCCGCAGGACGCGGCCGGGCGGAACTCGGGGCTGATCGCGGGCCCCCAGCAGCCCGCCGCGCCGATCCGGGACCAGCCCAGTGAGCCGCGCGGCCGCCGGGCCAGCCGCCGCGGCGCGCACCGGGCCGGCTCGCGGGGCATGGCCGCCGACGGGGCTGAGACGGAACAGCTCAAGCAGACCGTGGCCCAGCTGGAGCGCGCGCTGACCGTCCGGGTCCGGGTCGAGCAGGCCATCGGCATTCTGGCCGAACGGCACCGGATCCGGCCCCGGCAGGCGTTCGAGCTGCTCCGCTCGGCGTCCCGGGCCCGCGGCCAGCGGATCATGGAAACCGCCAGCCAGGTCATCGCGAGCGCGACGAACCCACTGCTCAGGCTGCCCGATGAGCTGGCCAAGCCGCCGATGCCCCGCCGGATGCCCCGGCGCAGCCGCGGCGAAGCCTGACCCCCTTTTTATCGAACGCCAGTACCTGGCTTTCCCCCGCCCGCCCCGGCGCAGCCGTCGGTGGTAGGGACTGGTGGGGGCGGCGCCGCAGCCGCGCGGTGCCAGACGGCCGCGTGGCAGGTCTCGCGTGAGTCAAGCCGGGCACAACTGGGCCGGAAACCGGCATAGGGTCCTTCATGCGGCGATTGCCCATGAACGGAGGTGACGGTGGGCCTCGTCCCCTCGGCCGTCGAGCCGGCCCAGACCGCTCGCGAGCCCCGGCCGCGCAGCGGCAGCCGGTGGGCCAACTGGCTGGTGCTGGCCCTGTACCTGGCCGGTGCGCTCGTGGTGACCTGGCGGCTGTGGGTCAGCCCGGCGTCACGGATGCAGGTCGGCGACCCGACCGACGTCAACCTGTTCGCCTGGTTCATCCGGTACAGCGCCGAGTCGGTGGCGCACGGCAGCCTGCCGCACCTGGTTACCACCGCGATGAACGCGCCGCGCGGGGTCAACCTGATGTGGAACACCTCGCTGCTGCTGCCCGGCGTGCTGCTCACCCCGGTCACCTTGCTGGCGGGCCCGCAGGTCAGCCTCACCGTGCTGCTGACGCTGGGCTTCGCCGGGCTCGGCCGCCACCATGTTCTGGGTGCTGCGGCGCTGGTCGGTCAGCACCTGGCCGGCCGCGCTGGGCGGCGCGGTGTACGGGTTCTCCCCGGCCATGGCCGCCTCCGGCATTGGGCACTACCACGTCCAGTTCGCGGTGCTGCCGCCGCTGATAATCGACGCGCTGCTGCGCATCATGACCGGCCGGGGCCGCCCGGTGCGGACCGGCGTCTGGCTGGGCGTGCTGACCGCCGTGCAGCTGTTCACCGGCGAGGAACTGCTGCTGGACACCGCGGTGGCCGGCCTGGTCATCGCGGTCGTGCTGATCCTGGTCAACACCAGGGAGGTAGCCGGCCGGGCGGTATCGGCCGCGGCCGGGCTGGGGTCAGCCGCGGTGGCCGCACTGGTGCTGGCCGGCTACGGCCTGTGGGTGCAGTTCCACGGCCCGCTCACCGAGCACGGCAGCCCGTGGAAGGTGACCCACTTCCGCAACCGGGCCGCGGCGTTCGTCACCCCGGGCGGCAACCTGGTGCTGCACACCAAGGCGGACGCGGCCGCGATGGCCGCGCACCCGTCCTACGTCGTGGAGTACGTCGCCTACCTGGGCTGGCCGCTGCTCGTCGTGCTGCTGGCGGCGACCATCCGGTACTGGGCCGACCGCCGGATCCGGGTCGCCGCGCTGTCCTGCGCGGTGCTGGAGATCTTTTCCCTGGGCACGGTCCAGGTCGTTCGCGGCGTCACCGTCCCGCCGGCCCTGCTGCCCTGGTCCTGGCTGAGGCACCTGCCGGTGCTCAGCCAGGTGCTGCCGGACCGGCTGTCCATCCTGGCCGACGGCCTGGCCGCCACCGTGCTCGCGGTCGCCCTCCAGCTGGCCCTCACCGCCGCCAGGGAGGCAGGCGGCGGCTGGTGGCGCCGGGCCATCCCGGTCGGCGTCGCCGTCATCGCCGTGCTGCCGCTCGTCCCGCTGCCCTACCAGGTGACCCGGGTCGGCCAGCCGCCCGCCGGCTACCTGGCCGCGTTCAGCCGGCTGGCGCTGCCCCGGGACGCGCGGGTGCTGGTGCTGCCGCTGGCGTACGGCCATCAGTCGCTGCCGCTGCGCTGGTACGCCGAGACCGGCCTGCCCGGGTCGATGAACGGCGGCTACTTCATCGGCCCGGAGCGGGACGGCCAGGCCCGCAGCTACGGCGGCCGGGCGCTGCAGGACTTCGCCATCTCCATCGACTCGCTGTGGGGCATGTCCACTCCGGTCCACGGGCAGGCGGCGCAGCCGCCGGTGCACGCGCCCACCCCGGCCGCGCTGCGCAGCTGGGTGGCCCGCTGGCGGCCCGCCGCCGTGGTCGCGGTCACCCGCCGCAACTCACGGCTCGGCCGGCTGCTCACCGCGGTATTCGGCCCGCCCGACTTCGCGGTCGGCCGGGTCGTCGGCTGGCGCAGGTAAAGCCCCGGTCTCGGCTATACCAACGGCTTGCCGACTCATGAGGTTATTTCGGTCTTTCCTGGGATAAGGTCGAGTGCCCGAAAAAGACGACAGGGACGGCGCCGCTGTGAAGCTTACGATCCTGATGCCGGTATACAACGAGGCCGAGACGGTCCAGAACGTGATCAAGCGCCTGCTGGACGTGTCGTTTCCGTGCCCCATTGAGCTGGTCGTGGTGGACGACGCCAGCACGGACGGATCGTCAGAAATCCTGGACAGCCTGGCCAGCGGCGATCAGCGGATCAACCTGCTCCGGCACCCGGTGAACCGGGGCAAAGGCGCGGCCATCAGGACCGGCGCGGCCGCTGCGACCGGCGATTACATCATGCCGTTCGACGCCGACATGGAGTATCAGCCGGAGGACATCCCAGACCTGCTCAAGCCGGTGCTGCGCGGCGAGGCAGAAGTGGTGTACGGAAACAGGACATTCGGTAGCCACTCGGCTTACTCGTTCTGGTATGTGATGGGCAACAAGGGTGTCACAACAGTTGCGAACATCCTGTTCAACGCGTATATCGCCGATCTGGAAACCTGCTTCAAGCTGATGCCGCTGGAGCTTTACCGTAGCCTGGACATCAGCTCGCGCGGCTTCGGCATGGAGGCCGAGATCACCGGCAAGCTGCTGGCCCGCAAGATCCGCCCATTCGAGGTACCGATCAGCTACCGGGCGCGCAGCCGCGAGGAAGGCAAGAAGATCACCTGGAAGGACGGGGTGGCCGCGGTGTGGCTGCTGACCCGCATCCGGATGTCCGCGGGCCGCGAGCAGCGGCGCGCGGCCCGCGTTTGACCGTGCCCCCGGTCTCACCCAGCGGGGGGCGGCGGTGAGTTTGGTCCGGCGGCCGGTGGCAGCACCGCCGGATACCGAGCGCGCCCGGTTCCGGTTGCCGGGCCGCCCGGTGCTCTGGCTGGTGCCGCTGCTGTACCTGGCCGGTGCGTTCGCCGTCACCTGGCACCTGTGGGCCGACCCGGCCAGCCAGGCGCAGGTGGTGCCGGCCAACGGGGTGTCCCAGGACATCGACCTGTTCGCCTGGTTCATGCGGTACGCGGCCAATGCGGTCGCGCACGGCCACCTGCCCGCGCTGGTCACCCCGGCGGTGAACGCGCCCGAGGGCCTGAACCTGATGTGGAACACCTCGTTCCTGCTGCCCGCCACGCTGTTCGCCCCGCTGACCCTGCTGATCGGCCCGCAGGCCACCCTGACCGTGCTGCTCACGCTGGGCTTCGCGGGCACCGCGACGGTCACCTTCCTGGTGCTCCGCCGCTGGGACGCCAGCTGGCCCGCGGCCGCGCTGGGCGGGGCGCTGTTCGGCTTCTCCCCCGCGCTGCGCATCGCCGCGGTCGGTCATTACCACCTGCAGTTCGCGATCCTGCTGCCGCTGGTCGTGGACGCGCTGCTGTGCCTGTTCACCGGCCGGGGCCGCCCGGTCCGCACCGGAGCCTGGCTCGGCCTGCTGCTGGCCGCCCAGCTGTTCATCGCCGAGGAGACCCTGGCCCTGCTGGGCGTGACCGCCGGGGTCATCGTGGTGGTGCTGGCGCTGAGCCGCCCGCGCGCGGTGGCCGGGCGGATCCGCGGCGCGGCGGCCGGGCTGGCCACCGCGGCCGTGGTCATGCTGGTGCTGTCCGCCTACGGGCTGTGGCGGCAGTTCCATGGGCCGCTGGCCGAGCATGGCAGCCCGTGGACCCCCAGCCACTACCACAACGTCCCGGGCAACTTCGTCAGCGCGCCCAGCGGGTACCTGTTCACCGCACACGCCACGGTCACCTACCTGAATAACCACCCGGTCAAGATGGTCGAGTACTTCGCCTATCTGGGCTGGCCAATGCTGGCCGTGCTGCTCATCGCGGCGGTGCTGTACTGGCGGGATCTGCGGGTGCGCACGATGGCCGTGACGTTCGCCGCGCTGGAACTGTTCAGCCTGGGCAGCAAGACCATCCACATTCACGGGCTGCGCTGGCCGGCCGCGCTGCTGCCCTGGCATTACCTGGCCCGGCTGCCGCTGCTCGACCAGGCCCTGGCCAACCGGTTCTCGCTGCTGGCCGACGGCATGGCGGCGGCGCTGCTCGCGTTCGCGGTGGACCTGGCCTGCCGGCCGCGGGCCGGGCGGCCGGCCCAGCGGGCCGCGTGGGCCCGCGGCATCGCAGTCGCCGCAGTGGCGGTGGCCATCGTGCCGATCATCCCGCTGCCGCTGCAGACGGCCCCGGTGCGGCCCATCCCGGCCGGCTTCCAGCAGGCGTTCAGCATGATGAAGCTCAGCCCGGACGAACGGGTGGTGATCATCCCACTGCTGCCGTCGGCGGACATGCGCTGGCAGGCGGACAGCAACGTGACCGGTGCGCTGGTCGGCTGCTACGGCATCGCGCCAGAGCCGTCCGGCAAGGCGGCCATCTGCCACACCCAGCGGCGGCCGACCGCGGCCTACCTCAACGCGCTGCAGGCGGGCGAGACGCACGCCAAGCCGCCGTCGGCGGCCCAGCTCCGGGCCGACCTGGGTTACTGGCGGCTGACCGCGCTGGTCGCCGTGACCAGCCGGGACTCGGCGCTCGGGAAATACCTGACCCGCACGCTGGGGCCGCCCAGCACGGCGCGCGGCAGCGTGCTGGCCTGGCGGCACTACGGCCCCGGGTGGCTGACCCTGCGATAGACCTGCACGCCGTCGGCGGTGTAGGCGGGCCGGAAGCCGGTCGCCCGCAGGTAGCTGAGCACCGCGGGCGCCGGGCTGCGGCTGGCCGGCCACCGCCAGACCAGCACCCAGCCGACATCCATCCGGCGCGCATCGGCCCGGGCGGCGGCCAGTTCGGCCGGGGTGCTGCGCTGCTGTCGCTGGGCGGCCACCAGCCGGGCGTAGAACGGGTGACGGCGCATCCCGTTGATGGTCGGCAGCGGCACCCGGGAGATGTAGCCGACCGACCGTGGGTGGCCGTCCGCGGTCGCCAGCACCTGCGCGTCGGGGTCGAACCCACCGCCGTAGATGTACGTGCCGCCGCGGATGCCGAACGGCACGTCAACCACGATCGAGCCGGAGTGGTCGGCGGCGATCGGGCCGTCCACGGCGGGCAGTGCGGTTGGCATCGTGGCGATGAACGAGTTGCCGGACCAGCCCGCCTCCAGCACGCCGAGCGCGAGCACGGCCACGAGGGCCGGGGCGGCGTGGTAGCGCAGCCAGTCCACCGCCCCGCCGGCCAGCAGCGCGGCGGGCAGGATGCCGAGCATCATCATCCGGTCCGGCTCGCGGAACCCGGACAGGCCGGGCAGCTTGGCGAACCAGGTGAACGGCAGCACCGCGGACACCCGCCAGTTGCCCACCAGTTGCGGCACTGGAATCAGCAGGTGCGGCCCGACCCGCAGCACCGGGCCGAGCGCCAGGGCCGCACAGGCCAGCCAGCAGAACGCCAGCAGCCAGGTACTCACCCGGCGCCACTGCGCGGCCGTCCCGGCCACGGCGAGCACGCTGAGCAGCAGGCCGAACGTCGGGACGCCGTCGCTGAGCGGCCCGTGGAAGATGAACCCGAGGTGGCCAAGCCCGAAGTCGGCGATCCGCGGCGAGGGCGCGAACATGTCCGGCAGCGACCCGGAGTAACCCCGGTACGAGGCCTGCAGGCTGCCCGGGGGTGACGTCATGCCGCCGGACCGGGCCTGCTGCACGATGGCGACCAGCTGCGGGCTGGCCAGCACCAGCGCCACCGCCGCGGCCAGCCCGGCCGCGCGCAGCTTGGCGATAATGCCCGGCCCTGTCCGCCCGCGCCAGGTCAGCCACGGGAACAGGGCCAGCACCGCCACGATGACGACCAGGACGGCCATCTCC
The DNA here is from genome assembly GCA_963832095.1 of uncultured Actinomycetes bacterium. Taxonomy (GTDB): domain Bacteria; phylum Actinomycetota; class Actinomycetes; order Streptosporangiales; family Streptosporangiaceae; genus RYN-230. The sequence continues at coordinate 144,381 of CAWHSW010000003.1, forward strand.
TGGTCGGTCAGCACGGCCGCGCCCAGCACCACGCCGAGGATGACGGCCTGCCGCCAGCCCGGGCGGCGGGTCAGCCGGACCGCGGCCTCCAGGGCGATCGGGATGAACAGCTCGCCAGCCGCCAGGTTGACGTGGTACCAGGACCGCCAGACGAGCAGCGAGGACAGGCCGAAGAACGCGCCCGCGGCGATCGCGCCGGGCTGCGAGCGCAGCCACAGCCGGGCCACCCGGTAGGTGGCGTAGCAGAGCAGCCCGGGCAGCGCGATGGACAGCAGGTTGTACGACGCGCTCGGGCCGAAGATCAGGGTGACCGGCGCCAGCAGCACGCCGGGCAGCGGCAGCAGCGCGTGCAGGCCGAGCTGCGCGCCGACCGGGGCGGCGATGGCCCGGGTGGCCCATGGGTTGCCCAGGTGCACGAGCTGGTGGGCCACCCACCAGAAGTCCCAGACGTAGGAGCCCGCGTCCCGGGTGGCGGGCAGCTTCCCGGCCAGGTAGGTGGCCCGTGGCCAGCTCACCGCGACCCCGGCGGCCAGGTAGCCGCCCAGCACGGCCAGCTGGATCAGGACCGGATGCGGCGCTCTCCGTGCGATGACCCCGGACGGCCGCTCGGGCTGGCCGACCGTGTCCTCGACTGTTGCGCTGCGCTGACTCCCCCCGTGGCCCGCTCCACCCATCGCTCTCCCGGCGGCGGCAGCCGGCCCTACAGCCGTCCCTCGCGGACTGCCTGCTCGATCCACGGGATGACCTCGTCCAGCATCTGGTCGAGGGTGGTGGTGGCTTCGTAGCCGAGCACGGCCCTGGCCTTGGCCACGTCGGGCACGCGCTTCTGCACGTCGTATTCGTAGGGGTCGTCGGAGGTCAGCCGGAGCGGCACGTCCGGGCCCTTGACCTTGCGCCAGATCAGCCCGGCCAGCTCGGCCACCGTGGTCGATTCCGCCGTGGACAGGTTGAAGTCCTGGTTCACCGCGGCCGGGTGCTCCAGCGTGGCCACGATGCCGCGGGCCAGGTCGCCACCGTAGGTGTAGTGCCGGACCTGGCTGCCCTGGCCGAGGATGTGCAGCGGGTCCTGGCCCTTGAGCACCTTCTGCACCAGGTCGGGCACCACGTGGGACATGGCCAGCCGGACGTTGCCGGACAGCACCTCGACCTGGCCGAGCGCCCGGCCCTCGCCGACGCCGACGCAGTTGAACGGGCGGACGATGGTGTACGGCAGCTGGTACTGGTCCCAGGCCGCCCGCGCGTAGTACTCCACGGCCAGCTTCTGGAAGCCGTAGGAGGACAGCGGCGGCGGGATCTGCCGCTCGTCGCCCTCGGCCGACGGCCAGTGGTCCGTGCTCTCGTAGACCATGGACGAGCTGACGTAGGTCATCTTCTTGAGCGTGCCCGCCTGGTGCGCGGCCAGCGCGGCGTCACAGCTGGCCGCCATGATCCGCTCGTTGGTGGCCAGCAGGTCGTAGGCGTAGGCGTGGAAGTAGGAGATCCCGCCGATCATCGCCGCCCCGGCGATGAAGTGATCGCAGCCGTCCAGCAGCTCAGTGACCAGGCCGACGTCACGGGCGTCGCCCTCGACGAACTGGTAGCCGGGATGGTCGTCGTAGCTGTGCTTCACCGGCCCGTACTTGGAGAAGTTGTCCAGGCCGACCACGGTGTGGCCGCCGTCGAGCAACTGCGCCGTGACGTACCCGCCGATGAAGCCAGCCGAGCCAGTGACCAGAACCTTAACCACGAACCGCTCTCCTCCTGTGCATGGTATTCGGCTGGCCAGCGCGCAGGCCGGCCAGCCGCCTGGGCCATCCGGCCCCTGGCGAGCTCAGTCTTCCGTAGCCGGCCCGCTACGCGCGGCCAGTCTGGTCAGGCTCAGCTTCGGCCCGAACGCGAACCGGTACCAGTGCAGGTATGCGGGCAGCCAGTGGACCACGTCGAAGCGGGATTCGCCGAGCGAGCGATCCAGCCAGATGGTCGGGATCTCGGCCACCGGCAGCCCTAGCCGGGTGGCCTTGACGGTCAGCTCCAGGCCGATCTCGAAGCCGGACCGCGATTCGATGCCGGCCTGCCGGACGAAGTCGGTGGAGTAGGCCTTGAAGCTGTTGGTGGCATCCCGGGTGCCGACCCGGGCCAGCAGGTGCAGTGACTTGCCCGCGGTGCGGGACAGCGACCGCTTCAGCCGCGGCCCGCCCACCTGCTGGCCGCCGGGCATGTACCGCGAGGCGGCCGCCACCACGACCCCGCGTTCCACCAGCCGGGCCAGCTCGTCGATCTGCATCGGATCGTCGCTGCCGTCGGCCATGGTGACCACGGTCACCGGCGACTGCGCCTCGTCGAAGCCGTACCGGATCGCGTTGGCCGGCCCGCGCCCGTACACGTTCAGCACGCCACGCACCCGGGAGTCGGCCAGGCCGGCCTTCTCGATGTACGGCACCGTGGTGTCGTCGGGCATGTCGTAGACGACCAGCACCTCGCAGGGCAGGGTGACCGCGCGCAGGATCCGGTCCAGGCAGGGCATGATCGCCTCGCCCTCGTTGAAGACCGGGATGACCACCGTCACATCGGGCTTCATGACTGGTCTCCGCTCATATCCGGGTCCCCCTCCCAGTGATTCCCCACAGGTCGGCCACCGGCTTGTCCGTGATCAGGTCGCGGTACTCGGGATGCGGCGCCGCGATGACCAGCAGGTCGGCGCGGGCCAGCACCTCGTCCAGCGGGGTGAACCGCTCATCGGCGATGTACGGATCGGAGCACAGCGTCTCATGCGCCTTGAGCAGCAGGATCTTCCGCAGCTTGTAGGACAGGCTCTCCCGCGGGTCGTCGCTGCCCGCCTTGAACGCCATGCCCAGCACGCCGACGGTCAGCGACGGCAGGTCGAACCGGGCTTCCAGCCGGGACACGATGTACAGCGGCAGGCCCTCGTTGATCAGCATCGCCGAGTGCCCCAGCACGAACTTGTTCTGGTTGAACGCGGCCAGCTGCATGGTGTCCTTCAGCAGGCACGGCCCGGCGGCAAACCCGGCCCCGGGCATATCCGCCGCCCGCGGATAGTCCTGCCGGATCGCCCGGCGAATCCGCTCGAAGTCCAGGCCATAGTCGTTGGACATCATCCAGAACTGATTCGCGGTGGCGAATTTGATATAACGCCACGTGTTGGTAAACAGTTTTGCCAGCTCCGCCTCTTCTGGCTCGAGCCGGATGATCTCGTCGGTAAGGGTTCGGAAAAACTTCTCCGCCCGGTCACCGGCCCGCGCCGTCCGGGCCCCGACGATCTGCGGCAGGTCGAACAGCTCGGTCATCGCGTGCCCCTCGGCGATCCGCTCCGGGCAGAACGCCACGTCCACCTGGAGGCCCCGCTTGGCCAGCAGCCGCTCGGTCAGCGCGGTCACGGTGGGGTGCACGGTGCTGCGCAGGATGACCAGCTGGCCGTCCACCAGGTGGCTGGCGCAGCGGTCCAGCGCGCCAGGGACCGCGCCCAGATCCGGGTTGAGGTGCTCATCGACCGGGGTGCCGACGACGACTATCAGCACCTCAGCCGCGCCGACCACGGCTGGGTCGGTGGTGGCCAGCAGGCTGCCGTCCGCGACCGCGGCCCGCAGCGGCTCATCCGCCCCGTCCTCGGCGAACGGCATCCGGCCCTCGTTCACCGTCGTCACCGCGGCGGCGTTCAGGTCGTAGAGGCGGACCGTCAGGCCCCGGGAGGCCAGCGCCACCCCGAACGGCAGCCCGACCCGGCCACAGCCGCCGATGATCACTACGTCGGCGTCGAACACAGGAGCTTCCGTTTGCTCTGCCACCATGTTTCCTCGCTCAGGCTCAGCCACGGCGATCGGCCAGCATTTCCGACGGCAGCGCGAATCCGCTCCCGCACTTCCTGCAACTCCCCGAAGCCCCAGGCAGCTGGCCCGGCGTCCGATACGATCCCGGAGGACGCACCCGCATCCGACGCTGGCTACGGGCGGAGCGAATGGCCAACAAGACCAGTTTCCGGTGACGGCAAGATACCGCACACTGGGCAGCGCAGCATAATTGCTAGGCTAACTCGCAATCGCTATACCTGATTTTGGTAAATCGTGCGCAAAGGGGACTTAGTTCCCGCGCGCCGGGGGCTGGCCGGGCTAGCCAGCCGCCTGGGCCGGGAGGGTAACACCGGAGTGCGCCCACGGCCGGGTGAAGCCGACCACGGTGCCATCCCCGGCCGCCGAACCGGGCGTGCCGAATTGGGAGATCCGGATCGGGAAGCCGGTCGCGTACGCCTCGATCATCGTGTTCTTGCCGATAACCAGGCCGACGTGCCCGGGTGAGGTGGGCGTGCCGTCCGAGCCCGCGAAGAACACCAGGTCCCCCGGCTCGACCTGGCTGGCCGAGATCCGCGGCCCCCAGGACCACTGATCCTCCGAGGTGCGCGGGATGTTGATGCCCGCGGCCCGGTAGGCCATCATCACCAGCCCGGAACAGTCGAAGGCATCCGGCCCGGTGCCGCCCCACAGGTAGGGCTTGCCCAGCTGCTCCCGGGCGTAGCTGATCGCGGTGGCCACCACCTGGTTCGGCACCTGGCCGGTCTGCACGCTGGTCAGGCATTCCGGCGCGCTCACCGTGCTGGCGTTGGTCACCGTAAAGCCGCCGCGGCTGTAGATGGCCGCCCAGTTCAGCACGGCCTCAACGTAGGACTGGAGGTGGTTGTAGGCGAAGATGGCCGCGCTGGCGTTGCTCTGCACGCCGTGCGCGACCAGGTACTTGGCCGCCCCGGCGATGGCATCGGCCGGGTCGTAGACGTTGTCCACGCCGTCGCCGTCCTCGTCGGTGCCGACGCCAACGTTCTCGCTGGCCGGGTGGATCGGGGTACCGCCCCAGGTGTTGCCGGATGCCCCGCCGATACCGATCTGCATCGGGCCCGCGGCGCCGAACCCGTTCTGCCCGGAATGCACCCCCGCCAGGCTGGACCGGCCGTCGTCGCTCTCCACCATGCCGATCCCGGCCAGGATGACCCACGGCACCCCGTACTGCGTGCCCACCTTCCGGAACCACACCAGGTAGTTGGCCGGGATGGAGTTGTGCGCTGCGGTGGTGGCCACCGGCTGGCTGCTCTGGCTGCTGGCCGGGCTGGGGCAGCCGACCCCGGCCGCGAACAGCATGGCGCCGCCGCCGATCATCGCCATCGGCACCACCGCCACCGCGGTGACCAGCAGCGCGGCCAGCACGATGGCCACCAGCGCGGCCACCCGTCCCCGGCTGACGGACAGGCGCCAGTTCACGTATTGCCCGCCTGGGCCGGCTCGATGTCATTGACCAGCCAGGTCCCGGCGTTGTTGACCACGGTGATGGCCCACTGCGAGCTGTCCGGGCTGGTGCCCTGGGTGGTGCGCAGCCGCTGGTTGATGGTGACCACGAAGATGAGGCTGGACGGGCCGAAGCTGCGCAGCGAGTTGATCACCGCCGTGGCCGTGGACACCTGCCGCTGCTTGGTTCGCTGGCTGGCCACGCCGAGCGTGCTGTAGCCACGGGCCAGCGAGCCGGTCAGCTCGGTGGTGGCCAGGTTGCGCATCGGGGCCACGTACGCGGCGGCGCTCTCCCGGTAGCTGAACGTGTCGTAGGCCGCGCCGAACGCCTCGGTCACCCCGGCCGCCTTGGCCAGGTCGGACTGGCTGAAGGGGAGCCAGGCATAGATGTTGGGCGCCGACGGGGCGGCCGAGCCGGACGGCGCGGCGGAACTGGACGGCGGGCTGGACGGGACCGGCGCGGCGCGGTTTGACGGGTGGCCGGACGCGGTGGGCCGGGGGCTGGCCGGGGGCCCCTGCCCCAGGGCGGCCCGCACGCCCGGGATCAGCAGGTAGGCGCCGGTCCCGCCGAGCAGCACGACGATGACCAGGAAGGCCAGCACCCGCTGGCGCGGGGACAGATCCATCGCGGCCCGCTACTTCTTCCGGCGCACCGGGCGCAGCCAGAAAGGCCCGGGCGGGCTGTCGGGGCGGCCGTTGCCGCGGTCCTCGGGCGGCCCCGCGCCGGGCTGGCTGCCGCCGCTGCCCGGCCCGGTGGGCCGGTTCCGGGTCGGCGGGGTGCTGCGGGACGGCCCGCGGGCTGGGCTGGGACTGCGCGCTGGACTGCCGGCCGACCCAGCGTCAGCGCCGCGCGCCGGGCTCGGGGTGCGCTGCGGCGGGCCGCTCCGGGACGGGGCGCCGAACCACGGTGGCGCGGCGCCCGGCGGCTGGGCGGGCGGCGCGGTGGGCGGCGGGGCCGCACCGCCGGACGACCGGGCCGGGCCGCTGGACGGCGGCGGGGCGGCGGCTGGCGGCCGCGGCGCCGGACCCGGCCAGCGTGACCGCGACGAAGCTGGCGGTGCCGCGGCCGGCGGCCGGCCGGCGGGCTGCTGCCCGTGCTGCTGGCGGCGGGTGGGCTGGCCGAGGCCGGGCCGCTGGCCCGGGACCGGCCGGTACCGGTGTCCGCGGCGCCGGACCGGGACCAGCCAGAAGCCGGGCGCGGGCCGGTGCCGTCCCGGTCCGGCAGGTCCAGCGGCGGCGCGGCGGCTGGGCTGGTGTCGCCGCCCGGGGTGGCCCGGGCGCGGCCCCGGGTGGCCAGGCTGGCCCGGGCGGAGGCATTCTGGTAAGCGTCCTCGGACTGGGCCTCGCCGGCGGCCGTGCCCGGCTGGTCGGCGCCGGACCCGGACTCGCCGGACCCGGCGGACGCGGCGGCCGCCGCCCCGGCGGCTGCGCCCGCGCCACCCGCCGTCGCGACCGACGCGGCCACGCCGGCCGCCTGGCCCGGGTTGCGCCGGGCCCAGCGCGCGGCCCGGTAGGCCGCGAACCCGGGCACGCCCACCGTGGCCGCCTCCACCGTGTTCTGCCGGGCTGCGGTGCCCGCCCGGACCAGTTCGGTGTCGCTGCGTTCCCGCGAGCCGACCATGCCATAGCCGACCGCGGAGAACAGGTGCACGAACGGCTTGCGGTAGATGAACACCGCGACCGTGACCAGGGCGATCATCAGGATCTTCAGCGCCCAGGGCAGCGTCGCGTCACTGGTGCCCATGATCAGCGAGTAGGCGTACAGCAGCACGCTCAGCACCAGCGCGATGGCCGCCTGCTTCAGCAGCACGCCGATCAGCATCTCGAACCAGCGCAGCGCGACCACCCGGCCGAAGCCGGGGTGGGTGCCCACGATCAGGAAGAACGGCCCGGCCACCAGGAGCAGCAGGAAGGCGAGTTTCAGGATGATCAGGGTGATCGCGATCAGCAGCACCAGCACCCCCGCGACCAGCGCGGCGAACAGCGCGGCGAACGCGATCTCCAGCCGGGTCGGATACTGGTTGCCCTGGAACAGCGAGTAGACGGCCGGGTCGTTCTGCTTGATCGAGGCCGCGATGCCCGCGTAGGTGTTCTCCTTGGCGGTGATCAGGGTGGACGTCGGATTCTCGTTGGTCGCGATGGCCTGGGCCCAGAGCAGCTGGCGGCCGTACTGGTTGACCACGGTGGGCTTGGCGCCCTTGCCGGTGGTGTACACGGTGGTGCCGAATTCCCCGTCCAGCCACGGCTTGCAGACCAGCACGGTCCATAGCTCGTTGGCGTTCTGGTCCACGATCGACGAGCCGCCGGTGTAGCTGAAGCTGGCCGTCTTGACCTGAGGGTCGTTGTTGCCGACCGGCACGCAGTTGCTCTCCGCCGGGGCGGGCAGCCCAGCGAACGCCACGTTCAGCGTCTGGGTGATCCCGTCGGAGACCGTCTTGCCCATGCCGGTGAAGTCGGCCGGTTGGGCGATCAGCCAGATGGCGGCCGTGCACGCGATGACCATCCAGATGGTGCCCTCGATGGTCCGGGTGGCCCGCTTCCGGATCAGGCCCTGCCAGGCCAGCCAGAGCGCGCCGAGGATGACCACCGGGGCCAGGTACGGGAAGTAGATCGCGTTGCCCAGGCTGGTGATCAGCCGGTCCACCGCGTTGGTCAGCCAGGACAGGATGCCCTCCCCGGCCGCCGACTGGTACACGGTGATGGTGACCCGGTCCAGCGCCTTGGCCGCGTCGAACACCATCCCGGCCACGCTGTTCCCGATCAGCGACGTCATGTCCGAGCACTGCATGTCGTAGGCGGCCCAGGACTGGCCGGCCATGCCATAGCTGTCATACAGCGTGGGCGCCGCCTTGCCCGCGGTGGCGGGCGGCTGGATCAGCGAGTCGATCCCGCCGTTGGCCGGTTCCGGCGCCGGGATGGACGGCTGGCAGATGTTGTTCAGGTCGCCGATGATGCCGCTGGAGCCCGCGTTGCAGAAGCCGAGCAGGCCGCCGATGTCGCCGATGCCCGGCACGCCGCAGATCCCGCCGGTGGCGGCCGGCTGGGTGGCGGTGGCCTGCCCGGCCGTGCCCGCTTGCTGCGCCGTGCTCGCTTGCTGTGCCGTGCTGGTGCGCTGGCCCGTGCTGGTGTGCGCAGCGGTGCTGGTGTGCTGAGCGGTGCTGGTGTGCGCAGCGGTGCTAGCCAGTGACCCTGCCGTGCCCACGGCGGCCTGGGCGATGGCCGGCGACCCGAGCACGCCTGCGACGACCACAGCGATGATGACGCCGGGTACCGTCAGCGCTCTGCGGGCACGCGTGGCGGCCCGGCGGAAGAGTCTGGCCATCATGGGCTCCTGAAGCCTGGGGGGCAAAGGCTGGGACAGGCATGGTGTTTTCCGCCGGCTACTGAGCCGGCTCGACGGGCTCTACCGCGCCTAACAGGCCGGTGTCAGGATCGCTGTCCGGTGGCGCGGTCTGCTTTTCGGCGGGCCGGGCACGCGTGGGGTTGGTGTCCAGCCATTGCCGTACTTCATCGGAGATCAGGTCGATGCCGATGCGGCCCGCCCTGCCCTCCAGGTCGCGGAAAATGCACTCGCCGTTGCCGAGCCCCCGCAGCACGGCCTTATGTTCCTCCGAGGCTTCGACGCCGAGCAGGGCCATCACGTTGGCCACTTCGACCCGTTCCGACGACCGGAACGCGAACACGCTGGACAGGCAGTTGGTCACCTGCTCGTTGAGCAGGTCGCCCGCGTTCTGCGAGACCAGGATCAGCGCGGTGTTCCGCGACCGGCCCATCCGGGACACCTCAGGAACCAGCTTGGCCCCCTGCGGCGTGGCCGTGATCGCCCACGCTTCGTCCAGGAAGATGGCTTTCGGCAGCCGCCGGTCGAGGGCGTTCAGCAATCTGCGGGCGAACTGGGAGACCAGATAGAGCAGGGCTACGGACAGGCGCTGCTCGTATGAGTAGTCTTCGCGGCCGGCCGCGGAGTCCGGCAGGGTGAGGCCGGCCAGGGTGAACACGGTGGTCCAGCCGGCCGTGTCGATCTGCTGGCCCCCCGCGGGGGCGAAGCACAGCCGGGCCAGCCGCATCTCGGACATGCCCCGGAGCACCGCGCCCAGGTTCTTCGACGCCGGGTCGGGCGACTCCTCCAGGTGCCGGACGACCTTGCCCAGGCTGGGCCGCTCCCGGCCGGCCACGCTGGCCACCGCCTGGATCATCGCGCTCTCCCGCTCCTCGCTCATCCGCGGCAGCAGCAGGCGCAGCGTCTCGGTGGCCATGGTCCGCTTCTCGGCCAGGTCGTCGCCGAACGAGAACGGGTCGAGCAGTCCCGGCGCGGCCGCCCCGAGCGGCAGCACCCGCGCCTTCCGGCCACGCTTGGCCAGCAGGTTGACCAGCGGTTCGGCGTCCCCCTTGGGGTCGATCACCGCGACCGTCACGCCGCGCAGCGCGCACTGCAGGATGAGCAGCAGGGCCAGCGTGGTCTTCCCGCCGCCCGGCTCACCGGTGATGGCGATGGCGGTGGGCCGGTTCAGCGCCGCGGCCAGCAGCGGGTCGAAGTGCACCACCGACCTCGCCCGGCCCAGCGTCTCACCGATGTACGGGCCCACCCAGCCCTGCCCGGTGCTGGGCCGGTCACCCAGGCCCACGGTGGCCGTCGGCACCCCGCCCGCAATCGTGTACAGCGGCTGGCGCTGCACGTACGAGCTCAGCCGGACCCGGTCGCCGGGCAGCGACTCGCGGAGCAGCGAGAACTGGTCGCCAGTGGAGTTCATCACGTCGATGCCCATGTCCCGGTAGTGCTCCACGACCGCCTCGACGCGGCGCTGGCACAGCTCCCGGGTCGGCGCCGTGACGATCAGCCGGTGCCAGCCGTAGACGAACGGCAGCCGTTCCTTGGTGATGCCGTGCTCCAGCATCCGGGCCGCGGTGATCTGCTCGGCCAGCGCCAGCGGCGCGTCCACGCCCGCTTCCCGGATGTGCGCGTCCATGTCCCGGGCGTGCGCCAGCCTGCGCCCGACGTCCTTGCTCGCCTTGGCCGGCGGGATCAGCCGCATCCGCGAGCTGACCTCCACCGGGAACGGCAGCGAGTCGGCGAAGTGCAGCCACGGCTCGCCATCGGGGAAGGACATCACGTCGGGGAACCGGGAGAAGGACAGGAACGCCGCGAACGACTCCCCCTCCGGGTTCTCCAGGCCGAGGACCGAGCGGCCGTTGTGCACCTGGCCCTCGTACAGCGCCTCGATCTCGCCCGGCCCCCAGCGGCGGCGCCGCGCCGCCGACGGCCGCGGGTCACCCGCGGTGCCCATCAGCGTGTGCCGGACCAGCCAGGCGATCTCGTCGCTGGTGGCGTGCTGGGCGGCCAGCGCGCTGGCGGACAGCGCCCGGCCGAGCCGCTCGGCGTGGTCGGTCCACCGGTTGATCTCGGTGTTGGACAGCGCCTCGTCGTTCAGGCCCATGGTCTGCTCGCCGGCCCGGTAGGCGTTCAGGAACTGGGCGAACACGCCGCCGGACAGCTGCGCGCCCATGCCGCGCTGGCCGAGCCGGACGCCCAGGTAGACCTCCTTGGTCCAGAAATCCTTGGCCCAGACGTGCCGGTACATCTCGTCCAGGTAGCCGCGCCAGCCGGGCCCGCCGTCCGAGGTCTCGTCCAGCTGCGCGGCCCACTCCGCCGCCGGGTAGGAGCGGTGCACGATGCGCAGGTGCACCTCGGCGTCCGGCATCCGGATCGCGGCCAGCGCCACGGTGATGTTGGTGGCCAGGGCTTCCCGGTCGACCGGGGTGGTGAACTCATAGGGCTGGGTGGGCAGCCGGTAGTAGGCCCAGGCGTGCGTCTCGGTAAGCAGGATCCGGTCGTCGAAGTAACGCAGGCTGAGCCGCGACCGGCCCCGGGTGCGGGAGCTCATGTGGCCGCTCCGTGCGGCCGGGCGGGTTCTACCGCGAGCGCCGAGACCAGCACCCCGGCCAGCGCGGTGTAGGCGTGCTGCACCGGCGGCCGCAGCTGCCCGAACCGGGACGCCTCCCCGGTGCCCGGCCCGCCCGGTGCGGCGGCGAGCTGCTCGTCCCGTGGTGCGCCGAGGTGATCGTCCCAGGGCACCCGGACAGTCGCCCGGCACCGGCCCCGGACCACGAGCTCGGCCTGCTCGACATAGGTCATGCTGCGCTTGCTCACCCCGTTGATGACCGCGATCGCGTCCGTGACCAGGTCGCCGTAGCCATGCCCATCCAGCCACTCCATCGTCATCGTCACGGCCTGGGCCGCGTCGGCGCTGGCCGGGGCGACCAGCACGAGCTGGTCGGCGGCGGGCAGCACCCGGGCCACCGCGGTGGCCCCCGGGTCGGTCAGGGTGAGCGGGTACCGGCTGCCCAGGATCCGGATCAGCCCGGTGTACTCCGCGTCGGTCAGGTCCGGCCGCCCGTCGGTGACGAAGTCGTGCGCGATCAGGTCCAGCTGGCCCGGGTTCCGCGGGACCGCGGCCTGCTGGCCCGCCAGCAGGCCGCGCGCGGTGGCGGCCGGGGCGGTCTCCGCCAGCTCGGCCAGTGAGGTCTGGCCGGGGTTGAGGTCCAGCGCGGCTACCGGTTCGGTGCGCAGGCTGGCCAGCACGTCCGCCAGCATCAGCGCGGTCACGGTCTGGCCGGCGCCGACCGTACAGCCGAGCACCACGATCAGCCGCGGCCCACGGATCGGCAGCAGCACCCGGGCCCGGTCCCGCCGCTCCATGTCCGGCAGGCCCGGCCCATGGCCACCCGGAACCACCCGGACGTGCTCCCGCCAGCTGGTCCCGCCACGCTGCTGCCCGGGCGCGCCGAGAGCCCGCTCGACGGCCGCCGGCCGGGTGCCGGAGCCACCCCGGACCACCACGATGGGTGGGCTGGGTGGGGCTGCGTCCGCGGCCGGCGCCGCTGGTTCAGCCTGGCCGGCTGGTGCGGCGGATTCGGCTGGGGCGACGGGCGGCGCCTCCGGCAGGGCCAGCGACGCGTCGGCGCTGGCGAACGGCGCGGCCCGCGCGGCCGCCTCGGCTGACGGCGGCGGGACCGCTGCGGGCGGCGCGTGCGGGACCGGCTCGGCTGGCGCCTGGGCGGCGGCTTCGGCTGGCGCGTGCGGGACCGGCTCGGCTGGGGCGTGCGCGGCGGCTTCGGCTGGGGTGTGCGGCAGCGGCCTCGGCCTGGCCGTGCGCGGCGGGCTCGGCTGGCGGCTGCGGGACCGGCCTCGGCTGGCGCCTGAGCGGCGGCCTCGGCTGGGGCGTGCGCGGAGCGGCCTCGGCTGGCGCGTGCGCGGCGGCCTCGGCTGGCGGCTGCGGGACCGCCTCGGCGCGGCTGCCTGAGCGATGGCTTCCGCCGGGGCGGGCGCGGCAGCGGCCTCGGCCGGGCCGTGCGCAGCTTCGGCTGGTGGCTGCTGGATGCCTCGGCCGGCGCCGGAGCGGCGGCTCGGCCGGGGCGGGCGCCGCGGCGGCCTCAGCCAGGCCGTGCACGGCGGCGGCTCGGCTGGCTCGGCCGGGATCGCCCCGGGCGGGGCCTGCGCACCGCCGGGCGCCGGCTGGGCGCCGGTTCAGGCACGCGTGCCGCGGTGGCGGAGCATGCCGGAGCGGCGGGGCGTGCCGCTCATCATGCGCGATCTCCGGTGGCCCGGTCAGCGGCATCGCGGCCGCCTCGGCTCCAGCCGTCCCGGGCTGAGCCGCCGGGCCGGCTGGTCCGCCCGGTTCGGGCCGTTTGGGCAGTTTGGGCGGCTGAGCCTGCTCGGACGGTGCGGGCCGGGCAGCCGGAACGACCGGTGGCGGCGGCACCGGCAGACCAGGCTGGTCGGGCGTTCCTGGCCACCGTGGCCGGCGCGCCGGGGCAGCGTGGTCCGGGGCAGCGTGGCCCGGGGTACTGACCGGACTGCCCGGCCTGGCCTGAGCGGGTGGCGCGGGTGGCGATCCCGGCTCCGCTACCGAGACGGGCTGGGCCAGTGAGACCGGCTGTACGACCGGAGCCGATGGGGCCACCGGGGCTGGTGGGACTGCCGGGGCGTTTGCGCCACCTGGGGCATCCGCGCCAGCGGGAGCACCCCAACCGGGCTGGACAACTGGCTCGGCCGGGGCGGCCGGCCCGTCCACGACAGGCTGCCCGAAGGCGACCGGCCGGGACAGCTGGGCCGGCGGCAGGCCGGTCGCCTGCGCCGGTACCTGCTGTCCGGCCACCGGAACCCGCGGCTGGCCGGGCGCCCGCGACGGAACGGCGGGCCGGGCTGGCACCGGCCGCCTGGTCTGGCCCGGCCGGGCCACCGGCCGCGCCGGGGCCGCCGCCCGGCCGGCGGCCTGAGTGGCGGCCTGCGTGGTGGGGGCGCGCCGGGGCGCGGCGGCGCGGGCTGGGGCGGCGGCAGGCGCGGGCCGGGCCCGGACTGGTACGGGCCGCCTGGCGGGTGCCGGTGCGGGCGCCTCGGCCTGCTTCTCCTCTGCCGTACGGCGCCAGACCCGGCCGACGACGACGATCTCGTCCTTCTCCGCCAGCGGGTTCATCCGGCACCAGGTGGCCGGCTCGCCCAGGTACCGCACCTGGGAAATGACCAGTTCAGGCAGCCGTTTACTCTCCAGCACCGGCCGGGTGGCCAGCCAGGTGAGTACCCCTGGGGGCAGCACATACAGCCAGAACAGCGTGTGGCTGAACGGCAGGCCGAGCACCGTGAGGATGATCACGTAGGGCACGGTGATCGCGGCGAAGACAGCGATCTGCCCGACCGGGACCGGCATAGGCAGCCTGAAGTCGTACAGCTTGTACAGCCGTTTCTCAATCCGCCAGATGCTGGTATAGGTGGGCAGATCCACCAGGTGCTCTCCTTCCGGCCGGGGCGGAGATCAGTGGACGCCGAGCGCGTTCGCGATGCCCTGGGCCAGGGTCTGCACGATGCTCGGCGTGTAGAAGATCACCGCGATCGCGACGGCGAGCACGAGGAACTGCACGAAGCGGATGATTTCCCTGGTGAACAAGAAGAACAGGGCCACGATGCCGACGATGCCGAGGAACAGCGGCCCGAATAGCCCCTGCAGATAGCTGACCAGACCCGAGGTACTCAGCGACGAGGCCGCGAGGATAAGCGAGTGGTTCGACATCGGTCTACTCCGGGTTATGGGGGATTACGCCTGGCCGGGCGGTGGCGTGCGGCCATCGAAGTCGGGTCATGGCGACTCCGGCGGCGCGGTGGACGTGCTGATGTCGCTCACGTACCAGGTGCCGTTGTTCTGCACCACCGTCATCGCGTAGCTCATCTGCAACTGAGCGGGAGCAGCCTTGGTGACCTGACCGTTTGCGCCCCGGTCTGGGACACTCCAGACGACCGTGGCAATGATATGGCGGGTGTTGCCTCCGGTGGGCACGGTCAGGCTGGTGATGGAGTGGAAGGTTACCGCCCCGTTCAGCCCGGTGACCGAGCTTCCGCTGGCCAGGAACCTGGCCAGCGTCACCTGGTTACCGCTGGCATAGGCCTGGAAGAACGCCGGCAGCTGGTTCATCAGCGTGGCCTGCAGCGCGGAGTCGGTGCTGGGCGGCGTGGCCGTAGGCAGGCTGGCCCTGGCCGGGCCGGCAGCCAGGCGGGCGCGCCCGAGACGACCAGATCGCCGGAGGACGAGTAGATCGGCACGCCCAGCTGCATCAGCTGCCCGTTGACCCGGGCCAGCAGCGTCACCACCGCGTGATGCGCATCCCGCACATCCGTGCTCGCCACGACCGCGGACTGCAATTGCGATGTACCAGTTCCATTCCAGCCCAGTTGCGGATCTGAACCGGACGGCAGAAAGGTACTTAGTGCACTCGCTCTCTGCGTGGCATCGCCCGGGCTGTAATTCAAGTAGACCTGACCAAACTGCAAGGCGTAGGCGTCTGCCTGAGTAACCGGGAACGACGAAGACGGACTACCGGAAGTAGTCGGTGTTGCCGTGCTCCCTGATTGCGTTTCACCGGTCACGATGGCCACCACCCCGCGATAGCCGATCACCAGCAAGACGAGCCAGGCGATGCCACGGAACACCCAGATCAGCCAGCGTCCGCCGGCGCCTCGCCAGGTCCGGGTGGTACGGCTGCGGCCGATTGCGTCTGGTTGCGAGTACTCGGTCTCTGCTTCGTAGCCCAGGTCGTGCTCGACCGAATGCGGACTGCGTTCAGCGGTTGACCGGCGAACCATCGCACCTCCGCTCGCTCCTGCGCACGCGCAGCAATGAGTTGCGGTGCCTTCCTATGCCGTCTGCCAGACTATTCTGCGCCATAAACCGCTCACGGGCGAGCCTCTTTGCCGATGCGCCTTGTCGGGCGTACCGGCAAAGGGCCCACTGATTGAGCAGCATGTGAACCGGGCGATTGATCGTCTTCTGGTGTCTGACCTGGGGTTATGGCGATATACAGCTTTGCCAGAACCGCTCCGCAGGACGCTGCCGGGAGGCCAGCGGCGCCCGGCGATTAGCGGCATTCCAACGCGCTTAGCAGCGTAGCGGGCCCGGTCGGCGGTATCCAGGACCGCGCCGTACGTGTCTCGGCGCGGCTAACGTGCCCTGGGCGGACCGCTCAGGCTGCTGGGACCGGGGCGGTTCAATTGACCATAGCGCCTGGTGGGACGGGCCGATACGATCGGCAGATGAGCGCCTTGCGGCCGGTCATATCGCGGGCCGCCGGCGCCGTTACGGCCGCGATCGCGACCGGGCTGCTGACAATGGCAGTGCCAGCCGCGGGCCCCGCCGCGGCCGCGGCGGCCCCGTCGGCGCGGCTCCGCGTGGGCACCATCACGCTGCGCCGATGTGCGGCCAAACCGGTCACCTTCTGCGGCCGCCTGGCCGTGCCGCTGGACTACTCATCGGCGGCCAGTCCGCGGATCCAGCTGGGCTTCCGCTGGCTGCCCGCCCGGCACCGCCCGGCCGGCACGATCCTCGCTGTCGAGGGCGGCCCGGGCTACGCCTCCACCGGCTCGGAACCGGAGTACCTGGCCATGACCGGCCCGTTGCGGGCCACCCGCAACCTGCTGCTGATCGACCTGCGCGGCACCGGCACGTCCACCCCGGTGAACTGCCGCGGGCTGGAGCGGGGCGGCGCCCGGCAGTACGGCCGGCACTTCAACCAGCTGGTGGCGGCCTGCGGCGCCCAGCTCAACCACACCTGGCGCTACCGGGGCGGCGGCTGGGTGCACGCCTCCGATTTGTTCAACACCGCGTACTCGGCGCGGGACGTGGCCCGGGTGCTGCACGCCCTGCGGCTGGGCCGGGTGGATCTGTACGGGGATTCCTACGGCAGCTGGTTCGCCCAGGTGTTCGCGTCCCGGTATGCCGGGCTGCTCCGGTCGGTCACCCTGGACTCCACCTATCAGGTGCTCGACCTCGATCCCTGGTACACCACGACGGTGGTCACCGCGCGGCGCGCGTTCGCGCAGGCCTGCCAGCGCTCGGCGGCCTGCGCGGCGGCCACCCGCGCCGGGCTGGCCTGGGCCCGGATCGGGGCGCTGGAGCGGCGGCTGGCCCGGTCGCCAGTCAGCGGTGCGACCACCACGGCGGACGGGACCCGCGGCCGGCTGACCGTGACCCCGCTGACTCTGGTCAACCTGGTCAACAACGCGGGCTTCGACCCGGTCGTCTACCAGGACCTGGACGCGGCCGGCCGGGCGCTGCTGCGGCATGGCGACGCGGCCCCGCTGCTCCGGCTGGCCGCCCTGTCGCTGGGCTTCGACGACACCAACGAGCCGCTGCCCGGGTTCAGCGACGGGCTGTACTTCGCCGTGGCCTGCACCGACTACGTGCAGCTGTTCGACCCGTCCGCGCCGCCCGCGGTGCGGCACCGGCAATACCAGGCCGCGTTGCGCCGCGAGCCCGCGCAGACGTTCGCCCCGTTCAGCGTGACCCAGTGGACCTCGATGGACCAGTACACCGAGGCGTACAGCGGCTGCCTGGACTGGCCCACGCCGACCCGGCTGGTGCCGCCCATCACCCGGCGCCCGCCGCTCGTCCCGGCCCGGCTGCCGGTGCTCATCCTGTCCGGGAGCCTCGACTCGCTCACCCCGCGGCTGGACGGCGCGACCCTGGTCGCCCGGCAGATGGGCCCGTCGGCCCGGCTGGTCACGCTGGCCAACCTGACGCACGTCACCGAGCAGGACGGCAACAGCGCCTGCGCGATGTCGATCTACCAGCGCTTCGTCCGCGATCCCGGCCACCTGCGGCAGGAGAACACCTCGTGCGCCGGGACCGTGGCACCGATCCACACCGTCGGCAGCTACCCGCAGCGGTTGCGGGACGCGGTCCCGGCCAGCGCCACGGCCCAGCAACCGGCCGGCCGCCAGGCGCTCCGCGCCGCCACCGTCGCGCTGGCCAGCGTGGGCGACGAAGTGAGCCGCTGGCCGCTGCTCAGCGACGATCATGACCTGGGCCTGCGCGGCGGCCGGGTCACCTTTTCCGGCGGCACCGACCTGCGCATCACGCTGCACAGCGTGCGCTGGGTCAGCAACGCCACCATCGACGGCCGCGCCGTCTGGGACCAGTCCTCCGGCTGGGTGACCGCCCGGCTGACCGTGCATCCGGACGGCGGCGCGCCGGTCAGGCTGACCGGCCGGTGGCTGGCGTTCGGTAAGCAAAAACAGGTCGCGGTCGTGCACGGGATGCAGGGCGGCCGGCGGCTGGCGGCCACCTGCCCGGCCCCCTGAGCGGGTGCGCTTCTATCCTCGGGCGCATGGATGCCCGCGCTGTGGCCTGGGTGGTGGCCGGGCCGCCCGGGTCCGGGAAGAGCACGGTGGCGCGGCTGCTGCTGGCCGGGCTGACGCCGGTCCCGGCGCTGCTGGACAAGGACACCATGTACGGGTCGTTCGTCGCGGCCACGCTGGCCGCGGCCGGCCGGCCCGCCGGTGAGCGCGAGGGCCCGTGGTACGACGAGCACATCAAGGTGCACGAGTACGCCGGGATGACGGCCACCGCCCGGGAGATCCGTGCGCACGGCTGCCCGGTGCTGCTATCCGCCCCGTTCACCCAGCAGATCCACGATGCCCAGCGGTGGGCCGGCTGGTCCGCCGAACTCGGCGGCGGGATCGTGCGGCTGGTCTGGGTCCGGTCCGACGCGGCCACCCTGCGGCACCGGCTGATGGCGCGGGAGTCCGCGCGCGATTCCGGCAAGCTGGCCGGCTTCGATCAGTTCACCGCCCGGATGCGGCTCGACGCCGCGCCCGCCGCGCCGCACACCGAGATCGACAACCGGCTGACCGCGGCCCGCTCACTGGACGACCAGATCAGCGGGCTGCTGGCCAGTCTCTGACCCGGCTCAGCCGCCGGGCGGGACGTGCGGGTTGGCGGCGCTGCCCTCGGTGCTGAGCAGCACCACGGTTGCGGCGGGGTGCAGGCCCAGCTCGGCGCGGCGCTGGCCGGCGCCGTCGCCGGTGAGCGCGGCGCGCAGGCCGGCCAGCGGGGCAGCACCGCACGGGCCAGCGGAGACCCCGGCTGCGGCCAGGTCGGCGACGGCCCGGGCACTCTCCGCGTCGGTGACGGTGACCGCCGCGTCCAGCCCGTCACGCAGGCAGGGCCAGGCCAGGCTGGACGGCGTGCCGCAGTTCAGCCCGGCCATGATGGTCTCGCTGGTGGCCACGCTGACCGGCTCGCCCTGGGTGAGGCTCGCCACGACCCAGCGAGGCGGCTTCGGGTTCCACCGCCAGCACCGCCGGAGCCGTCCCGGCCGGGCGGGTGCGGCTGCGGTAGTGCGTGACCACGGCCTGGGCCAGCGAGCCCACGCCCACCGGGACGCCGACCAGATCAGGCGGCCCGGCCCCGGCCGCCGCCAGCTGCTCGTCGATCTCGGCGCACAGCGTGCCGTAGCCCTCGACGATCCAGCCCGGGATCTGCTCGTAGCCGGGCCAGGCGGTGTCCTGGATCAGCAGGGTGGCCGGCCCGGCGGCCGCCGCGGCGGCCTGGCGCACCGCCTCGTCATAGTCCCCGGTGACCCGGGTGACCTCCGCGCCTTCCGCGGCGATGGCGGCCACGGCCGCTGGATGGACGCCGTCCGGGACGAGGACGTGGGCGCGCTGGCCGAGCAGCCGGGCCACCCGGGCCACCGCCCGCCCGTGGTTGCCGTCGGTGGCCGTGACCAGGGTGACCGGACTCTCGCCGGCCGCGGTCCGGCTGGCCAGCGCCCGGTGCACCGCCCAGGACGCGCCGAGCACCTTGAACGCGGGCAGCCCCAGCCGGGACGACTCGTCCTTGACGAACACCCGGCCCACCCCGAGCTCGGCCGCCAGTCCCGGCAGTTCGGTCAGCGGCGTGGCCGCGAACCCCGGCAGCCCCCGGTGAAAGTCCCGCGCCCCGGCCGGCACCGGCGCACATCTCCAGTCCCGCGCCGCCGGCCGAGCGAACCAGTTCAGAGCCACACCACCAGCATGCCGCCCTCCTACGCGGTCTGGCGGTAAACCTAATCCGGCCACCCGGAGTCCCAAACACGTTGGGATGACCCTGACGGCCCCTCCCCGCCAGCCATCCGAAGCTGAGCTAACTGGAGGCGAACGATGAGATACCTAGTCCGTGTGTCCGTCGCCGCACTCGCTGGCCTGCTGGCTAGCTTCCTCGCAGTGACCGCGGCGCCAGCCGCGACAACCTTGCCCAAGATGCAGGCGTACAACGTCACCGGGTGGTCCGGCATGGTGAAGCGGCCCGCGTACATCGTGGTTGGCCAGGGCGGATCGCCCTACGCCTACCGCCTGGCCTGGTCCCGGTGGACGTCCAGCAGCGGCAAGGCCACCGGCAAGCTAGATCTGTTCTGGTGCGTCCCGACGTCCAGTTGCAAGGGGAACGTGCACAACGTCACCGTGTGGGCCACCACCCCACGCACGTACAACGGCCTGGTCTACTTCGCACACTTGATCTACCAGTACGTCAACGCCAAGGGCGTGACCAAGCGGCTAACGGGCACCTTTGAGGTGCGGCCGGGCGCGTCGGTCCCAGCGTGGGTCGGCTCTTTGTGAGCGGGAGTCCCGCTCGCAGATCTCACCCACCTGATCAGCTCGTGATCAACCGATTGGTGTCGTTACAGCAGCAGTAATCAGTTGATCACGATGCGGGCGGCTGGCGGAACTAGGCTTCGGTGCCTGGGAAACAGAACGTGACCTCGGGGTAGCGGGGTGACGGCTGATCCAGCAGGGCTTGTGGCCTGCCGCGCAGGTGCTGGTCGAAGAAGGCCCGGACGTAGGCGCGGGTGATGTCCAGGGACCGGGCTCCGGACAGGCCGGTGCCGGTGTCGATGCCGATCTGATCGGCCAGCAGCGCCAAGTCGGTGAAGGAGGCGTGCACCGCGCCGGCCACCACGAGCCACCGCTTCCAGCCGGTCAGGAGTGCCCAGTCCCGCTCCCAGGTGATCACGGCGCCTCTCAGGCGCTTCCAATCCCGGGTCCCGGGTGTCACGGCGCCGCCGCTTCCCGGGGTGTAGTTGGCTTGCTTGCCCAGGAAGAGAAACGGCCGTGACAGGCCCTCATCGGGGATCTCGGCGACAGTGGAGCCGTCCATGTCGACGCCGGCCCGGATCCGGGAGTCAGCCAGCATGGCGGCGATGGTGGCGGCGCCGCCGAGCGAGTGGCCGGCCATCGCCATCCGGGACGGGTCGATCAGCGCGGTGCCCGGCCAGGCCGGGTCCGCGCCGGTCAGCTCGTCGAGCACGAAGGAGACATCCGCCGCCCGGCCTGCCACTACCTTCTCCTGGAACCCGCTGTCTCGTTGGCGCGCCTCGCGGGCCAGGCCGGTGGTGACGCGACCGTCGGGAAACGCCGTGCCGTAACTCTCGTAGGTGTGGTCAATTCCGGCCACGACGTAGCCGTGGCTAGCCAGGTCCTCGGCTAGCGCGGTGAGCGCGCTGCGGGAGTTGGTGAAGCCGGGCGAGAGCACGACGAGGGGGTGGCTGCGCTGGGTCCCTCCCGGCGCGGCGCCGCCTACCGCATTGGTCCGGGTCGTGCTGAGCGCGTCCGGCCGCGGCCCGGTGAGGCCCCTGCTCGCGAGCTGGAGTTCGGACTCCGCTGGCGTCATGTACTGGGCTCGCCGCCCGTCCGACGGCACCGCTGGATACCACAGGGAGACCATCAGCTCTCGTGCGGTCACCCCCACGGCCCAGGGGTCGGGACGGGAGGTATCGGTCAGGTGCAAGGCCGCGGTTCCGACCGGGCACGGGCCGGTCGGCTCAGGCAGGCAGGGCGTGGGCCCCGGCCCGGAAGCGCTTCCGGCGCGACACCCGAGCTCCTGTCGCTTCACACGTTGAAGCGGAACTCGACTACGTCGCCGTCCTGCATGACGTAGTCCTTGCCCTCTATCCGGACCTTGCCCGCGGCCCGGGCGGCGGCCAGCGACCCGGCCGCGACCAGGTCGTCGTAGGCCACGATCTCCGCCTTGATGAAGCCGCGCTGGAAGTCGGTGTGGATCACCCCGGCCGCCTCCGGCGCGGTCGCGCCGGCCGGGATCTCCCAGGCGCGGGTCTCCTTGGGCCCGGCGGTCAGGAACGTCTGCAGGCCGAGCGCGGCGAAGCCGGCGTGGGCCAGCCGGTTCAGCCCGGGCTCCCCCATGCCGAGCCCGGCGGCCATCTCGGCCGCCTCGTCCTCGGGGAGTTCGGCCAGCTCGGCCTCGGTCTTCACGTCGAGGAAGACGGTCTCGGCCGGCGCCACCTGGGCGGCCAGCTTGGCCCGCAGCCCTTCGTCGGCCAGCTCGCCCTCGTCCATGTTGAACACGTAGACGAACGGCTTGGCCGTCAGCAGGTGCAGTTCACGCAGGTCAGCCACGTCGATGCCGGCGGCCGAAGCCCCGGCGTACAGCGTGGTCCCGCCGTCCAGCAGCTGCTGCGCGCGGCGGCGGCATCGGCCATCCGCTGGCGTTCGGCGTCCTTCGCGAAACGGGATTCCTTGGCCAGCCGGGGCACGGCCTTCTCCAGCGTCTGCAGGTCGGCCAGGATCAGCTCGGTGGCGACCGTGTCGATGTCCCGGCTGGGCGACACGTCGCCGTCCACGTGGCTCACGTCCGGGTCGGTGAACACCCGCACGACCTGGACGATCGCGTCCGTCTCGCGGATGTGCGCGAGGAACTGGTTGCCCAGTCCCTGCCCCTGCGACGCGCCGCGGACCAGGCCGGCGATGTCCACGAAGCGGGCGGTGGCGGGCACGATCTTGGCCGAGTCGAACATCTGGGCCAGCACCGCCAGCCGCGGGTCGGGGATGCCGACGACGCCCACGTTCGGCTCGATGGTCGCGAACGGGTAGTTCGAGGCCAGCGCGCTGGCCCTGGTCAGCGCGTTAAACAGGGTGGACTTGCCGACGTTGGGCAGGCCGACGATGCCGATCGAGAGACTCACCCCGCGAGTCTAGGCCGTCCGCGCGGCTACCCGGTTCTGTCGGCACCCGCTGCGAACATGCCAGCCATGAACGCGATCTCGGTGTTCGCCGGGCTGCTGCTGGGCCTGGCCATCGGTGCGGCGCTTGGCTTCCTGTACGCGCGCAGCCGCCAGGCCGCCGCCACGGCCGAGCTGACCGGCCAGGTGCGGGCGGCCGAGGAGCGGGCCCGGGCCGCGCTGGACCGCGCCGCGCTGACCGACGGCCAGCTCGGCCAGCAGTTCGAAGCCCTGTCGGCGCAGGCGCTGGACGCCAGCGCCCGGCGCTTCATCGAGATGGCCGAGGGCCGGCTGAACGCGGCCAACGCGGCCGCGGCGGGCGAGCTGGAGGCCCGGCGCGCGGCCGTGGACCACCTGGTCGGCCCGCTCCGTGAGACGCTGGACCGGCTGGAAGCCCAGCTCCGCGAGTCGGACGCGGACCGGCACCGGTCGCACGCCGCGCTGGCCGAGCAGGTGACGATCGCCCGGCGCAGCTCGGACGAACTGCGTGCGCAGACCCAGGCGCTGGTGACCGCGCTGCGCCGGCCGGAGGCCCGTGGCCGCTGGGGTGAGATGCAGCTGCGCCGGGTGGTCGAGCTCTCTGGGATGAGCGCACGGTGCGATTTCGAGGAACAGGTCAGCGTCACTTCCGACGATGGTGCCCAACGCCCGGACATGGTGATCAGGCTGGCCGGTGGCAAGAACATCGTGGTGGACTCGAAAGTGTCCCTGGCCGCGTATCTGGAGGCGGCCGAGACGACTGACCCGGATGTCCGAGGAGCCCGGTTGCGGGCGCATGCCCGGCACCTGCGCGATCATGTGGACGGGCTGGCGGCCAAGGCGTACTGGTCGGTGCTCAGCCCGGCACCGGAGTTCGTCGTGCTGTTCATCCCGGGGGAAGCGTTCCTGGCCCCGGCACTGGACTATGACGCGGGCCTGCTGGAGTACGCGGTGTCCCGGAAGGTGCACATCGCCACGCCGACCACCCTGGTCAGCCTGCTGCGCACGGCCCAGTACGCCTGGCAGCAGGCCGCCCTGTCGGAGAACGCCCGGGCCGTGTTCGACCTGGGCCGCGAGCTGTACGAGCGGATCGGGCGGCTGGGCGGCCAGGTGGACAAGGTGGGCAAGGCGCTGACCAACGCGGTCACCACGTACAACCAGGCAGTCAGCGCGCTGGAGTCCAAGGTGCTGGTCAGCGCGCGGCGGCTGAACCAGCTCGGCGTGGTGGACGCCGACCTGGACCCACCCGGCCTGGTCGAGGCGACCACCCGGGCATTGTCCGCCCCGGAGCTGGCCGGCGAAAGCGCGAGCACCCTAACCATGCCGGAGCGGACCGAGATCACCGGATAATAGCCGGGTGTCATCCGACAACGAGCGCAGCGAGCCGCCCGCCGAGTCACCGCCCCGGGTGGACCCGCTGTCCAGGGCCGGCCACCTGGAGTACGACCGGGTCCTGTTCTTCAGCGATGCCATCTTCGCCATCGCCATCACGCTGCTGGTGCTCGACATCCGCGTCCCGGGTTTCACGGACAACCCAGCGAAGGAGATCGTCAAGGCCAAGGGGAACATCCTCAGCTTCGCGATCAGTTTCGTGGTGATCGGGGTGTTCTGGATGGGCCACCACTCGATCAGCCGGTACATCGCCGCGTTCGACCGCCGCCTCATCGCCCTCAACCTGCTGTTCCTCGGCGTCATCGCGTTCCTGCCGTTCCCGACCGGGCTGCTCTTCGAGCACACCAACGGACCGTCGCCGTGGGCGTCCACGGTCTTCTACGCGGGGTGCATAGCCGCGGCCGGCCTGGCCGAACTGGCCATCTGGCTGTACGCGAGCAGCAACCACCTGCTGACTGACAGCACCCCACCGGTGCTACGGAAGACCGTGACGCTGCGGTTGCTGGTCGCCCCGATCGTGTTCCTGCTGTCCATCCCCCTGGCGTTCTACTCCACCAACCTCGCGACCTACTTCTGGCTGCTGATCGCGGTGGCGAACTGGCTGCTCAACCGGCTGGCCCCGCAGGTTGAGCCGGCCGCCTGAACCAGGGATGGCCGGCGCTGGCGTGTCTTCTGCCCGATCCCGCGGACCCGCGGGTAGCGTGGCGAGGGCGCCGTATGCCGGTCCGGCGCCGGCCGGGGAGGAGAGCGGGTGTCCCAGCCATGGCACGAAGCAGCCTGGACTCCGGCCCAGCCCCGATCGTCCTGGGCGAAGCCCGACCCGGCCGGGCCCGGCGATGACTCCGCGGCAGGCTGGACAAGGACGGCCGATGCGGACCCGGATCTGATGGCCGGTGATCCACCGGGCAGCGACACACCGGCGAACCGGGCCCCCGGCCGGACCGCTGGTCACCGGCGCGGGCCGCGGCTCACCGGGCGCGGCGCGATCGCGGGCATGCTGCTGGTGTTCTTCATCGGCGTGCTGGCCGCCGACTGGCTGCACTGGAGCCCGCTGGCCGACGCGAGCTTCCTGGTCGGCAGCGCCGCAGCCGCCTGGTACACCAAGCAGCGCGATCTGCTGACCGTCGCGGTCAGCCCGCCGCTGCTGTTCTTCATCGTGGTGATCTGCGTCAAGGCGCTCACCGCGGCAGGCAACGAACTGCTGTCCACGGTGGAGGGCGCCGCGCTGACCCTGGCCAACGTCGCGCCCTGGCTGTTCATCGGGGTCGTGCTGTCCCTGATCATCGCGTGGTTCCGCGGCCTGCCGCGCTGCGTCGCCGAGCTGCGCCGGGACCTGCGCCCGGAGCTGGCCCAGCGGCGGCCGGCCGGTGCCGCGGAGGCGGACAGCACAGCCACCGTGGGCGGGTACCAGCCCGCCGGCAAGCGTTACCGCTGAGCCGGCCGGGTCAGCGAGCGGTCCGGCGCAGTTCCGGGGGAAGCGCGAACACCAGCCGCTCCTCGACCGCCTCGACGTCTTCCACGTTGCCGTAACCGAGCTCGGCCAGCCGCGCCAGCACGCCGGACACGAGCACCTCGGGAACCGACGCGCCGCTGGTCACGCCGACCGTGCTGGCGCCGTCCAGCCACTGCTCATCGATGTTGGAGGCGTCGTCGACCAGGTAGGCGGCCCGGGCACCGGCCTCCAGGGCGACCTCGACCAGCC
Organism: uncultured Actinomycetes bacterium; assembly: GCA_963832095.1. Lineage (GTDB taxonomy): Bacteria > Actinomycetota > Actinomycetes > Streptosporangiales > Streptosporangiaceae > RYN-230. The sequence goes on from CAWHSW010000003.1 coordinate 170,034, forward strand.
GGACCGAGTTGGACGAGTTGTCCGAGCCGACCACGATGACCAGATCCGCTTCCTTGGCGATCTGCTTGACCGCGGCCTGCCGGTTCTGCGTGGCGTAGCAGATGTCGTCGCTGGGCGGGTCGATCAGCTGCGGGAAGCGCTCCCGCAGCGCGGCCACGGTCTGGATGGTCTCGTCCACGGACAGCGTGGTCTGGGACAGCCAGGCCACCTTGGCCGGGTCGCGGACCTGCACGTCGGCGCCGCCGTCCGGGCCGTCCACCAGGTGAATGCGGGCCGGGGCCTCGCCCGTGGTGCCCTCGACTTCCTCGTGGCCGTCGTGCCCGATGAGCAGGATGTCGTAGTCCTGGGCGGCGAAGCGCCTGGCCTCGTTGTGCACCTTGGTGACCAGCGGGCAGGTCGCGTCGATGGTCCGCAGGCCTCGGCGTTGCGCTTCCTCGCGCACGGCCGGTGAGACGCCATGCGCGGAGAAGACGACGACCGCCCCCTCCGGCACGCTGTCGGTCTCTTCGACGAAGATCGCGCCGCGCGCCTCCAGTTCCCGGACCACGTGCGTGTTGTGCACGATCTGCCTGCGCACGTAGACGGGGGCTCCGTAGCGCTCAAGGGCCATCTCGACTGCCTGCACGGCCCGGTCAACGCCAGCGCAGTAACCGCGGGGCTTGGCGAGCAGTACTCGTCGGGTAGTCACGGGCATGTCCCCTATGGTAGATGAGCCCGGGGTGCCCCCTGCCGGGCCCGGGGTGTCCTGCCGGGCCGGACACCTCATCCGGCCCGGGGCTGGTGCTCAGTAGGGTGAGCGTCCGCGCTCACGTAGCAGGGCCAGGCCGGATCTGGTACGACTGTGCCTGTCACGAGCCTGTACCGACGCGGCCGGGCCAAACACCCGGCACGCCTGCACAGCTGCCCGCAGGCCAATGGAGCCGGGCGCGCCGGGCACAACCGAGCCCGGTACGCCGGGAACTCAGCGTAGGAGATCGATCATCATGCCGTTGCCCCAGGTCAGTGACCGGATCAAGGAACTCCCCGGGCAGGCGCTGCGGGCCGTGTTCGCCGGTGTCGGCCAGTTGCTGCTCGCCGCGGACAAGGTCAGGACCCAGCTCGCCGCGCCGCCGGACGAGCCGGCCCAGCCGCCCGCCGTCCCCTCGCCCGAGCCCGCGGCGCCCCCGGCGGCCGCTCCCCCGGCCGCGGCTGCGCCGGCCAGGGCCACCCCGGCGGGTTCGTCGGTTACGCCGCCAGAGGTGACCGACCCGGCCGAGTCGCGGTGGCGGAGCCTGGACAAGACGGGCAATGTCCGGCTGCTGCACGACGGCGACCCGGACCTGAGCACGCCACAGGCGGCCGCGGCGCCGGCCGAGACTGCAGCCGCCGAGCCCGCAGCCGCCGAGCCCGCAGCCGCCGAGACGGCCCCGGCCGAGCCGGCGGCCGCGGAGGTTGCCGAGCCGGAGCCCGCCGACCTGGCCATACCCACTCCGGCCGAACCCGCCGTGCCCACCCCCGCTGAGGTGGCCGAGCCCGCGCCCGCGGAGCCGGTGCCAGCCGAGCCCATCCTCGCCGCGGCGCCCGCCCCCACCGAGGTGACCCCGGCCGCCGAGCCCGCCGAGCCCGCCGCAGCGGCCGAGCCTGCCGCAGCGGCCGAGGCGGCGCTCCCGGTGGCCGGCTATGACCAGCTCAGCGTGGCCTCGCTGCGGGCGCGGCTGCGGGTGCTGGACGTGACCCAGGTGCGGACGCTGCTGGACTACGAGAAGGCCCACCAGAACCGGGCCGACGTGGTCACCATGTTCGAGCGGCGCATCGCCAAGCTGGAACAGGGCGGCTGACCGCTAGCCGCCCCCGACCTGGCCCGCCATCATGGCGCTGGACACATCCGCGGACGCGCCGGTCCCGGTCCGGACCATCCTCCGGCTGACCGGCGAGTGGATCAGCCGCCTCGGCCGGGTCTGGGTGGAGGGTCAGATCGCCGAGCTGACCAGGCGCGGTGGCACGGTGTTCCTGACCCTCCGCGACCCGGTGGCGGCGGTTTCGGTCCGGGTGATCTGCCCGCGGGCCGTGCTGGACGCGACCGACCCGCCACCGGCCGAAGGCGCCCGCGTGGTCGTCTGGGCCAAACCCGACTTCAATACCAACCGGGGCGCGTTCTCGCTGGCCGCGGTGGAAATCCGTGCCGTCGGCATCGGCGAATTGCTGGCCCGGCTGGAACGGCTGCGCCGTGCCCTGGCCGCGGAAGGGCTGTTCGCACCGGAACGCAAGCGCCCGCTGCCGTTCCTGCCCGGCACCATTGGCCTGATTTGCGGGCGTGATTCCGCGGCGGAACGGGACGTACTGCGCAACTCGGCCCGCCGCTGGCCAGCGGTGCGATTCCGGGTCGAACAGGTCGCCGTTCAGGGGCCCTATGCGGTGCCCGAAGTGGTGGACGCCCTGCACCGGCTGGACACGGATCCAGACGTGGCCGTCATCATCATTGCCCGGGGCGGCGGGTCGATCGAGGATCTGCTGCCCTTCTCCGACGAAACGCTGATCAGGGCGGTGGCCGAGGTGCGCACGCCGGTGGTCAGCGCGATCGGCCATGAGCAGGACTCGCCGCTGCTCGACCTGGTCGCCGATGTCCGCGCGTCCACCCCCACCGACGCGGCCCGGCGGGTCGTCCCCGACGTGGCCGAGCAGCTCGCGCTGATCGGCCAGTTGCGTGGCCGGGCCCGCCGCTGCCTGGCTGGCCGGCTGGACCGGGAGCTGAGCTGGCTGGCCAGCACCCGGTCCCGGCCCGCGCTGGCCGCTCCGGCCCGCGAGGTGCAGCGCCGCCAGGAAGACGTCTCCGCCCTGGCCGAACGCGGCCGCCGCCGGCTGGAAGCCATGCTGGACCGGGCCGACGACGGCCTGGCGCACACCCGGGCCAGGCTGCTGGCCCTGTCGCCCGCGGCCACGCTGCGCCGCGGCTACGCCATCGTGCAGCGAGCGGACGGCACCGTGGTCCGGTCCGCGGCCGAGGTGGCGCCGGGCGAGCGGATCACCATCCGGCTGGCCGAGGATCAGCTGACCGCGGTAGCGGAAGCGGCCAATCAGTCGGCGGCGGGGCAGGGTAGCACACGGGACGCCTAACAAATCTGTTCCTGCCCATTACCTACCTCGGCGTTTCTTCCTGCAGCGCAGTGGCGAAGATTTGATCATTGCGGTTAGCCGGGGGGAACAGCGCAATGGTGACAGAGCAGGCCAGTAACGGCACGCGGGTCAAATCTGCGGTAACGCGGCTGCCCGGGCTCGATGGGGTCCGGGCGCTCGCTGTTATCGCCGTTATCGCCTTTCATGAGCAGTTGTCCGTGCTTCCGGGGGGATTTCTCGGAGTAGATGTCTTTTTCGTACTGAGCGGGTACCTCATCACGGATCTGCTCGCCGCGCAGTGGCACCAGCACGGCCGGCTCCGGCTGCGCCACGTCCTGGTGTTCGCGCTCGGCACCAACGGCTCCTTCACCGCCGGCCAGCTGCACCAGCTGCTGGCCATCATCGGGCCCAGCCGTGAGCTGGTCCTGGTGAACACGTACGAGGCACGGTCCTGGGAAGCCGCGGACAACCGGCTCATCGACACGGCCGCGCACCGGTACCCCAACGTGTTCCTGGCCAACTGGTTCGCCACCATCGAGCACCGCACCAGCCTGCTCTGGCCGGACGAGGTGCACCCGCAGCCATCCGGCGCCCGGCTCTACGCCCACACGGTCGCCGCCGCGGTCCGAAACGCGCTGTCCGCCAGCGTGGCCGTAACCCCCACCGGCCCGCCGCTAGCGCACCACCTCAGGCCTGCTTCTTAGGGCGGATACCGTGTCGGGTTAGCGCTGCCGCCTGAGCCGGGCTTCAGTAACTGAAGGTTGTCGCTCCTTCGTCCCCGATCCATTCCCACAGCTGGACGCTGCCGGCCAGGTCCGCGTTCGGCAGCAACTGGCCCTTGTCGAGTTGCTTGGCGTTGAAGCAGACCGGGCAGACCATGAACTGGCCGCCAGCTTTGCCGTACCGGGCCAGCAGATCGGCCAATGGAGGGCAGCCCTCGCAGGCAACGCCCGTGCCCACGCCGCTTAGGGCGAGCCGGACGGCTTCCTTGGCCTGGAACATCAGCGTTGGCCGGCCTGATTCGGCGGCGCCCACCGCGACCAGGAAGGCCACAGTCACCTTCTCTGGGTCCTCGAGCCCGGTGCTGAGACTGATCACTGCTTTGCCGGCCATGCCTTCCCCCGCTTCCTGATCAGTGCGACTGGTGCCGGAGGCCCTCACCCCGTGGGTGCTTTCCGGTTAGTTAGCACGATCGTTCGTATTAGGTGAAAGTACGACCGGTCGTGCTATCTTGTCAAGACGATGAACCAGGCCGCCAGCTCGAGGACCCGCTCCCAGCGCCGTCTGCGTGCCGACGGCGAACGCACCCGCAGCGCGATCCTGCGCGCCGCGGCGTCGCTGGCCACGGTGGACGGGCTAGAGGGCCTGTCGATCGGGAACCTGGCCGCCGCGATCGGCATGAGCAAAAGCGGCCTGTATGCGCACTTCGGCTCCAAACAGGAACTGCAGCTGGCCACCGTGGAAGAGGCCGGGCGGATCTTCGCCGACGAAGTAGTACAGCCTGCTCTGGCCGCCCCGGCCGGCCTGGCCCAGCTGGTGGCGGTGTGCGAGGCGTTCTTCGGCCACCTGGAGCGCCGCACCTTCCCCGGCGGGTGCTTCTTCGCCGGGGCGGCGCTGGAGATGGGCACCCGCCCGGGCCCGGTCAAGGAGGCGGTCGCCTCGTTCCAGGGCAGGTTCGTGGACCTGCTCCGTGGCTTCGCCGCCACCGCCATCAAGCAGAACGAACTGGCCGCAGGCGAGGACGCGGGCCAGCTCGCCTTTGAGCTGAACGGGATCATCCTGGCCACGGACACCAACTTCGTGCTGCACGACGACCCCGCCGTCCTGGACCTGGCCCGCCAGGTCGTGCAGCGCCGGCTGAGGCCGCACCGGCACCGGTCAGCCCGGTGGCGTTGTGCGGCCAGCGGCCACGGGCCGGCTACGTTGATGCCGTGAGCGCCAAGGAAGCCGGACAGCCAGCCTGCCCCGGCGGCCGGTGCGGCCGCGGACGGATCCGCCGCGCTCAGCTACGAGCAGGCGCGGGATCAGCTCACCGAGGTGGTGCGCCAGCTGGAGGCGGGCGGCCTGACCCTGGAGCAGTCCCTCGACCTGTGGGAGCGCGGCGAGCGGCTGGCCGCGATCTGCGAGCAGTGGCTGGAAGGCGCCCGGGCCCGGCTGGAAGCGGCGGCCGCTGCCCGCCCGCCGGACGCGGCCGGGAGCTGACCGCCCCGGCTCAGGGCCGCGGCGCCACGCTGATCGAGGACATTACCGAGAGCACGCCGTCGGCCAGCTGCCGGGCGTGCCCGGCGTCGTCGCCCAGTGACACCTCGGCCACGGCCAGCATGAGCGCCCCGGTCATCACCACGGCCAGCGCCTCGTCCAGCGGGTCGGTGCCGCGGGCGAAGAAGTCGGCGTTCCGGACGGCCCAGTCCCGCAGCCGCTGCCGCATGATCAGGTCGAAGCCGGGCGGCGCGTCACCGCAGACGAACAAGCGGGACAGCTCCCGCTGCTGCAGGCAGCCATCCAGGTAGGCCCGGGCCGCCGCGACGAACAGCTGGCGGGGCTCGGCGCTGTCCCCGCACGCCTCCTGGGCGGCCCGGGCCTCCCGGACCGCCTGCCGGGCCCGCCGCGCCTGGTTCTCGTGGAATTCCTCGAACAAGGTGACGTACAGATCGGCCTTACCGGTGAAGTGGTGGTAGAGGCTGCCCACGCTGGCGTTGGCCCGGGCGACGATCTCGGTCACCCCGGCCTGCGCGTAGCCCACCGAGGTGAACACCTCGCGGGCGGCGGCCAGCAGGGCGGCCCGGGTCGCCGCGCCACGGTCCGCGGACCGCACGGCAGGCTGCGGAATGTCTGTCGTCATGAGCCTGTCACCGCCTACGCAGCGCTCCCCACGTCCGGCGTCAGGATGAATCGCCCTCGGCGACAAGGCTACGCCGGCCGTCTCAGCGGGCCGTCTCGGCCTCTCTGCGCTCCTTGCGGCGGGCGCCCAGGGATGATCGCGGCGACGATGATCAGGGAAATGATGGTCGAAGCCAGCGCGAGCAGCCCGGCACCAGAGTTGTAGGGCCTTACCGCCGCCCGCACGCGCTGGTGACGCGGCGATGGGGTTGACTACATTGAGGCGCGAGACGCATGCACGTACATTCGCGGCCACGGCCACCCAGGGAAGGCGGTCTCTGCGATGACCGAGAACGGCGCTACGCTCCGCGGGACCGGCGTCCCGGCCAACCCGGTCCCCTGCGACGAACTCGACGCGACGGAGGTGACCATCCCGGCCGAGCCCAGCCGCAGCGCGCCCGACCGGAACCTGGCCCTGGAACTGGCCCGGGTCACCGAGGCCGGCGCGATGGCCGCCGCCCGGTGGGTCGGCCGGGGCGACAAGAACGGCGCGGACGGTGCCGCCGTGCACGCGATGCGGATGCTGATCAACACGGTGTCGATGAACGGCGTGGTGGTGATCGGCGAAGGTGAGAAGGACCAGGCGCCGATGCTGTACAACGGCGAGCAGGTCGGCGACGGCAGCGGCCCGCTGTGCGACGTGGCCGTGGATCCCATCGACGGCACCCGGCTGACCGCCAACGGCATGCCGAACGCCATTTCGGTGATCGCGGTCAGCGAGCGCGGCTCGATGTACGACCCGTCCGCCGTCTTCTACATGTCCAAGCTGGTCACCGGCCCCTCCGCGGCCAGCGTGGTGGACATCGAGGCCACCCCCAGGGACAACATCCGCGCGGTGGCCCGGGCCAAGGGCTGCTCGCCGCAGGACGTCACGGTGGTCATCCTGGACCGGCCACGGCACCAGCAGCTCATCGCCGACGTCCGGGCGGCCGGTGCCCGGATCAAGCTGATCACCGACGGCGACGTGGCCGGCGCGATCATGGCCGCGCGCGAGGGCACCGGTATCGACCTGCTGCTCGGGGTGGGCGGCACCCCAGAGGGCATCATCTCCGCGTGTGCGATCAAGTGCCTGGGCGGGGTCATCCAGGGCCGGCTGGCGCCGCGTGACGAGGCCGAGCGGGACCGCGCGCTGGCCGCCGGCCACGACCTCAGCCACGTGCTGACCACGGATGACCTGGTCACCTCGGAGGACGCGTTCTTCGCCGCGACCGGGATCACCGACGGTGAGCTGATGGCCGGGGTGCGCTACCGGGGCGGCGGGGCGCTCACCCATTCCCTGGTGATGCGGGCCCGGTCCGGCACCATCCGCAACATTCACAGTGAGCACCAGCTATGGAAGCTGCGCGCGTACAGCTCGGTGAACTTCGACTCCGCGGACTAGGCCTACCGGGTCCAGCGGAAGAAGCCGCCGCGGCGCGGCCGCGGCGTCCGCACGTGGACCCGGCCGAACACGGTGAGCGTGTGCAGCTCGATCACCGGCGACCCGGCTGGCGGTGGCGGCGCCGGCCCCGCTCGGCCGACCTGCCCCGCTCGTCGCCCTCATCGGGCCCGCCGGCCAGCGCGGCCAGGCCGGGCATCCCGTGCATCCGGACCGAGATCCCGGCCGGCACCAGCAGGTGCACCTGGCCGCCGAGCGCGGTCGCATACATCATGGTGCGCTGCCCGTGCAGCAGCGCCTCGCGCAGGTCGAGCACCACCTGGCCGCCGACGGCCGTGACCACCAGCCGGTCCGGCACCACCCAGCGGCCCTCCCGCCGCTCGGTGGTGAAGAACGCGGTCACCGCGCGGGAGGTGTCCAGCCGGAACGGCTGGGCATCCGGCTGGGCCAGATCCTCGGTCAGCTTGGCCAGTTCGCCCAGCGTCCGGGCCGTGTAGGCACGCTGGACCCGCGCGGCGTGCTCCTGGAAGGTGAGCCGGCCGTCCGCCGCGGCCTGGGCCAGCAGGTCCACCACCCGCTCCCGGTCAGCGTCCGAGGCGCGCAGGTCACGCGGGGCATTCCGGGGGCTCACCCACCCGACGATAGCCGCCCCGAGGCCGGCTACGCCGCCCCGCCGGCCTAGGTTAGGAATATGCCTGGCTGGCCTGTTAGTTTGCCCTTAGCAAGTATCAGCTGTCGGTGAGAGAAGAGACTGCCCGGTGGGCGATTCCAGCAACGGCCGCGCCGCGGCCGGTTCCCAGGCGAACGGCGCGACGTCGGGCCCGACCTCGGGCAAGCTGCGGGACAGCTCGCACTACAAGTGGCTGGCGCTGTCCAACACCACGCTGGGCATGCTCGCCGCCACCACCAACGCCTCGATCGTCATCATCGCGCTGCCCGCCATCTTCCGCGGCATCAAGCTCAACCCGCTGACCCCGGGCAACGTGAGCTACCTGCTCTGGATGCTGATGGGGTACCTGGTGGTGTCGGCCGTGCTGGTGGTCACCCTGGGCCGGCTGGGCGACATCTACGGCCGGGTCCGGATGTACAACCTGGGTTTCACGGTCTTCGCGCTGGGCGCGCTGGCGCTCCCGTTCGACCCGTTCATCGGGCCGGCCGGCGCACTGTGGCTGATCGGCTGGCGGGTGGTACAGGCCACCGGCGGGGCCATGCTGATGGCCAACTCGCCAGCCATCCTGACCGACGCGTTCCCGTCCGACCAGCGCGGCACGGCCATGGGCATCAACCAGGTGGCGGGCATCTCCGGCACGTTCATCGGGCTGATCCTGGGCGGCATCCTGGCCGCGGTGGACTGGCGCCTGGTGTTCTTCGTCTCGGTGCCGATCGGCGTCGGCGGGGCCATCTGGTCCTACCTGAGCCTGCGCGAGATCGGGGTGCGCACCAAGTCGCGCATCGACTGGCTGGGCAACGTCACGTTCGCGCTCGGCCTGATCGGGCTGCTCACCGGGATCACCTACGGCATCCAGCCGTACGGCGGCCACGTGATGGGCTGGACCAGCCCGACCGTGCTGGTCGGCCTGTTCGGCGGCCTCGCGCTGCTGGTCGCGTTCTGCTTCATCGAACTGCACGTGGACAGCCCCATGTTCGACCTGCGGCTGCTGAAGATCCGGCCGTTCGCGATGGGCAACCTGGCCACGCTGCTGGCCTCCATCGCCCGCGGTGGCCTGCAGTTCATGCTGATCATCTGGCTGCAGGGCATCTGGCTGATCCTGCACGGCTACAACTACAAGGACACCCCGCTGTGGTCGGGGATCTACCTGCTCCCGCTGACCTTCGGGTTCATCGTGGCCGGGCCGATTTCCGGCTGGCAGTCGGACAAGCACGGGGCCCGCTGGTTCGCCTCCGGCGGGCTGCTGGTGTCCGCGGCCGCCTTCGCCGGGCTGCTGCTGATCCCCACCGACTTCGTCTACTTCGCGTTCGGCGCGCTGATCTTCATCGCGGGCGTGGGCATGGGGCTGTTCTCCGCGCCCAACGCGGCGGCCATCATGAACAGCGTCCCGGCCAGGCAGCGCGGCGCCGCGTCCGGCATGCTGGCCACGTTCCAGAACTCGGGGTTCGTGCTGTCCATCGGCATCTTCTTCTCGCTGATGATCGCCGGGCTGGCCAGCACCCTGCCCACCACGATGGCCAAGGGCCTGATGTCCCAGGGCGTGCCGGCCGGCCTCGCCCACCAGGTCGCCGCCACGCCCCCGGTGGCCAGCCTGTTCGCCACGTTCCTGGGCTACAACCCGATCAAGGAACTGCTCGGCCCGACCGGCATCCTGAACCACCTGCCACCGCACAACGTGGCCGTGCTGACCGGCAAGCGGTTCTTCCCTCTGCTGATCTCCGGCCCGTTCCACCACGGCCTGGTCCTCGTGTTCAGCATGGCCATCATCCTGCTGGTGATCGCGGCCATCGCGTCGCTGCTGCGCGGCAAGCGCTACGTGTACGACGAGCGCCCGCTGGCCGGCCCGGCGGCCAGCGAGGAGGCCGAGGTGACCGCGGAGACGGCCATCGGCGCCACGCCCGAGCTGGCCGTGGAGGTCGCCGCCGAGGTGGCCGCGGACTCCGACCCGGCGGCCCGCAAGCCAGGCCGCTGACCAGTTTCCGCAGAGGCTTGCCGGGCACGCGTGACCCTATATAGTTAGCTCTGTGAAAGATATTTCTGCTGCTCGGGGCGTCCCGGCGGCTGAACGGGCCGAGGCGGCAGAGCTGCTATCGGCGATCAGCGCGGTCCGGCGCAGCGCCCGGCGGGCCGTCCGGCACGCCTGGGCCAGCGAGCCGCTGCCCCCGGCGCGGGGTGAGCTGCTCCGCCTGGTCGCGGCCCGGCCCGGCATCGGCGTGGCCGAGGCGGCCCAAGAACTGCACCTGGCGGCCAACACGGTCAGCACCCTGGTCGGCAAGCTGGCCGACCAGGGTCTGCTCAGCCGGAACCGGGCCCAGCCCGACGGCCGTTCGGTCCAGCTCGAAGTTACCGACAAGGGCCGGGCCCGGATCGAGGAGTTCCGCGACCTGCGCGCCGAGCTGGCCGCCCGGGCGCTGGCCCGGCTGACCTGGACCGACCGCCGGGCGCTGGCCCACGCGGTGCCCGCCCTCATCTGCCTGGCCGAGACGATGCAGGAGGCCCCATGAGCCTGGAAACCGGCAGCGCCGCGCTGAGCGAGCCAGTCCCGAGCGGGCCTGCTGTGCAGGCCGCGGTCATCGTCCAGGACGTGACGTACCGGTTCGCTGAGCACACCGCGGTCGATCACGTGAGCCTGTTCATCCGGCCGGGCGAGACGTTCGGCCTGCTCGGCCCGAACGGGGCCGGCAAGACGACCACCATCCGGATGCTGACCACGCTGCTCAAGCCGGCCACCGGGCGGATCATCGTGTTCGGCACCGACACCACTGCCCAGCCGATGCGGGTCCGCCGCATGATCGGCTACGTGCCGCAACTGCTGTCCGCGGACGCCAGCCTGACCGGCGAGGAGAACGTCGAGCTGTTCGCCCGGCTGTTCGACGTACCGCGCGCGGTCCGCAGCCAGCGGGTCGAGGAGGCGCTGGCCGCGATGGGCCTGACCGAGCCCGCGCAGCGCCTGGTCAAGACGTACTCCGGCGGCATGGTGCGGCGGCTCGAACTGGCCCAGGCGCTGGTCAACACACCGCGGCTGCTGGTCCTGGACGAGCCCACGGTGGGCCTGGACCCGATCGCCCGGGCCGACGTCTGGGAGCACATCAGCCGGCTGCGGGAACGCGCCGGGATGACCGTGCTGATGACCACGCACCACATGGAAGAGGCCGACCTGCACTGCGACCGGGTGGCGCTGATGCACCGCGGCACGGTGCGGGCCACCGGCTCGCCCGCGGAGCTGAAGGCCGCGCTGGGGCCGGACGCCACGCTGGATGACGTGTTCCGCCACTTCACCGGCGGGACGCTGGACGAGGAGACCGGAAAGGGAGGCATCCGTGACGTCCGTCGCGCCCGGCGCACCGCCCGCCGTCTGGGCTGATCAGGACCCCGGCAGCGGCCGGGTCACCATCCCCCAGCTGCTCAGCCGGATGGGCACGCTGTGCTGGGTGGAGCTGCGCAAGCTCCGGCACGACCGCACCGAGCTGTACACCCGGGCCATCCAGCCCGCGCTGTGGCTGCTCATCTTCGGCGAGACGTTCAACCGGATCCACGCCATCCGCACCCCGCACGGCATCTCCTACCTGGCCTACCTGGCGCCCGGCATCCTGGCCCAGTCGGCGCTGTTCGTGGCCATCTTCTACGGCATCCAGATCATCTGGGAGCGGGACGCGGGCGTGCTGACCAAGCTCATGGTCACCCCCACGCCCCGGTCCGCGCTGATCACCGGCAAGGCGTTCGCGGCCGGGGTGCGGTCCATCGTGCAGGCCGCCGTGGTCGTGGTGCTGGCCGCCATCCTGGGCGTGTCCCTCACCCACAACCCGCTGAAGCTGCTGGCCACGGCGTGCGTGGTGGTGCTGGGCTCGGCGTTCTTCTCCTGCCTGTCCATGTCCATCGCGGGCATCGCGCTGAACCGGGACCGGCTGATGGGCATCGGCCAGGCCATCACGATGCCGCTGTTCTTCAGCTCCAACGCGCTGTACCCGACCGCGCTGATGCCCGGCTGGCTGCAGGCGATCAGCCGGGTCAACCCGCTGTCCTACGAGGTGGACGCGCTGCGCAACCTGCTGATCGGGGTGCCCAGCAACCTGGCCCTGGACATCGCGGTGCTGATCGGGTCGGCCGTGGCCGCCATCATCGTCGCCTCGGCCCTGCTCCCCCGGCTGGCCAAGTAGCGGGGAGCCCGGGCGAGGGGCTGCTGCTCAGTCCGGGTCGCCGATGTCGGCCGCCGCACCCAGCACCGAGCGGAGCAGCGTCTCGGCCGCGTCCACCGCGGCCCGCGCGGTGATCGCGTTCGTGTGCGCCCGGTCCAGGTTGCCCAGCGCGATGCAGTCGTACGCCACCTGCGCATCGTGCACGGCCAGTTCCAGCTGCCGGGACGCCTCATCCAGGCTGATCGCCTGCTCGTCGCCGGTTGGCATGCTCACGGTCGTCTCCCTCCTGGCCCGGACCCCGCTCAGCACTCTCCCCGTCCGGGATGGCCAACCTTTACCCGGCCGGCCACCGACCATGCAAGCGCTTCCGCAGCCTGGCCGCGGCTCTACCATGATTCCGGTCCCCTATCCACCACGAGGACGTGCCGCACATGCCCGAGTTCCAGTACACCGACCTGCTGCCGCTAGGCGCCGACGCCACCGAGTACCGCCTGCTCAGCGCGGACGGCATCAGCACCCAGCGGGCGTTCGGCAAAGAATTCCTGCAGGTGGACCCGGCGGTGCTCACGATGCTGGCCCGGGAAGGGATGCGGGATATCGCGCACCTGCTGCGGCCCGGGCACCTGCGCCAGCTACGGTCCATCCTGGACGACCCACAGGCCAGTCCGAACGACCGGTACGTGGCGCGTGACCTGCTGCAGAACGCGTGCATCGCGGCCGGTGGCGTGCTGCCCATGTGCCAGGACACCGGCACCGCGATCGTGCTGGGCAAGCGGGGCGGCGAGGTGCTCACCGACGGCCGGGACGAGGAGCACCTGGCCCGTGGCATCTTCGACGCGTACACCCAGCTCAACCTGCGCTACTCGCAGCTCGCCCCGGCCACCATGTACGAGGAGCGCAACACCGGCAGCAACCTGCCAGCCCAGATCGAGATCTACGCCACGCCGGGCCGGGAGTACAAGTTCCTGTTCATGGCCAAGGGCGGCGGCTCGGCCAACAAGTCGTTCCTCTACCAGCAGACCAAGGCGGTGCTGAACCCGGCCGCGATGCAGGCCTTCCTGGAGGAGAAGATCCGCTCCCTGGGCACCGCCGCCTGCCCGCCCTACCACCTGGCCATCGTGGTGGGCGGGACCAGCGCGGAGTACGCGCTGAAGACGGCCAAGTACGCCTCGGCCCGGTACCTGGACACGCTGCCCGAGGCTGGCTCGCCGAGCGGGCACGGATTCCGGGACCGCGAGCTGGAGCAGCAGGTGCTGGAGATCACCCGGAAGATCGGCATCGGCGCGCAATTCGGCGGCAAGTACTTCTGCCACGACGTGCGGGTGGTCCGGCTGCCCCGGCACGGCGCGTCCTGCCCGGTGGCCATCGCGGTGTCCTGCTCCGCGGACCGGCAGGCGCTGGCCAAGATCACCCCGGACGGCGTGTTCCTGGAGCGGCTGGAGACCGACCCGGCGCAGTACCTGCCGGACACGACCGACGATGACCTGGCCGCGGACGTGGTCCGCGTCGACCTGAACCGGCCGATGTCCGAGATCCGTGCCGAGCTGAGCAAGTATCCGGTGGCGACCCGCCTGTCGCTGACCGGCCCGCTGGTGGTGGCGCGCGATATAGCACACGCCAAGATTGCTGAACGCCTGCTGGCGGGTGATGGGATGCCTCAGTACATGGCCGACCATGCGGTGTATTACGCCGGCCCGGCTAAGACGCCGGAAGGTTACGCGTCTGGCTCATTTGGCCCGACGACAGCCGGGCGGATGGATTCCTATGTGGCGCAGTTCCAGGCGGCTGGCGGGTCGTTCGTGATGCTGGCCAAGGGCAACCGGTCACCCGCGGTCACCGCGGCCTGCCAGCAGTACGGCGGCTTCTACCTGGGCTCGATCGGCGGCGCGGCGGCCAAGCTGGCTCAGGATCACATCACCAAGGTCGAGGTGCTGGAGTACCCGGAGCTGGGCATGGAAGCGGTCTGGCGAATCGAGGTGCGCGACTTCCCCGCGTTCATCATCACCGACGACAAGGGCCACGACTTCTTCACCCCGGAGCCGGAACCGCCGCTGGTCACCATCGGCCCGCGGCCCTAGCTGGAAATTCTGATAACGACACGCATTACTCTCACCCGCTTCACAGGAAACTCGGGAGAAAGCGCGTGTATCGTCCGGTGTCATGCACGTTGCGGCCAGCACGGGGCGGGTGGTCGCGGGGCGCTACCTCCTGCAGCACCCCATCGGCCGTGGCGCGATGGGTACCGTCTGGCGAGCCCAGGATGCCCTCCTGGCCCGCGACGTCGCGGTCAAGGAGGTCCGGCTCCGCAGCCCGCTGCCGGATGCGCCCGGGTCGCCGGGCGGCGGCCCGGTCACCGAGGAGACCCGGGTTCTGTACGAGCGCACACTGCGCGAAGCGCGCACCGCGGCCCGGCTGAACCATCCCGCGGTGATCACCGTCTTCGACGTGATCGAGGAGGCGGACGGCTGCCCGTGGATCGTGATGGAGCTGATCCAGGGCCGCTCGCTGGAGCAGGTCGTGGCCGAGGACGGCCCACTGCCCCCGCAGCACGCCGCGGACCTGGGCGGCCGGCTGCTCAGCGCGCTGCGCTGCGCGCACGTGGCCGGCATCCTGCATCGTGATGTCAAGCCGAGCAACGTGCTGCTCGGCGCGGATGGCCGGGCCGTGCTGACCGACTTCGGTATCGCCACCCTGGAGGGCGACACCGGGCTGACCCAGGCCGGGATGGTGATGGGCACGCCCGGGTTCACCGCACCGGAACGGGTCCGCGGCGAGCCAGCCAGCCCGGCCTCCGACCTGTGGTCGCTCGGCGCCACCTTGTACGCGGCGGTGGAAGGGCACGGCCCGTTCGACGACCGGAACAATTCGCTGGCCATCCTGGCCGCGATCGCGAACGAGGACCCGCCCCGGCCCCGCCGGGCCGGGCCGCTGCGCCCGGCGATCGAAGCGCTGCTGCGCCGCGACCCGTGGGCCCGGCCGGACCCGGCCACCGCGGCCCGGATGCTGGACGCGGCCCAGGATGGCAGCAGCCCAGCCGACGTGGGGCGGCCGGGAACGCCGGACGGCGCGGCCACCACCCAGGTACCGCTGGCTTACCCAGCGGACCAGCCTGAGCCGCGTCTGCCCAGCCCAGCGGATGAGCCCGGCGGCACGCTGGCCAGCCCGGCGCAGGCCTGGGGCGGGGGCGAGCCGGGCTGGGGTGAGGCCCAGCCGGGCTGGGGAGCCACCACGCCGGACTGGGCCACCGGCCGGCGGCCGACCGGAGACCAGGCGCCCGGCACGGCACGGCCGGCCCGGGCCTCGCCCGGTACCTGCCCGCCGGCCTGCGCGACTGGCTGGCCAGCACACCGCGCTGGCTGCTCGCCACCCTGGCCGGTCTGCTGATCGTGGCGGCCGGGCTGCTGGTGGGGCTGGCCTTCGCGGGCGGCGGCGGTAGCCCAGGGGCGGCCGCGGGCCGCCCGGCGACCAGCGGTGCGGCGCAGGCGGCGTCATACCGCACGTACACCGTGGCAGGTACCGCGACCACGGCCGGATACACGCTGCGGCTGCCCGCGGGCTGGGCGAGCACCCCGCACGGCCGCAGCACCTACTTCGTCAACCCGGGCCGCACCGTGTCCGTGGTGGTGTACCCGGTCCCGACCGACGCCACCGCGCTGCTGGCCGAAGCGCAGGTTCTCCGGCTGACCGTGGCCAAGCAGCACACCTTCCCCGGCTTCCAGGGGCTGCCGACCGGGCTGCGTGCGGTTCACCTGGCCAGCGGCTCCGCGATGAGCTGGACATTCACCTGGCAGCCGGCTGACGGCATCCGCCGGGAGGTGGTGGAGACGCTGCTCCATCCGCTCGGCGCGCCGCTGCTGCAGCGGTTCGTGATTCAGGAGATTGCGCCCGTCGCCACGTTCCACGCCACCGAGCCCGCGTTCGCCACGGCACTGCGCACGTTCCGTATCCGGCCGTGACGCCCAGGCGGCCTCCCCCACCTCGCAAGTCTGGGCGGATACCAGGTCAGTAGCCGACGTAGGACCCGCCCTGGCGCACCGCCACCACGCCGGGGTGCTTCCGGACATCAACCATGCCCAATACGGACAATTAGTTCTGCCCGAAATTAACAAAACGACGCTATGAGCTGATTCACAATCCGTCTCCACCTACTCGAACAAGATTTCGATTTCTTGCTGTTATCAGACGTAGCAACGGCGCCTGACGGAGGTTGGCCGGATGGTGTGAAACACATCACAATTTAACAGTACGCACAGGCTTTCTTACCCAGAGAAGTGGAATTCGGGCCAGTGAAAGAAGAACCCGGCTGTCCCGAAACAGGACAGCCGAGCCGGAATAGTAGTGACCCAGTAACAGGAAGTTACCGGTGGGTAGCCCCGATTAGCCGCGGTGAAATCGGCGGCGCCTAACGCCGCGTAGTTTAGTAGTAGCCGTGGGCTTCCCAGAACGACCAGGCACTGCACGGATTCCCATACCTACCCTGGATATACCCAAGGCCCCAGATGATCTGCGTTTTGGGGTCGGTCAGATAGTCGGCCCCAGCGCTGGCCATCTTGCTGGCCGGCAGCGCCTGCGGAATCCCGTACGCGCCGCTGGCGTTCTCCGCCTGGTAGTTCCAGCCGCTTTCCCGGGTCCAGATGTTGTTCAGGCAGCTGAAATACGTGCTCGGGCTCCAGCCGTAGGAAGACAGCAGGTCGTACGCGATGCGCTGTGCCGTCCCCGGGTCAGGCGGCGGCAGGGTCACCGTCGAGCCGGAACCCCCGCCCGCGCTGTCCTGCAGTGGCTGAGCTGCGACTTTCGGGGCTCCGATGAGGTGCACCGAGTGCGTGGCCGCGGACAGGACGATCATCTGCTGGCGCTGTTCCTCGAGCACCGCCATGGCCCGGCTGCTGGACACGGCCGCGGCGGCGATAGCCGCACCGGTGTCCGGCACTTGGCCGGGACGGAAAACCACGATGTAGCCCGCGATCGCGATCCCGGCCACCGCGGTAACCGCAGTAGCTGCCATTGGCAACAAAACGCCAGTACGGCGTGCCCGTCGTTTTCCGGGGCTGCGCCTCCGGTGCTCTGACAAGGCTGTCCTTCCGTCGGCCGAACTCATGAGCGGGATGCTCAGGAGCGGACCGCTGCGCCATCGGGCAGCGCATGGTCCGGTACTCCTGTCAATACCGGCCGCAGAAACTCAATCGCCCTGGAACCGCTTGGCAGTAAAGCCTTGGACCATCGGCGCTACCTTGCCAGAGACGAGGGAGGGGTCTGCAACCACTTCTGCTGAAAAAGTTGTGTCGGCAGGGCAACCAGCGATGTGGGCTAGATCACAAATCCACAACACGTACCGTCACAATTACCAGCTGTAAGGGACAGGCAAGCTGGGATCACTGCCTTCGCCGCGCCATAGTGCGCGACACGCTGGTGACGCACGAAAACACACCTCCGCAGCCCGTTTGTCCCCTGGGGAAGAACCGGCGGCCCGGCGGGCCGCGCCACGCCGGGCCCGCCCGGGTGACGGCCGGCCCGGCTCTGCTGTTCCCCGCGGCCAGCACCGGTCACACGCCCCTCAGGGCCACGGTGCGGCCCTCGCTGGTCCGGGCGCACCTGGCGGCGGCAGGCGGCATCCTGCCGGGCTCCCGGCGCACGCTGCGCACGCAGCTCATGTTCGTCGCCGTCGCGGTGGGGATCGGGATGACGGTGGCCGGCGCCGTCGGTGACGGGGTCGCGCTCGGGCTCGGGCTCGGGCTGGCCGCCGGGGGCGAGGTGGCGGGCGAGGCCGGCGTGGAGTTGGCCGCGCCCTGGCCGCTGTTGGACAGCCGGAGCGTCGCATCCTTCTCACTGACCAGCCTGATGCCCACGATCAGGCCGACCGCCATGGTGACGATCAGGGGCAGGGCGATCAGCATGATCCGGTTCCTCGGGCGCCGGTCCCCGGACCAACCGCTGTCGCGCATGACGTCACCTCCCACGCGGCCGATGGACGCACTCAGACGGTCACGCTAGTGCGCGATCCGGGCGCTAGTTGGCGAAATAGCAAAATAACTGGCGTTAGCTGCACTAATTCGCAGTGCGGCCGGCACCGGGCCTAAATATTGCGTAATTCTTACGTCGCATGTGATAGGCCCTTTCCGCGCTCCCGCCCAGGTCCGGCCGCGCTGGATCCTTTCCCGAATGCGGGCCCAGCTGTTCAGTGCGCGGCCCGGGACTGGAGTTCCTTGTCCTGCATGTCGCGCCCCCGGGGTATGGACAGGTGCGGTGGCCTCCAGTCATTCCTGGAGGCCACCGCACCCTGGGCGGGTTACCCGATTGGCGTGCGGGTGTTACATGCCGGACGGGTTCATGATGTGCCGGCGGCCGGTGCCCGGACCACTGCCACCTTGCCCGACCCGGCTCGCGGGCGGCTCCATCGCGGTGCCTGGCGTGCCAGCCCCGGCGGCCGTGGTGGTGGTCGCCAGCTGCTGGGTGGTGTTGAAGGTTGCGGCGATGGCCGCGCCGTTCCCGTCGAGGGTGACCGTCACCGGGTTGGTCAGGCCGAAGTTCTGGCAGTTGAGGTTGGTGAAGGACATATTGAGCCGGTTGGCCATGAAGGTGAACAGGTTGTTGCCGATGGCCGGTACTGGCGACGTGCCCAAGGCGAGCACGGCCTGGTTGGCGGCCAGGAACGGGGTCTGGATGTTGACCATGTTCTGGCAGTAGTTGGCCGGGCTGTCCGCCGTGTTGTTGGACGCCATGATCAGCGGCTGGCCGAGGCTGGACCGGTACCGGTTGGTCTTCTGCTGGCTGAACGCGTTGTTGACCAGGGTCATCTCATCGTTCTCCGGGACCAGCGCCGCGGGCGTCGGCTCGTTGGCGTTGGCCTGGATCTCGTTGAGCGCCTGCGAGGTGGTCAGCGTGCCGTTGTTGGCCAGGTCCGGCGCCTCAAACGGGGTGCAGCCGATGGCCGGGTCCAGGAAGTCGGTCAGGAGGACGTCGTCACTGCCGTTGAGCAGTGGCGTGGCGCCGGTCAGGTTGGCCGCGTTGGCCGTGGTGTCCTGGGCGGTCTGGCCGTTGCCGTTCAGCAGGTACTCGCTGGTGACGTTGTCGCTCGGGTCCTGGTCAATCATCCGGAAGTTGTGCGTGGTCAGGCAGGTAAGGCCAGCGATCTTGGTCGCCGTAGCCAGCGCCGGCACCTTCAGCAGGCCCTGCGCCTCAGCCGTCTTCACGGCCGCGAAGAAGGCCTTGCCGTTGCAGAACGAGACCTGGCCGAACACCGACCCGTTCAGGCCGTTCACGCAGACGCCCTCGCGCAGCGCGCCCGGTGCGCCTGCGACCTGGGTCAGGTCGGTGCCGTTGAAGCCGAAGTCGATCGTGACGACCGCACCGGCGGGCAGGGTCGGCACCACCGGCGCGACCGCGGCCGTGGTGCCCTGGGTGATGACCAGCGGGTCATACACCGACAGCGCCCCGGTAGCCGGGTTCAGAATCGTGGCCTGCACGAAAGCGCCCAGGTTGGCCGCGTTCGTCATCGTGCACCCGGACTGGGCGGGCGTCATGCCGTTGGGCCCGGTGAGCTGGTACGGAGTGGCCAGGCCCTGTGCGGTCAGCGGGTTGGCCGGCACGACGATGTTGCAGTTCACGTTCACCGCGGCGGCCGTGGCGGTAGCCGTGGGGGTGGCCGTGGCGGTCGTGGTCGGGCAGATCGTCGGCGCGGCCGATGCGGTCGTCGTGGCCGCCGTGGTGGCCGCGGTCGTCGCCGCCGTGGTAGGCGCAGTCGTCGCCGCAGCTGCCGCCGCCGTCCCGAGCGGGGTCGGGGCCGCGGTACCCGACGGGGTGGGCGCCACGGTCGCCGCGGCCGTAGTCGCCGCCGCAGCCGCGGCAGTAGCGGTCGGCGCTGCGGTGGCGCAGCCGGCGACGTTCGCCGCGTTGCTCGCGCCGAACACGCTGCGGAAGCCCGGGGCGACGAGGAGCGCCAGGCCGACGCCGACTACTACCGCGACTACTCCCCCGATCGCGATCAGCCGAGTACGGGACCGCGGGTCAGGCTCTCGATCATGATTAAAGACTCTACTTCGGTATGACACGACACCGTTCCCTTTAATCGGGTATTGCTCCCGGCCGCGACAGTAGACCTGCCAGTGAACTAGCTGCCACTGAAACAGCAGTTTCAGTGGCCAGTCCAGCCCCGAATTACGGACACAGAATTCGCTTCATGATCTTGGAGCGGCTGATATTTTTGCAGCTCATGAGTGGCCTATGGCGACCACCTGGGCTTCTATGCCGCTTAATAACGGGTATCCGTAACATCATCGTAAGAGCTGCCACCGGGGTGGGTTAGGCCGTGATTCAGCACTGGTATGGGAGCCACTCGCTGATGGCGGCGATATAGACGGTGGTTTCGTAACGGACGGCGACGACGTGGCGCCGCTCGTGGATCTGCGGGTCCGCAGGCAGCAGCGGTTGGCGCGGGACCCGTAGGCCGCCGACCAGTCCGCCCCGGCCTCAGCCGGCCGCACCACCGGCGGCGGGAGGACAGCTGCCGAGACCGCGCCGGAGCCGGACCCGGTCGTCACCGGCGAGGCTGCCGGGAACGTCCTGGCGGCCCGCCGGGCCAGCGCCGAATCTCCGGCGGTGGCTCACGGCTGCACGGTGCTGACCGCCGAAGGTACCGGCGATATGACTATGTGCCGGTGGATGAAGTGGGGAAGGAGGTGCGTGGCGACCGGCGGGCCGACCAGGAGGACGGCCGATAGCGCGACAAGCACGCTGCCCGCCATCAGCTTGGTGCCGGTGGTGATGCGTTCTACGCTGAGCCGAGGGCTTCCGGTGCGTGCTTTCCGGCCGAGAAGCTGGCCGATCATGATAGCCAGGAACGCCTGGATGACAATGGTGGTGATGACGAGAGGCACTGGCAGGCTGGTGAAGCTGAGCGTGAAGCCCACTACCAGTTCATCCACGCTGATGCCGAGGCCGAGCCCGATGACCGAAAGGCCGCGCGCTCCCACCAGCGCCCTCGCCTTGCCTGCCTCGTCATCGTCATCGTCATCGTCATTGAGGCTCTCGTCCAGCATCAGGAGGCCAAGGACGCCGACGACCACCGGGACGACAATCGGGACGACATACCGGCCGACGAACGTCAGGTCGGCCCTTTCGGCCAGGTGGGCTTGGTAGGCGTGGCGAAGTTGGCTGGCCTCGGCGGAGCTGCCGACCTGGTAAGGGTCGAAGACCAGGTGGGCGGGGGCGCTGACCAGGTGAGTCAGCGGCGCCCCCAGTGCCATCCCGACCAGCGGCATTCCGGCCTCGAATGCGATCAACAGCACGATGACGCGTATCCGCTGCGGACGAGTCAGGCGCATCTCCCCCAGAACGGCAAATGCGACAGCAAAGGTGTCAAGACACAAGGGCAGGGTAAAGGCCAGTAGTTTGAACACGTTCCGACCCTTCACTACCTGGAGTGACACTGCACCTGCGGCGGGTTGACCTCGCATCACGGGGAGGTAACACCCATCTAACGGCAGATCGGACCGGCAGGTTCGGCGTTCCGGAAAAGATCCTTATGCGGGGTGCGGGCCTGATACAATCCCGGCCGCTCTTGTACCACTGAGCAAAGACGAGCGCAGGCTTATTGCAAGATCGTAATAAGTTTTTCATAAAATCCGGAGCTGTAGCCGGGGCCCACGGGCAGCTGGCCAGCAGCACCAGACGAGAACGCCGCCAGGCGCACGGCTGTGGAGAGCCTGGGATTGCTGTAGGGCCGTCGGGCTGGCCTGCTAGCCGGTGGGCGGGGCCAGGACCCGTTGCCCGCACGAAAGAACTGGCCGCATAGATTTAATTTGGATCGCTTTCGGTCACACGAGGATGAATCCCGGACGCTTTCCTGGTTTACCTCGTGGCTATCACCCTACGATCACGCGCTCCATCTGCGACGTTAGAAGCCTGCAATAATTTCTCCAGCTTAATATAAGCCGGACATGTAAGCAGATCTTCCAAATTGCCCGCGTCAGGCCGCCTGGCTGGTCTAACGTATGCCGCCAAGAGCGGAACCGCGGGCAGGGGAGGTGGACCGAGTGCACGACGGGCGTCGGTCCGCATGGCGACGCCGGGTGCAAGGAAGTGGTGAGACGCGTATCGCGGCCCAGCTGGTCGTGCCTGTGGTGCTGGGCCTGGTGATCGGACTGGTGATCGCGTTCCAGGCAGGCTCCAGCAACTCAGGCATTGTGCAGGTACCGCTGGGAACTCTGGTGAGCCACAGTCCCAGGCCCAGCGCTCCGGCGTCGGCTCCAGCGGCGACCCTGGCGACCAATCTCAACTGTGACATCATCGTTCCGGCTAACCCGCTGAGCGCGCGGGGGCTGGCTACTCCTTATCAGCTCACGGGCACTGGCGGGAGGACGCCGGCGGAGTCGGGATGCCAGATGAGCACCACCGTGAAGGCATTCGCCCAAGCCACGATTCTGGACCCCGCTACCGGGGCGCTGTCGGTCTATGACCCGCTCGTGGTCACCCGGGGCACCAGGCCGGCCGTGCTGCCCCGGGTGCCGGGGATCCCGGCGAACGCGGTCGTGACGATCGACTTCGGGTTCAACGGCAAGGACCTGTTCCAGGTAGGGGCGACGCCGACCACGCTCGCGGATGCCAACTGCGTCAACGGCCAGGCGGGGTCCGTCTTCGGGCAGGTGTCGTTCTGCAACGGGATCAGCTTCTTCAGCGCGGTGCAGAAGGACGAGCGGAAGGGGCTGCTCAAGGTGCCGTCCCCCGGCACCTCGGACAAGATCATCCCGTCGGGCGGCGACCTGGGCACGGGCCGGGTTTGCCCGGTCACGCGCAACTTCGAGGCGGTCAATCAGGACCTGGGTGACAACGTGACCACCGAATACCTGCTCAACCCGGTCACCGGCCAGACGGCTCAGTACAACACGTCGAACGTGGGCTACCTCGAGGGAGCGAGGCTGCTGATCAGCCGCAGTAACAACACCGTGCTTGACCAGTTCCTCGACCCGGTCCTCGGGTGCACCCCCTTCCAGGCACCTGACCTGGCCGATAACGGCCTGCCGACCAGTTCCGTGGCGTTGGACGAGATAGCGGCGGGCGCCTATCAGCCGAAGATCGCGGCGCTGGTGCCGGAGAACGACAAGATGGTGCGGAACGGCGCCGCAGCTCGACCCGCAGAAGACGAACATGTACCGGGAAGAACTGGGCCAGGCGCCGATCAGCAACCAGAACAACAAGACCAGCGACCCGGAGATGTACTGCCAGGACATCGTCGATATCCAGACGCCGTTCCTGGCGGCCAACCGGACGCGCCTGGCCACCGGTCAGTCGCCCGTGACGGCGGTGGGTGACAACCTGCTCACCTTCATGGCGAACGAGCTGAACATGTCCTTCACCAACCTTGGCTGCCAGCACTTCGGCCTGACGAATCCCGTCACGGTCCACCGGAACGGCGCGGGCGTGGCGGTCGCGGCGACCTTCAACACCTCCGTGCAGACGGTGACCGGCCAACTGGGGGGTGAGCATTGTGACCAGGAGCCAGACGATGCATGTTCAGGACGTAGACGAAAGCGGACAGCGCACGCGTGCGGAAAACGACGTGGGCACGAGTGATGCCGCGAAGTCCCGGCAGGCCGTCCCGGAAGCCTGGCGGAACAAGCGCTTCAGGCTCGCTGTGATCGCGTCAGCGCTCATCCTCGCGGCGGGGCTCGGTTTCGGCATCGGCAGGGCTATGGGGCTCGGTGACACGGTGATTCTCTCGGCGATTCCCAAGCCGTGGACGTGCGCGCCGTGGCTGGCCACCACGACGGACCCCTCGACCGAGTGCGCGTTCATCGAGGACGACAACGGCACGGGTCTGGATAACCAGTCGAACATCCTTGATGCGACGGGTGGTGGCATGGTGCACATCCTGTCGGGCGGGACCTCGGTCGGGATCGGCCTGGTGCTCACGGAGTCAGGGAAGGTGCTGACCACTTACCAGCCCTCCGCGGGTGCGGCGAACCTGGCGGCGGAGTACGTCCTCTCCCGCGCGACCTTCAAGGCGAAGGTGATCGGCGTGGACGCGGCGGCGGGCCTGGCGCTGCTCCAGATGGAAGGCGGTAATGGGAGGCGGCCGTTCTCGACCGTCGCGGTCGGGAACTCGGCCACGATCGTGCAGAGCGCGGAAGCCTCCAGTGTCCGCTCCTATCATGTACCGGGCCAGGTCTACGACACTGCGGTCGGCACCACAGGCCGGGAGCATACGCTGACCTTCGATGTCGGCACCCTGACCACCCTGGACACGACCGTCAGTGTCGGCAGGACAAACCGGAGCGGGCTGATGGCCTCGGCGATGCAGTCTGCGCAGGACTCGGCGATCGGCGGCCCGCTGGTGAACCTGAACGGCCGGGTGATCGGCATCACTGTCGGGGGTTCGGGGAGCGGCCGCGACGTCGTCGCCTACGCGATCCCGATCAACACAGCGCTTGCTGTCGCCACGCAGATAGATGACGGCAACTCCTAGCGGGGACCGTCACATTGCGTGCGCAAGGTCCTGATCGCCAACCGGGGGGAAATCGCGGTCAGGATCGCCCGGGCCTGCCGCGACGCGGGCCTGGCTAGTGTCGCGGTGTACGCGGCCCAGGAACGCAATGCCCTGCACGTGCGGACGGCCGACGAGGCTGTCCCGCTGGGCGGCGTGACGCCGGAGGAGAGCTACCTTGACATGGCCAGGTTGCTCCGGGCGGCCGCGGACTCGGGGGCCGACGCACTGCATCCGGGGTACGGGTACCTGGCGGAGAACGCCGAATTCGCCCTGGCGGTCAGAGCCGCCGGGCTGACCTGGATCGGGCCCCCGCCGACGGCGATCAGGCTGCTGAGTGACAAGCTCTCCGCCCGGCAGGCGGCGCGGCAGGTCGGCGCTCCGCTGCTGCCGGGAATGACCACACCAGCGTCAGATGCCGCGCAGGTGGCGGCGTTCGCACGCGAGAACGGCTTCCCCCTGGTGGTCAAGGCGGCCTCCGGAGGCGGCGGGAGAGGCCTCACCGTGGCCCGGTCGGCCGCGGAGATCCCGGACGCGTACGCGCGGGCCGTAGCCGCGGCTGCCGCCGCGGGCCGGCCACGGGAGTGCTTCGCGGAGCGGTACCTGGACCAGGCCAGGCACGTGGAAACCCAGTGCCTGGCCGACCGGTACGGCAACGTCGCCGTGATTTCCACCAGGGACTGCTCGCTGCAGCGGCGCCATCAGAAGATCGTGGAGGAGGCGCCCGCGCCGTTCCTGTCTTCCGGCCTGGATGCGCGGCTGCGGGCGGTGTCCACCGCGATCCTGCGCGCGGCAGGCTACGCGGGCGCGGCGACGTGCGAGTTCCTGCTCGGCCAGGATGGCACGCTCGCCTTCCTCGAAACGAACGCCCGGCTGGCTGTCGCGCACCCGGTCAGCGAAGAGGTCAGCGGCGTTGACCTGGTCCGGGAGACACTCCGGATCGCTGCAGGCGATGCCCTGGGCTACAGCGACCCGGAGGAACGCGGGCACGCAGTGCAATTCCGGATTTACGCCGAGGATCCCAGCCGCGGCTTCGCGCCGGACCAGGGCATCGTGCGTTCCTGGCACCCGCCGTCAGGCCCCGGCGTGCGGCTTGACTCCGGCGTCGGCCAGGGCTCGGTGGTCGCCCCGGCGTTCGGCACGCTGCTGGCGAAGCTGATCGTGACCGGGAGTTCCCGCGTCGACGCGCTGCGGAAGGCACGCCGGGCACTGCACGAATTCGAGGTAGAAGGTGTGGCGACCAGCCTGCCGTTCTACCGCTGGCTGGTCGCCCAGGAGGCATTCGCGCCGCTCCCGGGCCAGCTCTTCTCCGTCCACGCCGGCTGGATCGAGGCGCAATACCCTGACGGCGCCACCTAGCCATGCCAGTCATAACGGACCGGGCGGCTCCTCGTTCCGGGATGAACGGATCCGCGCCATTTTATCGTGACGTATGACAGCCCGGCCCTCGCCACTGAATAGCGAGGGCCGGGGATGAGAATTATGATCGGCTAGGGCCTGTGCTAGAAGGCCCCGTGCTAGAAGGCCCCGTGCTAGAAGGCAGAGGGGAAGGCGACCATGGCGCCGGCCGCGGCGAGGATGGCGACGCCGCAGAACGCGAAGGCCAGCGACAGCTGGCGCTTCAGCACCGGGAACAGGGCGACGAGCCCCCAGGCGATGAGGATCCCGATACCGGCCTGCACCGCGCTCGAAACCGTCTGCTCGCCGGCCGAGAACCAGACCGAAGCGTGCGCTGGGACGCCGCTGACCAGGCCGTAGGTAATGTTGTCGATGCTCAGCGCCCACGGCAGGACCAACACAGCCCACTTCGCCTTGCTGGAATCCGGGTCCTTCGCCGCCCACTTCGTGTAGATGGCGATCGCGATCCAGTAGAGGCCGAGTACGGTGAGGGCGGTTGTCGCGATGAAGCTGCTGACTGAGTCGGAGACCGACCAGTGGAAGGCGGTGCCGAGGAGGAATCCTCCTCCGTCGCCGATGCCGAACAGTATCGCGAACGGTATCGCGAAGCGCCTGCTGATGATGGCACCGACCGCGATGCACGCGACCAGGCTATCCGTTCCGAGTAGCAGAAAACCCATGGGAGACCTCTCCGGGTTGGCCATGAACCCTTTGTCGCGAAGGATGGCGTGGCAAGCGGTACCAAGCTACACATCCCCGCATTGGGCTATGTACCACTTGTGAGGCATTGGGAGCCTAATGCGACATGCAGAAACCTGTCAAGAGCCATGTTGGGCAATGGCTCTGACCTGCGATTAGTAATACGTGTTACGTGTACGATGCCGCTATATTTATGTTGAAACAGGTGTTGCATCTAAACTAGAAACAGGCGTTGCACCCAACAGATGCGGGTCGCCAGCTTGTTCCGGCCTTCGCGGTCGCCGGGCGCATAGCGTCCACCGGTGCACGTTCACCGCGCCGGGCTCGTTACGAACGCACCATAGAAGATAGACAACAACCAGACAAACAAGCTCGGAACTGTCTATTTTCCGCACTCGCCCGCACTCCAGCAGAGCCGCACCCATGATGGATGGTGTGGTAGACGCACTGGGCCGCGATTTTCGATGGGTGTCGTGTGGTGAGTAACGCAAGCGGGGAGCCTCGCTGGCTGGTGTTCTTGGCCCAGCTCCCCGCTTCACCGTCCAGCTCGCGGGTCGCTCTGTGGCGTCGCCTCCGGGCTGCAGGTGCGGCTGGAGTGCTGAACGGAGCCTGGGTTCTCCCGCACACCCCAGATCACCTGCGGTTCTTCGAGCAGTCACTGGAGATGGTCCACAGGAACGGCGGAAGCGGACTCGTCCTGCCCGTGTCCGGGCCTCGGCCGGAGGTGGACACGGCAATAGCCGGGCGCTTCCGGGCCGACCGCGGCCGTGAGTACGACGAGTTCACCGAGCGCTGCGAGGCTTTCCTGGCCGAGATTAACAAGGAATCGCGGGCCGGAAAGTTCACCTTCGCCGAGCTGGAGGAGAGCGAGCAGGACCTGGAGAAGCTGGTGCGCTGGCTGGCGAAGATCCGCAAGCGGGACTTCTTCCCCCACGATCGTTGCCTCTCGGCCGTCGAGCTGATGGATCGCTGCCGGATGGCTCTTGAGGTATTTTCCGCCTCGGTCTACGAGAGCGAGGACGTGCAGGATGCGGTGGGCGACGCCGCAGCTCACCTGCCCGGCTGTGACCGGCGGGAGGGCCGGGACGACGCCGGATCGCTAGTGTCCTGAGTCGTTTATTGGCCGCCGGTCTTGGTCCACACGAACGCGATCTGGCCCAATTTGATGATCAGGTGACGCATCTGTTTGTTGTTGGGTTAGCTGTCGGTGCATGAGGGCCAGTGGTCTGCTGCCCACTCTGGCCAGCCCGGCCACCCTGCTGGCGGGGCGGGGATCTCACCGCCGCCGAGTTCGGCGGCGTCAGGCACCTGGAATTGCTACCGCCACGCGTCCACGTCGGCCTCGGTCATCGGGAATGTCTGGTGCGGTGTCGTTGCCTGGCGGTGCGCGATGCGGGCGAGCTGGACGAAATTGTTCACCGGCAGGTAGACCACCTGGAAAGCTACGCCAGCTGACCGGGCCAGCCAGCGCAGTGCCGACCGTTCATCGCGGCCCGAGAGCCCGTAGTTGACTACGACGCTGGTCCCCAGCCGCAGCGCCTGCAGGGCAACCGAGATCAGCCTCGCCTTTGATAAAACTGCTTCTGCCATCGGCCATCGAATCGCCGAACAGCGGGATCATCCAGTGATCTGGGGTCAGCCGCAGCGCATGGTGCGTCGCGGTGAGTTCTTCTGCCCCGCGGAGTTCTCCCGGCTCCGGGGAGCCCGACCATCAGGATCAGGGTGGCGGCACGCGGGTCCTGCGGGCCTGCGGGTCCGGCTGCGGACGGGCATGGGAATGGTTCTCCGTGCTGGGCACCGGAACGCTGCGGCTGAGACATGGCTTCCCTGATCAGGCAGGATGGCCCAGCAGCACGCGGTATACGCGGGTGACTGCCGGCCGGACACTGATCGGGCGGTACGTCCTGGCACTGCCCCGGCAGGGGGCATGCAATGAGGCCGCGGTTACGGCGACCTCGGTACCGCCGCTAAGCGGCGGTACCGGTTTGTCATGCCAGCGCAGCAGCACATGCCCTCACCATAGCAATCAGCGCCGACGGCGACTGTGCCGTGATTGTCCTGGGTGGCCTACAAGCCGCGCTGCGGCGATGACCCGGTGGGCTGCGGCGGCCTTGGCCAGCGCCTGGTGGTCCCGCTCGGCCTGGTCCGCGTATGAGCTGGCGAACTGGGCGATGGCCTGTTCGAACACGTCCGAGCTGCCCAGGTAGGCGGCGATCCCGACGGAATCACCGGGACTGGGCGCGCGACTGGCTCAAGGTCCACGCGCACAGCTCGCCATAGATCTCCATGCCGGACGGATGCATGCGGTCGATGTCCATGGAGAATTTCCAGTCCCGCAACTGGCGGACGTAGAAGTCGTGCGTTTTGCCGTCCCGGGCCGGCGTGCTGCGCTGCCAGCCCAGGAAGATATCGCTGACCGGCTGGATCAGCCACTGGCCCTCGACCACCCGCTGGCCCTGGTTGCCGTATTTGCTGGGTCCGGCGTAGGCGGCCAGTACGGACGGCTGCGCCTCCTTGACCTGGAGCAGCAGCGGCTCTTCGCCGTCCCGGGCGGTGAACAGGAAGATCCAGCAGCGGGTGCCGACGCTGCCCACGCCGACCACCTTCCGGGCCCGGTTGACGAGCTGGTAGCGGCGGAACAGGATCCGGTGCGCGCCGTTCAGCGTGCCGCCGTACCGGGCCAGCATCTCGTCCAGCTGCGCCTCGAAGCCGAGCTCGTCGCGCTCCTCCGGGCGCAGATGGGACACCGGCATGATGAGTGGCGGGTCGGCGATGATCCGGGTCTGCCCGTCCACCACGCCGGCCAGCTTGCTGAACGCCTGCTTACTGTCCCGGGTCCGGGCCTTGGCCAGGTTCTTGGCCATGAACTTGCGGTCCTTCCCGGCGATCCGGGGCGAGAACATCTTCTCCACCAGGTCGAGGTTGACCCGGATTTTTTTTTTTTTTTTTTTTTTTTTTTTTTTTTTTTTTTTTTTTTTTTTTTTTTTTTTTTTTTTTTTTTTTTTTTTTTTTTTTTTTTTTTTTTTTTTTTTTTTTTTTTTTTTTTTTTTTTTTTTTTTTTTTTTTTTTTTTTTTTTTTTTTTTTTTTTTTTTTTTTTTTTTTTTTTTTTTTTTTTTTTTTTTTTTTTTTTTTTTTTTTTTTTTTTTTTTTTTTTTTTTTTTTTTTTTTTTTTTTTTTTTTTTTTTTTTTTTTTTTTTTTTTTTTTTTTTTTTTTTTTTTTTTTTTTTTTTTTTTTTTTTTTTTTTTTTTTTTTTTTAAAAAAAAAAAAAAAAAAAAAAAAAAAAAAAAAAAAAAAAAAAAAAAAAAAAAAAAAAAAATTTTTTTTTTTTTTTTTTTTTTTTTTTTTTTAAAAAAAAAAAAAAAAAAATCCGCGGGGCGGATCGAACATCGCGTGGCTCTCCCGCGGAACCTCCGACCGGGCGGCCTTACCCCGGGACACCCGTTCCGCCATGGTCAGCCCGCCCAGGTCCGGATCCAGCACGCTGCCTGCCAACCCCGCCCGGCGCGTTCCTGACTAGCATGTCCGTCATCGCAGCAACCCCCGGGCCCGCAGCGGAGGCGGGAGCGGGCCTCAAATTCCGACCCTCGCACCGGGCTGGGCGAGGCTCTTCACCCGTTACGGGCGAGGCGGCGGCCGGCGTTGTCAGCCGCCGCGGGTCAGACGAAGACCCGCCTGGTGACCACGCCGCGGCCGATGTCGCTGCCGCGCCACAAGGTGAAATCGCTGCCCGCGGCCAGGCATTCGGCCGCACCGTCGCCCAGCACCGTCACGGTGAGCACCACGTGCCGGTTGTCGGCCGCCACCGTGTCCTGGCCGGGACTGACCAGAGCACTCAACAGCCGGATGGGTCCGAGCCGGGCTGGGTGGCCCGGACCACCAGCCGGCAGACCGGCCCCGGGCAGCACGGCCGGCTCGGCGGCGCCCGGAGGCGGGAGGAGGGTAACGACGGCCTGGAACTTGTAAGGCTTCAGCATGGCGCACATCCTGACTGACAGCCGGGCTTCCCCGGATGCGCTGGCAACGGGGAAGCCAGGCCCGGCTGGCGGCCATTTATATCGTAGCACGACATAAGATGCCGATGCTGACCCGGGTGGCAGGCCGCCGCTTACTGGCCGCCGCCGCCCGGTTCTTGGTTAACCGGGACCATGCCCGCCGCCCGGTTGCGGGTAACGGCCCCGGTCCGCCGGCCGGCTGACGGGTAAAACTTCGGTCAGCCCCCCCCCAGCCCACCGGCGACGACCCTGGCGAGGGACCCGAGGCGCGGACCCGATGGGACCCCGGTGGCGAGCCCGCCGGGCGCGGGCAGGCCAGCGCGCTCCGCAGCCGCTCCCACCAGCTGGCGTTAAGCTGGGCAATCAGCGCGCTGGCAGGCACGGGCCCGGCGGGCAAGACCGGGCGGTGACGGACGTGGATCGGCTGACCAGCGAGGACTACGAGAACCTGCTCGCGTTCCGTACCGGGCTGCGCCGCTTCCTGCGCTGGTCGGAGGCCCGGGCCCGGGAGGTCGGGCTGACCCCGGCCCAGCACCAGCTGCTGCTGGCCATCAAAGGCCATCCCGGCACCGACCCGCCCGCCGTTGGCGACCTGGCCGAGTACCTGCTGCTCCGGCCACACAGCACGGTAGAGCTGATCGACCGCGCCGAGGCCGCTGGGCTGGTCGAACGGTGGGGCGACGACGGCGACGGCCGGATCACCCGGGTCCGGCTTACCGCGGACGGCGCCGAGCGGCTGGATCAGCTGGCTACCGCGCACCTGGACGAGCTGCGGCGGCTGGCGCCGGTACTCGACCAGCTCACCGCCCAGGCGGTCACGCCAGCAGCCGCGCTGACCAAGCCGGGCCTGCTCTTTCCAGCTCCGGCGAGGGGAATACAGCCCGGTCAGCTACGCTAACGCCACCGGATCGACAGGTCGGCGAGCAGTGCCTTCAGCGCACGCGCGGCACGGCGGAACCCGCGGCCCGCTGTACCCGCCGAAACGGCCTGCTTTCGCCAGGTGCGGCTCGAGGGACAGGTATCCCCCGAACCCCGAGTCCCGGAGGGCGGCGAGCGTCTCGCGGACCTCGCCGTCTCCCTCGCCCGCGGGCACCACCTCACCGGTGGCCGCCAGCGCATCCTTTATCTGCACGTACACCAGGTGCGGCCGGAGCGGACCGTACCCATCGTGGTGCGGCCGGACCCCGCACTGCACGAAGTTCGCCGCGTCGAACGTGGCCCGGAGGGCCGGAGAGCCGACGGACTCGATCAGGTCAGCGCACCGCTGCGGGATGTCGCCGTAGATCTCCTTCTCGTTCTCGTGCGCCAGGATCACTCCGTGCTCCTCCGCGACCCTGGCGAGGGCGCCCATCCGGTCGATGACCTGCTCTCGGTAGCGGCCGGGCGGCTCGCCGACCGGGATGAAAAAGGAGAAGACGCGGATGATCCCGGTGCCAAGCTGCCCGGCGGTCTGCGCGATCCGCCGCAGCCGGTCCAGTTCCGGTCCCAGCGGCGCGTCCACGCCGATCTTGCCGACCGGCGACCCGATCGCCGAGACCCCAACGCTGGCCCCGCCGAGCGCACGGCCGATCCTGGCCACGTCGCCGTCACTGAAGTCGGCGACATTGACCGACCACGCGCTACGCAGCTCCAGGTGGGTGATGGACTCGGCGGCGAGCGTGGCCAGCTGCTCGTCCAGGTCGGATGAGATCTCGTCGGCGAATCCGCTGAGGACGACGGTCATCCGGCCGCTGCTTCCGCGTCGCCGGACGCCGCAGGCAGGACGACGGTCCGGCCCTCCCGGGCCGACTCGTAGACGGCGCTGGCGAGCACCAGCGCGTCGCGACCGTCCTGACCGGTGACCGACGGCTCGCGGCCCTCATCAATCGCGGCGAGCAGGTCGGCGATCTGGGCAGCGTGCCCGGAGGTCCCGATCGCGGCGGCATCCGCGGCGGCGGCCGAGTCCACGGCGGCCAGACGGCCACTCGGTGGACCGTCCGCGGCCAGCGCTCGCCTGGTGATCTCGCCATCCTCGATGACGACCGTCCCCTGGGTCCCGGTGATCTCCAGCCGCTGAGCAGAGCCAGGGAAGGCCGCCGTGGTGGTAACGATCGTGCCGAGCGCGCCGGATGCGAAGGTCAGCACGGCCAGCGCGATGTCCTCGGCCTCCATGCGGTGCGCGCGGGTCGCGGTCCTGGCGGTGACCTCGGCGACCGGGCCCATGCACCAGCGAAGCAGGTCGGCGTAGTGGATGCCCTGGTTGAGCAGCGATCCGCCGTCCAGGGCCCAGGTCCCCCGCCAGGCCGCGGTGTCGTAGTACTCCTGGGTCCGGTGCCACTTCGTGGCTGCCTCGCCGAGGACGAGCTGGCCGAGGGCGTCATCGTCAAGGAGCCGCCGCAGCTCCGCGGGCCCGGGGTCGAACCGGTGCTGTGAGATGACCGTCATCCGCACGCCGGCGGCACGGGCCGCGGCGATCAGCGCGTCGGCGGCATCCAGCGAGACGTCGATCGGCTTCTCGACGACGAGGTGCTTGCCCGCAGCGGCCGCCTCGATGCCGACCTCAGCATGCCTGCCGCTCGGCACGCACACGCAGACCACGTCGATGTCCTCGCGGGACAGGAGCGCCGTGAGATCCGGTTCCGCAGCGCAGCCGCGGGCGTGGGCGAGGGCAGTGGCATGGTCGGCCGCCACGTCGGTCACCGCGATCAGCCGTGCGCCGCCGATCTCGCTGATCGCGTCGGCGTGGGTCGCGGCGATCACGCCGGCGCCGACGATCCCGAAGCCGTGCCGCCAGCCCCTGTCAGTCACCCGTACCCTCCATCCACTGCGTGAGCACCGCGAGGTGCTGCGGCAGCGCGATCTCGGGCTCCTCGATCTCCGGGTGCCACCGCTTCTCCCATTCAACCGAGATCCAGCCCGGGTAGCCGGCCTCGGCCAGCGACGCGAGCATCTCCGGCACCGGGACCTCGCCGTGGCCGAGCAGCACGAGCTGCCAGCCGTCGGGCCGCTCCGGTGCCCGCCGCGCGTCCTTCACCTGGGCGAGCAGGATCCGCCCGGCCAGGTTGCCGGCGACCTCGGCCGGGCTCTCGCCCATCCGGTACGGATGATGGCTGTCCCAGACCGCGCCCACTCGGCCGGCCGAGCCGGAGTTCACCATCGCGAGCAGCTCGGCAACGACGGACGAGGCCGAGAACGCGTCGTGGGTCTCCACGCCGACCGCGACGCCGAGCCGCTCCGCCGCCGGGGCCACGGTCTCCAGCACCCGGGCGGCCGACTCCAGCCGGGCCCGGCGCCCGGCTGCGTTAGCTAGATCATCAGCGGGCAGCTCGCCGCCGAACACCCGCACCAGCGGAGACTCCCAGTCGCTGGCCAGCTCCAGAAACCCGAGCAGGCTGGGCAGCGGATCGTGGCCGGTGAGCCGGATCGAGCTGTCAACCGCGGCGACCGGCAGGCCGCCGTGGGCCAGAGTCCGCCTGACCTGGGTGCGGGCCGCGGCGTCCATTGACGGGTCGATCAGCTCTCCGTCGATCAGCCGCAACTCGACGCCGGAGTATCCCCAGGATCGGCCGAGGGACAGTGCGGTCGCCAGGGTGGCGGCCGGGAAGGCGAGGGTGCTGAAGGCTAGGCGCGGCGCGGTCACTGGCGGCGGGAAATCCTTCTGTATCGGGCTTGTGGAAGTGACGCCTGCCCCGTCCCGCCCGCGTGGGCGGGACGGGGCAGGCGGGCGGTCAGCCTGCCGGGCTCAGGTGCAGGATGACAACCAGATCGGTGCCGGAGCCAGGGCCGTTGTTCGTGCCCGACGGCTGTCCGGACTCATAGGGGTTCGACTGGGTCGGCCAGCCGACGAAGTGCTGCGAGTTGTACTCGAACCACTCCGCGGCGGTCTCCAGCGGGATAATCGGCAGGTTGGCGGCGACATACTTCTCCAGCGGCACGAGCATCTGGGCCTGCTGGGACACGGTGGCGGCACCGGCCAGCTTGCTCAGGTCCGCGTCCAGCGCCGGGTCCTTCAGCCGCTCGTAGTCGCCCGTCGCGGAGCTGGTCGCGAGCGCGCTGTTGAGCCAGCCGTTGTACTCCGCGAACGGCGAGATGCCGCCGTTGGACCAGTGCTCGGTCATGTCGAAGTTGCCGTCAGCGACATCTTGGGTCCATGCGTTCACCGACAGGCCCTGGAAGGTCGCGTCGATGCCCGCGGCCCGCAGTTCCTGCGCGGCGATGGAGTCGACCTCAGCCATGTCGGTGTACGCCGACGGGCTGATGATCGTGAAGGCGACGGTCTTGCCGTTCTTCTGGAAGTAGCCGTTGCTGCCCTTCTTGTAGCCGGCGGCCTCTAGTACCTTCTCGGCCGACGCGGCGTTGGCCTGCGCCGAGACGGTCATGCTGGCGACCGGGGCGGCCCAGGCCTGGAAGGCCGGCAGGGTCAGGCCGGTGGCGTTGGTCACCGGATTCTCCAGGCCGGCCTCGCCCTCGGCGCCGAGCGTCGTGCGGTTCACGGCCAGGCTGACCGCCTTGCGGACGGCCAGGTCGGACAGCGGCCACTTGGTCAGGTTCGGCTCGAGGCTCTCGTCACCGTTGGCCGCCTCGTAGTAGTGGTGATGGGCCGGATCGGTGTCCACGAAGTTCTTCTTCAGGCCGGGGATGTAGTTCCCGGTCCAGTCGATCTGGCCGGAGAACAGCGCGGACAGCGCGCCGGTGTTGGAGGTGTAGGCCGGGAAGTAGACCTTGGCGACCTTGACCTTCGACGGCTGCCAGTAGTGCGGGTTCTTGACCAGCGTGAACCCCTGCGAGGTGAAGCTGCCCAGCATGTAGGGCCCGGTGCCGACCGGTTTCGGGTCCGAGAACGTCGCCGGGTTGCCCGCCTTGCCCCAGATGTGCTCAGGAACGATCCCGACGCCCGCGATGTTCTCCAGGTTGGTGTACTGGGCCGTCGGGAAGGTCAGCGTGACGGTGTCGCCCGAGGTGCTGACGCTGGAGATGGTCAGGCCGCCCAGGTTGATCGAGGCGTTCTTCTTCATCAGGTTGTAGGTGTACGCCACGTCGGCCGCCGTAAACGGAGTGCCGTCGTTCCA
Source organism: uncultured Actinomycetes bacterium (assembly GCA_963832095.1). Classification (GTDB taxonomy): domain Bacteria; phylum Actinomycetota; class Actinomycetes; order Streptosporangiales; family Streptosporangiaceae; genus RYN-230. The sequence goes on from CAWHSW010000003.1 coordinate 205,808, forward strand.
CTTCACGCCCTGGCGGATGGTGAAGGTGATCGTCTTGCCGCCGTTTGACCACGCGTACTTCGTGGCCAGCCACGGGTACTGGACGGTGGTGCTGGCCAGGTTGAACTCGACCAGCGGTTCGTAGATGAGCCCGGTCGCGCCCATCCCATAGGCCGCCTGCGTGGTGGCGTACGGGTTGAAGTCGTCGGTGATGGAAGTCTCGGGGGAGCTCTCCATCACCAGCGACCGGCTGGCGTTCGAGCTCGCCGAGCTATTCGAGCCCGAGCCCGAGCCCGAGGATCCGCATGCGGCGAGCCCGACCGCCAGGACGCCGGCCGCCGCAACCGTCATGAGCCTTCTTTGCTCTACCAATCTCCTCATGTGCCTTCGTCTTTCCTGTCGTGGATACGTGGGGGTGACAGCGCGAGCCGCGAGCTAGGAATCCATATCCCCACCCCCCTGCGTTCGAGCGGTGAGCTCAGGAGCCGCGACGTCGAGCCGCCAGCAGGCGGCTGACCGCTGCGCGGAGATGCGCTGCAGAGCCGGGTTCTCCTGCCGGCAGCGGTCCTCGGCGAGCGGGCACCTCGGGCTGAACGGGCAGCCGGCCGACGTGACATCGGCCAGTTGCGCGGGGCGGGGCTTTCCGTTCCCGCCGGCCCCGCGCAGCGCGTCGCCGAGGTTGTCTGGATCGGGCGCCGAGGCGACCAGTAGCTGCGTGTAGGGATGCGCGGGAGTCTGCGTCAGGTCCTCCGCCGGGCCCCGCTCCACGATCTGCCCGGCGTACATGACGAGCACCTCGTCGGCGACATAGCGCGCCGATGCGATGTCGTGGGTGATGTAGAGCATGGCGAGCTGGAACCGGCGGCGCAGTTCATCGAGCAGGCTGAGCATCTCCAGCCGGATCGAGACGTCGAGCATCGAGACCGGCTCATCGGCGAGCAGCACTCTCGGCCGGGCGGCGAGGGCCCGGGCAATGGAGACCCGCTGCCGCTGGCCGCCGGAGAGTTCGTGCGGGTACTTGCCGATGAACTGGTCGGCGGGGGTCAGCCGGACCTGCTCCAGCAGGGTGATGAGTTCCTTCCCGACCTCTTCCTTCGACCTCTTGCCCTGACGCAGCCGCACCGGGCGCTCCAGGTGATAGCGCACGGTGTGCACGGGATTGAGCGAGGCGAACGGATCCTGGAAAACCAGCTGCACGTGGCTCTTGTAGCGCTGGAAAGCGCGCTGGGTGGACAGGTTGACTGGCTCGCCGTCTACCCGGATCGAGCCGGAGGTGAGCGGCTCCTGGCCGGCCAGCAGCCGGGCGGCCGTGGTCTTGCCCGAGCCGCTCTCCCCCACCAGCGCGACCACGGCGCTGCGGTAGAGATTGAATGAGACATCGCGGACCGCATGCAGGATCTGGCCGTGGCCGAGCCGGAAGTCCTTGCTGACGGAGATCGCTTCCATGGCGAGCGGCCCGCGGCTGGCGGCCGCCGACGTGACCTCGCTGCGCTGCGCCTCCTGCTCCGGTTGGCGTGCAGCACTCATGGGGTCACCTCCTCGCTGGCCGTGGTTACCGGAACGGCAGGTGCGTCGGGACCCACGAACGGGCAGGCCGTCACGTGGTCGAGGCCCGTGGCGGCGGTGACCGGGGCGAGGGTCATGGTGACCTTTGTGCAGTCGTCTGTGCCGTAGCCGCACCGGGGCAGGAACGGGCAGCCGGGAGGCGGGCTGCGCAGGTCGGGCGGGGAGCCCGGGATGCCCGCCAGCTCGCGGCGGGCACCGCGGAGCGACGGGAACGAGTTAAGCAGCCCCTTGGTGTACGGGTGGGCAGCCGCGTGCTGGATCGCATCGGCCGAGCCGATCTCCAGCAACTGCCCTGAATACATGACAGCGATCCGGTCGGCCAGCTCAAGCAGCAGGGAGAGGTCGTGCGTGATGAACAGGATCGAGAAGCCGAGGCGCTCTTTCAGCTCCACGATCTGGACCAGGATGTCCCGCTGCACCACGACGTCAAGCGCGGTAGTCGGCTCGTCCATGATGACGATCTCGGGCTCGGTGGCCAGCGCCATCGCGATCATGACCCGCTGCCGCATGCCGCCGGACAGCTCATGCGGGTAGCTCTTCAGCCGGCCGCGCGGGATGCCGACGAGATCGAGCAGCCGGGCGGCCCGGTCCTGCGCCTCGGCCCGGGAGACTCGCAGGTGCGTCCGGATGACGTCGACCAGCTGATTCCGGACGGACAGCACTGGATTCAGCGCGTTCATCGCGCTCTGGAAGACGATGGCAATCTCCCGCCAGCGAAGCTGCCGGAGCTCGTCCGGGCTCATCCGCAGGATGTCCGCTGACCCGGCTGTCCGCCGTCCGCGATAGCGGACGCTGCCGGTGGTGATGAGCGCAGGGGGCCGGAGCAGGCGGTTGGCGCCGTAGGCGAGCGTTGACTTTCCCGACCCGCTCTCGCCAACCAGACCGACCACTTCGCCCGCGTTCAGGTCGATGCTGACATGATCTACCGCCCTGACATCGCCTGCGCGGGTGCGGTAGACGACCGAGAGGTCGCTGATCTCGAGCACCGGCGAGCCCGGCGGCGAGCCGGGGTCGGGGGCCGTTTCGCCGGGCACCGATGCGGGGGCGCCGTGCTCGGTCATCGCTGCTCACCGCCGCGGTCGAGGATTGAGCTGCGGGAGAACGAGTGCAGGAAGCCACCCACCCGGCCACGCCTGGCCGGTTCCGCCAGCAGCACGGGAGTCGGGTCGGTGGGCCGCAGCCTGCGCCCGGCGATCTTGCTGGCATTGGTGGCGTCGCGCAGCCGCGGATTCCCCAGCTCGTCGAATCCGGTGTTGAGCAGCACCAGCGCCGTGCCCATCAGCGCCACGGCAATCCCGGGCGGCGCGAACCACCACCACGCGCCGAGCTGCAGGGCCTGCTGGCTCTCCGCCCAGTAGAGCATGGTGCCGAGGCTCCAGCTGGACAGGTCGGTGACGCCGATGAAGGCCAGGGCAACCGAGGCGCCGATCGCGTAGAGCACGGTATTCACGAAGCTGGCCGCGATCAGGCCGGTCTCGTTCGGGATGATCTCGAAGGCCAGGATCCGCCAGGTCTTCTCGCCGGTCTCGCGGGACGCCGCGACGAAGTCCCGGCCCCGGATGGCCATGGTCTGCGCACGTATCAGCCGGGCCCCCCAGGGCCAGCCCAGCAGGCTGAGCACCAGGATCGTTGGCGTCTGGCCGCGCTGCGGCAGATATCCGAGCAGCACGATCAGCAGCGGCAGCGCCGGAATCACCAGGACGACGTTGGTGAGCAGCGACAGCAGCTCGTCCCAGAACCCGCCGAGGAAGGCAGCCGTCATCCCGACGAAGACCGCCAGCACCGTCGCCACGACCCCCACGATGAGCCCCAGCTCAAGCGTCAGCCGGATCCCGACGAGCAGCTGGGACAGGACGTCCTGCCCGCTCTGCGTCGTGCCGAGCAGGTGCGCAGCGCTCGGCGCCTGCAGGGACAAGCTCGGCGACGGGTTCTGGAATGAGGGGTCGTAGGGCGTGAGCAGCGGGCCGATGATGGCCGCCAGGACAAAGAACCCGAGCAGAATGGCGCCCACCTTGGCGTTGGTCGGCAGCCGCCGCCAGCGGCCAAGCTGCTGCGGTCGGGTGGACAGTGCGGATGTCTCGGCACTGACGGGCAGCACGACGGTCATCTGGCCCCCTCCCGGCTACGGGCGCGGGGATCGACGGCCACGATGATGAGGTCGACGATCAGGTTGGCGAGCAGGACAGCGAACGTGATGACCAGGAAGATCGCCTGCATCAGCGGGTAGTCGTTGGACGAGACCGCACTCAGCAGCAGCAGGCCAATGCCGGGATAGGAGAAGACGATCTCCATGATCAGTGCCCCGGAGACGACGAAGCCGAGCGCGAGGCCGAATCCCTGCAGCTGCGGGAGGAACGCGTTGCGCGCCGCATAGCTGAGCACCACCCGCCGATTGGGCAGGCCCTTCGCCTGCCCGGCGAGCACGTAGTCCTCGCCGATGGTCGTGATCATCACGTTCCGCATCTGCAGCATCCAGCCGGCCACGGAGGCGATCACGATGGTGAAGGCGGGCAAGATCGAGTGGTACACGGCGCTGCCGATGAACGGCAGGTTCCAGCCGGGGGTGACGGTCTGCGAGAACCCCTGGCCGATTGGGAAGAGGTGCAGGCTGACGGCGAGCACCTCCAGCAGGATCAGCGCGAGGAAGAAGTAGGGAATCGCCTGGAAGAACATCAGGCCGGGCAGCGCGCGGTCCACCCAGCCGCCGCGCCGCCAGGCCGCCACGATGCCGAGCCCGGTGCCGACGAGGAAGGCGATGACGGTCGCGGTTCCGACCAGCGTGATAGTCCACGGGATGGTCTGCGCGAGCAGGCTGGACACCGTCGCCGGGTACTGGCTGACCGAGGTGCCGAAGTTGAGATGGGCGACATCGTCGAGATACGACACGTACTGGTGCCAGAGCGAGCCGGGATGGCCGACGCCGAGCATCGCCTCGATCGCCTTATAGGCCGAAGGCTGCAGGTTAGGGAACTTCGCCATGATGGCCTGGACGGCATTGCCCGGCATCGCGCGCGGGATGAAGAAGTTGATGGTCAGCGCCACCCAGGCGGCGACGAGATAGAACGCCAGGCGGCGGAGGATAAAGGACATCGCCTGCTCCTAGCTCTTCCTGGCCCGGGAAGGCCGCGGACCCGGGAGGCCGGACGGTGGGGCCAGCTAATGCCGGTGCGGCCCGGCTGCTGAGCCTGCCGCCGCGCACCCGCTGCACCGGCTCCCGGGTAACGGTCCCGGGCGGGCAGCCGCAGCTGGAGCGCAGGACCAGTTCGGTGGGCAGCACCTCGACCTGGCGGCGCAGGCCCGGCCGGGCGATGCGGTCGAGCAGCCGGATGCAGGCCCGCTCGCCGAGCAGGCGCATCGGCTGGTGCACGGTGGTGAGCGGCGGCTCGCTGAGGCCACCCGGGTAGATGTCATCGAAGCCGACCAGGGCCATGTCCCGCGGCACCCGGACGCCTGCTGCCGTCAGCGCCTGCAGGACGCCGATCGCCATCTGGTCGTTGCCGCACACGACGGCGTCCGGGAGTGCAGACCCATGCTGGGCGAGCATGCTCTGCCCGGCTTCCTCGCCGCTCTGCACGCTGAACTGTCCCTGGTAGGTGCCGATGAGGGTGCAGGCGGGATGGGCGCGCAGCACCCGCTCCAGGCCGAGCCGCCGCTCCCGCGCATCCGCGACACCGGCCGGGCCCTCGACGTGGAACAGCCGCCGCCGGCCATGGACCTCGATCAGGTGCGTAACCAGCGCAGCGGAGCCCGAGCGGTTGTCGGCCGTCACCACGTCAGCCGCGCTGTCGCCGGGGGCTCCGGCGATGACCACGACCGGAACCCGCTCAGCCAGTCGCGCTAGCAGCGGCGACGGGACCACGCTCTGGCCGATGAGTATCCCGTCCACCTTGCCGGTCAGCGCCTGCAGCCGCGGGAAGTCGCGCTCGCCTTCGCCGTTGACATAGGTGATCAGCAGCGACCAGCCGTGATCGCTGATGCCAGCGCCGACGCCGCGCATGACCTCGTCGTAGTACAGCAGGTTCATGTTCTCCACGTCGTACTGCCGGGAGTGGCTCTCGACGCAGACGAATCCGATGATCTCCTTGCGCCGCCGCGACAGGCTCTGCGCGGCGCCGTCGGGGACGTAGCCGAGCTGCTCGATCACCTGGTTCACCCGCAGCCTGGTGCTGTCCCGCACCCGGTCCTGCCCGTGCACCACCCGGGAGACGGTGGCCGTGGAGACCCCGGCCTCCCGAGCGACGTCATACAGGGTTACCACGTTTCCTCCCAGGTCAGCGGCGGTGGCTGACGGGGCTGGGGCGGGGTCATCCGCTTAGGGCTGGGTTGTCAGGCCCGGGATCTTCGGTCCGGGCGGCGGGCTGTCCGGTTGCGCCGGCTCCGATGCGCGCCGTCCGGCGGGACGGCCGCATCCGTGGTGAAGCGCAGGCAATATTCGTTTGTCTAAGCGCTTACATCCCGGGAATCTAAGCGCTTACACTAAGACCCGCTATCGGGGCCGTCAAGGGTTTCCAGCCCGTTATCAGATGGTTACGACAGGGTAAAAAGGAGTGGCTGATGACCACAGCAGGGGCGGGCGCAAGCAGCAGGCTGTCCTTCCCGGCGGGCTTTGCCTGGGGAGCCGCGACCGCCGCCTACCAGATCGAGGGCGCGGCCGCCGAGGACGGCCGCGGCGTGTCGGTCTGGGATACCTTCAGCCGGACACCGGGCAAGGTCCGCGGCGGCGACACCGGGGACATCGCCTGCGACTCCTACCATCGCTACCGGGAGGATGTCGAGCTGATCGCCTCGCTCGGCCTTAACTCGCACCGGTTCTCGATAGCGTGGCCGCGTATCCAGCCCGGCGGCCGCGGCCCGGCCAACCAGAAAGGCCTCGATCATTACCGGGCGGTCCTCGACGAGCTCGGCGAGCGGGGCATCTCCGCCACCGTGACGCTCTACCACTGGGACCTGCCGCAGGAACTCCAGGACGAGGGGGGCTGGGCGGTACGCAGCACGGCACAGCGCTTCGCCGACTACGCGGCGATCGTCGCCGAGGCGCTGGGGGACCGCGTGGCCCGCTGGATCACCCTGAACGAGCCGCAGATCGTGGTGAGCCACGGCTACCGTGACGGCGTGCACGCGCCCGGGCTCCGCGATGCCCCCGCGGCCGCGGCCGCGGCTCATCACCTGCTGCTCGGGCACGGGCTGGCGACACAGGCACTGCGTTCGCTGCTGCCGGACGGGCCAGAGGTTGGCATCTCCCTGGACCTGCATCCGGTCAGGCTGCCGGCCGGGCAGCCCCCGGCGGCGCTGGAGCAGGCGCGGCTGATCACCGACGCCGAGCAGAACGGTATCTGTCTAGAGCCGCTGCTGCGCGGCCGTTACCCGGAGCACGCGCGGCCATCGGTCCTGCCGCCGGCGTCACTGATCGCGGCAGGCGACATGGAGACGATCAGCCAGCCGCTCGACTTCCTCGGCATCAACTACTACGCCCCCGTCTACTTGCGCGCCGGGGACCCCAGCGACCTCCGCCGGACCGAGGAGCCGGCGCACTGCGGGGTGCCCGGGGTGGTGGAGTACCGCCCGGAGGGTCTCGGGGTGACCTCGATGGGCTGGCCCATCGACCCTGAGGGCCTGCATGACCTGCTGCTGCGGCTGTCGGCGGATGCGCCGGGCCTGCCGCTGTACGTGACCGAGAACGGCTGCGCCGCCGAGGACTACGTGAACCCGGAGGGCGTCGTAGACGATGCCGAGCGGGTCAGCTACCTGCACCAGCACTTGGCGGCTGCGGCCCGGGCCATCGGCGAGGGGGTCAACCTGGCCGGCTACTTCGTCTGGTCGCTGCTGGACAACTTCGAGTGGGGCTGGGGTTACCAGAAGCGGTTCGGGCTGGTCTTCGTCAACTTCGGCACCCAGCGCCGCATGCCCAAGTCGAGTGCCCGGTTCTACTCGGATGTGGCGCGGGCCAACGCCCTGCCGTCACTCCCGGCCGGCTGACTCTCTGACCGAGATGATCAGGTCGGCGTGCGGCTTGGTGGCTTCGATCAGTTCGGCGTTGCGCTGATCGGGGCCGGTGGCCCGGGCCGCGGCCTCGGCGGCGTCCCGGCCGTAGCGCACGTGCCGGTCGGTCAGCCAGCGCAGCCGGGTCGGCTCGTCCGGGTCCAGATACCAGACCTCGTCGAGCAGGCCGGCCAGCTCCGCCCACGGGCCGGTGCGGACCAGCAGGTAGTTGCCCTCGGTGATGACCAGCCGGACATCCGGTGGCACCGGGATCGCGTTGGCCACCGAATCCTCGATCTCGCGGCGGAACTCCGGCGCGTACACCGTGCCTTCGGCCGGGTCGCGCAGCCGCCGCAGCAGCGCCACGTAGCCGGCCGCGTCGAACGTGTCCGGCGCGCCCTTGCGGTGCACCGTGCCCAGTTCCTGCAGTACGTGGTGGGCCAGGTGAAACCCGTCCAGCGGGACGTACCCGGCGTGCGGGGCCAGCTCGGCCAGCAGCGTTTCGGCCAGCGTGGTCTTGCCCGCAGCGGGTGGCCCGGTGATGCCCAGGATGGCCCGCCCCGGCTGGCCGGCCAGCGCGGCCGCACGCTGCGCCAGCTGCTGGACCGCCGGATCCGACCGCACCAGGCAAGGATAGGGACCCGGACGATCAGCTCGGCTGGCGATCAGCGGCCGGCTGGGCGCCGGGCCGGGCCAGCCGCGGCGAGTCGGCCAGCAGCTGCGCGGTGTACCCGCTGGCCGGCTCGGCCAGGATCTGCCCGGCTGGCCCGGCCTCGACGATCTGACCGTGCCGCAGCACCACCGCGGTCTGCGCCACGCTGCGCACCAGGGCCAGGTTGTGCGTGATGAAGATCATGGCCAGCTGGCGCTGCGCCGCCGCGGCCCGGAGCAGCTCCACGATGACCGCCTGCACCGAGACGTCCAGCGCCGAGGTGACCTCGTCGCAGATCAGCACGTCCGGTTCGGCGGCCAGGGCGCGCGCGATGGCGACCCGCTGCCGCTCGCCGCCGGACAGCTGGTCCGGGTAACGGGACAGGAAGCTGTCCCCCAGCGCCACGTCGTGCAGCACCTGGGCCACCCGGCCGGCCTGCTCGCCGCGGGGCAGGCCGAGGAAGCGCTGCACCGGCTCGGCCACGATCTGGCCGACGGTCTTCCGCGGGTTGAGCGAGGTGTACGGGTTCTGGAACACGTACTGGATCTGCCGCAGCACCTGCCTGGGACGGTGCCGGGCGGCCCGGGCCAGCGGCACGCCGCGCAGCGTCACCTCACCGGTCCAGTCCTGCTGCAGCCCGGTGATGCACCGGGCCAGCGTGGTCTTGCCCGACCCGGACTCGCCGACCACGGCGACGCAGCCGCGTACCGGCAGGTCCAGGTCGATGCCGGACAGCGCGGGCACGCCGTGGTAGCGGGCCGACACGCCGCGGACGGAGAGCAGCGCGGCCGGCCCGGGTCCGGCCGCGGCTACCCGGGGCCGCGGCAGGTCTGTCCGCGCCGTGCCCTCCTCGGCCGCGCGCCAGCAGCGCACGGTATGGGGAGAGTGGATGGTGGCCGCCGGATGAGGAGGGTGGATGATGGCCGCCGCCTGGCCGGCGCCGGGCAGCGGGATCAGCTCCGGCTCGTGCTGGCGGCACTGCTCCAGGACCAGCTCGCAGCGGGTGGCGAACGCGCAGCCCGGGCCGCGGCGGCCGGGCGGCGGCTGCTGCCCGGGTATCCCGGCCAGCGGGCGGTCGCTGCCCGGTTCCGGGACGGCGGCCAGCAGCCCCCGGGTATAGGGGTGCCGCGGCCCGGCGAACAGCGCGCCCGCCGGGCCCGCCTCGACGATCCGCCCGGCGTACATGACGGCCACCTCGTCGGCCAGTTCGCTGACCACGGCCAGGTCGTGGCTGACGTACACGGCGGCGACCCCGTAGCCGCGGCACAGCTGCCGGACCGTGTCCAGGATGCGCCGCTGGGTGGACACGTCGAGGCCGGTGGTCGGCTCGTCCAGGACGATCAGCGCGGGCCGGCAGGCGAACGCCATGGCCAGCCCGATGCGCTGCTGCTGGCCCCCGGACAGCTGATGCGGATAGCGGCGCAGCAGGTCCGGGGTGGCGTCCAGGGATGCCTCCCGGAGCACCTCGCGGATCCGGGCCGCCGGGTCCATGGTGCTGCCGGGATGCACCCGCAGTACCTCGGTGAGCTGGTAGCCAACCCGCAGCGCCGGGTTCAGCGCCGCCGCCGGGTCCTGGGGCACGTAGCTGACCACCGCCCCGCGCAGCGCGCGCAGCCGGGCCGGCCTGAGCCGGAGCAGGTCAGTGCCGTCCAGCCGGATCTCGCCGCCGGTCACGGACAGCCCGCGCCGGGTGTGCCCGAGCAGCGCCAGGGCGACCGTCGTCTTCCCGGACCCGGACTCGCCGACCAGGCCGAGCACCGCACCGGGCCGCACTGCGAACGAGATCCCGCTGACCACCGGCGGCCCATCCCGCCGCCCGCTCCTGATCTCCAGGTCACGGACCTGTAGCCGGAGCGTGTCCGCGGCCGGCCCGCCGTTGACCGGCTCAGTCATGACTGGACCCGATCACTGGCCAGGCTCAGGTCGTCGAGCAGGGCGGCTTCGGCGGGCCTGCGGTCCACCCCGATCGCGGCCTGGCCGATCGCGTCGGTCAGCAGGTTGGTGCCGATGGTGAGCAGCGCGATCATGGCGGCCGGGACGATCACCGCCCACGGGTTGAGCGGCAGGCCGGTCCGGTTCTCGTTGATCATCATTCCCCAGTTGGCGGCGGGCGGCTGCTGGCCGAATCCGAGGAAGGCCAGCCCGGACATGATGATGATTGAGTAGGTCAGGCGCAGCCCGGCCTCCACCATCAGCGGGGTGCTGAGGCTGGGCAGGATCTCCTTGGCCATCACCGCGGCCGGGCGCATGCCCTGCAGTTCGGCCGCCTTCACGTAATCCCGCTCGGCGATGTCCAGGGTGGCGGCCCTGATGACCCGGGCCACCGCGGGGGCGTGCGTCAGGCCGACCGCGAGCACGATCAGCCACGGCTGCGGGCCCAGGATGCTGAGCAGCAGCAGGGCGAACACCAGCTGGGGGAAGGCCAGGATGACGTCCACCGTGCGCATGATCAGCCCGTCGGTGTGCCCGCGCAGGTAGGCGGCGCTGATCCCGGCGGTCGCTCCGGCGGCGATGCCGAGCGCGGTCGCGCTGACCGCCATCAGCAGCAGCACCCAGCCGCCGTCCAGCACCCGGGACAGTACGTCACGGCCGAGGAAGTCGGCACCGAACGGGTACGCCGCGGATGGCTTGGCGAACGGGAACGTGAGCAGTGCCGTCGACGGGTGCGGCGCCACGGCTGGGCCGGCGATCGCGACCAGGGCCACGAAGCCGGCCAGGCCCAGGCCGGCCGCGCCGCGCGGGGTGCGCACCGCCTGGCCGAGGATGGCCAGCCACGGGTGGCGGCGCAGCCGCGGCGGGTCAGCAGCGGTCATCGGTCTCCCGGCCTCCGCGCTCACCTGGGAATCCGGTGCCGGGGCGTGGCCAGCAGGGCGATCACGTCGGTCACGATGTTCATGCACACGTAGAACGCGGCCAGCACCACGACGATGAACTGGATGACCGGGATATCCCGGTCATCCACCGCGTACACCAGGCCCTGGCCGATGCCGGGGAAGGCGAAGACGTACTCCACGATGACCACCCCGCCCGCCAGGTACAGGAAGTTCAGCCCGATGACCTGGATGATCGGCGCGGTCGCGTTGGGCAGCGCGTGCAGCAGCACAACCCGCCACCGCGGCACGCCTTTGAGCTGGGCCATCTCCACGTAGTCGGACTCCAGCGCCTCGATCATCGCGGCCCGGGTCATCCGCTGGATGTACGGCACGATCACGATGACCAGGGTGGCCGCCGGCAGGACGAGCAGCCGCGGCGCGTTCCAGGCGTAACTGCCCGGCGGCAGCACGGACACCGCGGGCAGCAGGTGCAGCAGCACGGTGGAGAACAGGATGATCAGGCCGATGGCGACCACGAACTCCGGCAGCGAGGTCACCGCCAGCGCGCCGACCGCGGTGATGTGGTCGAACCAGCCGTCCCTGCGGAGCGCGGCCAGGATGCCGAGGGCCACGCCGAGCAGCGCGCCGATCACCCCGGCGACCAGCATCAGCACCGCCGAGTTGACCAGCCGCGGCGCGACGTAACCCCAGACCGGCTGCCCGTTGGCCAGCGAGTGCCCGAGCTGCCCACGGAACAGCCCGGAGAACCAGATCCAGTACTGGTCCAGCAGTCCCCGGTTGAGGTGCAGTTCGGCCTCCAGCCGGCGTACCGCGGCCGGGTTGCCGGCCGCGGTACGGCCCAGCACCGCCACCGCGGCGTTGCCCGGCAGCACCTGGGTGGCCAGGAATACGAGTACCGACACGACGCATAAGGTGAACACCCCGACCGCGGCCCGCCGGCCGATGAGGTCGCGGACCGGGTGCGGCGGCCGAGCGGCCCGGGCAGATGCCACCTGGATCCCTCCCGCCAGCGTGGGCGGCTGGCTGGCCCAAGCCCTACCGTAACCGGGCGGCTACGCCAGGACAACGAGATGGTTCTAGATCATTCCGTTTAGCACTATTGCGGATCGTATTAGTAGTGGGCTTACTATGCGCTTATACCGGACTGGCGGCCAAGTCTGACACCGGAATTCCCAGGAAGGGAGGCATTTGCCAGGTTCGGCCCATATCCCATGCTTCGCGGAGATATTCTCGTGGCAGCACGAACCGACCACCGAGCAGCCTCGCCGTCCGCCAGCTCAGGCTGCCTGGCCTGGATCGATGGCCTTTTATCTGCGAATTGGCTTAGTAATTCGGTGTCACATCAGTGGGAGCTGGGGCAGCCTGTGTCTGACTTTATCGCTGAGCAGCACGCTCATCCCGTGGCAAATGAAACAGGTGTTATGCCGGAGCCCGTGGGCGCGGCCCGGTGAAAGCGGCCGCGTTCTACGAATACGGACCCGCTGAGGCCATGTGCTACGCGGACATCCCGGACCCGGAGTTCGGCACCGGCGATGTCCTGGTGCAGGTGCAGGCGTGCGGGGTCAACCACTCCGACCTCGACTCCCGGGCCGGGACCTCACGGTGGCCGTTCGAGCTGCCCATGGTGCTCGGCGCGGAGTTCGCCGGCACCGTGGTCGCGGTGGGCAGCCAGGCCGGCGCCGTCCGCGTGGGGGACCTGGTGACCGCCCTGCAGCAGTACAGCTGCGGCCACTGCGCGCAGTGCGCCCGGTGGCGGCCGGATCTGTGCGCCGGCTTCGAGATCTTCGGCACCACCCGGTGGGGCGGGTACGGCGAACTGGTCTGCGTCCCAGCCGAGGTGGTCGTCCCGCTGCAGCCGGGCGACGACGTGCTGGCCGTGGCGGCCGGGCAGTGCGTGGTGAGCACCGCCTGGCACATGGTGAACCGGCTGGCCCTGGTCCGGCCGGGCGACCTGGTGCTGGTCCCGTCCGGCTCCGGCGGCGTGGCCGGCGCGCTGGTGCAGTGCGCCAAGCTGGCCGGCGCCACCGTGCTGGCCACGGTGGGCACGGCGGCCAAGGCCGAGCAGGTGGCCGCGATGGGCGCGGACCTGGTCGTGGTCCGCGACCACGGCGACCTCACCACACAGTTGCTGGACGCCGCGGGCGGCCGCCGTTTCGACGCGGTGCTGGACACCGTGGGCGGCGAGCTGTTCGGGGCCCACCTGTCCGTGCTCCGCGAGGAAGGCACCCTGGTCACCTGTGGCGCGCACGCCGGCGAGGTGGTGCCGCTCGATCTCATCCCGCTGTTCCGGAACGGCTGGCGCATCGTCGGCTTCCGGGTGGCACCGCCGGACGATCTCGCCACCTCGCTGGAGCTCATCCGGCGCAGCCATATCTCCGTGCCCATCGCCGCCACGTTCCCGGTCAGCGACGCCGCCGCCGCGCACCGCTTCCTGGAGCAGCGCCAGCACGTCGGGAAGGTGCTGCTGGTGGCCGGGTAGCCACCCTCAAGACCTACACGCACACACCCCAACCAGATGAATTTCGTGGAGGTAGATCCCGTGGATCGATCGGATCGCAGCAGCACGCCACCGCAGCCAGAAGGGCTGGGACGACGCCAGTTCCTCCGCGGGGTCGCCGCCACCGGCGCGATGGCGGGGGCGGCGGGTTTACTGGCCGCCTGTGGCGGGTCCAGTTCCAGCGGCCAGAAGCAGCTGGCCTCGACCACCGGCCGGCCGCACCGCGGCGGCAACCTGAAGCTGGGCCTCACCGGTGGCTCCAGCTCGGACACCATCGACCCGCACAAGAGCCTGACCTACATCGACACGTCCCGGCTCCAGTCGCTGTACCAGCCACTGGTCCAGCTCGACGCGAACGCCCAGGTGGAGTACGTGCTGGCCGAGTCGATCACCGCGTACCACGGGTCACTGGCCGAGTGGGTCATCGCGCTCCGCCCGGACGTCACGTTCTCCAACGGCAAGGCGTTCACCTCGGACGACGTCCTGTTCACCTTCAACCGGGTGGTCAGCAACAACTTCACCGGGAAGTTCGGCCTGGGCCCGATCGACATGGGCGGCACCAAGGCGCTGGACAAGCACACCGTCCTGGTCAAGCTGACCAAGCCGTTCTCCAGCTTCGTCGAGCAGCTGGCCGCGTTCTGGTACAACCTCTACATCGCGCCGGCCTTCAACCCGGCGCACCCGGCCGGCACCGGGGCGTTCGTCTACCAGAGCTTCACTCCCGGCCAGCGCAGCGTGTTCACCCGGAACCCGAACTACTGGAAGTCCGGGCTGCCGTACGTGGACACGCTGACCATCATCGACTTCAGCGACAACACCAGCCTGCAGGACGCGCTGACCACCGGCGTCATCGACGGGGCCGGCGCGCTGGACGGGCCGCAGATCGCCGCGCTGGCCACCAGCAGCGGGATCAAGACCGTGGTGTCGCACTCCGGGGAGATCATCCCGTTCACCATGCGGGTCGACATGGCGCCGTTCAGCGACGTCAACGTGCGCCAGGCGCTGCGGCTGCTGGTGGACCGGCCGCAGCTGATCGACTCGGCGCTGGACGGTTACGGGACGGTGGCGAACGACCTGTTCTCCCCGTACGACCCCGACTTCGACCACTCGCTGATCCGGCCCGCGCAGGGCGACGTGCCGCAGGCCAAGTTCCTGCTGAAGAAGGCGGGCCAGGACAACCTGACGGTGACCCTGACCACCTCGGCGGTGGCCACCGGCACGGTGGCGATGGCGACCGTGCTGGCCGCGCAGGCCAAGGCGGCCGGCGTCACGGTCAAGCTCAGCAACGTCCCGGCCGGCACGTTCTTCGGGCCCAGCTATCTCAAGTGGCCATTCTCCCAGGACTACTACAACTACTACCCCTATCTGGCCCAGGTCGCGGAGTCGATGCTGAAGGGCTCGCCGTTCAACGAGACGCACACCGACAATCCGCACTACACGAACCTGTACAACCAGGCGAATGCCACCGCCGACGCGGCGCTGCGGAAAGAGATCGTGTACGAGATGCAGAAGTTCGACTTCACCCAGGGCGGCTACATCATCCCGGCGTATATCGACGTGCTCGACGCGTACAGCGACAAGCTCACCGGGTACACCGCCGGAAAGGTCGGCCAGCCGCTGTCGAACTTCGACTTCGAGCATTTCGGCTTCATCAGCTGACCAACTGCTCCAGCCACCAGCCGGGCGGCCGACGGCGCCGCACCGGCTGATGGCATTGGGCGGGTACTGGCGTTCAGCAAGAAAATTGGCCGGCGCGGGCCACGAAGACCCGCGCCGGCCAATCCGCCGCCCGCCCCACCCCTGGGTGGCGGCTACCGGAACAGCATGGGGCGCACCGAGATCGTGCTGGTGATCATCCCGGTGCCGTACATCAGGTCGGCCACCCGCTGCACCTGCCCGACGCTCAGGAACGTCGGGTACTGGCCCACGGTGACCAGGTCAGCTTGCTGCGCCGTCATCCCGGGCAGGCTGCTCAGCACCGAACGCACCGTGCCCGGCTGGCCGGTGCTGGCCTTGGCCGCGGTGAGCGCGGCCTGGAAGCTGTGCAGCGCGGTCGGGTAGTCGCGGGCGAAGCCGGCCGTGGTGAAGTACCCGGACAGCGGCAGGCTGGCCGTGACACCGCTGCACACGTCGAACAACTCCGCCGCGCCGAGCGCGGTTTGCGCCTGCAGGATGTAGGGCTGCGGGGCCACGATGGCGCTGACCTGGTGGTCGCGCAGCGCCGTGATCATGTCGCCGGCCGGCATGGGCTTCCACACCACGCTGGACGGGCTCACCCCGTCGGTCTGCAGCACCGCCTCGGTGGCCAGCGTCTCCACGTTGTACGGGGCGTCCGCGGAGAACGGGGCCAGTTCCGGCAGCGGGGTGCCCACCGCCTTGCCCTCCAGTTGCTGCGGGTTGGTGATCGGCGAGCCGGGCAGGGTCAGCACCTCCATCAGGCCGGGTGTCGCGTCGTACCCGTCGGCGATCAGCCGCAGCCGGGCGCCGGACGGGTGTGACTGCACGTACAGCAGCCCGGCGTAGTCGCCGCTGATGACCTCGGCCTGGCCGCTGCCCAGCGCCGCGTAGGCGCGCTGCAGGGTGGGGTAGGTCTGCACGTTCACGTCCACGTGGTACCGGGCGAACAGGCCGTCCCGGACCGCCACCTGGAGCGGCGCGTTGGCGAACCCGGGTACCGCGGCTACCGTGATCTGCTGGTTCACCGCCTGGCCCGGCCCGGCCGGGGCCGCATGGCAGCCCGCCGCGAGCAGGGCCAGCGCGGCCCCCATCATGATCATCCCCCGCCGGGGAAGCCGGGGATACCGGGCAGCCGGCCCAGCAGGCCTGGTTTCCCGCTCCGGGACGACTTCCTGCTCCGGGACCACTGGCGTGCGCCGGCCCGAACACTCTCCATGAGGCCTCCTCTATAGTTCCCAGGGCAGTTAAGCGAATTCCCGAATAAACGTAGTAGTGCCAATTTACGAGGCGCTATAGTAAATGTCATCGGGGCGCTTCCAGATAGGCTAACTTGTCCAGCCTGGCGACGCGCCCGAAAAGCACGGTTTCCGACCGTGATCATGCGCCCGGAGAAGCTTTTTTCACAACAGTGGTGATAATTGCCGCGTACCGACCGCCCGGGCGTTACAGTAGCTCCTGACTCTGCTGAGACGACAGCGCACGGAATGGCGGTTTACTAATCGCGCTGCTATTCCGGGTCCCGCATCACCAGCCGCGGCTCGGTGGGTGCCTGCCGTTTCCCGGGTGAGAGGCGAAGATACTGTGCGGTCCAGGCGAGACAGGACAGACAGCAGCGCGGTTCCCGGTGCCAGCTACCGGCCCCAGGAGCTAGCCGCCGGCACGCAATCAGCCGCCAGCACCGAACTAGCGGTGGCGGCTCACCCGGTCTGGGCGGCGCGGCCGTCCACGCCCGGCGGGATCGGCGGCGGGCCCGGGATCAGCGCCGGGCCCGGGATGGCCGGGCTCGGCGGCCCGGCCGGGCCCGGCGACGCAGCCGGGCGCGGCGAGCACGGCCCGGACGGTGCCGGGCCAGGCAGCGCAGGCCCGGGTGGCACCGGGCCGGGCGGCGGGCCGCTCGGCATCGGCGGGGTGCCCCGCTCGGCCTTCCGCTCGCCGCTGAAGAACTGGCGGGTGCGGTCCCGGCTGCTGCTGCTGGTGCTGCTGCCCACGTTAGCGGCGGTGTTCCTGGGCGGGTTCAGCGTGCTCTCCTCGGCCCGCAGCGCGCTGGCCTTCCAGCGGGTGGAGCAGTTCTCCCGGCTGGGCAGCGGGATCACCAGCCTGGTGCAGGCGCTGCAGACTGAACGCGAAGACACCATCCGGTACATCACGATGGGCGCGCAGGGCGGCGGCCGCGACGCGGCCCACGGCGCGGCCGCGCCCGAACTGGCCGTACTCGCGCAGGACCATCGCGCCAGCGACGCGCTGGCCGCCCGGGTGCGCAGCCTGGCCGGCGGCATCGGCCCGGCCTTCCCGGCGCTGGCCCAGCAGGAAGCCCGCGGCGCGATCACCGCCATCGAGGGGCTGCCCGCGCTGCGCAGCGTCGCGGCCAGTTCGCAGATCCCCTCGCTGACCGTGATCCAGGAGTACGCGTCCGCGATCAACCAGCTGATCGCGCTGGAGGACGAGATCGCGGCGGGCAGCAACGACGCCGCGCTGGCCGACACGGTCCGGGTCGTCGGGCTCATCTCGGCCACCAAGGAAGAGGTGTCACAGGAGCAGGCCATCCTCACCTCGGCCCTCACCCCGGACCTGGTCGGCGCGGCCCAGCTCGGCCCGGGCCAGCTCACCGCGATCAACGCCGCGCAGGCCGAGCAGGCCGCGGACCTGGCCCAGTTCAGCCTCATCGCCACCCCGGCGCAGCGCCAGCTGTACAACAGCGCGCTGTCCTCGGCTCAGGCCGACCACGCCCAGGCGCAGGTGCAGCAGGCCATCACGCTGGCCCTGGACGGCGGTTCCTCGACGGAGAACCCGGCCTTCACCAACGCCGCCAACGGGTCCACCTACCTGGTCACCAGCCTGCGCCGGGTCGAGCAGACCCTGATGTCCTCGATCATCGGGCAGGTCGCCGGGCTGCGTGACCGGGCCATCACCAGCGCGCTGCTGGAAGGCATCGGCGTGCTGCTCATCCTGGTCCTGGCCCTGCTCTTCACGGCGGCCGTCGGCCGGTCCATGACCCGGCCGCTGGCCCGGCTGCGGTCCGGCGCGCTCGAAGTGGCCGGGGTGCGGCTGCCGGAGACGGTGCGCCGGATGAGCGAGAGCGGCGGCGCGGACTCGCCGCCGGACATCGAGCCAATCGACGTCGACTCCACCGACGAGATCGGCGAGGTGGCGCGGGCGTTCGACCAGGTGCACCAGGAAGCGGTCCGGCTGGCGGCCAACGAGGCCGCGCTGCGCGGCAACGTCAACGCGATGTTCGTGAACCTGTCCCGGCGCAGCCAGTCGCTGGTGGAACGCCAGATCCGGCTGATCGACGACCTGGAGCAGGGCGAGCAGGACTCGGACCGGCTGGCCAACCTGTTCCAGATGGACCACCTGGCCACCCGGATGCGGCGCAACTCGGAGAACCTGCTCGTCCTGGCGGGCCACGAGCTGTCCAGACGGTGGACCGAGCCGGTCGCCCTGGTCGACGTGCTGCGCGCGGCGGTATCCGAGATCGAGTACTACGAGCGGGTCATCCCGAACATTCAGCCCAGCATCTCGGTCCGTGGCCAGGCCGTCAGCGACGTCGTGCACCTGCTGTCCGAGCTGGCCGAGAACGCGACCGCGTTCTCCGCCGCGGAGACGCCGGTGAAGGTGTCCGGGTACCTGCTCAGCAGTGGCGGCGCACTGGTGGACATCACCGACCAGGGTGTCGGCATGGGCGCCGAGGAGATGGCGCACGCCAACTGGCGGCTGGACAACCCGCCGGTGGTGGACGTCGCGGTGTCCCGCCGGATGGGCCTGTTCGTGGTGGCCCGGCTGGCCGCCCGGCACGGCATCCGGGTCCGGCTCCGGCCCGGCCCGGCCGGCGGGCTGACCGCCCTGGTCTGGCTGCCCGACGAAGTGATCACCCGGGACAAGGACACCGCCCTCGGCCTGCGCCCGTTCCAGCCGCCAGCGGCCGGCAGCACGGCCCGCTGGATGGAGAACGGGCTGGACGTCGGCGACCCGGCCGAGCCCGGCGGCCCAGCCTGGGCCACCCGGGCGACCCGGGCGGGCGGGTGCCGGCCGGGTCCGGGCTGCCGCCGATGCGCCCGCTGCACTTCGAGCCCGGCCCGGAGAACGGCGACGGAGCCACCACCCCCACCGTGCCCGGGGCCAGCCCGGACCCCAAAGCCGTCCTCTCCGCGCCGGCCGCGGACATCCTGGACGCCCTGGACTTCGCGGACGGCAGCGACGCCACGGCGGCCGGCCGACGCCGCCACACCGGTCCCGAACGCGCGGCCCGAACGGCGGCCCGAGGCCCAGGCGCGACCAACGGCCATCCCCCAGCGGCCGGGGAGGCAGGCATTCCCGGTGCCGCCTCTCCGGCGCACACCGTGATAGTGCCGCCCGCCCCGGACGGCGCGGCCGAACACCGGCTGCCGATCTACGAATCGGTGGAGTCGGACTGGTTCCGGCGCGGCCGCCCGGCGGCCACCGCGGCGCCCAGCCGGGCCAGGCGCGGACCAGTCGCCCGTCCCCAGCCGCCCGGCCGCTTCCGGCAACGGGGCCCGGGCGGCCAAGCCGGAGGAGGTAGCGTGGACCTCGCCGGCCGATGCCGGGTGGCAGGCCGCGGAGGTGGCCTACGCGCCGGTCACCGCCGGCACCACCGTGGCTGGGCTGCCCAAACGGGTACCCAAGGCCAACCTGGTGCCCGGCGCGGCGGGTCCCTCGCCGCTATCCCACACGCTGCCGCCGGTACGCAGCGCCGCGCAGACCAGAGACCGCTTCGCCAGCTTCCAGCAGGGCGTCCGGAAGGCGCGCACGACCGAACCCGAGGACGACGGCCCTGTGCCAAACCGAGAGGAGAACCCGTGAGCCCGCTGGCTGCTCCGGCGCACGACCTGAACTGGCTCATCACCAACTTCGCCGACCGGGTGCCCTCGGTCGCCCACGCGATCGTGGTGTCCGCCGATGGCCTGCCGCTGGCCTTCTCGTCCGGGTTCCCGCAGGACCGGGCGGACCAGCTGGCCGCGGTGACGTCAGGCCTGATCAGCCTGACCCAGGGCGCGTCCCGGGTGTTCGAGGGCGGCCCGGTCACCCAGACCGTGGTCGAGATGCGGCAGGGCCTGCTGCTCGTGATGGCGATCAGCGACGGGTCCAGCCTGGCCGTGCTGTGCTCGTCGGACTGTGACATGGGCCTGGTCGCGTACGAGATGGCGCTCCTGGTCGAGCGGGTCGGGCAGGCGTTCACGCCGCCCGTCCGCAGCGGGCTCCAGTCACCGGAGGGCAGGTAATCCCGGTGCCGCGCAGCCTGCCCCGGCTGGACGGGGACACAGTGGATATCGCAGCGGCGCAGCCCGGGCCGGGCGGCGCGGCCGACGATCCGATGATGTCGGTCAAGATCGTCGTAGCGGGCGGATTCGGCGTGGGCAAGACCACGTTCGTCGGGGCCGTGTCAGAGATCACCCCGCTGACCACCGAGGCGGTGCTGACCACGGCCAGCGCCAGCGTCGATGACCTGCGGCTGGTTCCGGATAAGACGGCCACCACGGTGGCGATGGACTTCGGCCGGGTCACCCTGGACGCCGGGCTCGCGCTGTACCTGTTCGGCACGCCGGGACAGCAGCGCTTCTGGTTCATGTGGGACGACCTCATCCAGGGGGCGATCGGCGCGGTGGTGCTGGTGGACACCCGCCGCCTGGCCGACTCGTTCCCGGCGGTGGACTACTTCGAGACCTCCGGCCTGCCGTTCCTGGTCGGCGTCAACGGGTTCCACGGCGAGTTCCCGCACAACCCGGCCGACGTGGCCGAGGCGCTGTCGGTCTCCCCCGACGTGCCGGTCATCCAGTGCGACGCGCGGCAGCGGAAATCGGTCAAGAAAGCGCTGATGACCCTGGTCCAGCACGCCATGGGGGCACGGCTGGGCTCGTGAGGCCGCTGCCCGGGTCATGATGGCGGTATGGCGCTACGTACCGCATTCACCGAGCTGTTCGGCGTCCGGCACCCGATCGCGCTAGCCCCGCTGGGCGAGACGGCCGGCGGTGAGCTGGCCGCGGCGGTCAGCAACGCCGGCGGGCTGGGCCTGCTCGGCGGCGGTCCCGGCCGCCGGGCCTGGCTGGACCGCGAGCTGCCGATCCTGGCCGAACGGGCCAGCCAGCCATGGGGGGTCGGCTTCCAGAGCTGGGCCGTGGACATCGGCACGGTCGAGCACGCGCTGGCGTACCGGCCACCGGCGATGATGCTGTCCTTCGGCGACCCGGCTCCGTTCGTGCCGGCCATCCGCGAGGCCGGCGCGACCCTGATCCTCCAGGTTACCGACCTGGCCGAGGCCAGGCAGGCGACGGCGCTCGGGGCGGACGTGATCGTGGCCCAGGGCACCGAGGCCGGCGGGCACGGCGCCCGCCGCGGCCGGTCCACGCTGCCGTTCGTGCCGGTCGTGGTGGATCTGGCCGCGCCCACACCGGTGCTGGCCGCGGGCGGCATCGCCGACGGCCGGGGCGTGGCCGCGGCGCTGGCCCTCGGGGCCGCCGGGGCCCTGATCGGCACCCGGTTCCAGGCCACGGCCGAATCGCTGGCCGACCCGGCGATCAAGAAGGCGATCGTGGCCGGCCGCGGCGAGGACACCGAGCGGAGCACGGTCCTGGACATCGCCCGTGGTTCCCGGTGGCCCGCGGGCTACCCGGGCCGCACCCTCGGCCACCCGTTCCTCGACGAGTGGCGCGGCCGGGAAGCCGAGCTGGCTGCCGACCCCGGCGCCCGGCAGGCGTACCGGGACGGCGTGGCCCGCGGCGAGCTGCCCCCGCTGCCGGTCTGGGCCGGCGAATGCGCCGATCTCATCACCGACCTGCCGCCCGCCGCCGAGCTGGTTGCTGCCCTGGCCGCGCAGGCCGAGGACGTGCTCGCCCGGGCCGGACGATATTGAACGCCAGTACCCGCCACCCGCGCCAGCCAGCGCGCCGCCGTTGGCCGGGAGCCACCCGCCGCAGCCGTCGCCGCCGTCAGCCAACCGCCCGGCGTCAGCGCAGCGACAGGATTATCTCCCGGGGCACCGACAGCGTGCCTGCCTGCCAGTCCAGGCGGCCCGCCAGCCGGGCCGCCGGGTACGCGGCGAAGAAGGCGGCCAGCGCGGTGGCCAGCCAGACCCGGGTGAGCGCGGCGCCCGGGCAGAAATGCGGCCCGGCCCCGAACGGGAGGCTCGGCGACGGCGGGCCGGCCGGGTCATGCGCGGCCGCGATCAGCGACGGCAGCAGCACCGTGCCCGCGGTAACCGGCCGGCCGCCGAGCCAGCCGTCCGCCCGGGCCACCCGGGGCAGCGCCACTGGGAACAAGGCCCGGCGGGTCAGCAGCCGTCCTGCCACCGAATCCCAGGTCCGCTCGCCACGCAGGCAGGCCGCGACGACGCCGGGCCGCTGGGCCAGTTCGGCGAGGGATACCGCGAGCACCGGGAGCACGGCGCCGAACCCGTTGCTGACCGTGCCGATTACGTGCACGATCTGCCTGGTGCGCAGCCCGTCCAGCGCCCGGATCAGCCGGGAAGTCAGTGTCCCGTCCGGCTGTGCCCGCTTCGCGGCCACCATCTGCTCGTAATAGTCGTACAGGTCGGCCCAGGCCGCGGCGACCGCGGCGACCTCCGCCGAACTGGGCACCACGGCGAACGCGATTCGCGAGTACTCCAGCACCTCGTCCCAGTCGCGGCTGGGGATGCCCATGGCCAGGCAGACCGCCGACGCGGTGAACGGCTCGGCGAAGCCGGTCAGCACGTCGGCGGCTGGCTGGCGGGCCAGGCTGGCCGCCAGCGCGGTGGCCAGTTCATGCACGGCCGGCCGGGTCGCCTCGGCCGCACCGCGGGTGAACAGCCCATTGATCCGCTGCCGGTAGTCGCGCAGCACGGGCGGGTCCATGTTGAGCAGGCCGCCATCCGGGGACTGCATCTCCGCCCCGGTGAGCGGGCAACCGCGCAGCTCACCGGTGTCGGTAACCCCGGCCATGCCGAACTGCCTGCTGTCGGTCAGCGCGCGCAGCACGTCGGCGCGGCGGCGCAGCACGAGCATCGGCGCACCGCCAGCCGGGCGGCGGGCGAACTCCTCAGTGCCGTCGATCCGCAGCACCGGGGGCGGCCCGCCGTCTGGCTCGGCCGCGAACGTCAGTACCGGCACCGCCGGGGGCCGCTGCACGGTCAGCATGCGCGCTGACCCCGCCGGACCCCCGGCCATCGCATTCCTGTCCACCGGTACATGTCAGGCCCCTCTCTTCGGCACCTACATAATGGTGGGCCACCGGCCATGGCCGGTTATATAGACGCACGGCCATAGTCAGAATGGGCAGAATATGACCAGTGCGGTTGTTGTCAAAGATCGATACTCAGGATTTGCTATTACGCCCCGAATCGCGGCTTTCGTGGATTTCCCAAATCGGCAATCACATCGGCAATTCGCCGTGCAATTTGCCGCAATCGCCTTGTCATGCCATCTCACCTCCCTGCGTGCAGGGCTGCCAGTTACCGGCTGGTGCGGTCCAGCCGGTCATCTCAGCATGGCGGGCAGTACCTGACGGAAATATTGCAGTCTGCTTGATTGCTCAGTTAGCGCTCACTCGGCCATAGTGACTCGTGGGAAGTGACCAGTGACGATCCGTGAGACACCGTGGTCCACGGGCCAGAACACAGAGTTTGCGGCATTTGACGTCAGCCCGGCACGATCAGGTCTGGATTGGCTCGATGCGTTCGAGTTCCCGGAGCTCATTCTCGTCATGGGAGACCCGGTAGAGGTCGATCGCGAGCTGGCTGTTGAGCCAGAAGTCAGGGGTAGTACCCAGCCGGTATCCGCATCCGGCTCACCTCCATGGGCGTGGGTCTACGCTTCCATCAGCGAGCGTCCAGGCCGAAGGAGTATCGATGACAACGCCCGTCGTGGCGGGCATCAGGACAGTGCAGCAGCGACTGCGCGCCGAGCAGGGCCGGTTCATCCCCAAGCCGGTGCTGCCGGTCATCGACGAGATCGTCGCCACCGTGCTGTCGCAGCATACGTCGGACATTAACTCCGAGCGGGCGTTCGCCCAGCTCAAGGACGTCTTCCCCAGCTGGGAGCAGGTTGCCGCCGCACCAGTTGGGCAGGTAGCCGACGCCATCCGCTGCGGCGGCATCGCCGACCAGAAAGCCCGCCGCATCCAGCAGATCCTGGCGGCCATCGAAGACCGCGAGGGCCGCATCAACCTCGACCGCCTGCATGATCTCGACGACGCGACAGTAGCCGCCTACCTGGAATCCCTGCCCGGGGTCGGCCCGAAGACGGCCGCGTGCGTGCTCACCTTCGCCCTCGGGCGGGCCGCGTTCCCCGTCGATACCCATGTCCATCGCGTGGCCATCAGACTCGGCTGGATCCCCGCGAAAGCAACGGCCGACCAGGCGCACCGGCTGCTCGGCCCACGCGTGCCACCGGACATCCGCTACGACCTGCACGTCGCGCTGATTACCCACGGGCGCCAGGTATGCCGTGCGCAA
Organism: uncultured Actinomycetes bacterium; assembly: GCA_963832095.1. Classification (GTDB taxonomy): domain Bacteria; phylum Actinomycetota; class Actinomycetes; order Streptosporangiales; family Streptosporangiaceae; genus RYN-230. Next base: position 230,434 of record CAWHSW010000003.1, read on the forward strand.
CGGCCCCGCTGCGACGACTGCGTGCTGCGCGACCTGTGCGCCTACTCGCCGTCGGCGAGCAACGCGTCGTCATAGTGGATCCGCCCATGCGGCAGGCCCACTCTCGTCAGCACGTGCATGGTCTCGCGGACCATGGCGGGCGGGCCAGCGACGTAGGCCTCGCACTCCCGGTGTGGCAGGTAGCGGGGGCGGTTGACCCCTGATCGCCTCTTCGATGATGGCCTTGATGGGCGACAGGCCGGTGCCGCCCGCGACGCAGAGCAGGTCCCGGCGGCCTTGATGTGGAAGGTAATCAGGCCATCCTCGCGCGGATGGAGATCCCTGGCCTGCGCTCCTCGTTGCTGACGACCTCGGCGGTTTAGAACGGGGGCGACGTCTGACCGTTCTCATCGGCGGCCGCGATCATCAGCGACGACACCGCCTGGTAAGCCTTTGCCCAGGCCTCCTCGGCGGCGGGGGTGAACGCCGGGCCGGCGTAGGCACGCAGCGTGGCCATGAGCGCATCCCCGACCACCTCATACATCTCGGGCTGCACCGCGTACTTACGGTGGTCCCGGCCGAGCTGGGTCAGGTAGGTGGCCATCTCCTCGGGGGTGGTCAGGCTGCCAACTATCCGGCCGAAGGCCCGGAACAGCCGGTCGCGCTGCTCAGTCATCCCGGTCGGGAACAGCTTGCGAAGCTCAGGATCGCGGACGAACATCCAGCCGTAAAAGTAGGCGGCTGCCTCGTCCCCGGCGGCTTGCACAATCGCGAATGTCTGCTGCACGGACTCGACCGCAGGGTCGGGCGGCGCCGCCGGCGCCTGGTCGGCCTCGGACGCGTCCGGACCGGCCTCGGACCCGGCTGGCTCGGTCTCGGTGACCGGGCCCCCAGCCGGGCGGTCGGCCAGGGAAACCCCGCTCCGGGCACCGCCGTTCCCGTCGGGCGGCAATCCGGCCATGGTCCCGAGGGCATGCCACGACGGCTCCGCCAGGCGCCGCCACGGGGGCGGCACGAACCGGCGGGGCGCCCCGGAAACGTCCGGCCGCTGCGCGGGAAGGGACAGCGGCCTCGACGGCGGAAGCTGACGGGTCCGGGCCGGCTGATCAGGGGTGCGACGAGCCCGCTGGTCCTCAAGTTCGGCGCGCTCGTTGGCCAGCAGGCGGGCGATCCTCGCCGCATCCTGCTCAGAAAGGTGGGGCAGCGGGTGCGCTGTCGGTCCAGCGCCTGGGCTCGGGTTGCACCTGGGCAGCCCGGCGCCGGACGGCCTGCGCCCTGGCGTCGCGTCGCCCTCCCCCTCCGGGTCGGGCTTCCGCTTCGCCTTCTCGCCCACAGCCAGCATCCCCTTACGCATGCGGGTATCGCCCACCCCAGGCCCCCACGTAAAGCCGACCACATCGCGGGCGCCGGCTTCAGCCGGATGAAGTATTTATCACAAAGAACTACGTAGAGTCATATATATCGTAACCCGATCTTCGATTCCTCAACTCGATAGGTCAGAGAAATACCAGGCCAGGCCAGTAAGACAGATGGCTCCGGGCAATGGACGCAAGCTGCTTAGCTCTGCCGGGTGATCAAATCAATACACCTTTCCGCGCAATGGATTCCGTCGATGTCCCTAGGAAACGGCGGCTCCGGCCCGAATCCCGTTACCGGGGTCGAGCGCCGAGGGGATCGTGACCGTGACGGTCAGGCCGCCGTCAGCGCCGGGGCGCGCGGTGACGCTGCCACCGTGGATCGCGGCGATGGACGCGACGATGGCCAGGCCAAGCCCGGAGCCGTCATGAGACGTGCGGTCGCTGAGCCGCTGGAACGGCTGGAAGATCCGGCTGGCATCGGCCGGGCTGATGACCGGGCCGGTATTGGCCACGGTCAGCTGGCTGCTGCCCGCGATGGTACGGGTACTGATCCAGATCTCGCCGTCGGCCATGTTGTACCGCACGGCATTGTCGATCAGGTTCGCGATAAGCCGTTCGGCCAGTACCGGATCGCCCGATATGACGGCGGGCTCCAGCGTGGCATGCACCTGCCGGCCATCGAGGCTGGCCGTGTCGAGGACGTCTTCGGCCGCCGTGGCCAGGTCGGTCTCCTCGCGGACGGTGAGCCCGCGCTCATTGCGCGCGAGGATGAGCAGCGCGCCGATGAGGTGCTCAGCGTGCTGCACAGCGGCGCGGATGTCTTCCGCCATCGCGCGCAGGTCGCCGGGTGTGCTGTCCGGATTGCCCAGCACGACGTCCACCGTCGCGCGCATGACGGCGAGTGGGGTGCGCAGCTCATGGGACGCGTTGGCGATAAACCGCTGCTGGCCCTCGAACGCGGCCTGGAGCCGGCCGAGCATCTCGTCGAACGTCTCGGCCAATTCGCGCAGCTCGTCGCGGGGACCGCGCGGCGCGACCCGCGCGGACAGGTTGTGCTCGGAGGCGGCGCGGGCGGCCGTCGTGATCTGGTGCACCGGGCGCAGCGCCCGCCCGGCGGCGATCCAGCCGAGGATCGCGGCGAGGGCAATGACCGCGGCCAGCGTGATCAGCGAGTACTGCAGCAGATGCGACGCGGTGAAGTCGCGCTGACCCTGCGCGCCCAGACGCTGGAAGTACGCGACGCACTTGGCCAGGACGCCCGTATCGGGATGGGCGCTGATTTCCTCGGCTCGGCACTGCGCGGTGAACGGGGTCACCGCGCCGCCGGAGGAAGCAGGCGGCCAGGCCCTGCCCTGACGCCGACAGCCGCGCGACCTGCGCGTAGCTGAGCGCTACGACAATCGCCCCGCATACGGCGAACAGGCCGATGTACAGCAAGGTCAGCCGGGCCCGTACGGTCGGCCGCGGGCGGGGGCTCACATCCGGTACCCCTTGCCCACCACGGTTTCGATCAGCGGCGGGTCGCCTAGCTTGCGCCGCAACCGGGCCATCGTCACCGAGACGATGTTGCTGAACGGGTCGGCATGGGCGTCCCACACGTGCTCGAGCAGTTGCTCCGCGCTGACGAGCGCGCCGTCGGCGGCCAGCAGCATCTCCAGGATGCCGAACTCCTTGCGGGTCAGGGACAGCGAATAGGCGCCGCGGCTGGCACGGTGCCGGGCGCGGTCTACCACCAGGTCCCCGCGGTGCGTTATGGGCGGCGCGGGCGGCGCGCGCCGGGACAGCGCCCGCACGCGGGCGGTCAGCTCGGCGAACGCGAACGGCTTGGGCAGATAGTCGTCCGCGCCCAGTTCCAGCCCGTCAACCCGGTCATCGACGCCGGCGGACGCAGTGAGCATGAGGATCCGCGGGCCAGTGCCGGCCACCGCCCGGCACACCCGATCGCCGTGCACCACCGGCATATCGCGATCGAGCACGATCACGTCATAGGCCGTCTGCGCGATCGCCTCCAGTGCCGCCCCGCCGTCATACACGGCGTCCACTGCCATCCCGGCCTGACGCAGCCCTTGAGCGATCCGGCCGGCCAAGGTCGCATGATCCTCGGCCACCAACACCCGCATCTGACCAGTGTGCGCCGGCCGGCATGACATCCGTGCAACATCACCGGTAGCGCTGATGTCACCCGCCCGGGCGTAGAACTGCGCCCATGAAGCCCATCCCCGCGCTGCCGACAGCGCGAACCGTGGCCGCGATCATCGCTATGGCCGTTCTGGCCTTGCTGGTGGCGGCGTGCGGCGGCAGCCCGTCAGCTACCCCTTCCAGCGGCTCAGCGAACACAGGAGGGTCAGCGACGTCCCGTATGGTCGCCTTCTCCCAGTGCATGCGCTCCCACCAGGTGCCGGGCTACCCCGACCCCAGCAACGGAGTGCTCCCGAAGGAATCCGCGCAGCGACTCGGGATCAGCAGTTCCCAGTACCAGGCGGCCCAGCGCGCCTGCCAGCATCTTTTGCCAACCACCGGCGGGTCGCTCACGGCGAGCTCGCTCCAGCAGTGCTATCTGGCCGACGTCTGTCCCCAGTCCTTGGTGCAGCATGCGGTGAGCGCCGGGCTGAAGTTCGCCCGGTGCATGCGCTCCCACGGGGTGCCGAACTGGCCCGACCCCACCATCGATTCCCAGGGGCGCCCTCTTTTCAACATCAACGTGCCGCGCCCGACGCCGCGGCTGGTCAGCACCGCGATCAGCGAATGCGAGCGCCTGCAGCACGCGGGCTCGCTGCTGGCGTGGGGGTGAGACATGACTGGCATTGCACGCGGCCGGGAGGCAGGGCAGCAGGCGGAGGCGCTGCCCGCCGCGGCGGCGAGGGGACCGCGTGGCCGTCGCCGCTGGGTGGCCCTGGGCATCGTGGCCGTGGTGGCGGCCGGGGCGGTAGCGGCCTGGCGGGCCGGGGCGTTTCCCCGGGCGACCTCACCCGGGGCCGGGGGGCAGGGGGCGCCCGCGCCGGCCAGCAGGGCGGTGACCCGGCAGGACATCTCGGCAACCACGCCGCTGACCGCGACGCTGGGGTATGCCGGGACCTACGCGGTGCGCGGGCAGGGTGGCGGGACGCTGACCTGGCTGCCACCGGCCGGACGCGTGATCCGTCAAGGCCAGCCGCTGTACCAGACCGGTAACGGCTCCCCGGCGGTGCTGCTGTACGGCAGGGTGCCGGACTGGCGGCCCCTGGGCGAGGGCGTGACCGGCGCGGACGTGTCCCAGCTCAACCACGACCTGGTGGCCCTGGGGGACGCCGACGGCGCGGGGATCTCCGCACTGGGCTGGGACTACTTCTCCTGGGAGACCGCGGCCGGGGTGCAGAAGCTGAAGTCACGTCTGCGGGTCTCGTCCCCGTCGGGGACGCTGCCGCTGGGTTCGGTGGTGTTCGAGCCGGAGGCCCTGCGAGTCGCCCGGGTGACCGGGACCCTGGGCGGCCCGGCCGCCGGGCCGGTGCTGACAGCGACGTCGGACCGGCACGTGGTGACGGTCCCACTGGATGTCTCCCAGCAGAGCGAAGTGAAGGCCGGTGACAAGGTGACCATCACTCTGCCCGACGGGACGACGACGCCGGGCACAGTGTCCTCGGTGGGCAAGGTGGCGACCACGTCCGAGTCGGGAGGGGACACGACCACGACGATCCCGGTGCAAGTGAAGCTGACCAATCCGCAGGCGGCGGGGGCCCTGGACCAGGCACCGGTGACCGTGAACATCACCACCGCGAGCGTGACGAGCGCGCTGGTGGTGCCGGTGGGAGCGCTGGTGGCCCGGTCGCCGGGCGGGTACGGGGTCGAGATGATCGGCCCGGGGAACACGCGGCGCTGGGTGCCGGTGACGCCCGGGATCTTCGATGACGCCGCTGGCCTGGTGCAGGTGAGTGGGGCGCTGCGGCCGGGTGAGCACGTCGTGGTGCCGGCGTCGTGACCGGCGCGAGGACGGCCCTGGCCGGGGAGAACCGCGCGGGCGCGCTTCCGGTGCTGGAGCTGTATCAGGTGTCGAAGGTATACCCGGGCTCACCGCCGGTGCGAGCGCTTGATCAGGTGACCCTGGCGGTGACGGCCGGGGAGCTGGCGGCGGTGGTGGGCCCGTCCGGATCGGGCAAGTCCACGCTGCTGCATCTGATGGGCACGCTGGACACGCCCACGAGCGGGTCAGTGCGCATCACCGGCCTGGACGTGGCGGCGATGGGCGACCGTGAGCTGGCCGGTGTACGGGCCTCGCGGATCGGGTTCGTATTCCAGCAGTTCTTCCTCGCCGAGCAGCAGACCGTGCTGGGGAACGTGTCCGGCGGGCTGCTGTACGCCGGGATCGGCCGTAGCCAGCGGCGGCGGCTAGCAGCCGAGGCGCTGGACCGGGTCGGGCTCGGGCACCGGGCCGGCGCCCGGCCCACCCAGCTGTCAGGCGGGGAACGGCAGCGGGTCGCCATCGCCCGGGCGGTGGCCGGCTGCCCGCCGGTGGTGCTGGCCGACGAGCCTACCGGCAACCTCGACTCGGCCACCGGCGCCTCGATCCTGGCCCTGCTGGAAGAACTCAACGCCCAGGGCACAACGGTTGTCGTCATCACCCACGACCACGCGGTCGCCGCCCGTACCCGGCGGCGTATCGAGATGCTCGACGGGCACATCACCGCCGACATCCCGGCCGGCGGCCATGGGGCCGCTGCCGGCATCCAGGAAGGGTCGCTATGACCACCGCCGCGCCCCGAGCAGCGGCCCGGCTGCGGCCCGCCGACCTCGTCGTCCTGGCCAGCACCGGGCTGGCGGACCGCAAACTCCGCGCCGGGCTGTCGGCGGCCGGCGTCGCGATCGGGGTCGCGGCGATCGTCGCCGTCCTGGGCCTGGCCGCCTCATCCCAGGCCGCGTTGCTGAATGAGATCGCCCGGCTGGGCACCAACCTGCTGACCGTCACCAACGGGCAGACCTTCACCGGCGGCACCGCCGAGCTGCCGGTGACCGCGCCGAGCATGATCGCCCGGCTGGCCGGCGTCACACGAGTGCAGGACACCGGCACGGTCAGCGGCGTCAGCGTCTACAAATCCCCGTACATCCCCACGGTCGAAACCAACGCCCTGACCGTGGACGCATCCACACTGAGCCTGCCCGCTGCGGCCGGGACCAGCCTCGCCCAGGGCCGGTTCCTCAACGCCGCCACCGCCCGCGAGCCGGTCGCCGTGCTCGGCGCCACGGCCGCCCACCTGCTGGGCATCGACCGGATCTGGCCTGGGGAGCGGATCTGGGTCAGCCCCGGCGGCCCAGGCGGCCAGTGGTTCTACCTGACCGGCATCCTCAAGCCGGTGCCCCCCACCTACGTCCCGGAGATCAACTCGGCGGTGCTGGTCGGCTTCCCCGCCGCCGAGCACTACCTCGGCCTCGACGGGCACCCATCAGAGATCTACGTCCGCACTGTCGAGACCCCGGCTGCCACCACGAGAGTCGATAACCTGCTCGCCGCCCAGGCCAGCCCGGAGAACCCCGGCCAGGCCGACGTCTCCCAGCCCTCCGAGGCGCTCACCGCCCAAGCCGACGCCAAGGGCGCGCTGGACACCTTGTTCCTCGGCCTAGGCGCGGTCGCGCTGCTGGTGGGCGCCATCGGCGTCGCCAACATCATGGTCATCTCCGTCCTGGAACGCCGCTCCGAGATCGGGCTGCGCCGCGCCCTGGGCGCCACCAAAGCCCAGATCCGCGCCCAGTTCCTCGCCGAAGCCATCCTGCTGGCCCTGGCCGGCGGCGGCGCAGGCGTCATGGCCGGCGCCGCCGCCACCGCCGCCTACGCCCGCACCCACCACGAGGCGGTCGTCATCCCGCCCCAGGCCTGGGCGGGCGGCCTGGCCGCCGCCATCATCATCGGCGCCCTCGCCGGGCTGCTGCCCGCCATCCGCGCCGCACGCCTCTCCCCCACCCAGGCGCTCTGGAGCATCTGACAGCACGGCCGAGCCGCGGAGAAGATCAAGATGAACGACAGCACCCGCATCAGACGCCGGCCGCCGGAGGCATGGCCGTGGCCAGCACGAACCACGGCCGGCCTCATCACCGCCGCCGCCCTGGCCCTGCTGGCGGCATGCAGTGGCAGCCCATCATCGGCCGGGTCCGGCGGCTCACCGCATGCGGGCGGATCAGCGACTTCTCCGTCAGCGGTCGCCTACTCGGCCTGCATGCGCTCCCATGGAGTGCCGAACTTCCCCGACCCGGGCAGCAACGGACAGGTCCCGAAGGCCGACCCGCAGGTACTCGGGATCAGTAGTTCCCAGCTTCAGCGGCTCAGCGGACCTGCCAGCGTCTGTACCCGACCAACGGCGGGACGCTCAGCGCCAATTCGCTCCGGCAGTGCTACGAGTCTGGTGCCTGTCCACAGGCCCTGGTGCAGCAGGCGCTGAACGCCGGGCTGAAATTCGCCCAGTGCATGCGCTCCCACGGGGTGGCGAACTGGCCCGACCCCAGCACCGATTCCCAGGGGCGCCCGCTTTTTGACATCGCTGTACCGGGCGGCCATGGCTTCGCTCCCGGTCGCGGTCTGCCCACTTCCCCACCAGTCGCGCGTGGGGAGCAGATCAACACCAAGATCAATGAATGCGAGCGCCTGGACCCAGCAGGCGCGCTGCTGGCGTGGGGATGAGACCACGAGTGGCATCGCCGGAATGGCTGAAAGCCGATCCACCCGACCCGGTTGGCTCCTATACCGCCACACCTCGCTGGAGTCTGGGTGACACGTGCAGGCAGGAAAGTCAACAGCGATCGCGGCCGCCGACGGCTACGGCAAAAAAGGTTCCTCCCAAGCCGGGATCAAGGGCACCGACACTCTGGTCTTCGTCGTTGACATCCTCGGCACCTACTGAGCCCGCGCTTCCTCACGCGGCGTCATCACCGGCGCGGCCGCCACCGCCGCCTAGGCCTGCGGCCACGGCCAAGCCGTGACCATCCCGCCGCAGACCTGGGCCGGCAGTTAGCCACTGGAGGTCAAGGGGCGGGGATCGAACGTGACCCGGATCCAGGTGATCTTGCCGTTTTCCACGTGCCGCCAGTTCACCGTCGGCAGCGGGCCCGCCTGGGCGGTGTGCAGATCGAACCAGGTCAGCACGTCCGGCCCGTCGACGAATGTCTTGCGGATCTCAATACCGGGTCATGATCTGTGACATGCGCTGGAGCCCAGCGATGCATTCGTCGGCGCTGCTGGCCTGGCCGAGCGGCCCGTCGAAGGTCGCGTGGTCGGCCAGGATTGAACGCAGCCGCGCGAAGTCACCGGCCTGCCATGCCTCGAGGTACGCATCCGCAATCTCAGAAACAGCGTTGTCTGGCATAGCCCTAGCTTCCCCTTGACCTCCGACAGCCCGGGCTCGCCCCTACCTCCATGACCGTCCCCGGGCGGTGGTGTGGCGCCAGCCCGCCCGGTCGCCGTCCTGGCAAGATAGCGGTGTGGAACATGTACTTGGCATCGGCGGATACTTCATCAGGGCCGCCGACCCGGCGGCCCTGGACGCGTGGTATCGCGATTGCCTGGGCCTGGACGCCGATGAGAACGGCCTGTGGCACCAGGAGACCGGGCCGACGGTGTTCGCGACGTTCGAGTCCGGGACCGGCTACTTCGGGTCCCGCTCCCAGCAGACCATGCTCAACTTCCGGGTCCGCGACCTGGATGCGATGCTCGCGCAACTGCGCGCCAACGGAGCGGACGTAGCTAACGAGACGCAGGATATGGAGGGTGTCGGCCGGTTCGGCTGGGTCACCGATCCGGAGGGCAACCGGGTCGAGCTGTGGCAGCCCGCCTGACCGCGGTTCTCACTAGCCGTCATGGCTGTGGGAAGGCTTGCGGACTGCGCCGCGACGGTGTGTCCTCCGTCGGTAGATGCGCGACAGTCGTCCGGCAACTGATCTGCGACACATGGAGCGCAGAACGCGGCATTATGCGGGTGTTTCAGTGACCAGCCCGGGCGGCAGAGTTGCGTCGATGCGCTGTTGTGGGTTACTGCAGCACGGTACTGCCATTCGGGCCGCTGAGGTGGGCAACCAGCGCGGGAGCAGCCGCTGGCCTGACCTGTGCGTCAGCGCCAAGAGCACCAAGGAGCGGCACGAGGGACGCGGGATCGGGGTGCTCGGGTGGAAAAACTCCAGGGTGAGCCCGCGCGGTGCTGATCTGGCAGGGTGTCGGTGTCGCCCCAGCTGATGAGGAAGGGCACCAGGCCACCGGGCACTACGTTGACCGTCAGCCGCCACCGCAGCACCATCCCCGTTGGCCCGGCCCGCTGCATCTCGGCCACCTCGCCTGGGTCATACCCGCAGCGGCGGGCGTCAGCCACTGCCGCGTCGATGTCCTGGCAGGCAATCGCCCACCCGGCTAGCCCACCGCGGTTGACGCCGTCGAGGCCAAACGGGCGCGGCACGGACGGCTGTGGCTGGCCGGGATCGGGAGCGATGATCTCCAGGTAGGTTCGGGGGCCGAGCGCGAGCAGCGCATTGTGGGTGCCCAGACCGATGTGCCTGCCACCAGCGTGAGCTCGTACGCCGAAGCGTTCCTCTACATCGGCAACCGCGTCGGCCAGGTCGGGGGCCCGGTACATGAGATGGTCGATCAGCATGATCCGATCATCCCCCGCACCGTCTTGGCGCCTCACGACCACCGCTCCTGTCGGATCACAGCGCCCGCGACGGCTGTCGTCCGTCGGCTGATGTGCGACGGTCGTGCCCGCATGGTCATCAACGAGCGCTTCGCATCTTTCAAGATCACGGAACAGTGACGGAGCAGCGCACGAAGAAGCCCAGCCCCGCGACAGGCAGCTTCGTGGATGATCACGTGGTACGGCTCTGGCTAATCGAGTGTTGCCGCAGCTCAGAGCCACCCTTGCGGCCTACTTCAGGAGCTGCCGGGCCATGACGACGCGCTGGATCTGGTTGGTGCCCTCGTAGATCTGGGTGATCTTGGCGTCGCGCATCATCCGCTCTACCGGGTAGTCCTTGACGTAGCCGTAGCCGCCGAGCAACTGGACCGCGTCGGTGGTCACCTCCATGGCCACATCGGAGGCGAAGCACTTGCAGGCCGAGGAGAAGAACGTCAGGTCCGCGCTCCGGTCTCCGGCCATGGCCCGCTCGGACTTGCCCGCCGCCGCGTAGGTGAGCTGCCGGGCCGCCTCGACCTTCATGGCCATGTCGGCCAGCATGAACTGGACGCCCTGGAACTCCGCGATGGCCTGGCCGAACTGGCGGCGCTCCTTGACGTAACCGGTCGCGTAATCCAGGGCGCCCTGGGCAATGCCGATCGCCTGCGCGGCGATGGTGACCCGGGTGTGGTCCAGGGTGGCCAGCGCGGTCTTGAACCCGGTGCCCTCCGCGCCGATGATCCGGTCGGCCGGGATGGCGCAGTCGTCGAAGTACAGCTCCCGGGTCGGTGACCCCTTGATGCCGAGCTTGTGCTCCGGGGCGCCGAAGGAGAACCCCGGGTCGTCCTTGTCCACCACGAACGCCGAGATGCCGTTGGCCCCGGCGTCCGGGTCGGTCACCGCCATGACCGTGTAAAACTGCGACACCCCGGCATTCGTGATCCACCGCTTCACGCCGTTCAGCACATAGCTGTCCCCGTTACGCACGGCGCGGGTGCTCATGGCCGCGGCGTCGGAGCCGGCCTCCGGCTCGGACAGCGCGTAGGAGAACATCGCCTCGCCGCGGGCCACCGGGGGCAGGAACCGCTGCTTGAGCTCCTCCGAGCCGGCCAGCAGCAGCGGGACCGTGCCCAGCTTGTTGACCGCCGGGATCAGCGACGACGACGCGCAGGCCCGGGCCACTTCCTCGATCACGATGGCGGTGGCGATGGCGTCCGCGCCCGCGCCGCCGTAGGCCTCGGGGATGTGCACCGCGGCGAAGTCCGCCTTGGCCAGCGCCTCGAACACGTCCCAGGGGAACTCCCCGGACTCGTCCACCTCGGCCGCCCGCGGCGCGATCTTGTCATCGGCCAGCTCGCGCACTGCCTCGCGGAGCGCCTCGTGTTCCTCGGTCAGGGCGAAAGCAGGGAAGTCAGAGCTCATTACCCGATGGTAACTCCGGGTCAGCGGCACCGCCGAGGCGGTCCCGCAGCGCCGCCCCCTTGGCCTGGGCCAGCTGCCGCAGGCCCTGCTGGAACGCGGCCATCCGGTCGCGCAGCGCCGGGTCGGCGGCGCCCAGGATGCGCACCGCGAGCAGGCCCGCGTTCCGCGCCGCGCCGACCGCCACGGTGGCCACCGGGACCCCGGCCGGCATCTGCACGATGGACAGCAGCGAGTCGAGCCCGTCCAGGTGCCGCAGCGGCACCGGGACCCCGATGACCGGCAGCGGGGTCACCGCGGCCAGCATGCCGGGCAGGTGCGCCGCCCCGCCCGCGCCCGCGATGATCACCCGCAGGCCGCGGCCGGCCGCGGCCGAGCCGTAGTCGATCATCTCGTGCGGCATCCGGTGCGCGGACACCACGTCGGCCTCGTAGGGCACGCCGAACTCGTCCAGGGCGGCCGCCGGCCGCCTCCATCACCGGCCAGTCCGAGTCGCTGCCCATCACCACCCCGACCAGCGGCCCGTCATCCCCCGCCACCGAGCTCACTCGCCACGCTCCTTTCCGGTGGCCAGGTAGCTGGCCGCGCGCAATGCCCGGTCACGCAGCGCCAGCAGGTTCTCTTCGCCGGCCCCGCTGCCGGTCACCGTGACGTGGCCGATCTTCCGGCCGGGCCGGACCGCCTTGCCGTAGATGTGTACCTTCACCCCGGGATCCGCCGCCATCACGTGGATGTACTTGTCATACAGATCCGGGTCATGGGCGCCGAACACGTTGACCATCACGGTCTGCCCAGCGGCGGGCTGCGGTGCGCCCAGCGGCAGGTCGAGCACGGCCCGCAGGTGCTGCTCGAACTGCGAGGTGCGGGCGCCCTCGATGGTCCAGTGCCCGCTGTTGTGTGGCCGCATGGCCAGCTCGTTGACCAGCAGCCCACCGGCCGCCTCGAACAGCTCCACGGCCAGCAGCCCGGTCACCCCGAGCGCGTCGGCGATCGACAGCGCGAGCCGCTGCGCGTCCTCGGCCACCGTGGCGGACAGCCCCGGGGCAGGCGCCAGCACCTCGTGGCAGACCCCGTCCCGCTGCACGGTTTCCACCACCGGGTAGGCCGCGCCCTGCCGGTGCGGCGACCGGGCCACCAGCGCGGCCAGCTCCGCCGGAACGGCACGTACTCCTCGGCCAGCAGCGCGATGCCGTGCGCCAGCACCTCTCCGGCCGCGACAGCGTCGTCGCACATCCACACGCCACGCCCGTCGTAGCCGCCGCTGACCGCCTTGAGCACCACCGGCCAGCCCGGCCCTCAGCGGCGAACGCGGTCACCTCAGCCACGCTAGAGACTGCGGCGAACCGGGGGCAGGGCACGCCGAGCCGGGTCAGCTCCTCGCGCATGGCCAGCTTGTCCTGGGTGTAGCGGAGCGCGGCCGGGCCCGGGGCCAGCGCCACCCCGGCCGCCTCCAGCGCGGCCAGGTGCTCCCCCGGCACATGCTCGTGGTCGAACGTGACCACGTCGCAGCCGGCCGCGAACGCGAGCAGGTCGTCCAGGTTGTGATAGTCGCCCACCTGGACATCCGGGCAGACCTGGGCAGCGCTGTCGGCGGCGGTGTCGGCCAGCACCCGGAACCGCACCCCGAGCGGGATGGACGCCTGGTACGTCATCCGGGCCAGCTGCCCGGCGCCGACCATGCCCACGACGGGGAACGGGGACCTGGCGTCCTGATCATCGCTCACCCGCCGTAGCCTACGAGGCAGCGGCCCGGCCCGCACGCGCGGCCACTCGCCACCCGGCGCTGGTCACGGTCGGAAAACGGTGCTTGTCAGCACGGCACGGCCACGGGATATTTAACGCACTGGAAACAACTTCCGATCATCGCCCGATTTATCATCAGCGCGTCCACCTGGGATGTCGGCCCGGTCGCGGGGAGACCGACACGCATGAGGCCGTAAGGAGCACGCAGATGTCGGCACCTGAGCAACAGCAGAGCCCACTACTCGAGGCCGAAGCGCCGCCTGGCGTTGAAATCCGCGAGGGTGAGTACGGCACCAAGGTCGTGGCGGTCGAGCCCGGCGGCGCCGAGTTCATCCCGCTGAACGAGCGGCACGGCAAGCCACTCCAGCTGTTCTGGACCTGGACCTCGCCGAACTTCGAGTTCGCCACCGTGTTCGTCGGCGTGATCGGCATCGCGTTCTTCGGGCTGAACTTCTGGCAGGCGCTGCTGGCCATCGTGGTCGGCACCGGGCTCGGCTCGGTCACCCAGGGCCTGCTCGGCGCCGAGGGCCCGTCGCACGGCGTGCCGCAGATGGTGATCTCCCGGCTCGGCTTCGGCTACTGGGGCAACGCGCTGCCCGCCGGGCTGAACTCGATCACCGCGGGCATCGGCTGGTTCGCGGTGAACAGCGTGAGCGGCACGTTCGCGCTGAACACGCTGACCCACCTGCCCAAGTGGCTGTGCCTGGTGATCATCGTGGTGGCGCAGATCGTGATTGCGTTCTTCGGGCACAACCTGGTGCACGCGTTCGAGCGGTACGCGTTCCCGGTGCTGGCCATCATCTTCGTGGTCGCCACGGTCTGGATCTTCACCAAGTCCAGCCCGGGCGCCCCGTCGCACGGCGGCGGGATCGGTGGCTTCACGCTCACCCTGGGCGCCGCGTTCGGCTACGCGGTCGGCTGGAACCCGTACGCGTCGGACTACACCCGCTACTTCAAGCCGGACACCAGCAAGGCGGCCATCGCCTGGTGGTCCGGCCTGGGCGTGTTCGTGTCCTGCGTGCTGCTCGAGGCGGCCGGGGCCGCGTCGGCCACGGTGACCGGCATCGGCGCGATCAACAGCAACCCGACCGGCGCCTTCACCGGGCACCTGCCCACCGCGCTGGCCGACCTCACCCTGCTGGCCATCGCGATCGGCGCGGTCGCCGCCAACGTGCTGAACATCTACTCCGGCGCGCTGTCCTTCACCGCGCTCGGCATCCGGCTGCCGCTGGCGCTGCGCCGGGCCATCGTGGCCCTGGTGTTCGGCGTGATCGGGTTCATCGTCGCGCTGACCGGGCTGCACGACGCGGGCACCAAGTACGAGAACTTCCTGCTGGTCATCGCGTACTGGATCGCGCCGTGGCTGGCCGTCATGTTCTGCGACCAGTTCCTCCGCCGGCGTCAGAACTACCAGCAGATGGAGAAGCTGCTGTTCGACAAGAGCTACACGAACTGGGCCGGCCCGGTGTCCATGCTGATCGGCGTGGTCGTGTCGATCGTGCTGTTCTCCAACCAGACCGAGTACGTCGGCGTGGTCCCGAAGCACGTCCCGTCGGTGGGCGACCTCACCTTCGAGGCCGGCTTCCTCATCACCGCGATCATCTACCTGACCTGGCACGCAATAGCTGACCGTGGTCACCAGGCCGCGCTGGCCAATCCTGCTTAACGCCAGTACCGGCCGGCTCAGGAATCCTGGGCCGGCTGCCTGCGCTGGCCAGCGGCCACGAGCCTGCGCGCAGGCGGCTGAGCGCATCGTGTCGTGCCCCGGCCAGGCTGGCTCGCGTCATGGGCGGTTGCACGGAACGCACGGGGCAGTGGGCGGCGCGCTGCGATGGCGTGCGGATAGCGGGGTGGCTGCCCATGAGCCGCCGATGATGATGCGTGACGGGTCGGCGAGCGCCACGATCGCGGCCAGCACTCGCGACGGCCTGGCCCACGGCCTGGCGGGTGGCGCCGCCTGCGGTTCCGCGCCGGTGGCCGCGCTGAGCAGGCGGCAGGCGTCGATCGCGGTGGAACCTCCTGCCGCAGCCCCAGTGCGCGAACACCTCGATGAGGCGCATCGCCTGGCCGTGCGGGCCGACAGTGATGAGGTGGGCGACCTCGCCGCCAGCCAGGCCCGGCCGCGGATGACCTGGCCAGCGCTGATGATCGCGGAGCCGAGTCCCTGGCCGAGGAAGACGTAGCCGAAGTCGTCCAGTGCCGCGGGCTGGTGCAGTCGCGTTCGGTCAGCGCTGCCCAGTTCACATCGTTGTCCACGACCACCGGCCCGGCGACGTGTGCGGCCAGGACCGCGGCGGGATAGAGCGCGCCGAGCAGGAACGGCTCGTCGGGTAGCTGGACCAGCGGGCCGGTGCCGCGATCCACCGGGCCCGCGGCGCTCACCACGGCCAGCCGGGGGGTCTGCCCGGCGCCGCGGTGCGCCTGCCCGGCGACAGTTTGCAGCGCCGCGGCACCTGCCCGGGCCGGGCAGGCCTGCTGATGCTGCGCTCCGCGCGCGACACCGTGCCGCCGTAGGCGTCAACGCACTCGGCCACGATGCCTAGGGCGCGATGCTGACGGCGAGGGACACGCCAACGTCGCCGGCCAGGGCGTAATACGAGCGACTCGGCCGCGGCCGCGGCCGCGGCGGTCCGCTGCCCGGTGTCTGCCACCAGTCCGGCTTCGGCCAGCCGCCGGACGCTCTCCCCCACGGCCGGTTTCGAGATGCCGGTCTCGGCGGCCAGTTCGGCCCGGGTCATCCGCCGTTGCCGCATGAGGGTCCGCAGCACATGCTCGTCGGTCAGCGAGCGCAGCAGCGCAGCGAAGGCTTGGCCGGGTCCATGGGCTGATTCTAGTAAGGAGTCTTGCCTGGAAGGTTGGAGCCACCCTAGACTCCTTCTAAGTAAGGAGACATTCCTAGAAGGAGTGCTGCCGTGCCGGTCCAGCCCCAGCCCGAGATCACCTCGCTGCCCCCGCTGCGCACTGGGAGCAGGCACCAGCGGATCCGCCCGCGCCATCCGGCAGATCAAAGCCGCGCTGCGGGCCCGCATCGCCGCCTCCGGCGCACCGCCGAGGAAGCGTTCGCCGTCGTCGAGCAGCAGATCAAGGCAGCGGCCGAGGAGATCACCGCGGCGCGGCTGCGCGGTGAGACGGTCTGGCCGGTCATCGACTACGCGAGCATCGAGGCGGGCACCGTCCCTGCCCAAGCGCAGGCGCTGCTGCGCCGGCGTGGCTGCCTGGTCGTGCGCGGGCATTTCGACCGGGACCAGGCGCTGGGCTGGGACCACGACATCGTGGATTACGTCACAGCAACCGCTTCTTCGAGACTTACCGCGGCCCCGGTGATGACTTCTTCGCCAGCGTCGGCTCCCGGCCGGAGATCTACCCGATCTACTGGTCACCGGCCCAGATGCAGGCCCGGCAGAGCGACCGGATGGCGCGGGTACAGGCGTTCCTGAACAGCCAATGGAAGCACAAGGCCGGCGGCGTGCAGTGGTTCGATCCAGGCCGGGACTCGCTGTACCCGGACCGGATCCGCCGCCGCCCGCCCGGCACCGACTCCGGTGGCCTGGGCAGCCACCTGGACCCGGGCACACTCGACCTGTGGCTGACCCAGGGCTACCAGCAGGCATTCCGCCACCTGTTCGACGGCACCGTCGAGCAATACGACCCTGGGACGCGGCCTTCCGGACCACCGCGGCGCAGTATCCCGGGACCACGATGTGCTCCGTGTTCCGCACCTTCCAGGGCTGGACCGCCTTGTCCGACATGGCTCACGACCAGGGTGTGCTGCACACCGTGCCGATTCCCGGTGCGATGGCTTACCTCATGCTGCGCCCACTGCTCGCCGACGTGCCCGCCGACGACATGTGCGGCGTCACCGTCGGCCAGGCTTTCCCGGCCAGCGAGAGGTGGCACCCGCTACTCGTCCAGGCGCTCAGCGGCATCCCCGACGTCCGAGCGGGTGACTCGGTCTGGTGGCACTGCGACCTGATCCACAGCGTGGCACCGGTCCGGAACCAGCAAGGCTGGGGAAACGTCATGTACGTCCCCGCCGCACCCTGGTGCCCGCGCAACGAACGGTACGCAGCCAGGGTCCGGGCGGCCTTCCGCCCCGGCTCCAGCCCGAGCGACTTCCCCGCCGAGCACTACGAGCGCAGCTGGCCCAACCGGTTCCAGCTGCCGGACCTCAACGAGACCGGCCGGCGCGGACTCGGCCTGGACTGACCGGGCCCGGCGCGCGGTGGCTCAGGCGGGCCCGCTCACCACCGGCGGTTCCTCCGGGCCGCGCAGGCCACGGGGCAGGAACACGGCGAACACGGCGGGCCGCGGCCGGACCAGCACCACGTTGGCGCCGTCCGCGGTGGCCACATCGCGGGCCAGGGCCAGGCCCAGGCCGGTGCCGCCGGGTGTGCCGCTGACGTTGCGCTCGAAGATGCGCGGCACCAGTTCGTGCGGCACGCCCTTGCCCTCGTCGCGCACTTCCACCACCACCGACTTGGGGGTGCGCGAGGTGCGGATGGTGACCGTGCCCGCCCCGTGCACCAGCGCGTTGTCCAGCAGGGTGGCGATGACCTGGCCCAGTGCCCCCGGGGTGATGTAGGCGGACAGCCCCTTCTCCCCGCCCACCTCCAGCTTCCGGTTGGCCCGGCGGAACGCCGGATCCCACTCGATGACCTGCTGTGCGATCACGTCGTCGATGGCGATCAGGGACGGCACCCCGCGGGCGGCCCGCCGGGTCCGGCCGAGCAGCTGGCTGACCACGTCGGCCAGCCGCTCGGTCTGGGCCAGCGCGGCTGCGCCCTCCTCGCGGACCACCTCGGAGTCCCCGGCGGCGGCGATCATCTCCTCCAGCCGCATGGACAGCGCGGTCAGCGGGGTGCGCAGCTGATGCGAGGCGTCCGCCGCGAAGTCCCGCTCGGCGGACAGCAGGTCGGTGATCCGCCGGGCCGAGCCGTCCAGCCCTTCGGCCAGCCGGTCCAGCTCGGGCACGCCGTACCGGCGGCCCAGCGGGCGCGCGTCACCCAGGCCGAGCCGGTCGGCCGCGCTGGCCAGTTCTTCCAGCGGCCGGGTCAGCCGCCGGGCCTGCAGCATGGCCAGCGCCACCGCGACCGCGACCGCGGCCAGCGCGAGCCCGCCGATCAGGATCAGCGCCCCGGTCAGCCGGCCGTACTCGACCGATTCGTCGGCCGCCACGGTGACCCGGAAGTTCCGGGTATTCGCCACCTTGACGATCGAGCCCGTCTCCGGCGGATCGCCGATGCTGAACTCGTGCAGCCCGTCCTGCTGGATGCTGATGTACCGGTCGGGCAGTGACTTGGCTGCCGCCGCGGCCTCGGCCACGTCAGCCGGCAGGCCCGAGTTGACCCGGTCCTGCAGCGTCTTGGCCACCGTGCTGGCGTCCCGCTTGACCTGCGACTGCGCCGCGCTGATCTGCAGCCGGCTGAGCACGAACGCGAGCGGGATGCCCAGCAGCAGGACAGCCGTGACCGCCACCACCAGGGTGGAGACCAGCAGGCGGCGGCGCATGGCTCAGTGTCCCGGGATGGCCTGGGCGGTCCTGGCCGGAACCAGGAAGCGGTCAGTCACCCCGCTCGAAGCGGAAGCCCACGCCGCGCACCGTGGTGATGTACCGCGGGTTGTGCGCGTCGTCGCCCAGCTTCCGGCGCAGCCACGAGATGTGCATGTCCAGCGTCTTGGTGGATCCCCACCACTTGCTGTCCCACACCTCGCGCATGATCTGTTCACGGGTGACCACCTTCCCCGCGTCACTCACCAGCACGCTCAGCAGGTCAAACTCTTTTGTGGTGAGCTCGAGTTCCGTGTCCCCGATCCAGGCCCGCCGGGCGTCCGCGTCAACCCGCACGCCCTGCACCACGCTCGTCTCCGGGGTGCCCCGGCGGAGCAGCGCACGGACCCGGGCCAGCAGTTCGGCCAGCCGGAACGGCTTGGTCACGTAGTCGTCGGCGCCGGCGTCCAGGCCGATCACCGTGTCCACCTCATCCGCGCGCGCGGTGAGGATCAGCACGGGCACGGTCTGCCCGTCGGACCGGAGCCGCCGGCATACCTCCAGCCCGTCCAGCCGGGGCAGCCCGATATCCAGCACGATCAGGTCGATGCCGCCGGCCTGCGCGGCCTCCAGCGTGCCCGGCCCATCTGCCGAGACGTTAACGTCGTAACCCTCGCGGCGCAGCGCCCGGGCCAGTGGCTCAGAGATAGAAGAGTCGTCTTCGGCGAGCAGGACACAGGTCATGCACAGATGGTAGCCGCGACGGCGAGTGCTGCCCCAGATCATCGCCAGTTGGCTGGCCGGCCCGCAGGTCAGGCACACCGTTCCTTGACCATTGCTCGACAGATTGATTTACGTTCCATTTACCGAATGTGCCGAGCGGAGCACGGTCCGTCCCCGGGGCCAGGGCGGACCCGCCGAGCACCGCTCGCTCGAAGCTGGGGGGCTTAACTCATGATGCAACTCCACGGATTGGCGGCTGCGCTGGAGAGCGTGGCGCTGCCCGCGCCACGCCTGGTGCTCGCGGCGACCGGCGGGCGGCAGCCCGACCCGGACGCCATCTGGATCAGCAGGGTGTCCGGCGAGGACTGGACCGGCTGGTCCGGGATCGGCCAGCCGGTGCGCGGCGCGCTGCCCTGCCGCCCGGCGCTAGCCTGCGACGCCCACGGGATCCTGTACATTGCCGTGTCCGGCCACGACGGTGCGGTGTGGTACGCCAGGCAGGAGGCGCAGGGCCATCCAGAGTGGCTGGACTGGGAGTCGCTGGGCCGGCCGGGCGGGCAGCCAGTCATTACCGGGACCACGGAGGCGGCTGCGCCGGACGCCTCGCCGGTGATCGCGCTGAACGCTGACAAGACCCTCGGGGTCTTCGTGGTCCGCAAGGACCTCAGCGTGTGGTGCCGCCAGGAGAACCCAGGCTCCGGCGGCTGGGGGAACTGGGTACCGCTGGGCCGTCCCAGCGGCCCGCACGACGGAACACTGGGGCCGCTGACCGCGACGGCCAACGCCGATGGCCGGGTGGAGCTGTTCACCACCGATAGCAACGGAGTGGTCCGGCACAGCTGGCACGTGCAGCCCAACGGCAGCTGGTCGCGCTGGGGCGCGATGGGCCTCCCCAGCGGGCAGCACGCCGGCCGCGAGCTGGTCACGGTCCGCAACAATGACGGCCGCCTGGAGGTGTTCGCGATCGGTACGGCCGACGGCGCCGTGTGGCACCGGCGGCAGTCCCAGCCGGGCGGCGGCTGGGACGACTGGGCGTCCCTGGGCCACCAAGGCCGTGGCTTCGCCGAGGTCACGGTGGCCCCGGGTGCCGATGACCGGCTGGTGCTGTTCGCCACCGAGCAGCCGGGCCCACCGACGCCGTTCTCCGCGACCGGCCTGTGGCAGCGCGCTCAGCTGACCCCTGGCGGGGACTGGTCACCGTGGCAGGACCGGTCGGATCTGCTGAATACCGGGCCGGACACCCCTATCGAGGGACCGGTACTGGTGCTCGGCGAGCAGAACTGGCTGCGGCTGCTCACCCGGGCGTCTGGCGGTGCGGACATCTACGAGGCGATCCAGGTCAAGGCCGATACCGCTGGCCTGGGGCATCAACTACTGGGTCTTTGAGCCGGTGTGATGGTCAGACCGGGGTGACGCCGTGGCGGCGGCGGGCGAACGAGCGGTCCTTGCCCGCCGCGGCCGCGAACCGGCGGATCAGCTCGCCGCGCAGCTCGGATGGCTGCACCACGTCGTCCACCACCAGCTCGCTGGCCAGCCGGAGCACGTCGATGTCCGCGTCGTACTCGGCGCGGAGCCGGGCCGTCTCCTGCTCCCGCTCGGCCGGGTCGGCCAGCGCGGCCAGCTTGTTGTAGTAGACCGCGTTGACCGCCGCCTCGGCCCCCATCACCGCGATCTTCGCGGTGGGCAGGGCCAGCGTGGCGTCCGGCTCGAAGCCCGGGCCAGCCATCGCGTACAGCCCGGCCCCGTACGCCTTGCGCACCACCACGCTGATCTTCGGCACGGTGGCCTCGGCCACCGCGCTGATCATCTTGGCCCCGTGCCGGATGATGCCCTGCCTCTCCACCGCGGTGCCGACCATGAAGCCGGGCACGTCGGCCAGGAACAGCAGCGGCACGTTGAAGGCGTCACAGAGCTGGATGAACCGGGTCGCCTTGTCCGCCGAATCGACGAACAGCACCCCGCCCTTGAACATCGGGTTGTTCGCCACCACGCCGATGACGTGGCCGTCCAGCCGGGCGAAACCGATGGTCAGCTCGCGCGCCCACAGCGCGTGGATCTCGAACAACGACCCGGCGTCCACCAGCCCGCGCAGGTAGCGGCGCATGTCGAAGGCCTGCCGCTCGCTGGCCGGGACCAGCGCGGCCAGGTCGATGCCCTCGTCCGGCAGGGCGGCCACGGCCGCGGGCGGCGGCTGCTGCCAGTTCCCGGGCAGGTAGGACAGGTAGCGGCGGACCGCGCCCAGCGCGTCCGGCTCGTCCTTGGCCAGGTAGTGGCCGCAGCCGGACACCGTGCAGTGCATCCGGGCGCCGCCCATCTCCTCCAGCGTGGTCTGCTCCCGGACCACCATCTCGACCATCCGCGGGCTGCCCAGGTACATGGACGCGTTGCCCTCAACCATGGCCACGAAGTCGCAGAACGCCGGGATGTACGCCCCGCCCGCGGCGGACGGCCCGAACAGCGCGCACACCTGCGGGATCGCCCCGGACGCGCGGACCTGGGTGTGGAAGATCTTCCCGGCGCCGCGGCGGCCGGGGAACATGTCCACCTGGTCGGTGATCCGCGCCCCCGCCGAGTCCACCAGGTAGATCATCGGCAGCCCGGCCGAGTACGCCTTCTCGATGATCCGGATGATCTTCTCTACGGTGCGCGCCCCCCACGAGCCCGCCTTGACCGTGGAGTCGTTGGCCATCACCGCGACCGGCCGGCCGTCGATCAGGCCGGTGCCGGTGACCACGCCATCCGCGGGCAGCCCCTCGGCGGCCACATTGGCGTAACGCCCGTCCTCGGTGAATGAGCCCGGGTCGAGCAGGGCGGCGATCCGGTCCCGGGCAAACAGCTTGCCCGCCTTCGCGGCCGCCGCATGGTACTTGGCCGCCCCGCCGCGCTCGACGGAGGCGCGGAGCTCATCGAGTTCAGGGTGCGCGGTCTGCGCTGGTTCAGCGGAAGACGCCGGCTGAGCCTGCTGATTCTGGGCCGCCTGGTCCTGGGCGGTCACCGGGCCACCGTCCGGGTGCGCGGGCCGGCCCGCAGCACCTGGGACGGCAGTTGCCGCCCGACGATGCGTTCCGCCTCTTCGGCTGCGCCGATCATCGCGGCCAGGTCCACCCCGGTGGCCACGCCCATGTCCTCCACCATGTACACCAGTTCCTCGGTGGCGATGTTCCCGGATGCGCCGGGCGCGTACGGGCAGCCGCCCAGGCCGCCCACCGACGCGTCGAAGTCGTCCACGCCGAGTTCCAGCGCGGCCAGCACGTTGGCCAGCCCGGTGCCCCGGGTGTTGTGGAAGTGCAGGTTCAGCGGCACGTCCGGGTGCCGGGAGCGGAACCCGCCGATCAGTTCGGTCACCCGGCGCGGGGTGGCCATCCCGGTGGTGTCGCCGAACGAGATCGAGTCCGCGCCGTCGGCCACCGCCCGGCCGGCCACGCTCAGCACCCGTTCGGCCGGCACGTCGCCCTCGTACGGGCAGCCCCACGCGGTGGCCACCACCACCTGGCAGGCCGCGCCGCGGCCGTGCGCCTCGCCGATGATCACCGCGATGTCGTCCAGCGACTCGGCCGTGCCCCGGTTCACGTTCCGCCGGTTGTGCGTGTCCGAGGCCGACACCACGACTTCCACCTCGGTGAACCCGGCGTCCAGGGCGCGCCGGGCGCCGCGCAGGTTGGGCGCCAGCGCCGAGTAGCGCACCGTGGGCGCCCGGGTGATCCCATCCCACACCTGGTCGGCGTCGGCCATCTGCGGGATCGCCTCGGGCTTGACGTAGGACACCGCCTCGATCCGGGAGACCCCGGTCCGGGCCAGCGTGTTGATCAGCTCGACCTTGGCCGCGGTCGGCACCGGATCCTCGTTCTGCAGCCCGTCCCGTGGGCCCACCTCGCGCAGCGAGATCCGTGCGGGCAGGTCGCTCATGGGCGGCTCACTCCCCCGGCCAATTCGGCGTCCGCTTCTCGTTGAACGCGGCGATGCCCTCGCGCCGGTCTGCGGACAGCGCGGCGGTCCGCCAGGCCGCGTCCTCGATGTCCAGCGCCGCGGGCAGCCCGGCCGCCCAGCCGTTCCGCAGCGCCCGCTTGGCCGCGCGCACCGCGACCGGTGAGTTGGCCGCGATCGTGCCCGCGATCTCCAGCGCGGTGCTCTCCGCCGCCCCGGCCGGCACCAGCCGGTCGGCCAGGCCGATCCGCTCGGCCTCGGCCGCCTTGACCCGGCGGCCGGTCAGCACCAGTTCGGCGGCCCGGCCCGCGCCCAGCCGGCGCACCGACAGCTGGGTGCCGCCGCAGCCCGGCACCAGGCCCACCGTGGTCTCCGGCAGGCCGAACTCCGCGGTCTCGTCGGCGACGATGATGTCGCAGCTCAGCGCCAGCTCACAGCCGCCGCCCAGGGCGAACCCGTGCACCGCGGCGACCACCGGCTGGGGCAGCCCGAGCAGCTCGCCGAACGCGGTCTGGAACACCGCCCGCTGGGCCAGCAACTGCGCGTCGTTCATCGCGTTGCGTTCCTTGAGATCAGCCCCGACGCAGAACGCCCGGTCCCCACTGGCGGACAGCACCACGGCGCGCACGTCGCCGTCAGGCTTGAGTTCCGCGCACACCTGGGCCAGCCGGACGAGCATCACCGTGTTGAGGGCGTTCAGTACGGAAGGCCTGTCCAGGATGATTTCGGCCACCCGGCCGTGGCCGATCACGTGGCGACGTACCTGCACCCCATCCATGAGCGAAGGCTAACCCCCCGCCGGGCGCGGGCCGTCCGGCGGCCTACGGTTCGTCCCGGGTCAGCCGCTGCTGCTCGTCCTCGACCAGCTGGAACAGGGTGGCCTGGACCATCTCCACGTGCGGGATCTCGGTCAGCACGAGCTGCCCGTGCTCGCCCGCGGACTCCACGATGAGCTGGCCGGCGCCGAGCAGCCGGTCGATCAGCCCGTGCGAGAACGAGACGTCGCTGATCCGGATCAGCGGGAAGTCGCGGCCCTGCCGGGACAGGATGCCGCGGCGCAGCCGCAGCCGCCGGGTGGTCAGCTCGTACGTGGTGGTCTGCCAGCGCAGCACCGGGATGGCCACCCCGATGAGCAGCACGATGATCGCGAGGACGCCGGAGCCGAGGAAGGCGGGCGGCGGGACATGGCCGCGGAAGTAGACCAGCGCACCGTACCCGGCCAGCACCAGGATGAGCAGCAGGATCGGCCGCAGGATGGTCTTCCAGTGCGGGTGCAGCACCAGCACGCTCCGCTCCCCTTCGGAGAGCAGATCCTCCTTGCGCATAGCGCACATCGTGACACGGAAGGGGGCGAGCTGGGCAGCCGACACGACCGCGAGAATCAGCGGAGGTGTACCACGTCCCCGGCGCCCACCGGGACCAGCCCGCCGGGGGTGCGCAGCACGAGCCGGCCCGCGTCGTCCACGTCCGTTGCGGTACCGGTGAGCACCGCGCCGCCGGGCAGCTCAGCCCGGACCTCGCGGCCGATCGTCGCGCACCAGCGCAGGTAGTCCGCGCGCAGCTCAGCCCCGTCCGGGTTGGTGCGCCAGGCCTGGTACCGGTGGGCCAGCCCGGCCAGGATCGCGGCCAGCAGCGCGGCCCGGTCGGTGCTGGCCGCGTCCTCGAGGAGCAGCGAGGTGGCGGCCGGCACCGGCAGCTCGGCCCGGCTCAGCGTGACGTTCAGCCCGACGCCTACCACGACCGCGTCGCCATGCGCCTCAGCCAGGATCCCGGCCAGCTTCCGCTCCCCCACCAGCACGTCGTTGGGCCATTTGAGGCTGGCCGGCACCGAGGTTGTTTCGCGTACCGCGGCCGCCACCGCCACGCCGGTGAGCAGCGGCAGCCAGCCGAGCCGGGCGGCGGGCACGCCCGCTGGGCGGAGCAGCACGGAGAAGATGAGCCCGGCGCCGGGCGGGGCCGACCAGGACCGGCCAAGGCGGCCCCGCCCGGCCGTCTGTTCCTCGGCCACCAGGACCAGGCCCTCTGCCGCCCCGGCCCGGGCCGGTTCGAGCAAATCGGCGTTGGTCGACCCCGTCTGCGATACGACCGTGACGTCCCGCCAGAAGCCGCCTGCGGTTACCAGGCGCTGCCGCAGGGCGGAGGGGGCCAACACAGATGATGTTGACTTAGGTGTTGCTGACACGACACCTAAGTCAACATCATCAGCGGAGCTGGCGGGTTACTGCGCGGCCTGGCGGGTGGTGGCGGCGCGGATCGCGGCCAGCACAGCGCCGCCCACCGCCGCCGCGACCAGGGCGATGCAGGTCACCGTCACCGCGTGCGCGGACAGCAGCCGGAACGCGGCGTGCGTGCCGCCGGCGGGCAGCGTCCCGGCCAGGTTCAGGTACAGCGTGCCGAACGTGGCTACCCCGATCACCAGGGCCAGCTGGTTGACCGTGACGATCACCCCGGTGGCGTCGGCCGCCTCGGCCACCGGCACCCGGAGCAGCACCGCGGTCATCAGCGGGCCGAAGGCGGCCGCCATCCCGGCGCCGGTCAGCGCCAGGACCCAGTACAGCGCCATCCCGCCGTGGCCGCCGGTGTGCAGCAGCACGGCCAGCAGCCCCAGCCCGGCCGCGTACCCGGCGAAGCCGGCGATGACCAGGCCGCCGAACCACCGCGCGGGCAGCCGCTGCCAGTTGAGGCTGACCACCGCGAAGGCGGCCGCGGCCGGGGCGAAGGTGAGGCCGGCCCGCAGCGGGCTGTCGCCCAGCCCGCCCTGCAGGTGCAGCGCCAGCACGAAGAAGAACCCGCCGAACACCGCCATCGTGACGAACAGGCCGGCGATGCCCAGCCCGACGCCGGGCAGCCGGAGCACGCGGCCCGGGATGAGCGGCGCCCCGCCACGCGCGGCCACCCGCCGCTCGACGAGGGTGAACAGGGCGAACAGCACCGCGCTGCCCGCCAGGCAGGCCCAGCCCCACACCGGCCAGTGTTCCGGCTGGCCGAGCACCAGCGGCAGTACCAGGGCCAGCACGGCCGGGGTGAGCAGGGCCAGCCCGGCCGGGTCCAGGCCGCGGTCGCGGTCGGCCGCGCCGTGCGGCAGCCACCGCGCGCCCAGGATGAGCAGCGCGGCGCCGATCGGGACGTTGATCAGGAACACCGAGCGCCAGGTGCTGCCGAACACGTCCGCGGTGACCAGCAGGCCGCCGAGGATCTGCCCGGCCACCGCGCCGCCGGCGATCACCGCTGCGTACAGCCGCATGGCGCGGGCCCGGGCGGTGCCGGTGTAGCTGCGCTGGATCAGGCTGAGCACCTGCGGGATCATCGCCGCGGCGCCCGCGCCCTGGACGAACCGCAGCGCGACCAGGAGGCCGGTGGACGGGGCCAGCCCGCAGCCCAGCGAGGCCAGGGTGAACAGGGCCAGGCCGGCCAGGAACATCCGGCGGTGGCCGAGGATGTCACCCAGCCGGGCCCCGGTGACCAGGCCCACCGCGTAGGTGACCACGTAACCGGCGATGACCAGCTGCAGGCCAGCGCCGGTGGCGTGCAGGTCGGTATGGATGGACGGGGCGGCCACGTTGACCACGGAGGCGTCCAGCACCGCCATGAACTGCCCGGTGAGGACGATGGCCAGCAGCGCGCCCGGGGCCGCGGCCCGGCGGCCCGCCCGCCGGTCGGCCCGCCGGTCGGCCCGCCGGAGCACCCGGACGTCGGACCGGGTCACGGTTGCAGTGTCTGTCATGTCACCTAGCTTGCCGCGCCCGTTATCCGGGTACCAAGAGCCCAGTTATCCTGGTACCACTACCACCTGGCAAAGCCGCCGGGCTACCGGCACGATGGGAGCATGAGCAGCGTGACGATCGCCGAAGCGGGCACCCGGCGGGCCGAGCTGGCCGCTTTCCTGCGCAGCCGCCGCGAGCGGATCAGCCCGGAGCAGGCCGGGCTGCCGCCCGGGCTGCGCCGCCGTACCCCCGGGCTGCGCCGCGAGGAAGTGGCCCAGCTGGCCGGGGTCGGCGTCACCTGGTACACCTGGCTGGAGCAGGGCCGCGCGATCAACGCCAGCGCGCAGGTGCTGACCGCGGTGGCCCAGACGCTCAAGCTGGACCAGGCCGAACGGCAGCACCTGTTCCGGCTGGCCGACGTGCCGGACGCCGCGGCCGACCCGGCCGCCGTGCCGTGCCCGCAGGTCCCGCCGGAGGTGCAGGCCATCATGGACGGCCTGGTGCCGATGCCCGCGTGCGTGCTCAACGAGCGCTACGACCTGCTCGGCTGGAACGAGGCCTACGCCGCGCTCTGGCCCGGGGTGACCGGCGCCGCGCCCGGCGAGCGCAACATCCTGTGGCTGAACTTCACATACCCGGACTGCTGCCACCCGTACGTCAGCCGGCACGAGCAGCTGGGCCGGCTGGTCGCCCAGTTCCGCGGCAACTACGGCCGGCACGTCGGCGAGCCCAACTGGACCGGGTTCATCGAGCGGCTGGAGGCGGTCAGCCCGCACTTCGCCAAGCTGTGGGCCGAGCACGACGTGGCCAGCCCGGTCAGCTACATCAAGGTGTTCCGGCACCCCGCATACGACCGGCTGGCCATGACCTCGACCAGCTTCGGCGTGCTGTCCGTGCCCGGCACCCGGATGGTGGTCTACAACCCGGCCGACGAAACCTGCCGGACCGCGATCGGCAAGCTGCTGGCCGGCCAGGGCACCGACGCCCAGTACCCCTGCGCGCCCGCACACGCCCAGCGCCGCGCCGAGCTAGCCGCCGCCTCCGCTTCCTAACCGGCAAACGCTAATCAGCCGGTGTTCTGCAGGCCGGCCGCGACACCGCTGACGGCTAGCAGCAGCAGGCGGTGCAGTTGCTCGCGGCGCCCAGCGTCCTCGCCGTCGTCCTCGCCGTCGCCGTCGGCAGGCAGCGCGCGCAACTCGCTGAGCGCGCGGAGCTGCAGGTAGGACAGCGCGTCCACGTACGGGTCGCGGAGCGCCACCGCGCGGGACAGCACCCGCCGGTCGGCCAGCAGCCGGTCGTGCCCGGTCACCTCCAGCACCAGCCGCCGGGTCAGGTCGTATTCAGCCAGTACCTGCGCGGCGAGATCGTCCCGGCCGCCCAGGGCCAGGTGCCGGACCGCGATCCGCCGGTCGGTCTTGGCCAGGCTCATCTCCGCCCCGTCGAGCAGCACCGCGAGCAGCGGCCAGCCCTGGTACGCCTGCCTCGCCGAGGCCAGCCCGCCCGGCCCGCCCACCACCGCGGCCAGCCCGCTGCCCAGGCCGTACCAGCCGGGCAGGTTCAGCCGGGTCTGCGCCCAGGCGAACACCCACGGGATGGCGCGCAGGTCGTCCAGCCCAACGACGCCGATGCCACGGCGGGCCGGCCGGGACCCGATGCGCAGTCCGCTGATCTCCTCCAGTGGGCTGATCTTGGCGAACCACTCGGCGAACCCGGGTGTCTCCACCAGCGTCCGGTAGGTAGCCAGCGCGGCCGCCGCCATCCGGTCGGCCGCGCCGCGGAACCGCTCCGCCGCGGCCGCGTTCCGCTCACCCACCACCGGCGACGAGGCGAGCAGCACCGCCGAGGTGACCTGCTCCAGGTGGCGCTGCGCGATGACCGGGTTGCCGTACCGGGCGAAGATCACCTCACCCTGCTCGGTGACCTTGAACCGGCCGTCCACCGAGCCTGGCGCCTGGGCCAGCACGGCCCGCCCGGCCGGCCCGCCGCCCCGGCCCAGCGCGCCGCCCCGGCCGTGGAACAGGGTCAGCCGGACGTCGTTATCCGCGGCCCAGCGGGCCAGCTGCCCCTGCACGTCGAACAGCCGCAGCGTGGCGCTGACCGGGCCGAGTTCCTTGGCCGAGTCGGAGTAGCCGAGCATCACCTCGAGCTGCCGCCCGGTGGCCGCCAGCCGCTCCCGGACCGGCGCCAGCCGCACCATCTCGCTGAGCACTGTGGTGGCGTTGCTCAGGTCCGCGCCGCTCTCGAACAGCGGCACCACGTCCAGCACCGGCGGCGGGCCGCTCCGGGCCGCCCGGGCGGCCAGCTCGTACACGGCCGCGATGTCGTCCGCCGACCGGGTGAAGCTGACCACGTAGCGCTGGCAGGCCGCGACGCCGAACCGGTCCTGGATCCAGCTCACCGCGCGGAACGTGGCCAGCACCTCGGCCGTCTGCTCGGACAGCCCGGACTGCGCACCGCCCGCCCGGACCTCGGCCAGCGCGCGGGCATGCACCGCGCTGTGCTGCCGGATCTCCAGGCCGGCCAGGTGAAAGCCAAACGTCTCCACTTGCCAGATCAACTGCTGCAATTCACCGAACGCCAGCCGCCTGGCACCTGCCGCCGCCAGCGACTCCTGGGCCAGCAGCAGGTCGTGGCGGAAGTCCGCGGCACTGCCGTAGGCCAGGTCGGCGTCCCGCAGCCGGGTCGCGGCCAGCCGCCGGGCCAGGTAGAGCAGGAACGTCCGGTACGGCTCGCCCGGCGACCGGGCGGCCAGCTCGGCCAGCAGCTCGGGATGCGCTGTCTCGGCCGACTCCAGGGCCAGGCTGAACGCCTCGCCGGGCGGCGCCGCATCGGCGTGCACGGTGAGCGCGCGGCCGATCCGGGTGGCCGCGTTCTCCAGCGCGCGCAGCACATGCTCCGCCTGGATGACCGCGGTCTCCCTGGTCACCTGGGCGGTGACGAACGGGTTGCCGTCCCGGTCCGCGCCGACCCAGCTGCCGAACCGGAGGAACGCCGGGCTCGGCGTCCCCTCCTGCCGCGCCTCGTCCAGCGCCCGGTACACCCGCGGCGCCACCTGGAACAGCGTCTCGTCGAACGCGGCCATCACGGTGCGCACCTCGTCGATGGGCGTCATGGCCCGGGCGCGCAGCGGTGCGGTGCGCCACAGCAGGTCGATCTCCTCGCGCAGCCGGCGCCGGATACCGGCCTGCTCGGACGCGCCGAGCCGGGGATCGTCCAGGCCGGTGAGCAGGTCGCTGATCCGGCGCAGCGCGGTGGCCACCGCCCGGCGCCGCGCCTCGGTGGGGTGCGCGGTGAGTACCGGGTGCACCCGGAGCCGGCCGAGCAGGTCATCGAGCTGGGCCGGGCCCTGGTCCCGGCGCAGCTCGCCGACCGCGGCGGCCAGCGACTCGCGCACCGGGGCGTCGCCCGCGTCCCGCTCCCGCAGCGCCCGCACCCGGTGCAGTTCCTCGGCCAGGTTGGACAGGTGGAAGTAGACGGTGAACGCCCGGGCCACCAGCTCGGCCCGGTCCAGCGGCCAGCTGGCCACCAGCGCGGCGATCTGGTCCCCGGCCGGGTCCGCGTCCGGGCCCGCGCTCAGCCCAGAACCCGGGCCGCCGGGCTGCCCGCGGCGGGCGTCGATCACCGCGTGCCGCAGCCGCTCGGTGTCGTCCAGCAGCTCCTGGCCGCCGGCTTCCCGGAGTACCTCGCCCAGCAGGCCGCCGAGCAGCCGGACGTCGCGGCGCAGCGGCGCGGGCAGCTGCTGCCGGTCGGTATCCCGGGTCGGGGTGGCAGTGGGCGCGGGCGCGGCATCCTGGCTCACCCGGCCAGCCTAGTGGCCCTATGTGTCGGGCCTGTGAACCCGCGACGCGGCCGCCGCGGGTTCACCAGCCACGATCCAGCCAGGGCTACCCTGTCGGCATGACCAGCGACGTTCAGCGCCGGGACGAGCCGGATCAGGCGGAGCCCGCGGACACCCCGCACACCACCGCAGGCAAGATCGCCGACCTGCAGCGGCGCCGGGACGAGGCGGTGCACGCCGGGTCGGAGCGGGCGGTAGAACGCCAGCACGCCAAGGGCAAGATGACCGCCCGGGAACGCATCGAGCGGCTGCTCGACCCCGGCTCGTTCACCGAACTCGACGAGCTGGCCCGGCACCGGGCCACCGCGTTCGGCATCGGCGCCAACCGGCCCTACGGCGACGGGGTGGTCACCGGCTACGGCACCGTGGACGGCCGCCCGGTCTGCGTGTTCAGCCAGGACTTCACGGTGTTCGGCGGCTCGCTGGGCGAGGTGTACGGCGAGAAGATCGTCAAGCTGATGGATCACGCGCTGAAGACCGGCTGCCCGCTGATCGGCATCAACGACGGCGGCGGGGCCCGGATCCAGGAAGGCGTGGTCGCGCTGGGCCTGTTCGCCGAGATCTTCTACCGGAACGTGGCCGCCTCGGGGGTGGTCCCGCAGATCTCGCTCATCATGGGCCCGTGTGCGGGCGGCGCGGTCTACTCGCCCGCCATCACCGACTTCACCCTGATGGTCGAGGGCACCTCGCACATGTTCATCACCGGGCCGGACGTGATCAAGACGGTGACCGGCGAGGAGGTCAGCTTCGAGGAACTGGGCGGTGCGCACACGCACAATACGAAGTCCGGTGTCGCGCACTACCAGGCGTCCGATGAGGACGACTGCCTCGACTTCGCCCGGGACCTGCTGTCCTACCTGCCGTCCAACAACCTGGACGATCCCCCGGCCATGCCGCCGGCCGGCGACCCGGCCGCCGCGCTGGACATCACCCCGTCCGACGAGGAACTCGACACGCTGATCCCGGACTCGCCCAACCAGCCCTACGACATGCACGACGTGATCACCCGGGTGCTGGACGACGGCGAGTTCCTGGAGATCCACGCCCTGTTCGCGCAGAACATCGTGGTCGGCTTCGGCCGGGTGGACGGGATCAGCGTTGGCGTGGTGGCCAACCAGCCGATGCACTTCGCGGGCACGCTGGACATCGACGCCTCGGAGAAGGCGGCCCGGTTCGTCCGGACCTGCGACTGCTTCAGCATCCCGGTGCTCACGTTCGTGGACGTGCCCGGCTTCCTGCCCGGCACCGGCCAGGAGTGGGACGGCATCATCCGGCGCGGCGCCAAGCTGATCTACGCCTACGCGGAGGCCACTGTGCCCAAGATCACAGTGATCACCCGCAAGGCGTACGGCGGCGCCTACGACGTGATGGGCTCCAAGCACCTGGGCGGGGACATCAACCTGGCCTGGCCGACCGCGCAGATCGCGGTGATGGGCGCACAGGGCGCGGTGAACATCCTGTACCGCCGGGAACTGGCCGACGCCACGGACCCGGACGGGCTGCGCACCCAGCGGATCACCGAGTACGAGGACGCGCTGGCCAATCCGTACATCGCGGCCGAACGCGGCTACGTGGACGCGGTGATCCGCCCGGCCGAGACCCGCGGCCAGGTCACCCGGGCGCTGCGCGCGCTGCGCGGCAAGCGGCAGCAGATGCTGCCGAGGAAGCACGGCAACATCCCCCTGTGAGCATTATTCAGACCGACTAGCGATCCCAGGCCGCCAGGCCTGGGCGAGCGGTCGGTGCGGGGTTAGCTGAATAATGCGAGCGCTGGAGAGCATGGAGTAGTTGGCCGGCTACAGAATGCCGAACTTGGCGTGCCCTTCCGCCCCGTCCGGTGCGGGTCCGGCAGTAGAGTCGTGAGTGCCATGACCGACATCGTCGCTCCCCTCCCGACGCCCGCGCCGCTGCCCATCCTGGCGCGCTACGCGATCATGATCGATGTCGGCTACATCTATGCCGCCGCCGGTGAGCTGCTGTTCAGCGTCGGATCCCGGCGCGAGTACCGGGTGGACACCGACAAGCTGATCCAGGCGCTGACCCGGCACGCCGACGGCCTGGTCCGCGGCGAACTGCTCCGGGTCTACTGGTACGACGCGGCCCGGGACCGGGTGCCGACCATCGATCAGCGGGTGATCGCGCAGATGGCCCGGGTCAAGCTGCGGCTGGGCAACCTGAACGCGCGCGGACAGCAGAAGGGTGTGGACGCGCAGATCCGCGCGGACATGGAGGCGCTGGCCCGGCACCGGGCCGTCACCGACGCGGTGCTGGTGGCCGGGGATGAGGACATGGTGCCCGCGGTCGAGGCCGCGCAGGCGTACGGCGTCCGGGTGCATCTGTGGGGCATCGAGCCGCCGTTCGGCACCAACCAGGCCGAGCGGCTGGTCTGGGAGTCAGACACGGTGGAAGTGCTGGACCGGGCGTTCCTGGAGCCGTACTTCACCCGGGTCGCGATACCCGAGCCGGTCGTGGCCGAGCCGGTGCCGCCGCTGCCGCACTCCGTGGTGCCGTCCCCGGCCCAGCTGTTCGACAAGCGGCACATGCCCCGGCCCGGCCCGCAGCGGCCGCCCTCGCACCTGCCGGCCTCGCACCTGCCGGTTCCCGGGCCCAACCGGCTGGGCCCGGACCGGCAGCGGGTCGAGGAAGCCGGCGAGCACGTGGCGCAGAAGTGGATCCTCACCCGCGGCGAGGACAACATCCGCGACCTGCTGCCCGGCCCGATCCTGCCGCCGGTGATCGACAAGGAGCTGCTGGTCGAGGCGGAGAAGGAGCTTGGCCTGTCGCTGCGCCCCTACCAGGAGGCGCGGGAGTGGCTGCGGGACGCGTTCTGGGAGCGGGTCCGCCGCCAGTTCAGCATCGGGAGCGGGCGGTTATGGACAGCGAGCGAGCCGGGCCCGCACTGCGCGTGGTGCGGGGCGAGCCAACCGCCGAAGAGCTAGCGGCCCTCACCGCGGTGCTGTCCGCAGTGCAAACCCGCAGCATAGTGAACGCCAGTACCCCCCACCCGGCGCAGCCGGCGCGCGGCGGCTGGCCGGACCGGGCCGCGCTGATCGGCGCGCCGCTGCAGCCGGGCCCCGGCGCGTGGCGCCGCTCCTTCCGCCCGCGCTGACCCAGCCCCCCGATTCACCGGTTCCTGTCGGTACCGCGCGGTTGAATCGGAGCATGACGCTCGACGCCGGCCAGGACACCTGGCTGTCGGCGCGGCTGGCCTGCCAGGAGCCGTTCGACAGTGCCGGGCTGCTCGGTTTCCTGGCCCCACGGGCCATCCCCGGCGTGGAGCAGGTGACCGCGGACCGCTACACCAGGACGGTGCGCACACCCGGCGGCGCCGCCGTCATCGAACTCATCCCGCGGCCCGGCCAGGGTCACGTGCTGCTCCGGGCCAGGCTCAGCCCGCCCGGCGCGATCAGCCAGCTGGCGGCCGGCGGCCGCCGGCTGCTGGACGCCGATGCCGACCCGGCGGCCATCGACGCCGCGCTGGCCGCGGACGACCTGCTCGCCCCGCTGGTCCGGGCCCGGCCCGGGCTGCGGGTGCCGGGCAGCTGCGACGGGTTCGAGCTGGCCGTGCGCGCGGTGCTCGGCCAGCAGGTCTCGGTGGCGGCGGCCCGTACGTTCGCGGGCCGGCTGGCCGCCCAGCACGGCCCGCCCGCCCCGCCCGGCGGCCCGCCTGGGCTGACCGCGCTGTTTCCCGCCCCGGCCGAACTGGCCGGCGCCGACCTGTCCCGGCTCGGCCTGACCACCAGCCGCCAGCGCACCCTGCACGCGCTGGCCACGGCGGCGGCCACCGGGCGGCTCAGCCTGGACCCTGGCCCGGACCCGGCGGAAACCGCCGCCCGGCTGGCCGAGCTGCCCGGCATCGGGCCGTGGACGATCGGCTACATCATGATGCGGGCCGGCGACCCGGACCGCTTCCTGCCCGGCGACGTCGGCCTGCGCCGGGCCATGACCCAGCTGGGTGCCGCCCCGGAGCACGCTGCCCGGTGGTCGCCCTGGCGCAGCTACGCCGTCATCCACCTGTGGACCTGGGAGACCGACCATGCCTGAGCAGATCCTGGCCGCCGTGCTGGACACCCCGATCGGCCCGCTCAGCCTGCTCGCGCACGGCGACCGGCTGATCGCCGGCGGGTTCACCGCCCGCCCGGACGAGATGTATACCCGGCTGCACCGGTCGCTGCGCGGGTTCCCGCTCCGCCAGGTGGCCGCCAGCGACCTGCCCTGGCTGGCCAAGCCGGTGGCCGGCTACTTCACCGGCGACCTGCCCGCGCTGGACACGATCCCGGTGCACCAGCCGGGCAGCCCAGGCCGGCAGCGGCTCTGGGCGGAGCTGCGCGCGGTGCCGGCGGGCAGCACGGTCACGTACACCGAGCTGGCCGCCCGGGCGGGCAGCCCGCACGCGCCGCGGGCCGCGGGCGCCGCCTGCGCGCTCAACCTGATCGCCCCGGTCGTGCCGTGCCACCGCGCGGTCGGCTCGAACGGCAGCCTGACCGGCTACTACTACGGCCTGGACCGCAAGGCCTGGCTGCTCCGCCACGAGGGCGCCCGCGCCGATTAGCTGCCAGCGCCGCTAGCTGCTGGCCGGCGTGTCGTGGATGCTGCGCTCCCGCACATCGGGCAGGCAGCGAGCAGCCGTCACGAAATCCTTGTCGTCGTGCAGCACGATGAGGTCGTGTTGCGCCGCCGAAGCGCAGATCAGCAGGTCCACCGCCGACAATGCGCGATGGGCTCCCTGGCGCAGCAGACGGTACTGGGCGGACTCCACCCAGCGCCAGGCTGCCTTGGGCAGGGGGGCGTCTGGGTACAGGTCATCGAACATGGCTGACATCTGCTCGTACTCATCGAGGTTGCGGGCTGAGCGGCGGAATTCGACGCGCTGCGGTTGGCAGGAACCGACCGCGCCAACCGAGATGACCTCCGACCAGGCCGACCGCAGCGCAGCTTCACGCAAGATCCGCCACAACGCAGACGAGTCGAGCAGATAACGAATCACCCCGCCGGGTCCTTCTCGGCTCCCCGGCGCTGCACCCAGCCCTCGTAGTCCCACCCGGCGGCTTCCGCCGCGTAATGCTCCAGCGCAGCCACCCGCCGGTGCCTGGCCGCATACTCGCGCAGCGCCAGGTTGACAGTTTCCTTTTTCGTTTTCGCCCCGGACAGCCGCATGGCCTCAGAAAGCGCGTCCTCATCGAGATCGATCTGGGTCAGCGTCACAGTCCACCCCCAGGAATGTTGATCGTATACATGACTAGTGTACATGACCAACATCGAGCCCGTTTTGGTCTAGGAGCTTCATCAGGTTGCGCTTGCGCTTCTGGTCGGCGCGGAACAACGCGAGGTAGCGGCCGAAGTCAGCCGTCGTACCCAGGGCCTGGTGACAACGGCGCGCCGCCAGCAGCAGCCTGGCCACCTGCTGGTAGACGTCGTTGCCGGTCTGCGCTCGGAGCGGCTCGACCGCCTGCAGATACACGCCGAGAGCATCGGCCGGGCGGGACGCTGCCACCGCATCGGCCAGCCGCAGCCATTGCTCCTGGCTGGCGACGCCGTCGGCGGCCGCCCAGGCTTCGTCCATCTTTTCCTCGTCGAGCAGGACGTCGATCAGCACTGGGCCGGCGGCCCAGGGCAGCCGGGGCCGGTGTCGTGCACTGGCGGCATCCGCGGTCAGCAGGCTGAGTGCCTGCCCGCGTTCGGTGGCCCAGGTGCCGGTGTTCTCCGCCACCTGGTGCAACGACTGGTAGTTAGCCAGCGTGCGCTCGGCCCGGAACCGAGTGCGGCGCAGGGCGAGCAGGTCATCCTGGCGGCCGTCCGAGGCGTACCGGCCCGCCAGGTATTCGGTGAGCCGGGGGTCCGGATACTTGGCGTCGCGTGCGCCGCGCTCGGCCCAGCCGAGGGCTTCGCTGGCCCGGCCGGCCTGGTCCAGTTCCTGGGCGATGCGCAGATGGTTCCAGCCACGCTCGTCCAACTGCTCCCCGAGGAGAGCGACGATCCCATCGACGTCACCCTCTGCCCGCAGCAGCATCTCCATCAGCCACCTGGGCCGCCAAGCCTGCGGGTCGGCGGCGTATGCGGCGCGGATCCGGTCGCGCAGCCGGCCGAAACCCGCCTCGCCGAGCAGGTCCGCGTAGTCGTCCAGGCCGGGGTCGAGCCCGTCGTCATGATCGAGCAGGAGACCGGCCAGGTAGTCACCGAGTGACACTGGCTCCGGCGGTGCGGCCAAGCAGGCGTCCAGGTGGACGGACAGCAGTTCCTGGGCCGCGTCGCCCGTCACGCCGGATGAATCGTCAATGGAGCTGAACGCCTGGTTAAGCAGGCCGATGGCCACACGCGCGATATCGATCGCCGCTTCGGCCGCACCCGTCTCGGTCAGTCTGCTGATCGCGGCCGCGGCAACATACACCCCGTTGGCGTACTGGGCGGCCTCCTGGTACGAGACGTAGTCCCTCGGCACGACCAGGTCGGTGACGACCTGCCGGACCGCTGCGGCATCGGCACTGGCGACCGCGGCCCGCAACTCGAATCGGCGGCACAGCTCCGGGTCATCGTCGAGCAGACCGCGCAGTTCGGCCAGCAGCTCATCCCTGGACAGCGATTCCAGCCAATGATCGACGGCGGTCTGCCTGGCCCGCGCCGCCTCGACCAGCTTCGGGAGACTCTGGCCAGCCTGCAGCGCGGCCAGGCCAACGGCTACGCAATGTTTACAGAAGTTGCCCTCCTGGCCGTAGGGGCAGGAGCAGTCGCCGCTGAGCTGGCCGGACCCGGCCGCCAGGAAGACGGCGTAGTCATAGCGGCCGCGCACCGTGGCAGCGACCCCAGCCGGGATGACCGTTAAGCCGCTCACCATGTCCAGGTAGTCGAGGCCGCGCTCGAAGGATTTGCGCCCGGCGAGTTGCTCCAAGTCAGCCACGGTGAACTCGGGGAAAGCAGGCATGCGGCCCATTCAATACCGAACACCCGGGCCCGGTCCCAGGGAGACGGCGTAATACCCGCTCACTTAGACTCCTCGGCAGTCGGGAGGAGTGTTTCGTGCGCAAAGTGCTCATCGCGAACCGTGGTGAGATCGCGGTCCGCGTGGTGCGGGCCTGCCGGGACGCGGGGCTGGGCAGCGTGGCGGTATACGCCGACCAGGACCTCGACGCGCTGCACGTGTCGATGGCGGACGAGGCCTACGCACTGGGCGGGAGCAGCCCGGCCGACAGCTACCTCAGCATCGAGAAGATCCTCAAGGTGGCGGCCGACGCGGGCGCGGACGCGGTGCACCCGGGCTACGGCTTCCTCGCCGAGAACGCCAGCTTCGCCCGCGCGGTCGGCGACGCCGGGCTGATCTGGATCGGGCCGCCGCCGGCCGCGATCGAGGCGCTCGGCGACAAGGTGGCGGCCCGGGAGATCGCCAGCCGGGTGGGCGCGCCGATGGCGCCCGGCACCGACGGCCCGGTCAGCGGGGTGGCCGACGTCGAGGCGTTCGTCGCGGAGTACGGCCTGCCCATCGCGATCAAGGCCGCGTTCGGCGGTGGCGGCCGCGGCCTCAAGGTGGTCCGGGAGACCGGCGAGATCACCGAGGCGTACGAGTCGGCGGTGCGCGAGGCGGTGGCCGCGTTCGGCCGCGGCGAGTGCTTCGTGGAGCGCTACCTGGACCGGCCCCGGCACGTGGAGACCCAGTGCCTGGCCGACCGCCAGGGCACCGTGGTCGTGGTGTCCACCCGGGACTGCTCGCTGCAGCGCCGGCACCAGAAGCTGGTCGAGGAAGCCCCGGCCCCGTTCCTGTCCGCCGGGCAGCGTGCGCAGCTCTACCAGTCGTCCAAGGCGATCCTGCGGCGAGGCCGGCTACGTCGGCGCGGGCACCTGCGAGTTCCTGGTCGGGCAGGACGGCACCGTGTCGTTCCTGGAGGTGAACACCCGGCTGCAGGTCGAGCACCCGGTGTCCGAGGAGGTCACCGGCATCGACCTGGTCCGGGAGATGTTCCGCATCGCGGACGGGCAGCCGCTCGATTACCCGGACCCGGCGCCGCGCGGCCACTCGATCGAGTTCCGGATCAACGCGGAGGACGCGGGACGTGGCTTCCTGCCCGCCCCCGGCACCATCACTGAGCTGAACTGGCCAGCCGGCCCAGGTGTCCGGGTGGACGCCGGCTACGCGGTGGGCATGACCGTGCCGCAGGCGTTCGACTCACTGCTGGCCAAGATCATCATTACTGGGGCCAGCCGGACCGAGGCGCTGCAGCGGGCCCGCCGCGCGCTGGACGAGTGCGTGGTCGGCGGCATGCCCACGGTGCTCCCGTTCCACCGGGCGGTGGTCCGCGACCCGGCATTCACCGCCGAACCGTTCCAGGTGC
The DNA here is from genome assembly GCA_963832095.1 of uncultured Actinomycetes bacterium. Classification (GTDB taxonomy): domain Bacteria; phylum Actinomycetota; class Actinomycetes; order Streptosporangiales; family Streptosporangiaceae; genus RYN-230. The sequence continues at coordinate 269,549 of CAWHSW010000003.1, forward strand.
ACACCCGGTGGATCGAGACCGAGTTCAGCAACTCGATCGAGCCGTACAGCGGGCCGCCGGCCGGGCAGGCCGAGGCCGCGCCGCGGGAGCGGATCACCGTCGAGGTGGGCGGCAAGCGGCTGGAGGTGGTGCTGCCCGCCGGGCTGGGCGCCGCCGCCGCCGCACCGGCCCGCCGGGCCTCCCGCGGCCACCGGGCCGGCCGCGACACCGCAGGCCCGGCCTCGGGGGACGAGCTGGCCAGCCCGATGCAGGGCACCATCACCAAGATCGTCGCGGCCGAGGGCGAGCACGTGTCGGCGGGCGACACCGTGGTGGTGCTCGAAGCGATGAAGATGGAGCAGCCGCTGACCGCGCACAAGGACGGCACGGTGACCGGGCTGGCCGTGCAGATCGGCCAGACGGTCACCGCGGGCGCGGTCATCTGCCAGCTGAAGGACTGACAGACTGGACAGCATGCGTCCCCTGCCCGCCGCGGCCACTGCGGCCGGGAGTTCCCGGTGACCGGGCTGCCGGGCGATCCAGGCCCGCTGGGCTGGCTGAAGTTCGCCTGGGGATTCCGGCTGCCCGAGCGGAACGTGCACTGGGTCCGGCACCAGCTCACCGACCCGGGCTGGCGGCTCCGCACGGTGATCCGGCACCTGGCCGTGATCATCCCGATCTGCGTGGTGCTGGCCGTCGTGCTGGACATCCTGCTGCCCGCCCCGCTCTGGGTCATCCTGACCATGGTCGCCCTGATCCTGTGCGGCAGCCTGTTCACGGTGAGCGTGTACGCGGATGACATCCGGGCGACCCGGCTGCGCCAGCACGACCTGCCCGTGCCCAGCGATCCCGACCTGGGCCACCCCACGCACTGACCCTCAGAGTTCGTCGCCGGCCGGGCGCATCAGCCTGCGGGCCGCCTCGGTCAGGCTGCCGGACAGCGAGGGGTAGACGGCGAAGGTGTGCGCCATCTGGTCAACGGTCAGCGACTGCTCCACGGCCAGCGAGACGGCCAGGATCAGCTCGCTGGCCCGCGGCGCGACCACCACCCCGCCGAGCACGATCCCGGTGCCGCGGCGGGCGAACAGCTTGACGAAGCCGTCCCGGAAGCCCTGCATCTTGGCCCGCGCGTTGGTGGCCAGCGGCAGCTTGACCGCATCCGCGTCCACTGCGCCGGACTCGACCGCGGCCGCGGTCACCCCGACGGTGGCGATCTCCGGGTCGGTGAAGATGGTCGCGGCCACGTGGTCCAGCCGGATCGGCTGCACCGCCTCGCCCAGCGTGTGCCACATGGCGATCCGGCCCTGCATGGCGGCCACCGAGGCGAGCATCAGCACCCCGGTGCAGTCCCCGGCCGCGTACACTCCCTTCGCGGTGGTCCGCGACACCCGGTCGACCTGGACGAACCCCTGGCCGTCCAGGGTGATCCCGGCCCCGGCCAGGCCGAGATCACCGGTGGCCGGCACCATGCCCACGGTCAGCAGGCAGTGCGAGCCGCGCACCGCCCGGCCGTCCTCCAGGGTGACCAGCACGCCATCCCCGGACCGCTTGACCGCCGCGGCGCGGGACCGGCTGAGCACCGTCATGCCGCGGCGCCGGAACACATCCTCGACCACCACCGCCGCGTCGGCGTCCTCGTGCGGCAGCACCCGCTCCCGGGACGACACCAGGGTGACCTGCGAGCCCAGCGCCTGGTACGCGCTGGCGAACTCGGCCCCGGTCACCCCGGAGCCGACCACCACCAGCGCCGGGGGCAGCTCGGGCAGGTCATACAGCTGCCGCCAGGTCAGGATCCGCTCGCCGTCCGGCTCGGCGCCGGGCAGCACCCGGGGCAGCGCGCCGGTCGCGATCAGCACCGACCCGGCCTCGATCCGCTGCCCGCCGGCCAGCACCGCACCCGGGCCGTCCAGCCGGCCCCGGCCCTCGACGATCTCCACCCCCTCGGCGGCCAGCCGCAGCGCCACGTCCGCCGACTGCGCCCTGGCCAGCGCCTTGACCCGGGCATACAGCCGGGGCGCATCCACGCTGGCCGGCCGGTGCCCGATCCGGCCCGGCCCGCTGTCCCCGGCCAGCCGGCCCACCCGGATGCCGAGATCCGCCGCGCCGTGCACCACCGACATCGTGGTCGAGGTGGCGATCAGCGTCTTGGACGGCACACAGTCGGTCAGCACACACGCGCCACCCAGCCCGTCACTGTCCACCACGGTGACCCGCGCCCCGAGCTGGGCCGCCACCAGAGCCGCCTCGTAGCCTCCGGGCCCGCCGCCCAGGATGACGATTCGCTCACGCGGCTGGCTCACGAAGCCTCATTCTCCTCAGCCACCAGGTCTGAGCGGAACGCGGCCCACCTGGACGGCCGAGATCCCCCATAGCGGGGTACTCCCGGAGCGTTATTCAAGTCCGGCCAGCGAGCGCAGGCCCGGAGGACCTGTGCGAGTGACCGGAGCATGATTTCTTGAATAACGCGACTCAGGAATGGCAGACGTTACTCTGGTGAGCCGTGGAGCTGTACGCGGCGTATGCCACCAACATGGACCCCCGGCTGATGGCGGACCGCTGCCCGCACTCGCCGCAGCGTGGCAACGGCTGGCTGGAAGGCTGGCGGCTCACCTTCGGCGGCGAGGACATCAGCTGGGAAGGCGCGCTGGCCACCGTGGTGGAGGAACCCGGCGAGCGGGTCTTCGTCGTGCTGTACGAGCTCGCCGACCTGGATGAGCGGGTGCTGGACCACTGGGACGGCGTCAACCTGGGCTATTTCCACAAGATCAGGGTCCGGGTGGAGACCCTGGACGGCAGCGCGGTGGCCTGGCTGTACGTGCTGAACGACTGGGAAGGCGGCCTGCCGTCGGCCCGCTACCTGGGCATCGTGGCCGACGCCGCGGACGCAGCCGGCGCCCCAGCCGACTACGTGGCCAGCCTGCGCAGCCGGCCGTGCGCGTCACTGGGTTAGCTAACCCGGGTAGCTACTGACTCAGCCGCCCAGGAACCCGGTGATCGACTGGCGCAGCGACCGTGCGTCCAGCCCGTGCGCGGCCTGGTGTTCCGCCGCGGTGCCGTACCGGCGCAGCTCGGCCCGGCCCACGCCGAGCCCGAGGATGCGGTGCGGGATGTCGCGCAGCGCGTCCGACACGGCCGGCACCGACGTGCCGGCCAGGTACGGCTCGGCCAGCACCACGGCCGCCTCCCCCAGCGTGCCGCGCAGCGTCGCCGTGTCCAGCGGCCGGATGGTGGCCGCGTACAGCACGGTCACGTCGAGGCCCAGGGTGGCGTCGAGCACCGGGTCGGCCAGCGGCCCGACCGCGAGCACGGTACCCCGGCGGCCGGTGCGCAGCACCGTCAGCTGCCCCGGCCCGGCCGCCAGCGGCACCGTGTTGGCCACCGTGGACAGCCGCAGGTACACCAGGTCCTGGCCGGTGGCCGCCGCCCGGAGCTGGCGTTCAGCCTCATCGGGGTGGCCCGGGACGTGCACCGTCCAGCCGGGCAGCGTGCCGAGCAGGGCCACGTCGCCGGGCGACTCATGGGTCCGGCCGTATTCCGCGAAGTCGTATGAGGCGCCCGCGCTGACCAGCACCGCGCCGACCCCCTGGTGGTTCAGGTCCAGCTTGATCTGCTCGAACGGCCGCTCGACCAGGAAGGGGGCGAACGTGTGCGCGACCGGGCGCATCCCGGCCAGGGCCAGCCCGCCGGTCACGCTGATCAGCAACTGCTCACGGATGCCCAGGTTGATCACCCGGTCCGGGTAGCGCTTGCGGGCCGGCTCGAAGCTGTCCGCGCTGATGTCGGCCAGCACCACGGCCAGCCGCGGCTGCTCGGCCAGCAGGCTGCTGGTCACGGCGGTGAACCGCTCGCGCATGGTCTCCATTGCGGGTCTCCCTACCGGTGCTTGGGCTCGACGGCCGCGACCACCAGGTGCGGGCGGCCGGGATGTGCCGCGGTCAGCGCGGCTTCCAGTGCGGCGTGGTTCCGCCCGTCGGCGCGGGCCACCGACCAGCCCTCGATGGCGAACCGGGCCTCGATCCCGCCCGGCCAGCCGTGCGTAGCCGAGGCGTTGTCCACCACGACCGCGTGCAGCGTGTCCAGCCCGGTCCGGCCGGCGAACGCGATCGCCTCGTGGTTCGATCCCTCGTCCAGCTCGGCGTCGCCGGCCAGCACGAACACCCGCGGGCTGGTCCCGTCGGGCCGGGTCAGCCCGCCTGAAGCGATCAGCGCACGCAGGCCCAGGGCCATCCCCACGGCCAGCGGCAGCCCGTGGCCGAGCGAGCCGCTGGAGATCTCCGCGCCCGGCACCAGCAGGTGATCCGGGTGCAGGCCGAGCACCGAGCCGAACGAGCCGAAGCCGGGCAGCTCGGCCGGGTCCAGGAAGCCCTTGGCCGCCAGCACCGCGTAGTAGGCCATCGGCCCGTGCCCCTTGGACAGCAGGAACCGGTCCCTGGTGTCGTCGGCCGCGGTCTCCGGGGTGACCCGGAGCACCCGGTCGTAGAGCACCCAGAGCACGTCCAGGGTGGACGTGGCCGCCTGATCGTGCTTGGCGTCCCCGGTCATCAGCGACATCAGCCGGGGCAGGTCCGTCGTCGAGGTCATGCACTCCATGCTGCGACTTGAAGCGCACTTCAAGTCAAGGCAGCACCGGTCAGAGGGCGGCGACGGCGATCAGGGCCAGCACCGGGACGGCGATGGCGGCGATCTGCCACCAGGCCCAGCGCACCTCCGCCCGCTGACCTGAGGCGGCCGGCGACGGCGAGTCCGCGGCGGCCTGCCGGTGCGCAGCCTCGACCTTCTCGTTGAGCTGCCTCATGATGAACTCGGCGGCCGAGCCCTGCCGGGCCGCGGTGGCCGCGTCCGGCTCCCCGTACCCGGCCGCGCGCGGCGCACTGCGGGGCGCGACGCGGGCTACGGTCCGGGCGTTGCGCTTGGCGCGCAGCTCGGCCCGGGTCCGGGACGCGGCCGAGGACTGCACCGCCCAGCTGTGCACCTTCTTCTCCCCGGACTCGCCCGGCGCCGCCGTGTAGTGCACCTCGACCGTCTGGACCAGCTGCACCGTGGTCACCACCGGCCACGGCAGCAGGTGCCAGCGCAGCGGGTTCTGCACGGTGATGCCGTCGGCGTCGGTCACGATCCGCGGCTGCCAGGCGCACGCGTACATGGACCCGGTGATGGCCAGCACCACCAGCGCGGTCACCGCCCCGGCGTGATTGTGCCCGCGCAGGGCCACCGAGCCCAGGATGAGCACCGCGACGACCAGCCAGGCCCACCACAGCACCATCGACCCGGGGGTCCGGAACACCTGCCGGCCGCTGCCCGTGCCTGGGTCAACCGTGCTCATGCCAGCCACTGTATGGCAGCGGGCCCGTGCTCATACCGGGCTGGGCCGATTAGGGGGCGCTGATGGCTTCCCGGTGGCGCGGGGTAACGTAGATGTGTGATCGCACCGGCCTGTAGATCCGGGCGTTAGGTGACCGCGTAGTGGATACTGTGGCGGTCTCGGGAAGAGTGGGGATGGAGGTCCCGGCCAGGTCACGCCAGCCGTGCAGGCTGCGCGCGTGGTACTCGGCGACGGTGGGCAGCGCGGCCACCGGCGACGGCATGCACCGCTCGTGCATCCGTTGCGCAGCGGAAGGCAAGCGCCGCTCGGCCCCGGGCTTAGGATCGGCGCTGTGATCAGGGGTTACCTCGTTGACGCCTTTGCCAGCCAGCCGTTCGGCGGAAACCCGGCTGGTGTGGTCCTGCTCGATGAGCCGCGGGACGCGACGTGGATGCAGCACGTCGCCGCGGAGTTCAACCTGTCCGAGACGGCTTTCGTCGCACCGGTGGGTGCGCGGGCCTGCGGCGGCTGCGCTGGTTCACCCCGGGCACCGAGGTGGAGCTGTGCGGTCACGCGACGCTTGCTGCCGGTCACATTCTCGGGGATGAACAGCATTACCTGACCCACAGTGGCGAATTGATGACGACAGCCCACGCGGACGGCTGGGTGGAAATGGGCTTTCCGGCTGACCCACCATGGCCACTGGATAGCTCAAAAGAACTAGTTATGGCGCTGGGCGGAACGCACCCGGCGCGGGTGGCGCGCGGGGTGTCGGACATTCTCGCCGAGTTGCCTTCCGCCGCCGACGTTCGCAACCTGCAGCCAGATCTCGCTCGTATCTCGGAAATCACGGCCCGCGGCATTATCGTGACCGCGCCGGGTGACGAGGCCGGGGTGGACTTCATCAGCCGGTGCTTCTACCCGGCGCTGGGCGTGCCGGAGGACCCGGTGACCGGGTCGGCGCATTGCACGCTGGCCTGCTGGTGGGCGGACCGGCTCGGCCGGCCCAGCCTGACCGGCCAGCAGGTGTCCGCGCGGGGCGGGCAGGTGCGCGTCACGCTGCGCGGCGACCGGGTGACGCTGCTCGGCCAGGCGGTGACGGTCGCCCGCACCGCGCTGCTGGTCTGACCGCCCTGGTGTCAGCGGGAACGGCTCAGCTGGCCTGGCCCTGCACCCCGACCGGGTCCGGCAGCGCCCCGTCGCCCAGGGCGATCAGCGCGGCGGTCGCCATCACCTTCACCCCGACGGCGAGCGCCTTCTCGTCGATGTCGAAGTTGGCCTGGTGGATGTCCAGGTCGGTCGGCATCTCGGTGCCCCGGGTGCCGAGCCGGGCCAGCGCGCCCGGGATCGACTCGAAGTACCAGGCCACGTCCTCGCCGCCCAGGCTCTGCTGCGCCAGGGTGGCGGCGTCGGGCCCGACCGCCTCCGCCACCGCCTCCTCCAGGATGTCAACGCAGCCCGCGTCGTTGACGGCCGGCGGCACGCCGCGGATGTAGTCCAGCTCGGCCAGCACGCCGTAGGCGTTCGCCACCGAGTTCAGCAGCGCCTTGAGCAGGTCCGGCGCCTGGTGCCAGGCCTCCTCGTCCAGGCAGCGGACGGTGCCCGCGGCCATGCCGACCTCGGGGATGGCGTTCATCGCCGAGCCAGCGCTCATCTTGCCCCAGACCAAGCTCAGGCTGGACCGGGGGTCGACCCGCCGGGACAGCGCCGCGGGCAGCTCGGTCACGATCTTGCCCAGCGCGTAGACCAGGTCGGCGGTTAGGTGCGGCCGGGCGGTGTGCCCGCCCGGGCCGGACAGCCGGACCTCGATCTTGTCGCAGGCACCGGTGATCGGCCCGCGCCGCAGGCCGACCGTGCCCACTTCGAAGCGTGGATCGCAGTGCAGCGCGAACAGCCGCTCCACGTCGTTGATCGCGCCGTCCCGCATCGCCACCAGGGCGCCCTCGACGACTTCCTCGGCCGGCTGGAACAGCAGCCGCACCCGGCCGGGCAGCAGCCCGCGGGCCGCCCGGTCGGCCAGGAAGATCCCGGCGCCGAGCAGGATGGTGGTGTGCACGTCGTGCCCGCAGGCATGGCACAGGCCCGGCACCCGGGAGGCGTAGGGCACGTTCTTCTCGTCCATCAGGGCCAGCGCGTCGATGTCCGCGCGCAACGCCACCGCCGGGACGCTGGGGTCGCCGATGTCGGCCCACAGCCCGGTGCCCGAGGACAGGATCCGCGGCTCCAGCCCGACCGACTTGAGCCGGTCCACGATCTTGGCCGTGGTGCGGACTTCGCCGTGCGCCAGTTCGGGATGCATGTGCAGGTCGCGGCGGAACTCGATGAGTTCAGCTTCGTGCCCGGCGAGGAAGGCCGCCAGCTCCCGCCGGAGCTCACTGTGCGACATGCGAACTCTCCTCTGGGCCGACGAACCTGTCCTCGGCGAACTCTGTTACCAGCGCATCCACCACATTCGTCAGTCGTCCACCGGCCGCCATCACGGCACGCTGACGCTCGTAGGAAGCTCCCCGTTCCAGCACCTCGTTGACCACCTGCAACTCAGACGCGCACCCTAGTCGCTCGGCCACTGGTTGCAGCATACGAAAGAGCTCATAGAGTTCGTCGCGCAATGGGGCAGTCGCCCCCTCCGCGTTGGTGATCACGATCGCGTCGAGGCCGTACCTCGTCGCGCGCCACTTGTTGTCCCGGATGACCCAGGACGGCTGGCTGGGCAGCCGGTACCCCCGGTCGAGCTGGGAATCGAAGAGGTGTACCAGGCTCTGTGACAGCGCGGCGACCATCCCCACCTCATGCCGGGTGGGCGCCCCGTCGAACATCCTGATCTCGACCGTGCCGAAGTCAGGGTGTGGCCGGACGTCCCACCACACTTCCTTGATGCTCCGGATGGTGCCGGCCCGCAGCAGCGTGTCCATGTACTCCTCGAACTCACTCCAGTCCGCCAGCAAGTGCGGCGGACCCGCGGTCGGCAACCCACCGAAGATGACCGCCCTGCTCGAGGCGAGCCCGGTGTCGTGCCCACCCCAGAACGGGCTCGACGCGGTCAGCGCCAGGAAATGCGGCAGATAAGCGGCAAGAGCGTTGACGATCGGAATCGCCTTGCTGCCGTCCCGTAGCCCCACGTGGACATGCACACCAAAGGTCTGAATCCTGCGGGCAAGCCACTGCATCTGCTCGACGAGTTCCGCATAGCGCTGAATGGGCGCCATCTTTGCATCCCGCCAATCGCTGACGGGATGTGTTCCGGCGCAGGCCAGCATCGTACCGCGCATATCCGTGATCCGCTGGAGTTGAGCAATTGTCGCGGCCAGGTCGGCTAAGGCCTCAGACACGGTGGAGCACACCCCGGTGACCACCTCTACGGTGGATTGCATCAGCTCATCGTGGATCTTCGGCCGCGCCCCGGCCGCGCCCAGGGCGCGCAGTTCGGTGATCACCTCGCGTGCGTCCTGGCGCAGCAGCTTGCTGGCCCCATCGATCAGCTGGAGTTCCCACTCCACGCCGAGAGTTGCGCCCTGGGAGGGGTTCCAACAGATGGCCACGGCTGACCTCCTTAGTCACCGGCCCGCCACGGCCCGCCTCCCCAGCGAGCAGGTGCCGGACCCGACGGCTCTAGGTAACCGGCAGTAGCGGCGTCCTGCAGTGCGTCGCGCACCGGTTGCACCGGTCCGCGCCGGCTTCACCGCCGGCCTGGCGTCAGGGCAGGTCAGGAGGGTGATAGATGCCCCAGACATCGCGCAGCGCGTCACATACCTCACCGACCGTAGCGCGGCTGCGCAGCGCCTCACGGATCGGCGGCAGAACGTTCTCCCCGCCGGTAGCAGCCTTCTTCACCGCATCGATGCGGCGGCCGTGCTCAGCGGCATCCCGGGACGCGCGCAGCTGGGCCAGCCGGCGGGCCTGCTCCTGCTCGATGGCCGGGTCCACCCGGAGCGGCTGGTACGGCTCCTCGCTGGCCACGGTGAACTTGTTCACCCCGACCACCACCCGCTCACCGGTGTCGATCTCCCGGGTCACCTGGTAGGCAGAGCGCTCGATCTCGGCCTTCTGGAAGCCCTGCTCGATGGCGGCCACCGCGCCGCCCATCTCGTCCACCCGGTCGATCAGCTGGCTGGCCGCGGCGGCCACGTCATCGGTCATCGACTCCACCGCGTACGAGCCGGCGAACGGGTCCACCGTGGCGGTGAGGTCGGTCTCGTGCGCCAGCACCTGCTGGGTGCGCAGCGCCAGCCGGGCCGCCTTCTGGCTGGGCAGCGCGATCGCCTCGTCGTACGCGTTGGTGTGCAGCGACTGGGTGCCGCCGAGCACCGCGGCCAGCGCCTGGACGGTGACCCGGGCCAGGTTCACCTCGGGCTGCTGCGCGGTCAGCTGGACCCCGGCCGTCTGGGTGTGGAAGCGCAGCATCTGCGACCGGGGATCGGCGGCGCCGAATTCGTCCCGCATGATCCGGGCCCACAGCCGCCGGGCCGCGCGGAACTTGGCCACCTCTTCGAGCAGCGTGGTCCGGGCCACGAAGAAGAACGAGAGCCGGGGCCCGAACTCGTCCACGGCCAGCCCGGAGCGCAGCGCGGCGCGCACGTACTCCTTGGCGTTGGCCAGCGTGAACGCGATCTCCTGGACCGGCGTGGCACCTGCCTCGGCCATGTGGTAACCGGAGATCGAGATGGTGTTCCAGCGCGGGATCTCGGCCCGGCAGTAGCTGAACGTGTCGGCCACCAGGCGCAGCGACGGAGCGGGCGGGTAGATGTACGTGCCGCGGGCGATGTACTCCTTGAGGATGTCGTTCTGGATGGTGCCGGTCAGCGCGGCCGGCGGCACGCCCTGCTCCTCGGCCACCAGCTGGTAGAGCAGCAGCAGCAGCGCGGCCGGGGCGTTGATGGTCATCGAGGTGGACACGGTGTCCAGCGGGATGCCGCGGAGCAGGGTGCGCATGTCCTCGATGGAGTCGATGGCCACGCCGACCTTGCCCACCTCGCCGTGGGCCAGCGGCGCGTCCGAGTCGTAGCCCATCTGGGTGGGCAGGTCGAAGGCCACGGACAGGCCGGTGGTGCCCGCCTCGATCAGCTCGTGGTACCGCCGGTTCGAGTCCCCGGCGGTGGCGAACCCGGCGTATTGCCGCATCGTCCAGGGCCGGCTGGTGTACATCCCTGGGTACACTCCGCGAGTGAACGGGTACGCCCCAGGTTGCCCAAGTTTTTCCGCCGGGTCGAAGCCTGCTGGCTGACCGGGCCCGTACACGGGCTCGATCGGCAGCCCGGACTCCGACTCACGTGCCATGAGCCAAGGTTAAAGGCCGGCTACCGGTGAGTCACAAGCCAGCCTGGCCAGCCCGGGGCCCGGGGCGGCCATGGCCCACCGGAGGCCACTACACAGCGTCACAATCCTAGCGTGGTTAACTACTGAGCGTGAGCATTTTGATGAAGGTGATACGCGGCCGCCGGGGCGGCCGGACCGCCCTGCTGGCCGCATCGGCGGCCCTCCTCACCATGGCGGCGGCCACCGCCACGCCGGCCCTGGCCCAGACGCCGGCCAGCCGCCGGCCGCCCAGGGCGGGGCCCGGCTCGGCGGGCACGGCATCGTGGTCAACTACCCGGCACGCGGTGCCCGGAAGCTGCCCTCCGTGCCCGCTGACGCGTATGTCGTGGCCGACGCGACCACCGGCCAGGTGCTGGCGGCCAAGGACCCGCACGGCCACCTGCCGCCCGCCAGCACGCTGAAGATCCTCACCACGGACACGCTGATGCCGGTGCTGAACCCGGACCAGTCCGTGGTCACCTCACACCAGGCGGCGGTGGTGCAGCCGAGCAAGGTCGGGCTGATCCAGGGCCGCCGTTACCCGGTGCACGACCTGTTCAGGGCCCTGCTGCTGATCTCGGCCAACGACGCGGCCATCGCGCTGGCCCAGGCCGCCGGGTCCTATGGCAGGGGCGTGGCCATGATGAACGCCGAAGCGCACCACCTGCAGGCCTACGACACCGTGGCCAAGACCCCGAACGGGCTGCCCGCCAAGGGCCAGCACACCTCCGCCTACGACCTGGCCCTGTTCGCCCGGCAGGCGCTCACCATGCCGGAGTTCCGGCAGATCGAGAGGATGCGGGTCACCACGTTCCCGCTGCACGCGCGGCACTCGGTGAAGCTGTGGAACCAGAACCTGATGCTGGGCAGTTACCCCGGTGACATCGGCGGCAAGATCGGCTGGACCACGGCGTCGGAAGCCACGTTCATCGGCTGGGCCCGGCGCGGCGGCCAGACGCTGATCGTGACGATCATGCACTGCGTGCCGCTGACCGAGATGACCTACGCGGCCAAGCTGCTGAACTGGGGCTTTGCCATGGACGGCCACGTCAAGCCGGTCGGCACCCTGGTCCGGCCGCTCGCCGCAGCCGCCCCGGCGTATTCGGCCACGCCCCGGGCCAGTGCACCGGCGCCGGCCGCGCAGCACCACGTGGCCAGGCTGGCCAAGGCATCCGGCTTCCCGGCCGTCCCGGTGGCGGCCGGCGGCAGCTTGCTGGCCGCTGCGCTGCTGGCGGCCGGGATCGCGCTGACCGTGCGAGTCAGGCGCCAGCGGCGGGGAGGAAGCCCACCCGGTCCATGACCGTGGTCATCGTCTGCACTGCGACCGGCCGGGCCCGGGACGCCCCGAAGGCCAGCAGCCGGTCCAGCCCGGCCTCGTCGGCCAGCAGCTTCTCGGTCCGCTCCCGGATCGGCGCCAGCGCGCCCACCACCACCTCGGCCAGGTCCTTCTTGAACTGGCCGTAACCCGCGCTCGCGTACCGGGCTTCCAGCTCGGCGATGGTGCTGCCGGACAGTGCGGCGTAAATGCGCAGCAAGTTGGTCACCCCGGGCTTGGCCGCGTCGTCCGCGCGGATGCTGCCCTCGGTGTCGGTGACCGCCCGGGCGATCTTCCGCCGGATCGCGTCCGGCTCGTCCAGCACGTCGATGATGCCCGCCACCGACGAGGACGACTTGCTCATCTTGGCCGTCGGCTCCTGCAGGTCGGTGATCTTCGCGACGTCGCGCATGATGTACGCCGCGGGGACGGTGAACGTGTCGCCGTACCGGTGGTTGAACCGGATGGCCAGGTCCCGGCTCAGCTCCAGGTGCTGCCGCTGGTCCTCGCCCACCGGCACCTGGTCGGTCTGGTACAGCAGGATGTCCGCCGCCTGCAGCACGGGGTAGCTGAACAGGCCCAGGCTGGCCTGCTGCGCGCCGCCTTTGGCCGACTTGTCCTTGAACTGGGTCATCCGGCTCAGCTCGCCGAACCCGGCCTGGCAGCCGAGCACCCAGGACAGCTCGGTGTGCTGGGCCACGTGGCTCTGCACGAACACCACGCACCGCTCCGGGTCGAGCCCGGCCGCGAACAGCTGCGCCGCGGCCACCCGGGTCCGCTGCCGCAGCTCGGCCGGGTCCTGCGGCACGGTGATCGCGTGCAGGTCCACCACGCAGTAGAACGCGTCGTGGGTGTCCTGCAGGGCGACCCACTGACGCACCGCGCCCAGGTAGTTGCCGAGGTGGAAGGAGTCGGCGGTCGGCTGGATGCCGGAGAACGCACGTGGCCGGGAAGACATGCGGCCTAGCCTAGTGCGGCCCAGGATCAGGTAATGACCGGCACGATTTCCGGCGCGTCCAGCAGCAGCGCGTCCGCGGCCTGGTCGGTGGGCGCCTCCTGGGACGCCCGCTCGGCCGCGATGGCGGCCTCGTAGTGGCCGATCTCGCGGGCCACCTGGCGGGCATCCCAGCGCAGCGGCTTGGCCATCAGCTCGGCCGCCTCCACCGCGGCGGACAGGCCGCGGTCCCAGGTCTCGATGGAGATGTGCGTCCGCCGGGCCAGCACGTCGTCCAGGTGCCGGGCGCCCTCGTGCGAGGCCGCGTAGCAGACCTCGGCGCGCAGGTAGTCCTCGGCCCCGGCCAGCGGCCGGCCCAGCCCCGGCTCGGCCGCGATCAGGTCCAGGATCTCGGTGGCCAGCGAGCCGTACCGGCCGAGCAGGTGCTCGATCCGGGCCACGTGCAGCCCGGACGAGGCGGCCAGCCGGTGCCGCGCGTTCCACAGCGGCAGGTAGCCGTCCGCGCCGGCCAGCGGCACCTCGTCGGTGCAGGACGGCGGCACCCGCCAGTCCAGCCCGTGCGCCACCGCGTCCACCGCGTCCCGGGCCATCAGCCGGTAAGTGGTGTACTTGCCGCCCGCGATCATGACCAGCCCGGGCACCGGGTGGGCCACCACGTGCTCCCGGGACAGCCGCGAGGTCATGTCCGACTCGCCGGCCAGCAGCGGGCGCAGCCCGGCGTACACGCCGGCCACGTCCTCCCGAGTCAGCGGGACCGCGAGCACCCGGTTGACCTGGGCCAGCACGTAGTCGATGTCGGCCCGGCTGGCCGCCGGGTGGGCCTTGTCCAGGGTCCACTCGGTGTCCGTGGTGCCGACGATCCAGTGCCGGCCCCACGGGATGATGAACAGCACGCTGGACGGGGTGCGCATGATGATGCCGGTGCGGGACTGGATCCGGTCCCGCGGCACCACTAGGTGCACACCCTTGGACGCCCGGATGTTGATCACCCCGCGGCCGCCCACCATGGCCTGGACGTCGTCGGTCCACACCCCGGTCGCGTTGACCACCTGCTGGGCCCGGATCTGCAGCTGCTGGCCGGTCTCCAGGTCCACCGCGCGCACCCCGGTGACCCGCTCGCCCTCCCGGAGGAACCCGGTGACCTGGGTCCGGGACGCGATCCGCGCGCCGTAGCTGGCCGCGGTGCGGATCAGGTTCACCACATACCGGGCGTCGTCCACCTCGGCGTCCCAGTACTGCAGCGCGCCGGTGATCGCGGACCGCTTCAGCGCGGGGGCCAGCTTGAGCGCACCGCGCCGGGTCAGCTGCTGGTGGCCGGGCAGCCCGCGCAGCTGGCCCAGCGAGAAGCCCAGCGCGTCGTAGGCGGTGATGCCCGCCCCGATGTAGGCGCGCTCCCAGACGTGATGGGTCAGCGGGAACAGGAACGGCACCGGCCGGACCAGGTGCGGTGCGATCCGCTGCAGCAGCAGCGCGCGCTCGGTGAGCGCCTCCCGGACCAGGCTGACGTTCAGCTGCTCCAGGTAGCGCAGGCCGCCGTGGATCAGCTTGCTGGACCGGGACGAGGTGCCCGAGGCGAAGTCCCGCGCCTCGACCAGCCCGGTCGACAGGCCGCGGGTGACCGCGTCCAGGGCCACCCCGGCGCCGACCACGCCGCCGCCCACGACGAGCACCTGCAGCTCGTCGGCGCCGAGTGCGGCGAGCGCCGCGGCGCGCCCGTCAGGATCCAGTCGCGCTGTCTCGTCCCTCCCTGCAACCACTGGCCCGGGCCTCACCCGACGAACGCTAGCATCCACCCGTCACCGGCGCGGCGGGGCGTTCGGCGTGACGGCCACTTCGACCCGCTGGAACTCCTTGAGGTCGGAATAGCCTGACGTGGCCATCGTGCGGCGGAGCGCGCCCATCAGGTTGAGCGACCCGTCGGCCGTCACCGACGGGCCGTGCAGGATCTGCTCCAGGGTGCCCACCGTGCCGACCTCGACCCGGTTGCCCCGGGGCAGGTCCGGGTGGTGCGACTCGCTGCCCCAGTGGTAGCCGTGGCCCGGCGCCTCGGCCGCCCGGGCGAACGGCGAGCCGACCATGACCGCGTCCGAGCCGCAGGCCAGCGCCTTGGCGATGTCGCCGCTGCGGGTCATCCCGCCGTCCGCGATCACGTGCACGTACCGGCCACCCGATTCGTCCAGGTATTCCCGGCGGGCCGCGGCCACGTCCGCGATGGCGGTGGCCATCGGCACGGTCACGCCGAGCACGGCCGCCGTGGTGTGCCCGGACCCGCCGCCGAAGCCGACCAGCACCCCGGCCGCCCCGGTGCGCATCAGGTGCAGCGCCGCGGTGTAGGTGGCGCAGCCACCGACGATGACCGGCACGTCCAGCTCGTAGATGAACTGTTTCAGGTTCAGCGGCTCGGCCTGCCCGGACACGTGCTCGGCGGACACCGTGGTGCCGCGAATCACGAAGATGTCCGCGCCCGCGTCGATGACCGCCTTGTAGTACCGCACGGTCCGCTGCGGGGACAGCCGGGCCGCCGTGGTCACCCCGGCCGAGCGGATCTCCTCGATGCGCTGGCCGATCAGCTCTTCCTTGATCGGCTCGGCGTAGATCTCCTGCAGCCGGCGGGTCGCGGCCGCCTCGGGCAGCTCCGCGATCTCGGCCAGGATCGGCTCCGGGTCCGCGAACCGGGTCCACAGCCCCTCCAGGTCCAGCACGGCCAGCCCGCCGAGCCGGCCCAGCTGGGCGGCGAACGCGGGCGACACCACGCTGTCCATCGGCGAGGCCACCAGCGGCATTTCGAACCGGTACGCGTCGATCTGCCAGGCCACCGAGACCTCTTCCGGGTCCCTGGTCCGCCGCGACGGCACGATGCCGATCTCATCCAGCGGGTAGGCACGGCGGCCGCTTTTACCCCGGCCAATCTCAACCGTCGTCATAGTGCGCTCCAGCCCGCGGCACGGGCGTTATGCCGGAAAAGGGGGGTGCCGGGCACTAGCGCCCCCGGCGCGCGTAGTTCGGGGCCTCAGCCGTCATCTCGACGTCGTGCGGGTGGCTCTCGGCCAGGCCGGCCGCGGTGATCTGGGTGAACCTGGCCTGCTGCAGGTCGGCGATGGTGCGCGCGCCGCAGTAGCCCATCGCCGCGCGGAGCCCGCCGGCCAGCTGGTTGGCCACCGCGGCCAGCGGGCCGCGGTACGGCACCTGGCCCTCCACGCCCTCCGGCACCAGCTTGTCCTCGCGCAGCACGTCGTCCTGGAAGTACCGGTCCTTGGAGTAGGACCGGCCGCGCTCCGGGTTGCGCATCGCGCCCAGCGAGCCCATCCCGCGGTACAGCTTGTACTGCTTGCCGTGGATGAAGACCATCTCGCCCGGCCCTTCCTCGCAGCCGGCCAGCAGGCTGCCGAGCATGACCGTGTCCGCCCCGGCCGCGATGGCCTTGGCGATATCCCCGGAGTGCTGCAGCCCGCCGTCCCCGATCAGCGGGACGCCGGCCGACACGGGCCGCCTGCGCCGCCTCGTAGATGGCGGTGACCTGGGGCACCCCGACCCCGGCCACCACCCGGGTGGTACAGATGGAACCCGGCCCGACGCCGACCTTGACCCCGTCCGCCCCGGCCGCGATGAGCGCCTGGGCACCGGCCCGGCTGGCGATGTTGCCGCCCACGATCTCGACGTGCAGGTTGGCCTTGAGCTGGCCGACCATGTCCAGCACGGCCTGCGAGTGGCCGTGTGCCGTGTCCACCACCAGGAAGTCGGCCCCGGCCTCGGCCAGCGCCTGGGCCCGGCCCTTGGCGTCCTCGCCCACGCCAACCGCGGCCCCGACCACCAGCCGTCCCGCGCTGTCCTTGGTCGCGTGCGGGAACTTCTCGCTCTTGGTGAAGTCCTTGACCGTGATCAGCCCGCGCAGCCGGCCGGTGCCGTCGATCAGCGGCAGCTTCTCCACCTTGTGCTGGCGGAGCAGCGCCAGCGCGTCGGCCCTGGCCACCCCGACCGGCGCGGTGATCAGCGGCATCGGGGTCATCACGTCGGTCACCCGGCGGCTGTGGTCGGTGACGAACCGGATGTCCCGGTTGGTCACGATGCCGACCAGCACGCCGTCCGGGCTGGTCACCGGCACCCCGGAGATCCGGTACCGGGCGCACAGTTCCTCGACGTCGGCCACGGTGGCGTCCGGGCCGCAGGTCACCGGGTTGGTGATCATGCCTGCCTCGGACCGCTTGACGGTGTCCACCTGCTGCGCCTGCTCCTCCGCCGAGAGGTTGCGGTGCAGCACGCCCACCCCGCCGATGCGGGCCATGGCGATGGCCATCCGCGCCTCGGTCACCGTGTCCATGGCCGAGGAGACCAGCGGCACGTTCAGCGTGATCTGGCGGGTCAGCCGGGCGGTGGTGTCCGCCTCGCTGGGCATCACCTCGGAGTGCGCGGGCAGCAGCAGCACGTCGTCGAAGGTCAGGGCCGGCGGGGCGAACTTAGCGACGTCGCTCATGGCACCTTCCGGAGGGCGGGCGGCGGGATCCCCCCAGTTTAGGGGCACAGTGTAGAGGCCGGCCACGGTCCCGCTGGTCAGCGTCTGCGGGGTGGGCCGGCCGGGCCGTGGTCGCCGCCCCGGCACAGGGAAGCTCAGCGCAGCCGGCGCGGCCGGCCCCGGCGGCCCGCCCCGCGGGTCAGCCGGGCCAGCATGCTGGCGGTCACCAGGCTGGTGGTGCCGGCCAGGCCCGCCACTACCAGGCCGGCCACCGCGGCCCGCAGCCACCCGGCCAGGCTCCGGGTTGGCGCGCGCCGGACAACCCATTCCTGCCGAACGCTGGTGCCCGGCTGGTCCACGTCCGCGGCCAGCGCGGACAGCAGGGCCAGGGCCGGGTCGTCCAGCAGCCCGGCCGGTGTGGCCGCGCGCGCGGCGAGCAGGTCGATGGCTTCTTCGGCGCGCCGGATCTCACCCAGATCGGCCGCCACCGTCCCCGGCGCGGCCGCGCCCGCCGGGCGGCGGGTGCAGTCCAGGCCGGGTGTCATGCCGGGCGCGCCGGGCCCGCGGCCCGTGATCACGCAATCGACTCTGCGACCGCGAGCGCCCGGAGCCGGGCCAGTGCCCGGTGCTGGGCCACCCTCACCGCTCCTGCTGACATGCCAAGTACGTTACCCGTTTCCTCGGCCGACAGTCCCGTTACGACGCGTAGTATTAGCAGCTCACGCACGTGTTCCGGGAGCTGGGCGAGGAGCGCTCTGGTCCGTTCCGCCTCAATGTAGGCCACCACGGTCTCTTCCGGGCCTGGGCGTTCGTCCGGCTCGTCCGGCAGGTTCTCGAACGGCACCGCCAGCCGGGCCGCGTTCCGCGCCGCGTCGGCCACTTTGTGCGACGCGATGCCGAACACGAACGACGCGAAGGGCCGGCCCATGTCCTGGTACCGCGGCAGCGCGGACAGCACGGCCAGGCAGACTTCCTGCGCCACGTCGTCGGCCAGGTAGTAGTGCCCGGTGATCCGGCCCAGCCGGGCCCGGCAGTACCGGACCACCATCGGGCGGATCCGTTCCAGCAGGGCCGCCACCGCCGCCGGGTGCCCGCGCACCGCGAGGCTGGTCAGGTCCCCGAAGCTGGCCGCCTGGGCGGCCACGACGTCCCCGGCATGCCACTGGTCACCGCTGGCTGACCGTCCCCCCCGGGAGTCGCCCGCCACGGCCTGGATGATGCATCCGTCGCCCACAAAAGCATGATGCCCAGGAAAGCAGGGGGTGCTCTCCTCAAAGATGACAACGGAAAGGTCACATTGCTGTTCCACGCGATCACGTTCCGAACATGAAATTACTATCCGTAGTCAATAGGCCCGTCCATTGACTACTCAGTGTAATTGGACGCCGGAAATGTCGCACTGAATGCCGCAGGCCCCGCCCCAGGGTCGGGGCGGGGCCTGCTGGCCGCGTGCGCTGCGGTTACCTCAGTGCGCGTGGCCGTGCGAGTGACCGTGACCGCCTGCGGCCTCGGCCTCCTCTTCCGGCTTGTCCACCACCAGGGCCTCGGTGGTGAGCAGCATGGCCGCGATCGACGCCGCGTTGAGCACCGCCGAGCGGGTCACCTTGACCGGGTCGATCACGCCCTGGGCGACCAGGTCGCCGTACTCGCCGGTGGCCGCGTTGAAGCCATGGCCGAAGCCGAGCTCCGCCACCTTGGCCGTGACGACCGAACCCTCCTGGCCCGCGTTCTCCGCGATCCAGCGGGCCGGCGCGAACAGCGCGCCGCGCACCACACCCACCCCGGTCGCCTCGTCACCGGTCTTGCCGAGGTCGTCCAGCGCAGTCGCGATGTGCACCAGGGCGCTGCCGCCGCCGGGGATGATGCCTTCCTCGATCGCGGCCCGGGTGGCCGAGATGGCGTCCTCCAGGCGGTGCTTCTTCTCCTTCAGCTCCACCTCGGTCGCCGCGCCCACCCGGAGCACGCTGACCCCGCCGGACAGCTTGGCCACCCGCTCCTGCAGCTTCTCCCGGTCCCAGTCGGAATCGGTCGCCTCGATCTCGCCGCGAAGCTGGCGCACCCGGTCGTGGATGTCGTCGGTCTTGCCGGCCCCATCCACGATCGTGGTCGTGTCCTTGGTCACCACCACCCGGCGCGCGGTGCCCAGCGTGTCCAGCCCGACCAGCTCCAGCTTGAGCCCGACCTCCTCGCTGACCACTTCGCCGCCGGTCAGGATGGCCATGTCCTCGAGCATCGCCTTGCGCCGGTCACCGAAGCCGGGCGCCTTCACCGCGCACACCGCGAGCAGGCCGCGGATCTTGTTCACGACCAGCGTGGACAGCGCCTCGCCCTCGACGTCCTCGGCAATCACCAGGAACGGCTTCTTGGTCTGCGCGACCTTTTCCAGCAGCGGGAGGAAATCCGCCATCGAGGAGATCTTGCCGGCGTGCAGCAGGATGTAGGCGTCGTCCAGGACCGCTTCCATCCGCTCCTGGTCGGTGATGAAATACGGCGAGATGTAGCCCTTGTCGAACTGCATCCCCTCGGTGAACTCGAGCTCCAGGCCCATGGTCGGCGACTCCTCGACGGTGATCACACCGTCCTTGCCGACCTTGGCGAACGCCTCGGCGATCAGCTCGCCGATCTTGGCGTCCTGCGCCGAGACCGTGGCCACGTGCGCGATCTCCTGCTGCTCCTCGACCTCACGGGCCGACTCGAGCAGCCGGTCGGAGACCGCGGCCGCCGCGGCGTCGATGCCCCGCTTCATCGCGATCGGGTTCGCACCCGCCGTTACCGAGCGCCGGCCCGCGTGGACCATGGCCTGAGCCAGCACGGTCGCGGTGGTGGTGCCGTCGCCGGCCACGTCGTTGGTCTTGGTCGCGACTTCCTTGGCGAGCTGAGCACCGAGATTCTCGTACGGGTCCTCCAGTTCCACCTCACGGGCGACGGTCACGCCGTCGTTGGTGATGGTCGGAGCGCCCCACTTCTTGTCGATGACGACGTTGCGGCCCTTCGGGCCGAGCGTCACCTTGACGGTGTCCGCGAGCCGGTCCACGCCGCGCTCGAGCGCGCGCCGTGCCTCCTCGTCGAACTCCAGCATCTTGGCCATGAGCACCTCAAAATTGCTGAGTTATAGATCATTGCGCGATCGGCGGCCTGACTGCCCCGCGACCCAGCGGGCCGGCCACGGACTACCGCCCCGGACGCCAGGAAGCGCCGGGGCGGTGGTCCGGAGCGGACAACTGGTCGCGGGACGCGCCCGCCGCCTGAGCCGCGTTGTTACTTCTCGATGATGGCGAGCACGTCACGGGCGGAGAGCACCAGGTACTCCTCGCCGTGGTACTTCACCTCGGTGCCGCCGTACTTGCTGTACAGCACGACGTCACCGACCTTCACGTCCATCGGGACGCGCTTGCTGCCAGCGTCGTCGAACCGGCCCGGGCCGACCGCCAGGACTTCGCCCTCCTGGGGCTTCTCCTTGGCGGTGTCCGGGATGACCAGCCCGGACGCAGTGGTCTGCTCGGCTTCCAGGGTGCGGACTACGATCCGGTCTTCGAGTGGCTTGAGAACAACCTTGGTAGCGGTCGCCACGATCTGACCTCCTCCTCCGAAAAGGATGGGGAAACGGCTATAGGAGTAACGACATCGGCTGGCTGTCGTCGCGGGTGCCAGACCAGCCACGTCGTATTAGCACTCTACCCTAGAGAGTGCCAGTCCCGAACAGTAGCCGGGGCGCGCCCGGCAGTCAACCTGCCAGCACGGTAGTCACCGGAAGCGCCGAGTCGGCCGCCACGTCGAGGCTGGACGGCGTGGCGCCGCGGCCAGCCAGTTCCGCGCCCAGCGCCGCCACCATGGCCCCGTTGTCCGTGCACAGCCCGGGCCGGGGCACCCGCAGTTTCAGCCCCGCCGCGTCGCAGCGCTCCGCGGCCAGCGCGCGCAGCCGGGAGTTCGCGGCCACTCCCCCGCCGATGACCAGATGCTCGACCCCGTGCTCCCGGCACGCCTGCACGGCCTTGCGGGTGAGCACGTCCGCCACCGCCTCCTGGAACGAGGCGGCCACGTCGGCCACCGGCACGCTGAGCCCGGCCGCCCGGCGCTCCTCCACCCAGCGGGCCACCGCCGTCTTCAGCCCGGAAAACGAGAAGTCGTAGGTCTGGTCCCGGTACTTGGCCCGGGGGAAGGCGATCGCGGCCGGATCGCCGGACCGGGCCTGGATGTCGATGGGCGGGCCGCCCGGGAACGGCAGCCCGAGCACCCGGGCCACCTTGTCGTATGCCTCGCCGGCCGCGTCGTCGATGGTCGCGCCCAGCGGCTGCACGTCGCCCGCCACGTCCTTGGTCAGCAGCAGCGAGGAGTGCCCGCCGGAGACCAGCAGCGCGATCGCAGGCACCGGCAGCGGCCCGTGCTCAAGCTGGTCCACCGCGATGTGCGCGGCCAGGTGGTTCACCGCGTACAGCGGCTTGCCCAGGGCCAGCGCGTACGCCTTGGCCGCGCACACGCCGACCAGCAGCGCGCCGGTGAGCCCGGGCCCGGCCGTCACCGCGATCGCGTCCAGGTCGGCCAGCTTGACCCCGGCCGTGGCCAGCGCCCGGTCCACCGCCGGGACCATGGCCTCCAGGTGTGCCCGGCTGGCCACCTCGGGCACCACGCCACCGAACCGGGCGTGCTCCGCGACGCTGGACGCCACCGAGTCGGCCAGCAGCTCGTGCCCGCGGACCAGCCCGGCGCCGGTCTCGTCGCACGACGTCTCGATGCCCAGCACCAGCGGGCCGGTCACCGGGCCCCCCATCCCGCGGGCCGCCGGCCGCCGTGCCCCGGGCCGCCGCCCCCCGGGCGGGCGCACCCCGGGCGGCCGCGCCGCCGCCCGGCCGGTCCAGGCTCAGCCGCATGACCAGGGCATCGGTGCCCGATGGCTGGTAATAGCCACGCCGGATGCCGATCTCCACGAAACCCCGCCGCTGATACAGCCGCTGCGCCCGCACGTTGTCTACCCGGACTTCGAGGAACACCTCGCTGCAGCCGCGCCGCCCGGCCTCGGCCAGCAGCGCGTCCAGCAGGGCCGCACCGAGCCCCTGGCCCCAGCGCTGCTCGGCCACGGCCAGCGTGAGCACGTCGGCCTGGCCACCACCGGGGGTCAGCAGGCCGGCGTAGCCCGCCAATTCCCCGCCATCCTCGGCGACCAGGTAATACCGCCCGCTGGCCACCCCGGCCAGCTCGCTGGCCAGCATCCCCTCAGTCCACGCCTCGTCGCCGAACAGGGCATGCTCCAGGTCCAGCACGGCGGGCAGGTCGGCCGCGGTCATCTCGCGGAGCGTAACGGCACCGGTCACGGCACCGTCACCCGCTTGGGCGGGCCGGGCACCCGCGCGTCCGGGCGGCGCAGGTACACCGGATCGGCGCCCAGAGCGGGCAGGCCCGCGGCGATCCGCTGCGCGGCCAGCCGGGCCAGGGTGGCCGCCGAGGGGTAGCCCGGTTCACCGGGCCCGCCGAGCAGGTCCGGGTAGAGCAGCGCGCCGGCCCCAGCCACCGGGGTGCCAGCCGGGATCTCGGCGGCCACCGCGGCCGGGGTGCCGACGGCGGGCCCGGTCAGCCGGGCTCCGGCCGCGTCGTAGCGGGCCCAGTAGACCTCACGGCGCCGGGCGTCGGTGGCCACCACGAAGTCGCGGCCGGCGGCCGCGGCCAGCGCGTCGGCGGCGATCACGTCCAGCGTGCAGATGCCGTGTACCGGGACGCCCAGTGCGCTGCCCAGCACCCGGGCGGTGACCAGCCCGGCGCGCAGCCCGGTGTACGGGCCGGGGCCGGTGCCGGCCGCGACGGCGGTGATGTCGAGCCGGCTCGCCCCGGCCCGGGTCAGCACCTGGTCGATGGACGCGGCCAGCAGCTCGCCGTGCCGGCGGGCATCGATGGTGGTGACTTCGGCCAGCGCGTGCGTCCCGTCATGCAGGGCCACCGTCACGGCTGGCGTCGCGGTGTCGAACGCTAGCAGCAGCACGGATGCACAGCCTAGTGACCCCGACGGGCAGATGTGACCGGCCGGTCCCGTCCAGCTCAGCTCTTCAGCTGCGACAGCACGTCACGGGCCGCGGCTATCGCCCCGGCGGTCAGCTGGCTGACCGGGACCGCGGTGTACCCGCCGCGGCCCGAGTCGCCTTCGAAGACGACGGTGACCAGGACGTTCCGGTCCCGGGCCACCACGGTCAGCTGATCGGTGGTGATGCCGCCCGCCTTGATCTTCTGGAACGCGGAGAACGCCTTGCTGCCCAGCCCGGGGATCGTGGTGATGATGGCCTTCGGTAGCTGGGTCTTCTTCGGCGGGTTGGTCTTCTGCTGCAGCGCCTGGGCGTACCCGTCGATGGCCGCGTTGGTCGCGCTGCCGTCCCCGCTGGCCAGCCCGTTGGGTGAGTACGCCTGGGCCTGCACGTTGAGCAGCCGGTAGACCGGCCGCGCGTCCAGGGTCCAGCTGCACAGGCTGGCCGCGCCGCCGTCCAGCGAGGCGGGCGCGGCGATCGTCCGCTTGCCCGGCAGGTACTGGTTGAGCGTGGCCGCGCTGACCGCGGTGCACGCGTTCGGCGTGGTCTGGAACTCCCCGGGCAGGAACGTGGTCACCATCGCGTCGGGCTGCTTGGCTGGCGGGCTGCTGCGGCCGAGCAGCAGGTACAGCCCGCCGCCGACGATCGCGGCCACGACCAGCACGCCGCCCCACAGGTAGATCCGGCGGTGCGCCCGGCGCGCCCGGGCCGCCGCCTGGCGGCCCCGTGGCCGGACCCGCGGCGCGGGCATCTCGTCATCGTCGTCCGGGGGCGGGCTGTACCCGGCCGCCGGGTGCCCGGTGTCTGGATATCCGGCGTCCGGGTATCCGGCGTCCCGGCGGGGTGGGCCAGGTGGGCTGCCCCGCCGGTCCCGGCCGTCGGCCCACCGTGGGTTGACCGCGAGGCCGGCCCAGGGCGGCGGTTCCTCGTTGTCGTCCGGGTAATCGGCTTCATTCCAGCGTGGGCTGTTGCCGCGTGCGGACAGCCTGCTGGAGCGCGGGGGTTGCGGCCCCTGCTGAGCCACGGCGCGCCTCCGGGAAAGGGATCAGACCGTTAAAGAACGACGCAGGAGGCATTGCCGGACAGCGGCGCGGGGCGGGCGAGCCGGTCTCAGCAATGCGCGGACGAGCGAAACTATATGGCCTTGGGAGTTACGGGTAGGCCACAACACACGGATTCCGCAACGGACTCCCACCGTTGCCCAATACCGGTCATACCGACGGTTCGCCAGTCGCGGTCCGCGCCCGCCGGGCTCATCCCGATGCTGATGTCGAGCCGGTCCGCGGCCAGCCCCTCGACCAGGCCCTCACCCCACTCGACCACGGTCACGCAGTCGTCCAGCGAGGCGTCCAGGTCGAGGTCGTCCACTTCGGCCACGCTGCCCAGCCGGTAGGCGTCCACGTGCACCAGGCCCGGGCCGCCGGCCAGCGCCGGGTGCACCCGGGCGATCACGAACGTCGGTGAGGTGACCGGCCCGCGCACCGCCATGCCGTCGCCGATGCCCTGGACCAGGGTGGTCTTCCCGGCGCCGAGCGGGCCGCTGAGCACCACCAGGTCACCAGCCTGGAGCACGGCGCCGAGCCGCTGGCCCAGCTCGTGCATGTCCGCCGCAGTGGGTACCTCGATGCGGTCACCCGGCACGGATCAGCACCTGCCTTCGCTGCTCGGAATCCCAGCGCCAGACCAGGTCAGGCGGACCGCTCCCGCGCGCAGTAGCCGTCCTCGGCCCGCGCGATCAGCCTGGTGATCGCCTCGTTGACCACCGCTGGGTCCTCCAGGATAAGGGCGTGCCCGGCGCCCGGTACCAGGACGAGCTCGGCGCCGGGGATCTGCGCCGCCAGTTCCAGCCCCAGCGACGGGGAGATCAGCCGGTCTTTCTCGCCGGTCAGCACGAGCACCGGCACGGCGCCCAGCGTGGCCAGCGTGCCGCGCAGGTCACAGGCGTACAGCGCCTCGCTGAACGCCGCGATCACCTCGATCGGCGTCTCCCTGATCATCTGCTCGAGGAAGTTGACTGTGGCCGGGTCCACCCGCGGGTTGCCGAAGCCGATGAACCGGGTGCTCAGGAACGACACGTCGCTGGCCACCCGGCGGCCCTGTTCCACCAGCACGGCCCGGTAGCCGGTGGCCGCGCCACGCAGCACCACCGGCAGCGCCCGGCGCAGCACCGGCCGGGCCTGCCCGGGCATCCACGGGCTGCCCCGGTCCAGGCCGCTGGCCGTGGTGGAGATCAGCGCCGCGCCGATGACTTTCGTGCCGAACAGCTCAGGCTGCTGGCCGGCCAGCGCCATGATGGTCATCCCGCCCATCGAGTGCCCGACCAGGATCACCGGCATGTCCCCCGGGGCCACCGCCGCGATCACCCGGCTCAGGTCAGCGCCCAGCTGGTCGATGCTGGCCGCGCCGCCCGGGGACCGGCCGGACCGGCCGTGGTCCCGCTGGTCCCAGAACACCAGCCGGTGACCGCGCAGGTCACGGCGCTGGAAGTGCCAGCAGTCCTGGTTCAGCGTGTAGCCGTGGCAGAACACGATGGTGGCCGGTCCGCCCGGCTGGCCGGGCGCACGGCCGGCCAGGCCGCCGCCGGACGTGTCCGGGGCCGGGTCGTCGATCTCCACGTGCAGCGGGACACCGTCGTCGGCCAGCACGGTCAGCGCCCGGCCGCGCAGCCCGCCGAAGTTCTCCGGCACCGAGTTGTCCCGCAGCAGCTGGGCCCGGCCGATGGCGATCCGCTCGGCGGCGACCACCGCCCCGGCGCCGGCCGCCACGGCCCCCGCCGCCAGCCCGGCCACTCCGGTGATCCGCCGCCAGGTCGCCATCACACCTCCTGGTCCTGGCCTTATGCTACTCCAGAGTAGGTTCGGGGCAGCAGCCCGGCGAAGTTGGTGACGACCTCGTAGGACACCGTGCCGAGCGCGTCCGCCCACTCCTGGGCCGTGGGCTCGCCCGCGTCGCCCGGCCCGAACAGCACCACCTCGTCCCCGGCCACGGCGGGTTCCGCCGCGAAGTCGAGCACGGACAGGTCCATGCACACGGTGCCCGCGATCCGCCAGCGCCGGCCGCGCGCCTGGACTTCGACCACACCGGACGCCTGCCGCGGGATGCCCTCCGCGTAGCCGACCGGGATCAGCCCCAGCGTGCTCTCGCCCTGGGTGGTGTAGCGGTGACCGTAGGATACCGGGGTGCCGGCCGGCACCCGCTTGGCCAGCACCAGCCGGGTCCGCACCGTCATGGCGGGCCGGAGCCAGCCCGGGGCGCCGCCCGGCAGGGTGGCCAGCCCGTACACCGCGCCGCCCGGCCGGACCAGGTCGAACCAGCTGTCCGGGCGGGTGAGCGCGGCGGCCGTGTTGGCCAGGTGGCGCACCTCGGGCCGGGCGCCCGCCGCCTCGGCCTGCCCGACGGCCTCGGTGAACCTGGTCAGCTGGGCGTCGATGGACGGGTGGCCGGGGATGTCCGCGCAGGCCAGGTGGGACCATATCCCGGCGATCGTGACGGTCCCGGCGGCCTGTGCGGCCAGCGCGGCGGCCACCAGCCCGGGCCAGTCGGCCGGTGTCGCGCCGCCCCGGGCCATCCCGGTGTCGGCCTTGAGGTGCACCCGGGCGGGCTGCCCAGCCGCCGCGGCGGCCGCCGCGATCTCGGTGAGCAGCGGCACCGAGTCCGCCGACAGGTTGACGCCGGCCCGGACCGCCGCTTCGTGCGCCGCGCCGGGCACGCCGGTCAGCGCGAGCACCCGGCTGGTGATGCCCTGCTGGCGCAGCGCCAGCGCTTCGGCCACGTGCACCACACCGAGCCACTGGGCGCCGCCCGCCAGCGCCGCCCGGGCCGCAGGCAGCATGCCGTGCCCGTACCCGTCCGCCTTGACCACGGCCATCAGCTGCGGTCCGCTGATCCGGCCGCGCAGCGCCGTCACGTTGGCAGAGATTGCGGCCAGGTCAACGACTGCTTCCGCGGGACCGTCCATGACGCCCCAGTTTGCCAGCACGCCGTGGGTGCCGAGGCAGGTCAGGCCGCTTGCCCCCCGGTACTGGGGCCGGTCAGGGCGCCTGCCCCCGGACGGCGCGGATCGCGTCGGGCAGCGCGCCGATCACATCCGCCGCCGCGATCGGGGCCTCCGCACCACCGACACGAGCACCGCCGGGACGGGCCAGCCCGGGCCGTGTCCCGGCGCCGCCTGCGGCCAGCCGGGCGGCCAGCCCGTGCAGGTAGGCCGCGGCCGCCGCCGCCTCGCCGACCGCCAGGCCCTGCGCCAGCAGCGCGCCGGCCAGCCCGGACAGCACATCTCCGGTGCCCGCCGTGGCCAGCCAGGACGTCCCGGTGAGGTTGGCCCACACCGGTCCCCCGCCGGGCGCCGCGATCACCGTGGTCGAGCCCTTCAGCAGCACGGTGGCGCCCAGTTCGGCAGCGGCCCGCCGCGCGTGCTCCAGGCGGCGGGCCTCGATGTCGGCCGGGTCCACCCCGAGCAGCCGGCCCAGTTCCCCGGCGTGCGGGGTGAGCAGGGTCGGCGCGGCCCGGTCCAGCAGCCCGCGGTCGGCCGCCAGCAGGGTCAGCCCGTCCGCGTCCACCAGCACCGGCACGTCGCTGGCCAGCACCGCGGCCAGCCGCTCCCGTGCGTCCTCGTCGGTGCCCATGCCGGGCCCGGCCACCCAGGCCTGGACCCGCCCGGCGGCCGGGATGTCCTCGCTGGCCGGCCTGTCCGGCCCGGTCACCGTGATCACCGCCTCCGGCCACAGCACCCGCACCACGGCCACCGCGTGCTCGGCCGAGACCAGCCGGACCATGCCCGCCCCGCCACGCAGCGCGCCGCCGGTGGCCAGCGCGGCTGCCCCGGTGTAGCGCTGGCTGCCGGCCACCAGGCCGGCCACCCCGCGGCGGTACTTGTCCGAGTCGGCGGGCGGCCGGGGCAGCGCCGCGCCGACGTCGGCGGCCTGCATAGCGATGAGGTCGGGCGGGCCGAGGAACGGCGCCAGGCCGATATCGATCAGCTCCACCACCCCGGCGTGGCTGGCCCCGGGATCCACCAGCAGCCCGGGCTTGAGGGTGCCGAACGCCACCGTCACGTCGGCCCGGATGGCCGCCCCAGCGACGACGCCGGTGTCCGCGTCCACCCCGCTGGGCAGGTCCACCGCCACCACCACGGCCGGGGACCCGGCGGCCAGCCCGGCCAGCGCCGCCTGCGGCTCGCGCAGCCCGCCCCGGCCGCCGATGCCGAGCAGGCCATCCAGGATCAGGTCGGCCGCGCCGATCGCGGCCGGCACCCCGGGGTCGTCCGCGGCGGCCACCCGGCCGCCGGCCGCGCGGAGCGCCGCGGCGCCCGCCTCGTGGATCTTGGCCGCGGCCCGGACCGCGAGCACCGACGCCCCCCGGGCCGCCAGCCGGGCCCCCGCGTACAGTGCGTCCCCGCCGTTGTCCCCGCTGCCTGCCAGCACCACCACCCGGGACCCGGGCACCGTGCCGCCGGCCAGCCCCGCGCACACCGACGCCAGGCCGGCCGCGGCCCGCTGCATCAGCGTGCCCGGTGGCAACTGGGCCATCAGGCTCTGCTCCGCCGCCCGGACCGTGGCTACGTCATGCGCGTTCCTCATCCTTCGGCCACCACCATCGCGATGCTCATCCCCGAATCATGACTGAGCGACAGATGCCAGCAGCGCACCCCGTGCTGCCGGGCCAGCGCGGCCACCGTGCCGGTGACCAGCAGCCCGGGCCGGCCATCGGGGTCACGGGACACGGCGACGTCGGTCCAGTGCAGCCCGGGCGGGGCGCCGAGCGCCTTGGCCACCGCCTCCTTGGCCGCGAAGCTGGCGGCCAGCGACTCCGGCCGCCCGCCGCGTTCGCTCTCCGCGAACAGCCGGGCCGCCAGCGCCGGGGTTCGCTCCAGTGCCGCCCACAGCCGGCCGACGTCCACGATGTCCACCCCGATGCCGACGATCACGAGCCCAGCCTGTCACGTCCCGCCCCGGCCGGTCCCAGCCAGCCCGCAGCTCCGCCCGCACCGGCGCAGCGCGCCGGTCCAGCCCCGGGCGGCCAGCGCGCCGGCCACCTGGGCCGCGACGAAGCACGGCCGCCCGGTCACGTCGGCCCAGTCGTAGCGGAGCGTGCCCTGGCCGGCGGCGGTGTTCGCATTGTCCCGGCGCACATCGCGCCGACGCGACCCGGCCGGGTGCGCTGCCTGCCCGTCCAGCGTGCGAATTTCTGCCCCTATGAGGGCAAAAATTCGCACGCTTGGGCGACGGGCTAGCCCGCGGCGTGGACGGCGGCGGCCAGGCGGTCGGCCACCTGGTGGGCCTGGTCGGGGTCGACGGCCTCGACCATGACGCGGACCGCGGGCTCGGTGCCGCTGGGCCGGACCAGCACCCGGCCCGAGGCGCCGAGTTCCTGCTCGGCGGCGGCCACCGCGGCGGCCACCTCGGGTGAGGCGGTGACCCGGGACTTGTCCACTCCCGGCACGTTCACCAGCACCTGCGGGTACCGGGTCATCACCGCGGCCACGTCGGCCAGTGGCAGCGCCTGCCGGGCCGCGGTGGCCAGCAGGTGCAGCGCGGTCAGCAGGCCATCGCCGGTGGTGGCGTGGTCGAGCATGATGATGTGCCCGGACTGCTCCCCGCCGAGCCGGAACTGGCCGGCCCGCATCGCCTCCAGCACGTACCGGTCGCCGACCGCGGTCTCCACCACGGTGATCCCGGCGTCCTGCATCGCGTTGCGGAAGCCGAGGTTGGACATGACGGTGGTGACCACGGTGTTCCCGGCCAGCCGCCCCTGGCCGGCCAGGGCCAGGGCGAGCACCGCCAGGATCTGGTCGCCGTCGATCACCGCGCCGTCCGCGCTCACTGCGAGGCACCGATCGGCGTCGCCGTCGTGCGCGATGCCGGCGTCCGCGCCGTGCCTGGTCACCTCGGCGCGCAGCACATCCAGGTGGGTGGATCCGCAGCCGTCGTTGATGTTCAGCCCGTCCGGCTCGGCCCCGATCGCGATCACCTTGGCCCCGGCCTGCTGCAGCATCCGCGGCGCGAACTCGGCCGCGGCGCCGTGCGCGCAGTCCACCACGACGGTCAGCCCGGCCAGTGGCGCACCCGGCTCACCTTCCTGGCCCGCCACCGCGGGTACCGACGCGGGCAGCGAGGACAGCAGATGCCGCGTGTACCGGTCCCGTTCCGCTCCCGCGTCGCTGACCCGGCCGAACCCGGCGGGCAGCTCGCTGGCCCGCCGCGGCGGCATGCCGATGTGCGCCTCGATCTCGTCCTCGACCGCGTCCGGCAGCTTGAAGCCGCCGTGGCCGAACAGCTTGATCCCGTTGTCCGGCGCCGGGTTGTGGCTGGCCGACAGCATCACGCCCAGCTCGGCGCCGAGATCCCGGGTCAGGAACGCCACCGCGGGCGTGGGGATCACGCCCAGCCGGAGCACGTCCACCCCGGACCCGGCCAGGCCGGCCACCACGGCCGCCTCCAGGAACTCACCGGAGGCCCGCGGATCGCGGCCGACCACGGCCAGCGGCCGCCGCCCGGCCGCCTCCTTGGCCTCGAACGCTCCCGAGTCGTGCAGCACGGTCGCGGCGGCCCGGGCCACGTCCAGCGCCAGTTGGCTGGTCAGATCCTCGCCAGCTACGCCACGAACACCGTCAGTTCCGAACAGCCGGGCCATGGCTAGGCAGCTCCCCCTGGATCAGGTTGTCAACGCGGACATGCCAAACAGACCTCTGCGGGGGATTAACCGGAAACTGGCCTGCGAAGGTCAGCGCTTGGAGTACTGAGGTGCCTTCCGCGCCTTCTTCAGCCCGTACTTCTTGCGTTCCTTGACCCGTGGATCCCGGGTGAGGAAGCCAGCCCGCTTCAGCGTCACCCTATTCTCCGGGTCGACCAGGATCAGCGCCCGGGCGATACCCAGCCGCAGCGCGCCGGCCTGGCCGGTGACGCCGCCGCCGGTGATCCGCGCGACCACGTCGAACTGGTTCTCCGCGCCCAGGCTGACGAACGGCTCGCTGATCAGCTGCTGGTGCACCTTGTTCGGGAAGAACTCCTCGAGCGAGCGGTCGTTGATCCGCCACTGCCCGGTGCCGGGCGCGATCCGCACCCGCGCGATCGCCTCCTTGCGGCGCCCGGTGCCGAGCGCGGTGCCGGTGACCACGGGCTTGCGCCCGGCCGGCCGCTCGCCGGCATCCGCGGCCGTCTCGGTGGTGTACTCCGACACGTGCTCCCCGGCGTCTTCCGCCGTCTCCACGCCGGCGCCATCCTCTAGCGTCTGCGTGCCTGTGGACTCGGCCACGGTTCGTTCCTCGTACTTCCTCTATCGGTTCCGGCGGGGCGACCGCTGGTCAGCGGCTGCCCGCATGCGCCGCGGGGTCGGTCTGGGCGACCTGGGTGATCTCGTAAGGCACCGGCTGCTGCGCCTGGTGCGGGTGCTCCGGCCCGGCATAGACCTTGAGCTTGCGCAGCATGCTGCGGCCCAGCGAGTTCTTCGGCAGCATGCCCCGGACCGCCTTCTCGATGACCCGCTCCGGGTGCTTCTCCAGCAGGTCACTGTAGGCCACCGCGCGCAGCCCGCCCGGATAGCCGGAGTGCCGGTAGGCCTGCTTCTGCTCCAGCTTGCGGCCGGTCAGCGCGACCTTCTCGGCGTTCACCACGATGACGAAGTCGCCGGTGTCCACGTGCGGCGCAAAGATCGGCTTGTGCTTGCCGCGCAGCAGGATGGCCGCGTGGCTGGCCAGGCGGCCGAGAACCACATCGGACGCGTCAATGACGTGCCACTGATGCTGGATGTCGCCGGCCTTGGGACTGAATGTGCGCACGGTGGTAAGCCTTTGTGTGGTGGGACCCGATCCTTGGCCTCCGCACCCGGGGCAACCTGCTGGGCGGGCTGACCGGGTGTAGGGCGTCCGACGCATCCGCTAACCGCGCAACCAGCCGCGCTGAGCGGGCATCGCGGGCATGCGGACGCACATGGACGTCAATGAAGGATACCGGCCGGTCCTAGCCCGGTCAAAGTGATCACCGCGCACCGGCCGCAGCGGCCAAAATACCGGTCCGGCCCAGCTTCGCGGCACGGAACGAATACGCTCGCCGCATGGGCTATCCGGGTGATGACGGCGGCCCGCCGGACACCCGGGCGGGAGCGCCACGCCGCACCGCGCTGTGGGCCGATGACCCCGGCCCGGAGTGGCCCGCACCGGAGCCAGCCCGGGCCAGGCGGCCACCGTGCCGCGCCATCCCCACCAGCCAGCCCCCATTATCCGAACGCCAGTACCGGCCAGCCGCCGCGACCGCCGCAGCCGGGAGGTGCCGCCCCGGCGGGTCCGGCAGAGCGGGGCCGGGCCACGCATCGGCGTGCTCCCGGGCCCGGCCCGGCGGCGGACCCCCGGCAGCCCGGTGGCGGTGACCCGCCTCGCGGGCGGCACGGCGGCGGCGGGACCGGCCGCGGGCGGGGGGCGGCCCAGCCTGCCGCACCGCCGCCGGCGCATGAGGACGCCTGGCGGCGCCCGCCGCGGCGGCCCGGCAACGAGATCCAGGGCGGTACCCGGCAGCCCGGCGGGTCCGGAACCGGGCCGCAGACCGGCGGATCACTGTGGAGCTCGGGCGCGTTCCGGACAGCCGGGCCCGACGGCCGCGGCCCGGTCCGCGGCTACCCGCCCGCCCCCGGTGCACCTGACCCGGTGTACCCGCCGGGCCAGTTCTCGCCGTGGAACTCGCCGGAGCTGCGCACCGCGGCCGGCCGCCCCGGGCACAGCGCCGGGCTGGGCCCCGATCTGGCCGAACCAGGCTATTCACAGCTCGCGGTCAGCGACCCATCGGCCGACGCCACCGCCACCCAGACCTGGGCCGTGCTGGACGAGGGCCAGCTGGCCGGCGAGTGGACCAGCCCGCCGGGCCGGCCGCCCAGCCAGGCAGGACCCGGCACCGGCCATGGGCCGGGCCCCGGCACCGGCGCCGGGGCACGCGGCCCGTTCGAGGCCGCGGACGCGGCGGCCGCCAGCGCGCCGTGGCAGGCCGCTCGCCCGGCGCGGCGCCGCCCAGCGGGCTGACCGGCCGGCCGCGGCCAGCGCCCGGACCCAGCCCCGGCTATCCCGGTGCGCCGGGCTGCACCCCGGCCCGGTGGCCGGCTGGCCGCCCGGCGCAGCCGGGAGGCGGCCCTGGACGCGGCCCAGGACACGCGCAGGGCACCGGCGGCGGCGTCAGGAGCCGGGACACCGGCGGGTTCGGTACCGGCGGCTTCGACCGGGACAGCTTCGGCACCGGCGGCCTCGGCACCGCGGACCCCGGCAGCCGCGACACCGGCGGGTTCGACACCGGCGGGTTCGACACGGGCGGATTCGGCACCGGCGGGTTCGACACCGGCGGACTCCAGCAGCCGGGACACCGGCGGGTTCGATACCGGCGGGTTCGATACCGGCGGCTTCGGCACCGGCGCGTTCGGCACCGGGGGCTTCGATACCGGCGAATTCGGTTCCGGCGGCTTCGACGCCCCGGCGGAGCCGGGTACCCGGGCCGGCCGCGATACCGGCCCAGCCGGGATCGCCACCCCGGGGTTCCCGGTCCGCGGCCCGCGGCCGCACCCCGCGCCAAGCCCCGGAAGCCGGTCAGCCGGGTAAAGATGTGGCTCATGCCAGCGGGCATGCTGGTCCTGGTCGGCGCCCTGATCACCGTGGTCTACCTGCAGTTCGGGCCGCGGCAGGCGGGCACCAGCAGCGCCGCCTCGGCCACCCGGCACCCGGCCGCGGCGGCCAGTGCGGCTAGTTCGGCGCCGCCTGGGCCGTGGAAGCACATCACCACCCGGCAGGACGACCCGGCCGCGCTGACCCTGGCCGAGTTGTTCCCGGCCCAGTTCAGCTCGGGCGGCGCGACCGCGGTCCGGACCGTGCAGAAGGCCTCGGGCGCCAACTGCGCCAAGATGGTGCTCGGCGGCAAGCTGCAGGCCGCGTTGCGCAAGGGCGGCTGCACCCAGGTGATGCGGGCCAGCTACCTGTCCACCGGGCAGAAGATCATGGCCACCATCGGCGTGCTCAACCTGGCCAACGTGACCGACTCGGAGCAGGCAGGCAGGGCGACCGGCGCCACCGCGTTCATCAAGCAGCTGCCCGGCGCGAAGGGGCCGACCCGCAACCTGATGAAGGGCACCGGTCTGGAGGAAGCCGAGATCAAGGGTCATTACCTGATCCTGACCTGGGCCGAGTTCACCAGCCTCAAGGCGCCGGCCGGGCCGAAGCAGCGGGCGCAGCTGGACGCGTTCTCCCGCGCGCTGGTCGGCAGCACCGCGAACATCAGCCTGACCAGCCGGGAACTGCTCGGCAAGCCCGCGACGCCCTAACCTCTAGCCGCGCAGCCGCCGGGTCGCCTGGGCCCGCTCGGCCAGCCGGTCAGCGTCCGGGTACCGCACCTCTTCCAGGCACAGCCCGTGCGGCGGGACGACCGGCACCGCCGGGTCGCGCACCCCGGCCCGGAGCACCTGGGCCGGCCAGCCGGGCGGCCGGGTTCCGTCGCCTACCTTGAGCAGCGCCCCGGTCAGCGCGCGGACCATCGAGTGGCAGAACGCGTCGGCCACCACCCGGCCCGCCAGCACCCCCGGCTCGGCCCGGGTCCAGCGCAGGTCCAGCAGTTCGCGGATCGTGCTGGCGCCCTCCCGGCGGCGGCAGAACGCGGCGAAGTCGTGCTCGCCCACCAGCAACGCGGCCGCCTCATTCATCGCGGATACGTCGAGCGGGTGCCGGTAGCCGAGCGTGTCATGCCGCCGCAGCGGGTCCGGCCCGGCCGGGTCGTCACAGACCCGGTAGGAATACCGGCGGCAGAGCGCGGAGAACCGGGCGTCGAATCCGGGCGGGGCGATCCCGGCCTGGTGCACCCGGACATCGGGTGGCAGCAGGCCGCGCAGCCTGCGCAGCGCGGCCGGGGCGGCTGCCGCCCACGCGGCCGGGGGGACGTCCACGTGCGCGACCTGGCCGCGGGCGTGCACGCCCGCGTCGGTCCGGCCCGCCACGGTCAGCGCGACCGGCTCAGTAAGCCGCAACAGGTGGCCGAGGGCTTCCTCGGCCACCTGCTGCACGGTCCGGCGGCCGGGCTGGCGCGCCCAGCCGGAGAACTCCCCGCCGTCATAGCCGAGATCGAGCCGCAGCCGGCAGGCCGCGGGCTCGTCGCCCAGCGGGGAAACGCTACTTCTCGGCTGGCTTGTCGTCGGCGGTCTCGGCCTCGGCGTCGGCGTCGGCCTCATCATCAGCGTCGGCCGGGTCCTCGGCGTCGGCCTCATCCTCGGCGTCCGCGTCGTCCTCGTCCGCAGCCGCGTCGTCGTCGGCCGCGACGTCCTCGTCCGCAGCCTCAGCCACGTCGGCTGCCTCGGCCGCCTCAGCGTCGTCCTCAGCCGCGGTCACGGTGTCCTCAGCCTCAGCCTCAGCCGGGGCGGCCGGGCGGGCCGCGGGCTGCGACCGCCGGGCCCGGCGGCGGCGCGAGGGCTTGGCCTCGGCCTCCTCCTGGATCAGCTCGATGACCGCGAGCGGGGCGTTGTCACCCTTCCGCGGGCCGATCTTGGTGATCCGGGTGTAGCCACCGTCCCGCTCCGCGAACTGCGGCCCGATCTCGGTGAACAGCGTGTGCACCACACCCTTGTCCGTCATCACGGTGAGCACCTGGCGACGCGCGTGCAGGTCACCCCGCTTGGCGAAGGTGATCAGCCGCTCGGCGTACGGCCGGAGCCGCCGCGCCCTGGCCTCGGTGGTGGTGATCTTGCCGTGCTCGAACAGGGCGGTGGCCAGGTTCGCCAGCAGGTGCTTCTGGTGAGCCGCGCTACCGCCCAGCCGCGCTCCCTTGGTGGGCGTGGGCATCGGAAGGTTCTCCTAGGTTCGCTGGCCGGGCCGGAGCGGCCCGGCCAGTACTACTCAGATCAGTACTGCTCGGTCTCGACGTAGCTGTCGTCGTCGTCCGCGCCGTAGCTGTCCGCCGCGGTGCCCGGGTCGAATCCGGGCGGCGAGTCCTTGAGCGCGAGACCCATGTCCACCAGCTTCTGCTTGACTTCCTCGATCGACTTGGCGCCGAAGTTGCGGATGTCCAGCAGGTCCTGCTCGCTGCGGGCGACCAGTTCACCCACGGTGTGGATGCCCTCGCGCTTGAGGCAGTTGTACGAGCGGACGGTGAGGTTGAGCTCCTCGATGGGCAGCGCCAGGTCCGCGGCGAGCGCAGCGTCCGTCGGCGACGGCCCGATGTCGATGCCCTCGGCCTCCACATTCAGCTCGCGGGCCAGGCCGAACAGCTCGACCAGGGTCTTGCCCGCGCTGGCCACCGCGTCGCGGGGCCGCATGGACGGCTTGGTCTCGACGTCCAGGATCAGCTTGTCGAAGTCGGTCCGCTGCTCGACGCGGGTGGCCTCAACCTTGTAGGTGACCCGCATCACCGGGGAGTAGATGGAGTCGATCGGGATCCGGCCGATCTCCTGCCCCGGCTGCTTGTTCTGCGCGGCGGACACGTAGCCACGGCCACGCTCGACCGTCAGCTCCATCTCCAGCTTGCCCTTGGCGTTCAGCGTGGCGATGTGCAGCGACGGGTTGTGCACCTCGACGCCGGCCGGCGGGGCGATGTCGGCCGCGGTGACCTCACCGGGGCCCTGCTTGCGCAGGTACATCACGACCGGCTCGTCCTGCTCCGAGGAGACGACCAGTTCCTTCAGGTTGAGGATGATGTCGGTGACATCCTCCTGGACCCCGGGAACGGTGCTGAACTCGTGCAGCACACCCTCGATCCGGATGCTGGTGACAGCGGCGCCGGGAATCGAGGACAGCAGCGTGCGGCGGACCGAGTTCCCGATCGTGTAGCCGAAGCCAGGCTCCAGCGGCTCGATGACGAACCGGGACCGGAAGTCGCCGACCTGCTCTTCGGTCAGGGTCGGACGCTGGGCGATGAGCATTGGTACCCCTTTCCGCGACGCCCGCTATATGACGCCGCGATCTCTCCGACGGCCCCCCGTACCAGGAGGGGCCATCGCCCCGCAACCGGGCCGCCACCCCATGCGGCGGCCCAGCGCGAGCGTATTACTTCGAGTAGTACTCGACGATGAGCTGCTCCTGGACCTGCGTGTCGATCTGGGCCCGGGCCGGGAGCTGGTGGATCAGGATGCGCATCTTGTCCGGGATGACTTCCATCCAGGCCGGTGACGGTCGCTCGCCAGCCTCGGCGCGGGCCACCACCATCGGGGTCAGCTCGAGCCGACTTCTGCGTCACCTCGACGATGTCGTTCTCGGTCACCCGGTAGGACGGAATGTCCACCTTCTTGCCGTTGACCAGGAAATGGCCGTGCCGGACCAGCTGGCGGGCCATGTCCCGGCTCTTGGCGAAGCCGGCCCGGTACACCACGTTGTCCAGGCGGCTCTCCAGGATCTGCAGCAGGTTCTCGCCGGTCATCCCGCGCTTGCGGGAGGCTTCCTGGTAATAGCCGCGGAACTGCCGCTCCAGGATGCCGTAGACCCGGCGGGCCTTCTGCTTCTCCCGGATCTGCAGCAGGTACTCGCTCTCCTTGGGCCGGTTGCGGCCGTGCTCACCCGGCGGGTAGGGCCGGATCTCAATCGGGCACTTGGGCGAATCGCACTTCGCACCCTTGAGGAAGAGCTTCATCTTCTCGCGGCGGCACAGCTTGCAGTCTGGGCCCGTGTATCGCGCCATCTTCTCGTTAACTCCCTCAGACCCGGCGCCGCTTCGGCGGGCGGCAGCCATTGTGCGGAACCGGGGTGACGTCCTGGATCGACCCGACCTCCAGGCCGGTCGCCTGCAGGGAGCGGATAGCGGTCTCCCGCCCGGAGCCCGGGCCCTTGACGAACACGTCGACCTTGCGCATGCCGTGCTCCATGGCCCGGCGGGCCGCGGCCTCGGCAGCCATCTGCGCGGCGAACGGGGTGGACTTACGGGACCCCTTGAAGCCGACCTGGCCGGACGACGCCCAGGAGATGACGTTGCCGACCGGGTCGGTGATCGAGACGATGGTGTTGTTGAACGTGCTCCTGATGTGGGCGTGCCCGTGAGCGACGTTCTTCCGTTCCTTGCGGCGCACCTTCTTGGCGGTGGCCGTGCGGCTCCTTGGCGGCATTAGCTTCCTATTCGGTGAGGTCGTCGATCCGCTGCGCGGACTACTTCTTGCCAGCCTTCTTCTTGCCGGCCACTGTCTTCTTGCGGCCCTTGCGGGTGCGCGCGTTGGTCTGCGTCCGCTGGCCGTGCACGGGCAGTCCCCGGCGGTGCCGGATGCCCTGATAGCAGCCAATCTCGATCTTGCGGCGGATGTCGGCCTGCACCTCGCGGCGCAGGTCACCTTCGACCTTGTAGGTGGCTTCGATCCAGTCCCTGAGCCGGACCAGTTCGTCGTCGCTGAGCTGGTGCACCCGGGTGTCAGCACTGACGCCGGTGGCGGAGATGGTCTCCAGCGCGCGGGTGTGCCCAATTCCGTAGATGTAGGTAAGTGCGACCTCGAGCCGCTTTTCGCGGGGGAGGTCAACGCCAACGAGGCGTGCCATGGGCGGGCAGTTCTCCTTCTTCGTCGCGGAGGTTCGTGCGCACCCACTCCCCTGCCCCTGCCCGGGTAGGGCCCCGGCCTCCACCGGGGGTGGCCCGGGCCGGCCCTCAGGCCGGCCCCAGGCTGCGGATACGCCTTAGCTCAGGGCGTCAGCCCTGACGCTGCTTGTGCCGCGGGTCAGAGCAGATGACCATGACTCGGCCATGCCGCCGGATCACCCGGCACTTGCTGCAGATCTTCTTCACGCTGGGCTTGACCTTCATCGCAGCTTCCTCACTTGTACCGGTAGACAATCCGGCCGCGGCTCAGGTCGTATGGGCTCAGCTCAACGACAACCCGGTCATCCGGCAGGATGCGGATGTAGTGCATGCGCATCTTTCCGCTGATGTGGGCGAGAACCTTGTGCCCATTGTCTAGCTCCACCCGGAAGAAGGCATTGGGAAGTGATTCGACGATCCTGCCCTCGATCTCGATGGCGCCGTCCTTCTTGGGCATGTCCTCCGCGCTTCGCTGCTAGGCCCGCTGCGCTCGCCAGTTCTGACGCGTGCAGGCAGGTGTTGTCTACTTCGTGGTCGTGGTACCTCGTATCTGTGAGGCAATGCTGAATCCAGCACAAGGCAACTCACAGGCCGGAGCAGAGTCTACGCGACCCTGCCTGACATTGCGAACCGGGAACCGGCCGGGAAAATTCCCCGGTCCGTCAGCTGGACCGGCGGCCCCATGGCAGCTGGCCGTAGCCGGGCCGGTTGCGGCGCAGCGCGGCGTCGGGCAGTTCGTAAAGGTCGATCGCGGGCAGGTCGGCCAGCAGTTCGTCCAGCTGGCCCAGGGTCTTGGCCGCGTAGGCGGCGTCCAGCCGCTCGTGGAACTCCTCGGCGGTCAGCCGGCCCGCGGCCAGGTGCTCGCGCAGCAGCGCCACGGTCCGCTCCCGGTCCGCGTCGGAGGCGCGGAGCTTCGGGTCACCCGGCATCCGCATTCACCCCTTCTGCTGGCGCTGCTTCAACGGTACCCGTGTCAGGCGGTCAGCGGATGAACCGGCGCAGCGCGCTGAGCGCCCGCTCGGTGATCTCCTCCACCGGGC
The DNA here is from genome assembly GCA_963832095.1 of uncultured Actinomycetes bacterium. Taxonomy (GTDB): domain Bacteria; phylum Actinomycetota; class Actinomycetes; order Streptosporangiales; family Streptosporangiaceae; genus RYN-230. The sequence continues at coordinate 309,390 of CAWHSW010000003.1, forward strand.
CGGTGGCGTCGATGCCGAGCAGGATGCCCTCGTCGGCGTAGAACGCAATCAGCGGGGCGGTCTGTTCCTGGTAGACCTCGATCCGGTGCCGGATCGTGTGCTCCCGGTCGTCGTCCCGCTGGAACAGCTCACCGCCGCAGTCGTCGCAGATCTCGCTGCGGGCGGGCGGGTCGAACAGGACATGCCAGATCCGCCCGCAGCGGCGGCAGGTCCGGCGGCCGGACAGCCGCCGGACCACCTCGTCGTCGTCCACCACCAGTTCCAGCACGACATCCAGCCGGGAGTCCCAGGCGGACAGCAGCTTCTTGAGCGTCTCGGCCTGCGGCACGGTCCGCGGGAAGCCGTCCAGCAGGAACCCAGACTGTGCGTCGTCCTCCTGCAGCCGGTCGGTGACCATGGCGATGGTCACCTCGTCGGGCACCAGATCCCCGCGCTCCATGACGGCCTGCGCGCGGCGGCCGAGCGCGGTGCCCTGGCTGACGTTGGTGCGGAAGATGTCACCTGTCGAGATCTTCGGGATGGACAGGTGCGACGCTATGAACTGGGCCTGTGTCCCCTTGCCCGCACCGGGGGGCCCGACGAGGACGACGCGCACTATCGCAGGAAGCCCTCATAGTTACGCTGCTGCAGCTGGCTCTCGATTTGCTTCACCGTGTCCAGACCCACCCCCACTGCGATCAGGATGCTGGTCCCGCCGAACGGGAACTGAGTGCCGACCCCGAGCAGCGCGAACGCGACCATCGGGACGAGCGCGATCAGGCCCAGGTAAACGGACCCGGGCGCGGTGAGCCGGGTGAGCACATAGTTCAGGTACTGGGCGGTGGGCCGCCCAGGGCGGATACCGGGGATGAAGCCGCCGTACTTCTTCATGTTGTCCGCCACCTCCGTCGGGTTGAAGGTGATGGATACGTAGAAGTACGTGAAGAAGATGATCAGGACGAAGAACAGGCCCATATACAGGGCGGAGTCGCCGACTACCCCGTTGCCGAGGTAGTTGTCGATGAAGTTGACCCAGCCGGAGGGATGGTTCTTATTGCCGAACAGCCCGGCCGCCAGGATCGGGATGTACAGCAGCGACGAGGCGAAGATGACCGGGATGACGCCGGCCTGGTTCACCTTGAGCGGTATATAGGTGGACGTCCCGCCGTACATCTTGCGGCCCACCATGCGCTTGGCGTACTGCACCGGAATCCGGCGCTGGGCCTGTTCCATGAAGACCACGAAGGCCACGATGGCCACCGCGACCAGGGCCACCACCGCCGTCACGATGAGGTGCTTGGAGTTGTACACGTCCACCATGTAGCCCGCCATCTGGGAGATGACGGTGGTGAAGATCAGCACGGACATGCCGTTGCCGACGCCGCGGTCGGTGATCAGCTCGCCCAGCCACATGATCACCGCGGTGCCCGATGTCATGGTGATCACCATGGTGGTGATGGTGAGCACCGACGGGTTCGGGATCAGCTGCTCGGTGCAGCCGGAGAATAGGTTGCCGGACCGGGTGTAGGCGACGATGCCGGTGGATTGCAGGATGGCCAGCCCGATGGTCAGGTACCGGGTGTACTGGGTGATCTTCGCCTGGCCGGCCTGGCCCTCCTGGCGCAGCGTCTCCAGCCGCGGGATGACCACGGCGAGCAACTGCAAGATGATGCTGGCCGTGATGTACGGCATAATGCCCAGGGCGAACACGGACAGCCGGAGCAGCGCGCCACCACTGAACAAGTTGACCAGCTGATACACGCCCGCCGCGCTGCTGGTCTTCTCCAGGCCGGTGCAGAACTGCACCGCCTTCTCGGAGATGCCCGGGGTCGGGATCGCCGCCCCCAGCCGGAACACGGCCAGGATACCGAGCGTGAACAGCAGCTTTTTGCGCAGGTCAGGCGTCCGGAAGGCCCGGATGAACGCGGTCAGCATGCGCCGTCCTCAAGTAGATCGGTCAACGGGGTCGGGCCGTGCCTGCCCGGGGGTGGCACCGGCCGCCGGTGCGCCGCAGTGTAACGCGTCCGCAGCACTGTAACAGCCCCCTGCGCTCAGTGACGATGACTGTGCGCTGGTGGGCCGATCGACGCTGCGAAGCGTCTACCGCGACGGCCAGCCGGGATGGTCGCCCGGCCGGCCCGCGCATCACAGCTCAGTGACCGTCCCTCCAGCCGCGGTGATCTTCTCCCGGGCGGACGCGGAGAAGGCGTGCGCGGTCACCCGCAGCGCCGCTCCCGCATCACCCTGGCCCAGCACCTTGACCAGCTGGCCGGGCCGGACCGCGCCCTTGGCCGCCAGGTCCTCCGGGGTCACGTCGCCACCCTGCGGGTACAGCTCGGTGAGCCGGCCGGTGTTGACCACCTGGTAGGTGGTCTTGAACTGGGAGTTGGAGAAGCCCCGCAGCTTCGGCACCCGGCGCTGCAGCGGCATCTGGCCGCCCTCGAAGCCCAGGTGCACCTGCCCGCGGGCCTTGGTCCCCTTGGTGCCACGGCCCGCGGTCTTGCCCTTGGACGCCTCGCCGCGGCCGACCCGGGTGCGCTCGGTGCGCGAGCCCGGCGCCGGGCGGAGATGATGGATCCTCAGCATGTCAGTCGACCTCCTCGACGGTGACGAGGTGCCGCACCGCGTTGATCATGCCGCGGAACTCGGGCCGGTCGTCCTTGACGACCGACTGCCCGATCCGCTTCAGCCCCAATGAGCGCAACGAAGCGCGCTGCTCTTTGGTGCCCCCGATACCCGACCGGGTCTGAGTTACCTTCAGCTGTGCCATCACCCTTGCTCCGCTCAGCTGTTGCCGGACGCGGCACCGAGCGCCGGCCGCTGCTGCGCGAGCACGCAGCATGGCCGCCGGGGCCACGTCCTCGATCGGAAGCCCGCGCCGGGCGGCGATCTCCTCGGGCCGCTTCAGGCTCTTCAGCGCGGCCACGGTCGCGTGCACGACGTTGATCGGGTTGGACGAGCCGAGCGACCGGGACAGCACGTCGTGCACGCCCGCGCACTCGAGCACGGCCCGCACCGGGCCGCCGGCGATGACGCCGGTTCCCGGGCTGGCCGGCTTGAGCAGCACCACGCCCGCGGACTCCTCACCCTGCACGGTGTGCGGGATGGTGCCCGCGATCCGCGGCACCCGGAAGAACGCCTTCTTGGCCGCCTCGACGCCCTTGGCGATGGCCGCGGGCACCTCCTTGGCCTTGCCGTAGCCCACGCCCACCATGCCGTTGCCGTCGCCCACGATGACCAGCGCGGTGAAGCTGAACCGCCGGCCACCCTGGACTACCTTGGCCACCCGGTTGATGGTGACTACCCGCTCCAGGTAGGCCGTGCCCTTGTCGGCGCCGCCGCCGCGGCGGTCGTCACGGCGGTCACGCCGCTCGCCGCCGCCACCACGCCGCGGTCCTCCTGCCATCAGATGTTCCTTCTCTCGTATGTCTTAGCTCGCGCAGTCCCGTTCACAGTGCTAGCCCCAAAGTTCGCGCTCACAGGGACAGGCCACCTTCGCGGGCGGCGTCGGCCAGGGCGGCGATCCGCCCGTGGTAGGCCCAGCCGGCCCGGTCGAACACGGCCGCATCGATGCCGGCCGCCTTGGCCCGCTCGGCGAGCAGCTTGCCCACCTCGCGCGCCTTGGCCGTCTTGTCCCCGTCGGCCGTCCGGACCGTCTCTTCCAGGGTAGATGCGGATGCGAGTGTCCGGCCCGTGCCGTCGTCGATCAGCTGGACCATGGTGTGCCGGGCTGACCGGTTGACGATCAGCCGGGGCCGCTCGGCGCTGCCCTGCACCTTCTTGCGCACCCGCAGATGCCGCCGGTTGCGCGCGGCGGCGCGGCCGCGGGGCCTGGTCTTCGTGGCAGTCATCGGTTACTTCCCAGCCTTCCCGACCTTGCGCCGGATCTGCTCGCCCTGGTAGCGGATGCCCTTGCCCTTGTACGGGTCGGGCTTGCGCAGCTTGCGTATGTTGGCCGCGACCTCACCGACCAGTTGCTTGTCGATTCCCTCGACAACCAGCCGGGTCGGGGTCTCGACGCGGAACGTGATGCCGGCCGGCGGGGTCACCATGACCGGGTGGCTGAAGCCCAGCGAGAACTCCAGGTTCGAGCCCCGGGCCTGGACCCGGTAGCCGACCCCGACGATCTCCAGCGTCTTGCTGTAGCCCTGGGTGACCCCGGTGACCATGTTCTGCACCAGGGTGCGGGACAGGCCGTGCAGCGCCCGCACCTTGCCCTCGTCGTTGGGCCGGGTGACCTTCAGCGTGCCGTCGTCCCGGGAGATCTCGATCGGCGGGGTGAGCTCCAGCGCCAGGCTGCCCTTGGGGCCCGTGACGCTGACCGCCCGGCCGTCGATGGTGACGTCGACCCCGCCAGGGATCTCCACCGGGAGCCGTCCGATTCGTGACATCGCGGTCTCCCTACCAGACGTAGGCGAGGACTTCCCCGCCCACGCCACGCTTGTTCGCCTGCTTGTCGGTCATCAGGCCATTTGAGGTGGAGATGATGGCGACACCGAGGCCGCCGAGCACCCGGGGCAGGTTGTCCTTCTTCGCGTACACCCGCAGGCCGGGCTTGGACACCCGCTTGATGCCCGCGATGGAGCGCTCCCGGGTCGGCCCGAACTTGAGCGACAGCACGAGGCTCTTGCCCACCTCGGCGTCTTCCACCGTGAAGCCGGCTATGTAGCCCTCCTGCTTGAGGATCTCCGCGATCCGGACCTTGATCGTGGAGCTGGGCATGCCCACGGTGTCGTGGTACGCCGAGTTGGCATTGCGCAGACGGGTCAGCATGTCTGCGATCGGGTCGGTCATCGTCATGGCCTGGTGGCCCTCCTCGCCATGGTTTCCCCTGCGGGACCTGCGGCGTGGTCAGTGGGCGCGGTTTCCGCGCGCCCAGGTTGGTCACTACTCAGTACTGGCGTTAATTACCAGCTTGATTTCGTGATGCCCGGCAGCTCACCGCGGTGGGCCATCGAGCGGAAGCAGATCCGGCAGAGGCCGAACCTGCGGTACACGGCGCGCGGCCGCCCGCAGCGCGAGCAGCGGGTGTACCCGCGCACCTTGAACTTGGGCGTCCGGTTCGCCTTGACAACTAGTGCCTTCTTCGCCATTCCTCAGCTCTCCCTGAACGGGAATCCGAGCCGCCGCAACAGGGCGCGGCCCTCTTCGTCATTCGTCGCGGTGGTCACCACGGTCACGTCCATGCCGCGTTGCCGGTCCACCCGGTCCGCGTCGATCTCATGGAACATCAGCTGCTCGTTCAGACCGAACGTGTAGTTGCCCCGGCCGTCGAACTGCCGGTCGGACAGCCCGCGGAAGTCGCGGATCCGGGGCAGGGCCAGCGACAGCAGCCGGTCCAGGAACTCCCACATCCGGTCGCCGCGCAGCGTCACGTGCGCCCCGATCGGCATGCCCTCGCGCAGCTTGAACTGGGCGATCGACTTCCGGGCCCGGGCCACCGCGGGCTTCTGCCCGGTGATCAGGGTGAGGTCCCGGAGCGCGCCCTCGATCAGCTTGGCGTCCCGGGCCGCCTCGCCGACGCCCATGTTCACCACGATCTTGGTCACCGTGGGGATCTTCATCACGTTGGCGTAGCTGAACTCCTCACGCATGGCCGGCGCGATCTCCTGCCGGTAGCGCTCCTTGAGCCGCGGCGTGGGGTACTGCGGCCGGGCTGCTGCCTGCTCAGTCGTGGTCGTCATCAGAAGTCCTTACCGCCCGCACGGGAGACCCGCACCTTGGTGCCGTCTTCCCCGTAGCGGAACCCGGCCCGGGCCGGTTTCTTGGTGTCCGGGTCGATCAGCTGCACGTTGCTCACGTGGATCGGCGCCTCGGTGTTCACGATGCCGCCGGTCTTGGCACCACGCTGCCCCTGGTAATCCACCTTCTTGTTCTTGTGGACCATGTTGACGCCCTGGACCAGGACCCGCTGCCGCTCCGGGTCGGCCAGGATGACCGTGCCCTCGCGGCCCACGTCCTTGCCCGCGATGACGATTACGTGGTCGCCCTTCTTGATCTTCATGCGGGCCGGCTTCGCCGCACTGTTCTTCTTAGCCATCCCGGCCTTCCTGCTGCTCGATGCCATCACAGCACCTCCGGCGCGAGCGAGATGATCCGCATGAACCGCTTCTCGCGCAGCTCGCGGCCGACCGGGCCGAAGATGCGGGTACCGCGTGGGTCCCCGCCGTCCCGGATCAGCACAGCGGCGTTCTCGTCAAACCGGATGTACGAGCCGTCACCGCGGCGGCGCTCCTTGCGGGTGCGCACCACGACCGCCTTGACGACATCGCCCTTCTTCACCCCGGCACCCGGAAGGGCATCCTTCACTGTCGCCACGATGACATCACCGATGCCCGCGTATCGCCGGCCCGAGCCGCCGAGCACACGGATACACAAGATCTCCTTGGCTCCGGTGTTGTCGGCGACCTTAAGCCGCGACTCCTGCTGGATCACGTCAACTCCTGCTTCCTGACGCCGGGGTCTCGCGGGGCCCGCGCCCCGCGGGTGGTTATTACTTGGCCTTCTCCAGGATCTCCGCGACGCGCCAGCGCTTCGTCGCGGACAGCGGCCTGGTTTCCATCAGCCGCACCCGGTCGCCGACGCCGCACGTGTTCTCGCCGTCATGCGCGATGTACCTCTTGGTCCGCCGGATGATCTTGCCGTACTTCGGGTGCTTGACCCGGTCCTCGACCTCGACCACCACGGTCTTGTCCATCTTGTCGCTGACCACGTAGCCCTCGCGGACCTTGCGGTAGCCACGGACCAGAGGCCCGTCCTGCTGCACGTCACTCACTCTCTTCCGCCTCCTGCACCAGGGTCACGATGCCGAGCTCGCGTTCCCGCTTCACGGTGTAGATGCGGGCGATCTCTTTGCGGACGGCGCGCAGCCGCCCGTGGCTCTCCAGCTGGCCGGTCGCGGCCTGGAACCGCAGGTTGAACAGCTCCGTCTTGGCCTCGGCCAGCTTGCTGTCGAGTTCTTCCTCGGTGGAGTTCCGGAGGTCAGCAGCGGCCAGTCCAGCCATCACGCCTCACCCACTTCGCGCTTCACGAACTTGCATTTTGACCAGCAGAGCATCGGCAGCTTGTGCTGTGACATCACGCCTCACCGACCTCGCGCTTCACGAACTTGCACTTCATCGGCAGCTTGTGCATGGCCCGGCGGAGCGCCTCCCGGGCCACCGGCTCGGCCACCCCGGACAGCTCGAACATCACCCGGCCCGGCTTGACGTTGGCCACCCACCACTCCGGTGAGCCCTTGCCGGAACCCATCCGGGTCTCGGCCGGCTTCTTGGTCAGCGGGCGGTCCGGGTAGATGGTGATCCACACCTTGCCGCCACGGCGGATGTGCCGGGTCATCGCGATACGGGCCGACTCGATCTGCCGGTTGGACACGTACGCGTGCTCCAGTGCCTGGATGCCGTACTCACCGAAGGCCACCCGGGTGCCGCCCTTGGCCGCCCCGTGCCGGTCTGGCCGGTGCTGCTTGCGGTGCTTGACCCTGCGCGGGATAAGCATGACTCAGCCCTCCTCACCGCTGGTCGCCGCGGGCGCCGCCTCGGCCGGTGCGGCCGAGCTGGCCTGGCCGGCGGGCGCCTGGTCCGCCCCGCCCCGGTCGGGACGGTCGCCGCCGGGTGCCCGGTCGCCGCGGTCGGCGCCCTCGGGACGCCGCCGCCGCTGCGGCCCGGTCGGCCGGTCCCGGCGCTGGCCGGCCCGCAGAGCGGCCGCGGCCGCCTCGCGCTCGGCCCGGGTCTGCGGCGCTTCGCCGCGATAGATCCAGACCTTCACGCCGATCCGGCCGAACGTGGTCCGGGCCTCGTAGAAGCCGTAGTCGATGTCCGCGCGCAGCGTGTGCAGCGGCACCCGGCCCTCGCGGTAGAACTCGGACCGGGACATCTCCGCGCCGCCGAGGCGGCCGGAGCACTGCACCCGGATGCCCTTGGCGCCCGGGCTCTTCATCGTGGTCTGCATGGCCTTGCGCATCGCCCGGCGGAAGGACACCCGGCTGGACAGCTGCTCGGCCACGCCCTGCGCGACGAGCTGCGCGTCCGTCTCCGGGTTCTTCACCTCGAGGATGTTCAGCTGGATCTGCTTGCTGGTCAGCTTCTCCAGGTCACTGCGGATCCGGTCGGCCTCGGCGCCGCGGCGGCCGATGACGATGCCCGGCCGGGCGGTGTGGATGTCCACCCGGACCCGGTCCCTGGTGCGCTCGATTTCGACCTTGGAGATGCCGGCCCGCTCCATGCCGCGCTGCAGCATCCGGCGGATGGCCACATCTTCCGCGACGTAGTCCTTGTACAGCTTGTCGGCATACCACCGGCTCTTGAAGTCGGTGGTGATGCCCAGCCGGAACCCGTGCGGGTTCACTTTCTGCCCCACTAGCGGGACCTCCCCTGGGCTTCATCGGACACGATCACCGTGATGTGGCTGGTCCGCTTGTTGATCCGGTAACCGCGGCCCTGGGCGCGTGGCCGGAACCGCTTCAGCGTCGGGCCCTCGTCCACCCACGCCCGGCTGACCACGAGCGAGTCGGCGTCCACCTGCTGGCCGTACTCCGCGTTGGCGATGGCGCTGGCCAGCACCTTGCCTACCGGGTCACTGGCCGACTGCGGCGCGAACTGGAGCACCGCCTGCGCGTCGGTAGCAGGCAGGCCACGGATGAGGTCCACCACACGGCGGGCCTTCCGCGGCGTGACGCGGACGTACCGCGCCTTCGCCCTTGCTTCCATCTCTCTTACTCGCTCTCTCTGGTCTGCGCAGGAGCGGCCTAGCGGCGGCTGCGGCGGTCATCCCTGACGTGGCTGCGGAACGTGCGGGTCGGCGCGAACTCACCGAGCTTGTGGCCGACCATGGCCTCGGTGATGAACACCGGCACATGCTTGCGGCCGTCGTGCACCGCGATCGTGTGGCCCAGCATGGCTGGAACGATCATGGAACGTCGTGACCATGTCTTGATCAGGTTCCGCGTTCCGGCGTCGTTCTGCGCGTCCACCTTCTTGATCAGGTGGTCGTCGACGAACGGGCCCTTCTTCAGGCTACGAGGCATCGCTCAGTGCTCCTACCGCTTCTTCTTGCTGCGCCTGCGGACGATCATCCGGTCGCTGGACTTGTTTGCTTGCCGGGTCCGGCCCTCGGGCTTGCCCCACGGGCTGACCGGATGCCGGCCGCCCGAGCTCTTGCCCTCGCCACCACCCAGCGGGTGGTCGACCGGGTTCATCGCGACACCGCGCACCGAGGGACGGTGTCCCTTCCACCGGTTGCGGCCCGCCTTGCCGAGCTTGATGTTGCCCTGCTCCGCGTTGCCGACCTCGCCGACGGTCGCCCGGCAGGCGGCGTCGACCCGGCGGATCTCACCGGACGGCATCCGCAGCTGGGCGAACCCGCCGTCCTTGGCCAGCAGCTGGACACCGGAGCCAGCCGACCGGGCGATCTTGGCCCCGCCGCCCGGCCGCAGCTCGATAGCGTGCACCACGGTGCCGGTCGGGATGTTCCGCAGCGGCAGGCAGTTACCCGGCCGGATGTCCGAACCCGGGCCGTTCTCCACCCGGTCGCCCTGGGCCAGCCCCTGCGGGCACAGGATGTACCGCTTCTCGCCGTCGGCGTAGTGCAGCAGCGCGATCCGGGACGTCCGGTTGGGGTCGTACTCGATGTGCGCGACCTTGGCCGGGATGCCGTCCTTATCGTTGCGCCGGAAGTCGATCAGCCGGAAGGCACGCTTGTGCCCGCCACCCTGGTGCCGGGCGGTGATCCGGCCGTGCACGTTCCGGCCGCCCTTCGAGGACAGCGGGCGGACCAGCGACTTCTCCGGCTCACTGCGGGTGAGCTCAGAGAAGTCCGCGCCGCTCGCGCCCCGCCGTCCCGGGGTCGTCGGCTTGTACTTGCGGATAGCCATGTGTGCTCAAGCTCCTCTATCTGGCCGCGCTAGCTGACCGGTCCGCCGAAGACGTCGATCCGCTCACCCTCGGCCAGGCTGACGATGGCCCGCTTGGTGGACGGCCGCTGACCCCAGCCGTACCGGGTGCGGCGCCGCTTGCCCGGCCGGTTGAGCGTGTTCACCCCGGTCACCTTGACGCCGAAGATGGCCTCGACCGCCTGCCGGACCTCGGTCCGGTTGGCGTCCTGCGGCACCAGGAAGGTGTACTTGCCATCGTCCGCGAGCCGGTACGTCTTCTCCGAGATGATCGGCCGCAGCAGGATGTCGCGGGGATTGTAGACCCGGGTCGCGCTCACTGCTCATCCTCTTTCTTGGCCGTCTCCGCTGCGTCGCGGCCGGTGAACTCGGCCAGCGCCGCCTGGGTGAACACCACGTGCTCACTCACCAGGACGTCGTAGGTGTTCAGCTGGCCCACCGTCAGCAGCCGGACGCCGGGCGCGTTGCGCAGGCTCTTCCAGGCCAGTTCGTCGTCGGGCTGGGTGACGACCAGCACGGTGCCCCGCAACTTCTCGCCGAGCAGCCCGATCGCGGTGTGCAGCACCTCCAGCGCCTCGCTGGTCTTGGGCGCCTCCCCGGCCACGAAGCCGCTGACCACCGCCACCCGGCCATTGCTGGCCCGGTCGGACAGCGCACCGCGGAGCGCGGCGGCCTTCATCTTCTTCGGGGTCCGCTGCACGTAGGACCGGGGCTGCGGGCCGTGCACGGTGCCGCCGCCGGCGTACTGCGGCGCCCGGACGCTGCCCTGGCGGGCCCGGCCGGTGCCTTTCTGCCGGTACGGCTTCCGGCCACCGCCGCGGACCAGGCCGCGGGTCTTGGTGGCGTGCGTGCCCTGCCGGGCCGCGGCCTCCTGGGCCACCACGACCTGGTGCATCAGCGGCACGTTGATCTTGGCGCCGAAGATCTCGTCGGGCAGCTCCACGTCCTGGGCCTTGGCACCCTTGGCGCCTGACGGGGAGACGACGCTGACGGTGGTGCTCACGAGGCCTCCTTCGTGGCGGACTGGGCGACCCGGATCGCGCTGCGGACCAGGATCAGCCCGCCCTTGGGGCCGGGCACCGCCCCGCGGATCAGCAGCAGGCCGCGCCCGGCGTCCACCGAGTGCACGGTCAGGTTCGGCGTGGTGGTGCGGGCATTGCCCATCCGGCCAGCCATCCGCACGCCCTTGAACACCCGGCCCGGGGTGGCGCAGCCGCCGATCGACCCGGGCGAGCGGTGCTTGCGCTGGGTGCCGTGCGAAGCGCTCAGGCCCTTGAAGCCGTGCCGCTTCATCACGCCCGCGGTGCCCTTGCCCTTGCTCCGCCCGGTCACGTCAACCAGGTCGCCCGCGGCGAACGTCTCGGCGGTGACTTCCTGGCCGAGGGTGTAGTCGGTGGCGTCATCGGTCCTGAGCTCGGCCAGGTACCGGCGCGGCGTCACGGCGGCCTTGGCGAAGTGGCCGGCCAGCGGCTGGTTGACCCGGCGCGGATCGATCTCGCCGTAGCCCAGCTGCACCGCGGAGTACCCGTTAGCGTCTGGCGTGCGCACCGCGGTCACCACGCAGGGACCCGCCTCGATAACCGTGACGGGAACCATGCGCCCTTCGGCGTCGAAGACCTGGCTCATGCCGAGCTTCGTGCCGAGCACGCCCTTGATGTGCTTGGTCATATCTTCTGGCCTCCCTCGCGGGCGCTTCGCATGGTCGTGCCGGAGGCGCGCGGGACAGTGCCGCGGGAGGCGGGTCCTCGGCGCCGGGACACCGCAGCAAAAACCGCGCTGCGGCGTTCGGCCCGGTGCCTGCGGCATCCGAGGCCAATCCGAGATGCGAAAAGCTGACTCATTTCGGTGCGTTTCCTCAGAGCTTGATCTCGATGTCGACGCCGGCGGGCAGGTCCAGCCGCATCAGCGAGTTGACGGTCTTCGGCGTGGGGTCGATGATGTCGATCAGCCGCTTATGCGTGCGCATCTCGAAGTGCTCCCGCGAGTCCTTGTACTTGTGCGGGGAGCGGATGACGCAGTAGATGTTCTTCTCGGTGGGCAGCGGGACAGGCCCGGCAACCCGCGCGCCGGTGCGCGTCACCGTGTTGACGATCTTCCGCGCCGAGCTGTCGATGACCTCGTGGTCATAGGCCTTGAGCCGGATGCGGATCTTTTGTCCCGCCATGTGCCTTCGATTCCTTCGTTCCGTAGGCCGGTTCTGCGTTGTGCGCAGTGCTCGCCGCCCCCGGCCGGTGGCCGGGGGCGGCGGATTCACTACTTATCGATCTTGATGACCCGGCCGGCGCCAACTGTGCGGCCGCCCTCGCGGATAGCGAAGCGCAGGCCCTCCTCCATGGCGATGGGCTGGATCAGCTCGACGCGCATCTCGGTGTTGTCGCCGGGCATCACCATTTCGGTGCCCTCGGGCAGGTGGACGACGCCCGTCACGTCCGTGGTCCGGAAGTAGAACTGCGGACGGTAGTTGTTGAAGAACGGGGTGTGCCGGCCGCCCTCATCCTTGGACAGGATGTAGACCTGGGCGTGGAACTCGGTGTGCGGGCTGTTGGTGCCCGGCTTGATGACGACCTGGCCGCGCTCCACTTCCTCGCGCTTGATGCCACGCAGCAGCAGGCCCGCGTTGTCACCGGCCTGGCCCTCGTCCAGGATCTTGTGGAACATCTCCACCCCGGTGACCGTGGTCTTCTGCGACTTCTCCTTGATGCCGATAATCTCGACCTCTTCGGAGGTGTGCACCTTGCCACGCTCGATCCGGCCGGTCACCACAGTGCCGCGGCCGGTGATCGAGAACACGTCCTCGACCGGCATCAGGAACGGCTTGTCGGTGTCCCGGACCGGCTCGGGGATGCTCTCGTCGCACGCGTTCATCAGCTCGACGACCTTCTCGGCCCACTCCGCGTCGCCCTCCAGCGCCTTGAGCGCGGAGACCCGGATCACCGGTACGTCGTCGCCGGGGAACTCGTACTGGGTGAGCAGCTCGCGCACCTCGAGCTCGACCAGCTCGAGGATCTCCTCGTCGTCCACCACGTCGGCCTTGTTCAGCGCGACCACGATGTACGGCACGCCGACCTGACGGGCCAGCAGCACATGCTCACGAGTCTGCGGCATCGGGCCGTCGGTGGCGGCGACCACCAGGATGGCGCCGTCCATCTGCGCGGCACCAGTGATCATGTTCTTGATGTAGTCCGCGTGACCCGGGCAGTCCACGTGCGCGTAGTGGCGCTTCTCCGTGGTGTACTCGACGTGCGTGATCGAGATGGTGATCCCGCGTTCCTTCTCTTCCTTCGCCTTGTCGATGTCGTCGAAGGCGTAGAAGGGATTAACGTCTGGATACTTGTCGTGCAGCACCTTGGTGATCGCCGCGGTCAGCGTGGTCTTGCCGTGGTCGATGTGCCCGATGGTGCCGATGTTCACGTGCGGCTTGGTCCGCTCGAACTTGGCCTTGCCCACTGGTTTCTCCTCGTTGCGATCGTCCCCACCGGCGGTGGGGCCAAGGCGCTCCTCGTGCGCCCGTTTCTTCTGATTGACGTGTGTGTTACCTGTGGTTACTCACCACGGGCCTTGGCGATGATCTCCTTGGCGATGCTGGGCGGGACCTCGGCATACGAGTCGAACTGCATGCTGTAGTCCGCCCGGCCCTGAGTCCGGCTGCGCAGGTCACCCACGTAGCCGAACATCTCGGACAGCGGCACGTTGGCCTTGACCACGCGGACGCCGGAGCGCTCCTCCATGGCCTGGATCTGGCCGCGCCGGCTGTTCAGGTCGCCGATCACGTCGCCCATGTAGTCGTCCGGGGTCCTGACCTCGACGGCCATCACCGGCTCGAGCAGCACGGGGTCCGCGTGCCCGGCCGCCTTCTTGAACGCCATCGAACCAGCGATCTTGAAGGCGAGTTCGGACGAGTCCACCTCGTGGTAAGCACCATCGGTGAGGGTGACCCGCACGTCCACCATCGGGTAGCCGGCCAGGACACCGAACTCGGCGGCCTCCTGGCAGCCCGCGTCCACCGACGGGATGTACTCCCGGGGGATACGGCCTCCGGTGATCTTGTTCTCGAACTCGTAGCCGCCGCCGTCGCCGCCAGTCGGCTCCAGGTTGATGACCACCCGCGCATACTGGCCGGCGCCGCCGGTCTGCTTCTTGTGCGTGTAGTCGACCTTCTCGACCTTCTTGCGGATGGTCTCCCGGTAGGCGACCTGCGGGCGGCCGATGTTGGCCTCGACGCGGAACTCCCGGCGCATCCGGTCTACCAGGACCTCGAGGTGCAGTTCGCCCATCCCGGAGATGATCGTCTGCCCGGTCTCCTCGTCCGTGCGGACCTGGAAGGTCGGGTCCTCCTCGGCCAGCCGCTGGATCGCGGTGCCCAGCTTGTCCTGGTCGCCCTTGGTCTTCGGCTCGATGGCCACGTTGATGACCGGTGCCGGGAAGGTCATCGACTCCAGGATCACCTGCTTGGCCGGGTCACTGAGGGTGTCCCCGGTGGACGTGTCCTTGAGCCCCATCACGGCCACGATCTGCCCAGCGACCGCCGTCGGGCGCTCCTCGCGCTTGTTGGCGTGCATCTGGTAGATCTTGCCGATCCGCTCCCGGCGGCCCTTAGCCGTGTTGAGCACGTTCGAGCCCGCCTCCAGCGTGCCGGAGTAGACCCGGATGTAGGTCAGCTTGCCGAGGTGCTGGTCCGACATGATCTTGAACGCCAGCGCGGCGAACGGCTCGGACGGGTCGGCCTTGCGCAGCACGGCCTGCTCCTCGTTGCCCACCTCGTGCCCCTTGACCGGCGGGATGTCCACCGGACTGGGCAGGTAGTCCACGATCGCGTCCAGCATCGGCTGCACGCCCTTGTTCTTGAACGCGCTGCCGCACAGCACCGGGGTGACCCCGCCCGCGACGGTGGCCCGCCGGATGGCGGCGTTCAGCTGCTCCACATCGGGCTCGACGCCCTCCAGGTACAGCTCCATCATCTCTTCGTCGTTCTCGGCGATGGTCTCGAGCAGCTTGTCGCGCCACTCCCGGGCCGCCTCGACGTGGTCATCGGGGATGCCCACCACGTCGTACTTGTCGCCCTTGCCCTCGGTCTGCCAGAGCAGAGCCCGCATCCGGACCAGGTCGATGACGCCGCGGAAGTCCGACTCGACGCCCCACGGCAGCTGGATGACCAGCGGGGTGGCGCCAAGCCGGTCGGTGATCATCTCGACGCAGCGGTGGAACTCCGCGCCGACCCGGTCCATCTTGTTGACGAAGCAGATGCGCGGCACGCCGTACCGGTCCGCCTGCCGCCACACCGTCTCCGACTGCGGCTCCACCCCGGCGACGCCGTCGAAGACGGCGACCGCCCCGTCAAGCACCCGCAGCGACCGCTCGACTTCAACCGTGAAGTCAACGTGGCCGGGGGTGTCGATGATGTTGATGGTGTGATCGCGCCAGATGGTAGTGGTCGCCGCGGACGTAATGGTGATCCCGCGCTCCTGCTCCTGCTCCATCCAGTCCATGGTGGCCGCGCCCTCATGGACCTCACCGATCTTGTAGTTGATGCCGGTGTAGAACAGGATCCGCTCGGTGGTCGTGGTTTTACCCGCGTCGATGTGCGCCATGATCCCGATGTTGCGGACCTTGGCAAGCTCTACGGCGGTCTGGGTCGCCACTTCTTGATTCCTCGCTGCTTCGTCAGTCGTCGGCCGAGCTGGGCCGCGCGTTACCAGCGGTAATGCGCGAACGCCTTGTTGGATTCGGCCATCTTGTGGGTGTCCTCGCGGCGCTTCACGCTCGCCCCGAGGCCGTTGCTCGCATCGAGCAGCTCGTTCATCAGCCGCTCGGTCATGGTCTTCTCACGCCGCGACCGGGAGTAGGAGACGAGCCAGCGCAGCGCCAGCGTGGTGCTGCGCGACGCCCGCACCTCGACCGGCACCTGGTAGGTGGCGCCGCCGACCCGGCGGCTGCGGACCTCCAGGGTGGGCTTCACATTGTCCAGCGCGCGCTTGAGCGTGACCACTGGGTCGTTGCCGGTCCGCTCCTTGGCGCCCTCGAGGGCGCCGTACACGATCCGCTCGGCCAGGGAACGCTTGCCGCTGCGCAGCACCTTGTTCACCAGCGCGGTCACCAGCGGCGACCCGTACACCGGATCGGTGACGAGCTGCCGTTTGGTCGCAGGACCCTTACGCGGCATGTCAGCTCTTCTCCTTCTTCGCGCCGTAGCGGCTCCGTGCCTGCTTGCGGTTGCGCACACCCTGGGTGTCGAGGGCGCCCCGGATGATCTTGTAGCGCACGCCCGGCAGGTCCCGCACCCGGCCACCACGGACCAGCACGATGGAGTGCTCCTGCAGGTTGTGGCCGACCCCCGGGATGTAGGCGGTGACCTCGATCTGGCTGGTCAGCCGGACCCTGGCCACCTTGCGCAGCGCAGAGTTCGGCTTCTTTGGCGTCGTCGTGTAGACGCGCGTGCAGACACCTCGGCGCTGAGGGCTGCCCTTCAGGGCCGGGGTAGTGGTCTTAGCCACCTTGTCCTGGCGGCCCTTGCGGACCAGCTGCTGGATCGTGGGCACCGCGTCTCCGTCTTTCCTGGCGCGCCGTTGGCGCGACGTCTTCGTTGCTCGTTCCTGCGCTTGTTCCTGCACCCCCAGGGGCGCAGGCTATCCGGGGCGCTTTGGGCGCCTCTGACCTGCCGTTTTCCTTGCCTCTCCGACCCCCGTGGTCGGGTGTGTCGCGATGTCCACGAGGCACAGGCTCCCGCAGGAGCCTTGAGTCGAGAGAGGAAAAGGCCCGCACGCCTGGTCACTCGCCACACCGCACCGTCGGGCGGGAGGCCGTGACCCCTGCCGTCTGGCGCTGGCGTTACGGTCCGCTAGCGCACGCACGCCCGCTTATCACGGGCACGATGCCTTAGCGTACCCAACCTTTTGCCAACAGGCAAAGCGAACCGTGATCACGGCCAGAGTGACCGGATCCGGCGCCTTTTTCCTGCCTGCAACGGTGAAACCACGCCTGCCGGGTAGCGGGAGAACTGGTCGCCAGTCCCCTGCTCCCACGTGGGTGCAACGCCGGCGGCCCAGTCGGTATTCCAGAGGACAGGACATGTTATGACCCAGACAGTTGTCATCACCGGGGCCAGCGCCGGCATCGCCCGGGCCACCGCGCGGCTGTACGGAGCCCGGGGCGCCAACGTGGGCCTGATCGCCCGCGGCCAGGCGGGCCTGGACGGCGCCGCGCAGGATGTGCTGGAGGCGGGCGGGCAGGCGCTGGCCGTGCCCACCGACGTGGCCGACCACGCCCAGGTGGAGAAGGCGGCCACCGAGATAGAGGCCCAGTTCGGCCCCATCGACGTGTGGATCAACGTGGCGTTCGCTTCCGTGTTCGCACCGTTCGCCGAGATCACCCCGGACGAATTCCGCCGGGTGACCGAGGTCAGTTACCTGGGCTTCGTGCACGGCACCATGGTCGCGCTGAGCCGGATGCGGCCGCGTGGGGCGGGCACGATCGTGCAGGTCGGCTCCGCGCTCAGCGAGCGCGCCATCCCACTGCAGTCGGCGTACTGCGGGGCCAAGCACGCGATCAACGGGTTCACCGAGTCGCTGCGCTGCGAACTGCTGCACGAGGGGTCCAATGTGCACGTGACCGTCGTGCAGATGCCGGCCGTGAACACGCCGCAGTTCTCCTGGGTGCTGTCCCGGCTGCCCCGGCACCCACAGCCGGTGCCGCCGATCTACCAGCCCGAGGTGGCCGCGCAGGGCGTGCTGTTCGCCGCGGACCACCCGCAGCGGAAGCAATACTGGGTGGGCGGCAGCACCGCCGCCACCCTGCTGGCGCAGAAGCTGGCCCCGGCACTGCTCGACCGGTACCTGGCCAAGACCGGCTTCGATTCGCAGCAGACCAAGCAGGAGGTGCCCGCGGGCAGCCGGCCGGACAACCTGTTCGACCCGGTGGACCGGCCATCCGGCAGTGATCACGGTGCGCACGGCGCCTTCGACGACCAGGCCCACCAGCGCAGCGCCCAGTTGTGGATGTCGCATCATCCAGGGCTGACGGGTGGTGTTGCGGCGGGAGCGGTGCTGGCGGGCGGCCTGGCGATCCGGGCGCTCGCGTCGCGTTGATGGATACTGCGGAGGCCCGGCCGGGTAGGCTGGCCCGCCTGGCTGAACGCCCGGCGGACCACCCACACCGGCCAGGCCTTGGCCGTCACTGGTTCGAGTCAGGAGGACGATGAGCCTGCGTCGGAGCCACCAGGGGGCTAAGACCACGGTTGCGTGGCTGGTCACGCTGGGGCGTGCGGGGTACGGCGTAGCGCTGGTGGCGGTGCCTGGGCTGCTGATCGGGCTTACTGGGCAGCGGCCGGGGCGGCGGGCTTGCGGGGTGGCGCGGGTGCTAGGGGTGCGGCACCTGGTGCAGGCTGGGGTCACCGCAGCCAGCCAGCTCAGTGATCCGGGCGGCTCGGTGGTGCTGGGGGGTGGGGCGGCGGTGGATCTGCTGCACGCCACGTCGATGGTCGCGCTGGGTGGGGCCGACAAGCGGGTGCGGCGGGCCGCGCTCACCGACGCCAGCGTGGAGACGGCGCTGGCCGCGATCGGTACCTGGGCCGCCATCGCGTCCCGCTGACACTCACGCCAGGCCACACACCTCAGCGCCGACGCACCTGCTCCCCCGCGACGCCGCGCCTCGCAACCCGCAGCGGCACTGCGCCGCACCGCGCAATCCCTCAGCGCGGTGAGAAAGTGGTCACCGGTGACCACAAAGTCACCGCGCTCTTCATGATCACGGGGGCGGACGCCCGCCACTTGGGGCGGCGCGCCTGCGGACCGGGAGCGGGCGGGTACTGGCGTTCGGGAAGAGAAAACCCGGGGCCTCGCGGGTCCCGGGCTTTGTCGGGCGGTTACTTCTTGAAGGCGTCCTTGACCTTTTCGCCGGCCTGCTTGAGGTTGCCCTTGGCCTGGTCGGTCTTGCCTTCGGCTTCCAGCTGCTCGTTGCCGGTGGCCTGGCCGGCCGCCTCCTTGGCCTTGCCCTTCATCTCGGTGACCTTGTTGCGGGCCTTGTCTTCGGTTGCCATGAAGCTGATCCCTCCGTGTGGGTGAAGCTTTCTTCTCCGCTGCCCACGAGGGTGGAGCTAAACAAAAAGGTGAGGCGCCCGGCGGCGGTGCCGCCGGGCGCCTCGACCTGCTAGCTCCCGCTTACCGGTTGTACGAACCGAAGTCGTACTCCTCGAGCGGGATCGCCTCGCCGGAGCCCTGGCCGAACGCGTAGCTCGGCGCCTCCTCGTAGGCGGTGGCCGGGTAGACCGATGAGCGTGCGTCGTCGGTGGGCTCGACCCGGATGCTCCGGTACCGCGGCATGCCGGTACCGGCCGGGATGAGCTTGCCGATGATCACGTTCTCCTTGAGGCCGAGCAGCGGGTCCGACTTGGCGTGGATGGCCGCGTCGGTGAGCACCCGGGTCGTCTCCTGGAACGAGGCCGCGGACAGCCACGACTCGGTCGCCAGCGACGCCTTGGTGATGCCCATGAGCACCGGCCGGCCGGAGGCCGGGGTGCCGCTCTGCTCCACCACGGACCGGTTGACGTTCTCGAACCGGGGCCGCTCCACCAGCTCGCCGGGGAGTAGGTCGGTGTCACCGGACTCGAGCACGTTCACCCGCTTGAGCATCTGCCGGATGATGATCTCGATGTGCTTGTCGTGGATGGACACACCCTGCGACCGGTACACCTCCTGGACCTCGTGCACCAGGTGCAGCTGCACCTCGCGGGAGCCCAGGATGCGGAGCACCTCGTGCGGGTTGACCGCGCCCTGGATCAGCTGCTGGCCGACGTGCACGTGGTCGCCGTCCGCGACGATCAGCCGGGACCGCATCGGCACCTGGTAGGCGATCTCCTCGGCCCCGTCGTCCGGGACCACGATGATCTTCCGGGTCTTCTCGGTCTCCTCGATCTTGACCCGGCCCTCGACCTCGCTGATCGGCGCCATGCCCTTGGGGATCCGGGCCTCGAAAAGCTCCTGGATCCGGGGCAGGCCGTGGGTGATGTCCAGCCCGGCCACACCACCGGTGTGGAAGGTACGCATGGTCAGCTGGGTACCCGGCTCACCGATCGACTGCGCGGCCACGATGCCGACCGCCTCGCCGACGTTGACCCGCTTGCCAGTGGCCAGCGACCGCCCGTAGCACTTGGCGCAGACACCGATCTTGGCCTCGCAGACCAGCACGCTGAACGTCCTGATCGCGTCCACCCCGGCGTTGACCAGGGTGTCGATCAGCATCTCGGTCGTGTCGGTGTCGACCTCGGCCACGACCTTGCCATCGACCTCGATCTCCTCGGCGACGCTCCGGCCGGTGCCGGTGTTCTCGATGTTCGGCAGCTTGCGCAGCGTCCCATCGGCCCCGGGCTCGGCGATCTTCATTACGATCGACCGGTCGGTGCCACAGTCCTCTTCCCGGACGATGACGTCCTGCGCCACGTCCACCAGGCGCCGGGTGAGGTACCCGGAGTCGGCGGTGCGCAGCGCGGTGTCGGCCAGGCCCTTGCGGGCGCCGTGTGTCGAGATGAAGTACTCGACCACGGACAGCCCTTCGCGGAAGCTGGACTTGATCGGCCGCGGGATGGTCTCGCCCTTGGGGTTGGAGACCAGGCCACGCATGCCGGCGATCTGCCGGACCTGCATCGGGTTACCACGGGCCCCGGAGTTGACCATCATCCACACCGAGTTGGTCTCGGGGAATGCGGCCTCCATGTCCTTGGCCACGTCGTTGGTCGCGTGCGTCCAGATCTCGATGAGCTCCTGACGGCGCTCGTCGTCGGTGATCAGGCCGCGCTCGTACTCCCGCTGCACCTTGTCCGCGCGCTTCTCGTAGGCCTCGAGGATCTCGGCCTTGTTCGGCGGCGCCACCACGTCCTCGATCGCGATCGTCACGCCGGCCCGGGTCGCCCAGTGGAATCCGGCGTCCTTGAGCGCGTCGAGCGCAGCCGCGACTTCGACCTTGGGGTAGGTCTCGGCCAGCTCGTTGACGATGGTGGACAGCTGCTTCTTGCCAACCTCGTAGTTGACGAACGGGAAGCTGCCGGGCAGCGTCTCGTTGAAGTAGCACCGGCCCAGCGTGGTGGTCAGCCGGAACGGGGCGCCCGGCTCCCAGCCCTCCGGCGGGGTGAACCCGTGCGGCGGCGTGGAGTCGGTCAGCCGGACCTGGATCGTCGCCTGCAGGTCCAGCTCACCCTGGTCGTAGGCCATAGTCGCCTCGGCGGTCGAGGAGAACGCCCGGCCGTGGCCCGGTGCCTCCTTCTCCTCCCTGGTCAGCGCGTAGATCCCGATCACCATGTCCTGGGTGGGCATGGTCACCGGCTTGCCGTCGGCCGGCTTGAGGATGTTGTTGGTGGACAGCATCAGGATCCGCGCCTCGGCCTGCGCCTCGGCGGACAGCGGCAGGTGCACCGCCATCTGGTCGCCGTCGAAGTCCGCGTTGAACGCGGTGCAGACCAGCGGGTGGATCTGGATCGCCTTGCCCTCGACCAGCTGCGGCTCGAAGGCCTGGATGCCCAGCCGGTGCAGCGTCGGTGCCCGGTTGAGCAGCACCGGGTGCTCGGTGATGACCTCTTCCAGCACGTCCCAGACGACCGGGCGGGCGCGCTCCACCATCCGCTTGGCCGACTTGATGTTCTGCGCGTGGTTCAGGTCGACCAGCCGCTTCATCACGAACGGCTTGAACAGCTCGACGGCCATCTCCTTGGGCAGGCCACACTGGTGCAGCTTGAGCTGCGGGCCGACCACGATGACGCTACGGCCGGAGTAGTCCACCCGCTTGCCCAGCAGGTTCTGCCGGAACCGGCCCTGCTTGCCCTTGAGCATGTCGGACAGCGACTTGAGCGGGCGGTTGCCCGGCCCGGTCACTGGGCGGCCGCGGCGGCCGTTGTCGAACAGCGAGTCCACGGCCTCTTGCAGCATCCGCTTCTCGTTGTTCACGATGATCTCGGGCGCGCCGAGATCGAGCAGCCGCTTGAGCCGGTTGTTCCGGTTGATCACCCGGCGGTACAGGTCGTTCAGGTCGGAGGTGGCGAACCGGCCACCGTCCAGCTGGACCATCGGCCGCAGGTCCGGCGGGATCACCGGGATGCAGTCGAGCACCATGCCCATCGGGCTGTTCCGGGTGGACAGGAACGCGGACACCACCTTGAGCCGCTTGAGCGCGCGCGCCTTGCGCTGGCCCTTGCCGCTGCGGATGGTCTCGCGCAGGCTGGCTGCCTCGCCCTCCAGGTCGAAGCTGGCCAGCCGCTCCTGGATGGCCTGGGCACCCATGCCACCGCGGAAGTAGCGGCCGAACCGGTCGCGCATCTCGCGGTACAGCAGCTCGTCGCCCTCCAGGTCCTGGACCTTGAGGTTCTTGAACCGGGTCCAGACCTCTTCCAGCCGGTCGATCTCGCGCTGCGCGCGGTCCCGGATCTGGCGGCACTCCCGGTCGCAGCTCTCCCGGAGCTTGCGGCGGGCGTCGCCCTTGGCCCCAGCGGCCTCCAGCTCGGCCAGGTCCTTCTCCAGCTTGGCCTGGCGGGCCTCGATGTCGCTGTCCCGGCGCTGCTCCAGCTGGCCGCGCTCCACCGAGATCTTGGCCTCAAGGCTCGGCAGGTCCCGGCCGCGGGACTCGTCGTCCACGTACGTGATCATGTACGCGGCGAAATAGATGACCTTCTCCAGGTCCTTGGGCGCCAGGTCGAGCAGGTAGCCGAGCCGGCTGGGCACGCCCTTGAAGTACCAGATGTGCGTGACCGGCGCGGCCAGCTCGATGTGGCCCATCCGCTCCCGGCGCACCTTGGCCCGGGTGACTTCGACGCCACACCGCTCACAGATGATGCCCTTGAAGCGGACCCGCTTGTACTTGCCGCAGTAGCACTCCCAGTCCCGGGTCGGGCCGAAGATCTTCTCGCAGAAGAGCCCGTCCTTCTCCGGCTTGAGGGTGCGGTAGTTGATGGTTTCCGGCTTCTTAACTTCGCCGTGCGACCACTGCCGGATGTCGTCAGCGGTCGCCAGGCCGATACGCAGGTCGTCGAAGAAGTTGACGTCAAGCACGTGTGTTATCCCCTGGGTAGTCGTGATGAGGATGCCGGCCGGCGGCCCGGGCCCTGGTCAGGCCGGGCCGCCCGGCTTCCTCACACCTCTTCAACGCTGCTCGGCTCACGCCGGGACAGGTCGATGCCGAGTTCTTCCGCGGCGCGGAAGACGTCCTCATCGGTGTCGCGCATCTCGATGGCCGCGCCGTCACTGGACAGCACCTCCACGTTCAGGCACAGCGACTGCATCTCCTTGATGAGCACCTTGAACGACTCAGGGATGCCCGGCTCCGGGATGTTCTCGCCCTTGACAATGGCCTCGTAGACCTTGACCCGGCCGAGCACGTCGTCGGACTTGATGGTGAGCAGTTCCTGCAGGGCGTAGGCGGCACCGTAGGCCTCCAGGGCCCACACCTCCATCTCCCCGAACCGCTGGCCACCGAACTGGGCCTTACCACCGAGCGGCTGCTGCGTGATCATCGAGTACGGGCCCGTTGACCGCGCGTGAATCTTGTCATCCACCAGGTGCAGCAGTTTGAGGATGTAGATGTAACCGACCGAGATCGGGTCCTTGAACGGCTCCCCGGTCCGGCCGTCGAACAACTGGGCCTTGCCGCTGCCGCCGACCAGCTGGTCGCCGTCCCGGTTCGGCAGCGTGCTGCCGAGCAGACCGGTGATCTCCTCCTCGCGAGCGCCGTCGAACACCGGCGTGGCCACCGGGGTGCCCGGCTCGGCCGCCTCCGCGCTGATGGAGCGGAGATGCTTCTTCCAGTCCGCGTCATCCCCGTTGACCTGCCAGCCGGCCTTGGCCACCCAGCCGAGGTGGGTCTCCAGCACCTGGCCGACGTTCATCCGGCCGGGCACACCGAGCGGGTTGAGCACGATGTCCACCGGGGTCCCGTCGGGCAGGAACGGCATGTCCTCGATCGGCAGGATCTTGGCGATGACGCCCTTGTTCCCGTGCCGGCCAGCCAGCTTGTCCCCATCGGTGATCTTCCGCTTGGCGGCCACATACACCCGGACCAGCTCGTTCACGCCGGGCGGCAGCTCGTCGCCGTCCTCCCGGGTGAACACCCGGACGCCGATCACCTTGCCGGACTCGCCGTGCGGCACCTTGAGCGAGGTATCGCGGACTTCCCGCGCCTTCTCGCCGAAGATGGCCCGCAGCAGCCGCTCCTCCGGGGTCAGCTCGGTCTCGCCCTTGGGCGTCACCTTGCCGACCAGGATGTCCCCGGTCACCACCTCGGCGCCGATCCGGATGATGCCGCGGTCGTCCAGGTCCGCCAGCACCTCTTCGGAGACGTTCGGGATGTCCCGGGTGATCTCCTCCGGGCCCAGCTTGGTGTCCCGGGCGTCAACCTCGTGCTCCTCGATGTGGATCGAGGACAGCACGTCGTCCTGGACCAGGCGCTGGGACAGGATGATCGCGTCTTCGTAGTTGTGCCCCTCCCAGGGCATGAACGCGACCAGCAGGTTCCGGCCGAGCGCCATCTCACCCTCGTCGGTGCATGGGCCGTCCGCGATGACCTGGCCAGCCTCGATCCGCTGGCCCTCGGTGACCACCGGCTTCTGGTTGAAGCAGGTGCCCTGGTTGGACCGGCGGAACTTAGCCACCAGGTAGGTGTTGCGGGTCCCGTCGTCGTTGCCCACGGTGACGTAGTCCGCGCAGGACTCCTCCACCACGCCGGCCTTGTCGGCCAGGATGACGTCGCCCGCGTCGGTCGCGGCGCGGTACTCCATCCCGGTGCCCACCAGCGGCGCCTCGCTGCGCAGCAGCGGCACCGACTGGCGCTGCATGTTGGAGCCCATCAGCGCCCGGTTGGCGTCGTCGTGCTCCAGGAACGGGATCATGGCGGTGGCCACCGACACCATCTGGCGCGGCGACACGTCCATGTAGTCCACTTCCTCCGGGCCGATGGAGTCAACCTCACCGCCCTTGCGGCGGACCAGGATGCGGCGCTCCTCGAACTCCCCGTCCGGGCCCAGCGGCGTGTTCGCCTGGGCGATGACGTGCCGGTCCTCCTCGTCCGCGGTGAGGTAGTCAACCTGGCCGGTGACCTTGCCGTTCTTCACCTTGCGGTACGGCGTCTCGACGAAGCCGAACGCGTTCACCCGGGCGTATGAGGACAGCGAGCCGATCAGGCCGATGTTCGGGCCTTCCGGCGTCTCGATCGGGCACATCCGGCCGTAGTGCGACGGGTGCACGTCACGGACCTCGAACCCGGCCCGCTCCCGGGACAGTCCGCCCGGGCCGAGCGCGGACAGCCGGCGCTTGTGCGTCAGGCCGGCCAGCGGGTTGGTCTGGTCCATGAACTGGGAGAGCTGGCTGGTGCCGAAGAACTCCTTGATGGCCGCGACCACCGGGCGGATGTTGATCAGCGTCTGCGGTGTGATCGCCTCGACGTCCTGGGTCGTCATCCGCTCCCGGACCACCCGCTCCATCCGGGCCAGGCCCAGCCGGACCTGGTTCTGGATGAGCTCGCCCACGGTACGCAGGCGGCGGTTGCCAAAGTGGTCGATGTCGTCGGTCTCGATCGGGATGACGACGTCGCCGACCTTCATCTCGTCCTCGCCGGCGTGCAGCCGGACCAGGTACTCGATGGTGGCCACGATGTCGTCCTCGGTCAGCGTGCCCTGCCGGATCGGCAGGCCGAGGCCGAGCTTCTTGTTGATCTTGTACCGGCCGACCTTGGCCAGGTCGTAGCGCTTCGGGTTGAAGTACAGGTTCTCCAGCAGCGCCTGCGCGGACTCCCTGGTCGGGGGCTCGCCCGGGCGCAGCTTGCGGTAGATGTCCAGCAGTGCGTCATCCTGGCCGGTGGTGTGGTCCTTCTCCAGGGTGGCCCGCATCGACTCGTACTCGCCGAACCGCTCCAGGATGCGTGCGTCGTCCCAGCCCAGCGCCTTGAGCAGGACGGTAACGCTCTGCTTGCGCTTGCGGTCGATGCGCACCCCGACGCTGTCCCGCTTGTCGATCTCGAACTCGAGCCAGGCGCCACGGGACGGGATCACCTTGCAGCTGAAGATGTCCTTGTCGGACGTCTTGTCTACCTGGCGGTCGAAGTACACACCGGGGGAACGCACGAGCTGCGACACCACGACACGCTCGGTGCCGTTGATGATGAACGTGCCCCGGGGTGACATCAGCGGGAAGTCACCCATGAACACGGTCTGGCTCTTGATCTCGCCGGTGCTGTTGTTGATGAACTCGGCCGTGACGAACATCGGGGCCGAGTAGTGCATGTCCTTGTCCTTGCACTCCTCCACGGAGTACTTGGGCGGCTCGAACCGGTGGTCCCGGAACGAGAGGGACATGGTTCCGGTAAAGTCTTCGATCGGGCTGATCTCCTCGAAGATTTCTTCGAGACCGGACTGCTCCGGAACCTCCTTCAAACCGGCCTCGCGCGCCGCATCCACCCGGGCACGCCAGCGCTCGTTGCCCAGCAGCCAGTCGAAAGACTCGGTCTGCAGAGCAAGGAGGCCGGGAACCTCAAGAGGTTCCTTGAACCGGGCGAAGGAAACGCGACGAGGGGCGGTACTGGCGGCGGAGGCGCTGCGCGATGCTGCCAACAGGGGTCCTTCCGAGCTTGTGGCCGACTATCACCGCACGCACGCAAAACGCCCTGCGGCGAACGCCGCGAGGGGTCGAGGATGCCGAGGACGCAAGAGTGCAGCGCAAATTGGCAGTGTAGCCCATAGCTACACCGCTCGTCAACTGTATCTCACTATGAGGTTCACGGTTGCTCCGCAGCATGGCTCGTTCGAGGCAAAACGTCAAGTCCACGCCACGTGGTCTGGTCATTTGAGTGACGTGACGAACACCACATTCGGCCCTGCGTGTGGTTCGGTGTACTCCTGGGTAAGACTAACAGTTCAGCTCGCGAAATATTCCCGGGTTCCGTAGTCACCCGGGGACGTGGCGTGCGCCGGCCCAGGCCCGGCACCCGTTTTGAGCTTCTCCTTAGACGCACGTGCGCCGGGCCCGCGCGGTTCGCGGGCCCGGCACACGGAGCTGGCCTACACCGGGCTGGCCTACACCGGGCTGACCTGGTGAGCGGTCTTACTTGACCGTGACGGTGGCGCCGGCCCCCTCCAGGGCAGCCTTGGCCTTGTCCGCGGCCTCCTTGTTGACCCGCTCCAGGAGCGGCTTGGGCGCGGAGTCCACCAGGTCCTTGGCCTCCTTGAGGCCCAGGCTGGTCAGGCTGCGCACCTCCTTGATGACCTGGATCTTCTTGTCGCCCGCGGCCTCGAGGATGACGTCGAACTCGTCCTTCTCCTCTTCCGCCGGGGCCTCGCCGCCCGCGCCGGCCGGCGCGGCCGCGACCGCGGCCACCGGGGCCGCCGCCTTGACGTCGAACGTGTCCTCGAACTGCTTCACAAACTCGGACAGCTCGAGGAGGGTCATCTCCTTGAACGCGTCGAGCAGGTCGTCAGTGCTGAGCTTCGCCATGATTGCTGGGTTCCTTTTCCTTCAGTCTGCTTGTGGTGTCCGGTCCGCCGGGTACCGCTACTCGGCGCTGGCTTCCGTGCTGGCCCCATCCGGGCTGGGGTCACTGGCCCCATCCGGGCTGGGGTCATCGGTGCCGGGCGCCGCGCCGGCCGCACCGCCCTCGGCTTCGCGCTTGGCCCGCAGCGCGTCGGCGAGCTGGGCCATCTGCACGGGCAGCGCGTTCATCACCGCGGCCGCCTTGGACATCGAGGCCTTCATCCCGCCGGCCAGCCTGGCCAGCAGCACCTCGCGCGGCTCCAGTTCGGCCAGCCGCTCGATCTCGGCCGGGGAAATCGCCTTGCCGTCGAGCACCCCGCCCTTGATCACCAGCAGCGGGTTGGCCCGGGAGAAGTCGCGCAGCCCCTTGGCCGCCTCGACCACGTCACCCTTGACGAACGCGATCGCCGACGGACCGCTCAGCATGTCGCCGAGCTGGCCGGCCACGCCAGCCTCGTTCGCGGCGATCTTGGTCAGCGTGTTCTTCACCACCGTGAAGGTGGCGCTGTCCCCGAGCGAGCCGCGCAGCTCGGCGAGCTGGGCCACGGTCAGGCCGCGGTATTCGGTCAGCACCGCGCCATCCGCGCTCTGGAATCGCTCGGTGAGCTCGGCGACCGCAGTCACCTTATCCGCCCTCGCCATGGGCCTCCTTTCCTATTCCGTCGCCGGCCAGGAAGGGGCGCGAGATGCGAAACGCCCCGGCGCGGGCACCAGGGCGTGAACACCATCAACGTGATGGTTCAGCTCGGACGCCTGCGCGGGCCGCCCGCTAACGCGGGTCCTTCGGCTGCCACCTGACGGGCAGGAGGCAACGACCGACGGTCTGTGGCTTCGCTGCCAACAATATTGCCTAACGCCGGTACGGCCAAATCAGCAGCCCCGGGCCCGGGCCCAGGGGGCCGGTCCCAGATGTCGTGATCATGGGATTGCTGTCGTCCTAGCGACACTAATCCCATGATCACGAACGGATCCCACGCGGCAAGCCCGCCCCGGCCGGCCGGGATGGCGCGGTGGGACGGGCTCGCGGAGGGGTTGGCGGCCAGGGTCAGCTGGCGGGGGCCTCTTCGAGTTCCTCGGTGAGGCCGCGGGTCTTGGCCGGGTCCACCGGGATGCTGGGGCCCATGCTGGTGGTCATCGCGACCTTCTTGATGTACCGGCCCTTGGCCGCGGACGGCTTGAGCCGGAGCACCTCGTCCAGCGCGGCTGCGTAGTTCTGCACCAGCGCCGGAGCCGGGAAGGACGCCTTGCCGATCACGAAGTGCAGGTTCCCGTGCCGGTCCACCCGGAACTCGATCTTCCCGCCCTTGATCTCGGTGACGGCCCGGGCCACGTCCGGGGTGACCGTGCCGGTCTTCGGGTTGGGCATCAGGCCACGCGGGCCGAGCACCCGGCCCAGCCGGCCGACCTTGCCCATCAGGTCGGGGGTGGCGACGACGGCGTCGAAGTCCAGGAACCCGCCCTGGATGCGCTCGATCAGGTCATCCGAGCCAACGTAGTCCGCGCCCGCGGCGCGGGCCTCCTCGGCCCGGTCCCCGGTGGCGAACACCAGGACGCGGGCCGTCTTGCCGGTCCCGTTGGGCAGGTTGACCGTGCCGCGGACCATCTGGTCCGCCTTGCGCGGGTCCACGCCGAGCCGCAGGGCGACCTCGACGGTGGGGTCGAACTTGGTCTTGGCCGTCTCCTTGGCCAGGTTGACCGCCTCGGACGGGCTGTACAGCCGGTCCGGGTCGATCAGCTCGGCGGCCTGACGGTAGGCCTTGCTGCGCTTCATATCTTTCTTTACTCCTTGGTACTAAATGCGGAGGTCGTGGTCAGTGGGCCAGCGCCTGGCCCTGCCACTGGTGTTTGACTCAGCTGGGGCCGGCTCAGCCGCTGACGGTGAGCCCCATCGACCGGGCCGTGCCGGCGATGATCTTCTCGGCCGCCTCGATGCTGGTCGCGTTGAGGTCGGGCATCTTGGTCTGCGCGATCTGGCGGACCTGGGCCATGGTCACCGAGCCGACCTTGTTGGTCAGCGGCTCGCCGCTGCCCTTGGCCACGCCGGCGGCCTTCTTCAGCAGCTCGGCGGCGGGCGGGGTCTTGGTCACGAAGGAGAACGAGCGATCCTCGTAGATCGTGATCTCCACCGGGACGACGTTGCCCCGCTGGGACTCGGTCGCAGCGTTGTACTGCCGGCAGAAGTCCATGATGTTGACGCCGTGCGGGCCGAGCGCGGTGCCGACCGGCGGGGCCGGGGTGGCCGCGCCCGCCTGCAGCTGCACCTTGACAACCGCAGCGATCTTCTTCTTCCGTGGGGCCATCTGTACGGGTTCCTGTTCCTTACCTGGGCGTGATGCGGATCAGATCTTGGCGACCTGATCGAAGGAGAGCTCGACCGGGGTCTCCCGGCCGAAGATGGAGACGAGCACCTTGAGCTTCTGGGTGTCCGGGTTGACCTCGTTCACCGTGGCGGGGAGGGTGGCGAACGGGCCGTCCATCACCGTAACGGATTCGCCCGGCTCGTATTCCACCGAAGACCGGCGCACCTCGGCGGGCGAAGCCGCCTTCTGCTCCGGCTCGGGGGCGAGCAGCGAGGCCACCTCGTCCAGGCTGAGCGGCGACGGCCGGCTGGACAGGCCGACGAAGCCGGTCACCCCGGGGGTGTTGCGCACCGCGGCCCAGGACTCGTCGGTCAGGTCCATCCGGACCAGGATGTAACCGGGCAGCACCTTCTCGGAGACCTGCTGCCGCTTGCCGCCCTTGATCTCGGTCACCTCGTGTACCGGGACCTCGATCTGGAAGATGTAGTCCTCCATGTTCAGCGACTGGGTGCGGCTCTCCAGGTTCGCCTTGACCCGGTTCTCGTACCCGGCATAGGAGTGCACCACATACCAGTCACCCGGCTGCAGCCGCAGTTCCGCCTTGAACAGCGCGACCGGATCATCGTCCTCGACCGCGGCGTCGCCCGCCTCGTCCTCGGCCACCTCGTCTTCGGCTACGTCAGCCTCGGCGTCGGCCGCGTCAGCCTCGTCTTCGGCGTCGTCTCCGGCGGCTGCTTCCGCCGCAGCCTCGGGCTCAGCCTCTTCCGCCGCAGCCTCGGGCTCAGCCTCGGCTGAGCTGGCCGCCGCCTCGTCGGGCGTAGCCGCTTCGTCTTGCGTGGCAGCCGCGTCGGTCAGGTCGTCCGCCTGATCACTGACGTGCACTTGGAACTCGGACACGATAACTCTTTCTCTTCCGCTCGTGGCTGGCGGTATTCCCGGCCTAACCTTGGCTCCGGCCCCGTCCTGGACCCCAGGACCAGGACGAGCCGGCGATGCCGTCCCCCGGCACTGGCACCCCTGGCCGCAGCCGCCCAGGCCGCTCAGCCCAGGACCGCGGACACCAGGTGGTAGAAGCCGAGGTCCAGCAGCGACACGATCACCGCCATGACGATTACGAAGGTCAGCGCCACGGTCGTGTAGGTGATCAGTTCATGGCGGGTCGGCCAGATCACCTTGCGCAGTTCGGCGACGATCTGACGGAGGAAGAGCGCGGGAGTGGTCCGGCTGTCCTTAGCCGGCCCGCCGGGCTTGGCCCCGCCCTTGGTGACCTCACCACGCGTCTGAGTCGCCATGTCCTCACCTGAACAACGCTGATTGGTGTACCAGCTGATACCACCAGCCCGCGCCGGGGCGCGGGCCGCTTACGCAGGGCAGGAGGGAGTCGAACCCCCAACCACCGGTTTTGGAGACCGGGACTCTGGCCAATTGAGCTACTGCCCTCTGCTTACTCAGCCGTGCTACCAGTGCGCCGCCCGGAGCCGCTTGCCGTTCCCTCACGGGCGCAGCCGTCACCGGGTGGACCACC
This sequence comes from uncultured Actinomycetes bacterium, assembly GCA_963832095.1. Lineage (GTDB taxonomy): Bacteria > Actinomycetota > Actinomycetes > Streptosporangiales > Streptosporangiaceae > RYN-230. The sequence continues at coordinate 340,572 of CAWHSW010000003.1, forward strand.
ACCGGTCGATGAAGTCTACGTTGCCACGGGCCCGCCGTCGAACCATGCCGGGTAAGCGATGAAATCTGCCGTCTCGTCCCGGGTGGGCACCAGGTAATCGCGGTGCGGTCACTATCGGTGAGGTGCAACCATGGGGGCATGACTTCAGCCCACCCACGCATCTCCGCCCGTGTCTCCGCCATCGCCGAATCGGCCACCCTGGCCGTGGATTCGAAGGCGAAAGCGCTCAAGGCGGCGGGACGGCCGGTCATCGGGTTCGGGGCGGGCGAGCCCGACTTCCCGACCCCTGGCTACATCGTCGAGGCCGCGCAGCGGGCCTGCGCCGACCCGCGGTTCCACAAGTACACGCCCACCCCCGGGCTGCCCGAGCTCCGCGAGGCCATCGCGGCCACGACCGCGCGCGACTCCGGTTACCAGGTCAAAGCGAGCCAGGTGCTGGTCACCAACGGCGGCAAGTTCGCGGTGTACCAGACGTTCGCCACGCTGCTCGACCCGGGCGACGAGGTGCTGCTGCCCACGCCGTACTGGACCACCTACCCGGAGGCGATCCAGCTGGCGGGCGGCGTCCCGGTGCCGGTGCTGGCCGACGAGCGGACCGGCTACCGGGTGTCCGTGGCCGACCTGGAGGCCGCCCGGACGCCACGCACCAAGCTGCTGATGTTCGTGTCCCCGTCCAACCCGACCGGCGCGGTCTACCCGCCGGACCAGGTGGCCGCGATCGGCCAGTGGGCCGCGGCCAACGGGCTGTGGGTGGTCACCGACGAGATCTACGAGCACCTGGTCTACGGCGACGCCACGTTCTCCTCCATCCCGGTCATGGCGCCGGAGATCGCGGACACCTGCGTGGTGCTGAACGGCGTGGCCAAGACGTACGCGATGACCGGCTGGCGGGTCGGCTGGATGATCGGCCCGGCCGACGTGATCAAGGCAGCCACCAACCTGCAGTCGCACGCCACCTCCAACGTGTCCAACGTGGCCCAGGCGGCGGCGCTCGCGGCCGTGTCCGGCGACCTGTCCGCAGTCGAAGAGATGCGGGCCGCGTTCGACCGCCGCCGCCAGACGATGACCAGCATGCTGAACGAGATACCTGGCGTGGTCTGCCCACTGCCGGAGGGGGCGTTCTACTGCTATCCCTCGGTCAAGGGGGTGCTCGGCAAGGAGCTGGCCAGCCAGCGCCCGGCCACGTCGGCCGAGCTGGCCGAGGTCATCCTGGACCACGCCGATGTGGCGGTGGTGCCGGGCGAGGCGTTCGGCACGCCCGGGTACTTCCGGCTGTCCTGCGCGCTGGGCGACGACGATCTGGCCGAGGGGATCAGCCGGATGGGCAAGCTGCTCAGCGACGCGCACTGAGCGACCGGGCGCGCTGATGCCGCGGCCGATCGCCACGCTGCCCAAGGCGCACCTGCACCTGCACTTCACCGGGGCGATGCGGCACGCCACCCTGGTCAACCTGGCCGCGCGGCACGGGGTGCACCTGCCGGAGGCGCTGACCCGGGCCTGGCCGCCCCGGCTGAGCGCGGCGGACGAGCGCGGCTGGTTCCGGTTCCAGCGGCTGTACGACATCGCCCGGTCGGTGCTGCGCACCCCGCAGGACGTGCGCCGGCTGCTCCATGAGACCGCGGAGGACGAGCGGGCCGAGGGGTCCGGCTGGCTGGAGATCCAGATCGACCCGTCCGGCTACGGGCAGCGCTTCGGCGGCCTCACCCCCACGGTGGAACTGGTGCTGGACGCGGCGCACGCGGCGGCTACCGCGACCGGGGTGGGCATCGGCCTGATCATCGCGGCCAACCGGACCAAGCACCCGCTGGAGGCGCGGACGCTGGCCCGGCTGGCCGCGCAGTACGCGGGCCGCGGGGTGATCGGGTTCGGGCTGAGCAATGACGAGCGGCGCGGCGGCCCGGCCGACTTCGCGGCCGCGTTCCGCATCGCGGCCCGGTCGGCGCTGCTGCTCACCCCGCACGGCGGCGAGCTGTGCGGCCCGGCCAGCGTCCGGGCCTGCCTGGACGACCTGCGCGCGGACCGGATCGGGCACGGCGTGGCGGCCGCGGGCGACGCCGAGCTGACCAAGCGGCTGGCGGCCGGCAAAATCACCCTGGAGGTCTGCCCGGCGTCCAACGTGGCCCTCGGGGTAGCCCCGGACGCCGCCGCCGTGCCGCTGGGCACGCTGCTCGGCGACGGGGTGCCGGTCGCGCTGGGCGCCGACGATCCGCTGCTGTTCGGGTCCCGGCTGGCCGCGCAGTACGAGATCGCCCGGCAGGCGCACGGCCTGCCCGACGACCAGCTGGCCGAGCTGGCCCGGATGTCGGTGCGCGGCTCGGTCGCCCCGCCGGAGACCGCCCGGCGGCTGCTGGCGGGCATCGACGCCTGGCTGGCCGCCCCGGGCTAAGGCTGGCCGGACCTGGCCCGCCCCGGCTAGCTCAGCGTCTCTTCGGCGGACAGCGGCTGCTGGCTGGCCGCCGCCTTGGCCTTCTCGGCCACGTGCGGCGCGCGGCGCGACAGGATCACGATCCCGGCGATCATGATCAGGAGCGCGGCTACTTCCATCGAGATGTTCAGCACGCCGCCGCTGATCGTCTCGTCCAGCAGCCCGACCGCCAGCGCGATCGACACCAGCGGGTCCACCGCGGTGATCACCGCGAGCACCGGGCTGACCAGGATGCCGGCCTGGTAGGCGCTCTGGTTGAGCAGGAAGCCGAGTGGGCCGACCACGACCGCGGCGTACAGCGGCCACTGGTAAGGCAGGTGGCTCAGCCCGCCGTGCCAGCCGCCGGACAGCAGCTTGAGCACGAACGCGGTCACCCCGTAGGAGATCCCGCAGGCCAGCGCCAGCATGATCGGCCGCAGCGTGCGGTGCCGGGTGGCGGCCACCGCCAGGCAGGCGGCCAGCGCCGCCCCGTACGCGATGGCCAGCGGGATCGCGTCCACCGGGGACACCGTGGCCACCCCGCCGTGCGGCCGGGCCACCACGAGGAACAGGGCCAGGCCGCCGGCGCAGCACAGCACGCCGAGCAGCATTTCCCCGTCCGGCCACTGGTGCCGGAACGCGGACGCGATCAGCGACGCGAAGATCAGATCGCAGACCAGGATCGGCTGGACCAGGGCCAGCGCGCCATAGTGCAGGGCGACGATCTGCAGGATCACCCCGGTGATGTTGAGCAGGATCGCGATCAGCCACAGCGGGCGGCGCAGCAGGTCGATGATCAGCCGCACCGACAGCGGGTTTTTCTGCGCGCTGACCTGCTTGGTGCTGCGCTGTTCCAGCACGGCCGCGGTGCCGTCGTTGACCGCGTTGGCGAGGGCCGCGACGACGGCCTTGACCGGGAACTCCACAGGCCGGCCGTTCCCGGTTAGCGAGAAGGTAAAACGTTGGCCGGCCCGAAGGCCGGGATGATTCAGGACGGATCAGGGCAGGGCGGACCGCCAGGAGGGCAGGATCTCGTCGATGAGCGCCTCGGTCTCCGGCGCCATCTGGGGCAGCACCTCGTCCAGCGCGGTCCGGGCGCACAGCTCGTCCACCACGGCGCGGACCAGGTCCGGCCGGCCGGCCGCCTGCGCCGCGCGGAGCAGGTCCCGCCAGAGCAGCTCATCGTCGAACGCGAGGCGCAGCCCAGCCCGGGCCGCGTCCATCGCGCCCTGGCTGTCGCCCCCGGCCAGCCGGACCGCGGCCAGCCGGTGCGCCGCGTCGGCGACCTGGGCCGGGGCCTCGTACTCCAGGTCGCTGGTGGCCAGCCAGCCGTACCGCCGGGGCGGGCGGCCGTCGAGCAGCTGCCCGCGCACCAGGTCGAGGGCCTGGGCCAGGTAGCCGGCCTCGGCCGCGCTGCCCGGCGGGGCCAGCCCGGCGCTGCCGGCCAGCGCCCGGAACACGTGCCAGTCCACCCGGACCCCGGAACCGAGCCGGAGCCGGCCGGCCGCGTCCTCGGCCAGGTGCGGGCGGCCGATGCCATCCGTGCCCAGCCAGTCCCGGGCCGCCGCCAGCGCCTCATCGAGCGCCCGGCTATCGGTCCCGCGCGGCCAGATCGCGGCCTCCACCGCGTTACGGTGCACCCCGCCGGGGTGCACGGCCAGGAACACGACCACCTCGGTGACCAGGCCAACCAGGTCGGGTTCGAGCACGCCAGGGGCGCGCACCGAGACCGGGCCCAGGATGGTGATGTCCACCGGCATGTCCCGGTCCGGATCCAGCTGCTCGGGCGGCGCCGCGTCCGCGGCGGGCGGGGCCAGCGGGGCGCCGTCCAGCTGGGCCGCCGCGTCGAACAACTCCAGCACCGCCGCGTACTCCTGGGCGGGCAGCAGCTGGGCCTGCACATCGAGCCCGAGCACTCCGGCCAGCAGCCGCCCGTCGGCGGTGACTTCCCAGGTCCAGGCGCTGCCCGGGACGTCGCCGGCCAGCACGTAGCCGGCCGCGGACTCGTGCCGGGCGGCGGCCAGCGCGAGCAGCCGGGTCCGCTGGCCCAGCGTCGGCGGGATCGCGCTGATCAGGTAGTGCGGCGGCCAGCTGGCCGGATCGGTGGCGGCCGGACCGTCCCGCCGCCCGGTGCCCACGGCCGCCGCCATGGCCCCGGCGGCCGCCGCGGCCCGGGCCTCCAGCGCGGGCAGCGCCTCGTCCAGCGAGTCCACCGCCAGCACCCGGTCCGGGGCGATGCCGGCCAGATCCGGGCCGAACCCGACCAGGGTCAGCTGCATCTGGTCCGACCAGCGATTGGTGGCCAGCTCCATAGCCATCGCGGACAGCACGGCGGTGACCATGGCCGCCGGGCCGGTGACCGAGATCAGCCCCTGCGCGGCGGCCAGATCGGCCAGCACCCGCCCGGTGCCATCGGTGCCGATGGTGACCAGGCCGGGGAACAGCTGCGGCTCGTCGTAAGCCTCTTTCAGCTCGATCAGCGGCAGCGCGGTGGCCGGCAGCCGCCACACCTGGCCATCGCCCACCGCCGTCCACGGCGCGGGCGGGTCCAGGTCCGCGGGAGCCACCCAGAGGTCCAGGTTCTCCAGGCCCAGATGGGCGGCGAACACGGTGGGCGGGGTCCGCCAGGACCGGGCCAGCGCGTGCGACAGGTAGCGCAGCCCGGTGTCCAGCAGCTGGCTGGACGGCTCGTCCGCGCCGGCTCGCATGGCCGCCTCGGCGAGCGCCGGCTCCGGTCCCGGCCCGAGAACCTTTCTCCCGAACGCCCGCTGCCACAGTTGCTCGCGACGCCGCCGCCCAAGGGCGGCCAGAACGGCGCTGGACAGCAGGGCCGCCGCGGCGAGCTCATGGGGGTACCAGGGCACGGTGCTGGCCGGGCGGGTGATGCTGGCCGGGCGGGTGCTGGCGGCGGCGCGGCCGTCCGCCGGGAACACGGCCCGGCCAGCCGGGGCGGTGGGGCTGGCCGCGGGCTGCTCATTTGCCCGGTGCCGCGCCGCGCCGGGCCGGCCCGCAGGCCCCGCGGTGGCCTCGTGCCGCCCGGCGCCCGGCCGCGCGGCGCTGCTCTCCGCGGCCGGGTGCCGGGCCGCGGCCGCCCGCCGCCCGGCCACCAGGTCCTCCCAGGCCTCGCGCCGGGGCGAGGCCGCCTGCCGCACCGGCGCCACGTCCTCCCCGGTCTGCTGCCGGGGTGCCGCGCTCTCCGCCGCCGTCCGGTGCCGGCCCGCGCCGGGCTGGGCCGCGGGTGCCTGGCTGGCCGGGCCCGTGCTGGATGGGCCGGTGCTGGATGAGCCCGTGCTGGATGGGACCGCGGGCTCGGTGCCCGGCTCGGCCGGCGCGGTGACCACCTCGATCCCGGGGCCGCGGGCCTCCCGGGGCATGTGCAGCACCCAGCCTGGGCGGATCAGGCTGGCGCTGGTGAGCTTGGTCCCGTCCGGCTGGATCTGGCCGGCGTTCAGCTCGAAGATCTCCCGGTACCGGCGGCCGTCGCCGAGGAACTTCTGCGCGATCTCCCACAGGCTCTCGTGGAACCGGCCGACCGGCGGCTGCACCACGTAGATCTTCTCCACCCGGAGCGGGTGGGCCGCGTGCGGGATGTGTGTTTCGCGCGGGACATGGTTCTCCCGTGGCACGTGCCCGTCGTGCTGGGTGTGCGTCCCGAACGGCGAATGGGCCAGTTGCGGCGGCCCAGCCAGCACCGGCGGGCTGGTCAGCGCCGGCGCGCTGGCCGCGTGGCGGCCAGCCGCGGTGCTGGCGGGTGCGCCCGGGCCCGGCCGGGCCGGCTGCAGTGCCTGGTGCGCGGCCTGCGGGCTGGCCGGCTGGGTGAACGCCGGTGACAGCGCGGCCGTCGCGGCGAACGTCAGCAGCGCGGCGGTGACCAGCCGGTGCACCAGGGCCTGGGTGCCGCCGGCCAGCGGCACCCGGGCCGGCATCCCGGTGTTCCGCACCGCCGCCCGGACCTCGGCGAACACGCAGCAGACCAGCTGCAGCCAGGCCAGCCAGACGGCCACCGACAGCAGCCGGAGGATGCTGAACACGTCCAGCTGGTGGGTGAGCACGGACACGGTGGGCAGCGAGTGCGGCACCGGCAGGCCGAACACCGTCACCAGGGCCAGCGGCACCCCGGCGGTGAGCGCGAGCAGGGCGGCCGTGGCCAGCAGCCCGATGAGCAGGTCGGTGGGCGAGCGGCGGGCTGGCCGCCGGGTACCCGGAATTGGTGCTGCCATCAGCAGAGTGCTCCCTGGTTGATCCCGCATTGCGCGGTGGCGCTCTCCTGCGCGGTCTCGGTGAAGTCGCCCAGCACCCCGGGGATCAGGGGCCGGGTGGTGATGGTGATCTGGACAGTGGCGGTGTCCGCGCCCAGCTGGCAGCCGTCCATCGCGGCACTGGTCACCGCGTCCACGCCGGCGCTTGATCCGGCGGCGTACTGCTGCACCAGCTGGCCGGCCAGCGTGCACGCGCCGGGGCCGATGGTGGCCACCCCGGTACTGCGCAGCGCGGCCACGTCGATGTCGTCCGCGGCGGCCCGGGCGGCCTGCTCGGCGATGTCCGCGGCGCGTTCCCTGGCGTTCATGGCCACGCCGCCGTCCACGATCAGCGCGGTGAGCATGACCACCGCGATCGCGAAGATCACGGTGAACACCGCCACGGAACCGCGCTCGGCAGTGCTGGCCCGGGGGGGCGACCCCCGGAACCCCCCGATCGCCGCTCCGCGGCGCAGAAGAGCGTCAGCATCCGGGCGCCCGGCAGGTGAAGACGTCCAGCGGGGCTACCGCCTGACTGCTGAAGACCGTGGTGGGGTGGAAGCCGAGCAGGCCGAACGGGCTCATGTTCACGTCGCAGGTCACTGTCGCGGTCACCGCCGCGCCCGGCTGGACCGGCTGGCCCGCCGCCGGAAACCCGGCCACCTGGGCCTGCACGCTGCCCGCCGCGCACCAGCTGGTGGCGCCCAGGTCGGCCTGGGCCGCCTGCAGCGCGGCCTGGCCGGCCTGCGGCGCGGACTGGGCCAGGGACGCGGCCCGGGCCGCGTCCCGGGCCGCGCCGTCCAGGTGCCCCTGTGCCTCCACCACCCGGCCCGCCGCGCCGACCAGCAGGAGCAGCAGGATCAGGCCGGGTGCGACGATGACCAGCTCGACGGTCATGGAGCCGCGCTGCCCGCGCATCATCCGCAGCCGGTCTGGCCGGGCGGCCGGAAGCATTCCACTGGGCCGCCGGCCGTGGCCGAAATGGTCAGGTCCAGCCCGAAGAAACCGAACACCGAATAGGCCAGCGGGCCGCGCACCGTGACGAACACCGCGGTCCGGGGGTTTCCGGAGGTGCCCGCGGTGAGGCGGCCGAGCAGGCTGGTGTGCAGGCCGTCGTAATAGCGCGCCGCGGCGCCCTCCGCCGCGCCCGCCCAGTCCGGGTTGGTGGCCGCCTGCTCGCGGGCCACCAGCGCGCCGGCCTGGGCCGCGGCCAGCGCGGCCTGGCGGGCGTTGAACCACAGCCCGAACTGCAGGATGAGCATGCAGATCAGCATCAGCGCCGGGGCCAGCACGGCCAGTTCGACCGCGCTGGAGCCGCGCTCGGCGCCGTCTGCCGCCGGCTGGCCTGGCATTCGCACGTCGCCCCGCCATCAGCCGCCGCTGATCTTCGCGCTCTCGTTCGTGACGAAGATATTGATGGCGGCCAGCACGATCCCGGCGATGCCGATGATGACGGCGGTGATGATGGCCAGCTCGACCGCGGATGCGCCGCGATCCCGGTGCTCCCGGGCAACGCGCAGCCGGGCCAGCCGGGTGCCCAGGAATGCGCACAGGAAATCGAGCCTCGCGTGCATGCTTCCCATCTGCGTCCTCCAATCTCAGGTGCCGAGCAGTACCCCGACCACGGGGTAGGTCAGGAAGATCAGGAATCCGGCGCACAGCAGCATCTGGGCGACCAGCATCGACTGGGATTTCTCGCCCGCCTGGCCTTCGAGGTCGGCGAGTTCCCGGCGGCGCAGGCTGGCCGCGCGGGCGGTCAGCGACTCGCGCACCTTGGCCCCGTCGTCGGCCACCAGACCGAGTGCGGCGGCCAGGTCGCGCAGTTCGTCCACCCGCACCTCCTCGCCCAGTGCGCCCAGCGCCTGCCACGGCGTCTGGCCAGTGATCCGGGCGTTGGCCAGCGCGTCGCGCAGCCGCCACAGCGCCCAGCCGGAGCCGATCTCGCTGGCCGCCATCAGCGCCTCCGGGACGCCCCGCCCGCCGGACAGGTTCATCGAAACCAGGTCCAGGAAGGCGCCGATGGCGTGCCGGAAGTCCCGGCGCCGGGCATCGGCCTGCTGCTTGACCTCCAGGTCGGGCAGGAAGAAGAAGACGCCGCCGACGGCCAGGCCGAGCCAGACCGGGATCACCACCGGGATGCGCACCCCAGCCAGCCCGAACAGCACCAGCAGCAGCGGGCCGAGCAGCAGCCCGAACAGGCCCAGCAGCACCTTGGTGGCCAGGAAGTTCTCGAACGACCGGCCGATGATGGACAGGTTGGCCCGCAGCGAGGGGAACTCCCAGCCCTGCTCCGCGCAGAACGCGGCGAGCGCCCGGCCGAGCCGCCGGCTGACCCGGCCGTCCCGCTGGCCGGTGCCGGCCCGGAGCGGCGGCAGCTGCGGTCCGTCGAACGTGGCCACCTGGCGAGCCAGGCTGGCCCGCCTGGGCAGCAGCGCCAGCAGGAACAGGAACAGCCCGGCGCCGGCCAGCGCCCCGGCCAGCACGGCCCGGGTCATGATCGCGCTCCCGGCCTGGCCGGGGTATGGTCCACGCGGTCCGGCTGGGCCGGGCCGGGATCGAGCAGCAGCCGCTGCGGCGTCTCGAACGTGGCCAGCCGGCGCATCCAGACGAAGCCGCCCGCGTACAGCGCGACGACGACGGCCAGCACCAGCTGGCCGAGCGGGCTGTCATAGGTGTGCACGTAGCTCCGGTTGAACACGGCCAGCCCGAGGGCCAGGCCCACCGACACGCCGACCACGATCTGCGCGCTGCGCCGGGTGGACCGGCGTTCCGCGTTGACCTTGCGCCGCATGTCCAGCTCCTCGCGGACCGAGGCGGACAGCGCGCCGAGCAGGTCACGGAGCCCGGGGCCGCGCAGCCGGGCATTGATGATCAGCGCGGCGATGATCAGGTCGGCGCCCGGGTCGTCCAGCTCATCGGCGAACCTGCGCAGCGCGTCCGGCATCGGCAGCCGGGTGTGCAGCCGGTCCGCCAGCCGGGCCAGCGGGTCGCGCAGCGACGGCCCGGCCGCCCGCAGCGAGGCCGGGATCGCCTGCTCCAGCCCCACCGCCCCGGCGATCGTGTCGCGCAGCGACTCGGTCCAGGTGGCCAGCGCTTCCAGCCGGGCCATGCTGCGCCGCTCGGCGGCGGCGCCACCAAGCGTCCGCCAGGCCAGGATGAGCAGCGCCACCCCGATCGCGCCGACTACCCACCGGGTGAGCAGCAGCACCAGCAGCGCGGCCAGCAGGGCCAGCGCGCCGCGCGGGCCGGCCAGCCCGCGCAACTGGCGGTCGAGCTGCCCGGCCCGGCTGCCGCCCGGCCGGGCCGGCCCACCGCGCAGCGCGGCCAGCAGCAGGAACAGGCCGCCGCCGGCCACCGCGCCGAGCATGACGGCGAGCAGTGGTCCCGCCGCGAACAGGCTGTTCACCACCCACCTCCGGCTGGGGCGTAGCCGTGCTCGGTCAGTTCGGTCAGGCAGGACACCGGGGCGTGCGGCACCGCGCGGCCATCTGGGCCTGCGCTGAACGCCTCGTTGGACAGCACCCGGCCGTCCACGCCGGTGACCTCGCGGATGCTGCTCACGAACCGGCGCAGCCGGCCGCCCCGGGCATACTCGTTGTGCTTCTCGATGAACACCACGAAGTCGATAGCGCCCGCGATCAGCATGTGCGTCGCCTCCACCGGGAGCCGCTCGGCGGACTGGATGGCGTAGGTGGCGATGCGGTTGAACACCTCCACCGAGGAGTTCGCGTGGATGGTGGACAGCGAGCCGTCGTTGCCCTGCGACATCGCGTTGAGCATGGTGACGATCTCGTCGCCGAGCACCTCGCCGACGATGACCCGGCTCGGGTTCATCCGCAGCGACCGGCGGACCAGGTCGGCCATGGAGATGGCGCCCTGGCCTTCGGAGTTCGGCAGCCGTTCCTCGCACGCGACGACGTTCGGGTGCAGCTCGGGGACGTGGTCGATGCCCAGCTCCAGGGCACGCTCCACGGTGATCAGCCGCTCCCCCGGCGGGATCTGGTTGACGATCGCGCGGAGCAGGGTGGTCTTCCCGGCGTTGGTCGCGCCCGCGATCATGATGTTCTTCCGGGCGGCGGTGGCGGCGGCCAGGAACGTGGCCGCCTCGGGCAGCAGCGTGCCGTTGCCGACCAGGTCGGCCAGGAACACCTTGCCCATCCGGGCGCGCCGGATGGACACCGCCGGGCGCTGTGTCACGTCCATCACCGCGGACAGCCGGGCTCCGTCCGGCAGCCGGAGGTCGAGCTGCGGGTTGGCCGTGTCGAACGGCCGGCTGGACAGCCCGGAGTAGGCGGCCAGCACCTGGATCAGCTCGACCAGTTCCTCGTCGGTCTCGGCGACCGGCTCGGCCAGCACCTCACGTCCGTCGGCGTAGCTCAGGAAGACCCGGTCACACCCGTTGATGTCGATGTTCTCCAGGTGCGGGTCGTCCAGCAGCGGCTGCAGCCGCCCGACGCCGAACAGGGCCGCGTGCACGGCCGCCACCAGGTCCTCTTCGTCCTGCGCGTCCGGCGGCGCCCGGCCGGCGGTTATCTCGTTGCGCGCATGGTCCTCCAGCACCTGGGTGATGAGCGCGCGGGCGAACTGCCGCTCGTCCTCGCCGGACATCGGGGCCAGGCCCGCCGCCGCGTCCTGCCGCCGCTGCCCGGCCAGCCGGTCGCCGACCTCACTGCGCAGCCGTTTGACCAGGGTGTGGTCCACGCCGTCACCACCCCCGGGGCTGGGCCCGGCCGTTGCCTGGCTGCTCGGCTGCCCCGGGATCCGGCTCAGGTCGGGCGGGCCCGCCCGCATGGCGGCCCCGGCCCGCGCTGCGGCCCGTGCCGCGCCCGGTGCCGGGGCGGAACCCGCCCCGCCGCCGGCCCGGCGGCGCTGAACCAGGCGGTAGTGGGCCTGATCCCGGCGCCTGGACCGGGCTGAGCCGGGCGGCGGCGACCTGGGCCGCGGTGAGTTCGGCCGCGGTCAGCTGGTCGGCGGCCACCCGGGCCGCGGCGACCCGGCCCGCGGCCAGCTCGGAGCCTGGGCCAGCCGGGCCCGGCCAGGTCACTTCGGGAGCCGGGCCAGCTGGACCCGGCCAGGCCGGGTCGGGCCAGGGCGGCCGGGGCTGGTCCGCCTCCGGGTGGTGCGCATGCTGCTGGTCCCAGGCCCGCGGCCCGGCGGCTGGCGCTGTCCCGGCGGCGGCCCAGCCCGTGGTCCGCTGTTCCGCTGGTGCCGCGGGAGCCGGCCGCCCGTTGGCCCGGGCGGCCGGCTCCCGGGCTCCGGGTGCCCAGGCCCTCGTCTCCTGAGTCCCGGCGCTGGTGTGCAGCCCATGGCCGTTGACCCGCACCACACCCGTGGGCCGGGCCGGACCCGCGGACCGCGCTGCACCGGCTGGCCGCGGCCCGGACCCCCGCCCAGCGTCCGCCGGCCGCGCCCCCGGCACCGGCCCGGTACCCGGCGGCAGCGCGGTGGGCAGCCATCCGCCGGCCAGCTGGCCCGCGGCGTCACGGGCGGTGCGGATGAGCAGCGACCGGTCCAGCCGGCCGCCCCACTCACCGCGCAGCCGCTGCGCGCTCTTCGGCTCGAAGGCGATCCCGCCGAGCAGGCCGGCCGGGCTGTTCGCACCGCCGACCGCCCGGCCCACCTCGGCCAGCGCGCGGCGATAGCCGCGGCGGTCGGCGACCACCAGCACGCCGATCCTTGTCTCGTGGCCGCCGCGGCGGCCCACCGCCAGCGCCACCGTCGCCACCCGGTCCCGCAGCCGCAGCACCTCACCCAGGCTCGGCCGGATGATCAGGACCACGATGGCGGCCCGGGCGAGCAGTTCGTAGTACGGGCCGTCCGGGCCGAGCCGGCCGCAGTCCGCGATGACGTCGGCCCCGGGCAGCCTGGCCAGCAGGTCGCCGACCGGGCCCCACAACGGCTCGATGCCAGTGCCCTGCTCCGCATTGCCCACCCCGGCCAGCACGTCGAGCCCGCCGCGCAGCCGCTGCGCGTGCTGCCAGACCTGGCCCGGTTCGAGCCCGTGCCGGGCGGCCACGGCCAGGCTGAGCAGCCCGCGCCGCGGATCGAGCCGCCCGCCGTGCGCACCGGGCAGCCGGTACACGATGTCCCCGCCGGCCGGGTCGCACTCGGCCAGCACGACGGGCCGGGGCCAGACCGCGGCCAGCGCGGTGGCCGTGGTGGTGACGCCGGGTGCGCCCTTGTCCGCAGCCACCGCGATCAGCGCCATCTCAGCCGGTCCCGGCGCCGGGCGATGCCGGGCCGGAACTGGTTCCGGTGCTCGGGGTGGGTGAGGTGGCCGTCTGGCCGCGCGCCGGGGTGAGTCCCACGCCGCCGCCCCCGCCGGGCAGCACCGCGAGGCCGGCGATGCCGTTGGCCGCGTTGCAGGCCACCGCGCCCGCGTCGGCCGGGTTGACCGCGACCTCCACGTCGGCCTGGGCCTGGCTGCCGGACGTCGCCGCCGGGGTGCCGATGGCCAGCACCAGCGCGTCCGCGGTGAGCAGCCCACCGGACCCGCCGGGGCAGGTCTCCTGCGCGTCGCTGACCTGGAAGATGGCGACGTGATCACCGTCCTGCAGGCCGCGGGGCAGTTGCCCGTCCTTGAGCGCGAGACCGAGCACGGCCTTCCCGGTCACCGAGACCCCGGTGGCCGCGACCATGCCCCGGGTCAGCAGCGTGCCGGCCGGGATGGCGCTGACCGTGAAGAACCGGCTGACCTGGCCGGCCTCGGCCCAGGGCACGTAGTCCAGGCCGCTGTCGGCGGCGATCTGGACCTGCTGCATCGAGCTCAGCGGGATCTGCTGGCCCGCGCCGATCGGCGCGGAGATCTCGATCGCGGTGACCCGCTTACCGCTCTGCAGCACCAGGAAGCCGGCCGCCAGCGCGCCGCCCAGGATGAGCAGCACGGCCAGCGCGGCCAGCGCCGGCCTGCGTTCCCGTGGCCGGCCCGGCAGCCGGCGCGCGCCGGGCGCGGTCGGCTCCGCCCAGCCCGGCGGCTGGTCCGCATGGCCCGCCAGGCCCCGCGGGAAAGGGGGCGCGGAGGTGGGCGGGGCACCCCGGTCGTGTGGCATTCCTCGACGGTCTCCTTGCGGTAAGCATGCCTTCCGTGCTTCACCATAAAGCCACATGACGCTATCCATAGGGCAGATAAGGAGGAAACTCACTTCGCGGGGAGCCAGCGCTATCCTCAATTTTAATTAGCAACTTAGTACTAACGTTGTTAAACAATTTCGGGTCGCTTACCTCCTGGTAACGAGGCTTGCCGGAAGAATCGTTATTGGTAGAGTTCGCGCCATGCTTCGGAAAGGGACGCCCGGGCGGCGGGCGGCCGGGCCCAGCGTGGCCCTGCTGGCCGCCGCCAGCGTGCTGGCGGCGGGCTGCGGGACCGCGCCCGGCACGTTCCGCCCGGCGGGTGCCACCGCGCCCGGGGCGGCGGCCGGCGGCACCCCCGGAGCGTCCGGGACGGCCCGGCGGTCCGGTCCGGATCTGCTGGCCTGGCCGCCGTTCAGCCCGGATGTGCACATCGTGATGCCCGGCCGGCTGCCGCACGCCCGCAGTGCGGCCCGGGCGGTCATCGTGGCCGAGGATTTCCTGCTCGCGTTCCTCTACGCGGAATACCGGGGGAATCAGGACGACCGGTGGAGCGGCTACGTGTCGGGGCCGGTGCGCGGCGCACTCGAATCGAATCTGGCCGAGCCGGACGTGACCACGGAATCGTTCACCGGAACGATCATCTTCTCGCACCTGAGCGCGTTTCCTGACCCCACTGAGCCGGGCGCGATCGACGTGTCGGAATGCTTCGACAATGCCGGGTCAGCCAACACCAGCCTGGCCACCGGGAAGGTCGTTCCGGACCACGGCCCGGCTAACCAGCACTACTACCTGAACACCGACGTGCTGGCCCGCCGGAATGGGCAGTGGCGGGTAATCTCCGTCGATCCGGTCATTTATTATCCGCAGGCCCGCGAGTGCAAGCCATGACCCGGCGTACCGCCGCCGCGGGGCGGCTGCTGGCGGGGCTGCTGCTGGCCGGGCTGCTGCTGGCCCCGCTGGCACTGGCCGGGCCGGCCGCTGCGGGTTCCGGCGTCGGCTGCACCGGGAGCACCTGCTCGGTCCTGCTCAGCAACCTGATCGCGCTCAAGGGCGACTTCGGCGCGGCCGGCACCGCCCAGGTCCCGCTGGCGGTGCCGCCGCCACCGTGCCTGTGGCAGTCCATCGGCGACACCGCCACCGGCAGCCGGTACATCATCCAGAACTTCGGCTTCGCGGCCCCGTCCACCCCGTTCGGCGTGTTCAAGTCGGTGCAGCAGGCCCGTGGGTTCCTCAAGGATCACCCGGTGCCGGCCGGCTTCTGGTGGCAGCTGCCGGTCAACCCGGCCGCGTCCGCCGCGGCGCAGGCGGTGTGCCAGACGTTCCCGCTGTTCGCCTGGGCCGCACCTGGCATAACGCCCGCTGAGCCGCCGGTGCCGCTGGCCACGCTGGCGGCGTACGCCTACAACCACATGACGATCCCGGCGCCCGCGCTCACCATCAACCCGGCCGCCACCGGCTACGTGAACCTGGCCAGCTACGTGTGGGCCCGGACCCGGCCGGTCAGCGCGATGACCGGCCGGGCCGGCGCCTACGAGGTGACGGCCACGCTGGGCAACCAGACGGTCAGCGTGTGGGCCCAGCTGGCGGCGCGCGGCGCGTTCAGCGTCAGCGTGCGCAGCGGGCAGGGGGCGCCGTATTCGGCGGGCTGCGGGCCGGGCGGCTCGCACTTCCGGACCGGCCGGGCCCCGGCGAGTTCCGGTGCGGGCACCGCGCCGGACTGCGGTGTGCTCTGGCAGGCGCCGTCCCAGGCCGCGGTGCTGGGCGCGACCATGCGCTGGTCGGTTACCTGGGGCCCGGGCGTGCTCACCGGCCCTGGTCCGCACCGGATGCCGGCCATCCTGACCAGCGGGCAGACGGCGCCGTTCCCGGTGGTGGAGATCCAGAGCATCAACGGCGGCGGCTGACGTGGCGGCGGGCGGCGCACGCCTGGACCGGCCCCGGGCGGCCGTGACGGCTGCGATCGTGGCCAGCGCGGCACTGGCGTTCGGCATGATGGTGCTGCGGTTTGGACTGAGCCCGGTGCTGCCTGGCTACGGTTACCTGGCCGTGGCCGGGGCCGCGCTGGCCGTCATCGACGTGCGGCAGCGGCGGCTGCCGGACCGGCTCACGCTGCCCTCGTACCCGGTCGCGCTGGCCCTGCTCGGGCTGGCCGCGCTGGTGCAGCCGGGCGGGGCCGCGCATTTCCGCGGCGCGCTGGCCGGGCTGGGCATCGCGCTGGCGCTGTTCCTGGCCCAGGCGGTGATCTACCCGGCGGGCCTCGGCTGGGGGGACGTGAAGCTGGCCGGGATTCTCGGCCTCTACCTGGGCTGGCTCGGCCTGGCCGTGCTGGCCGCCGGGCTGTTTCTGGGCTACCTGCTGGCCGCCGTGGCCGGGCTCGGGCTGATCGCGGCCGGCCGGGCCAGCCGGAAGACCCAGCTCCCGTTCGGCCCGTTCCTGCTGGCCGGCACGCTGGCCGCGATCGTGCTCAGCGGGCTCGTCAGAGGGTGAGGCCGACCAGGATGGGCTCGCAGGCCAGGTCCACGCCGAGCTCGTCCCGCACCTGATCGTGGATTGTCCGGGCCAGGCCGGTGATATCGGCGGCGGTGGCGCCACCGGGGTTGACCAGGGCCAGTGTGTGCTTGGTGGAGATACGCGCGCCGCCCGGCCCGGGGTAGCCCTTGCCGAAGCCGGCCTGGCCGATCAGCCAGGCGGCGGGCACTTTGACCTGGCCTGGGCCGGCCGGGAACTGCGGGATCGGCACGTCCGCCCCGACCAGCTTCTGCAGCGCGGCGAACTGCGCGTCGTCCAGCACCGGGTTGGTGAAGAACGAGCCCGCGCTGCGGCTGTCCGGGTCGGCCGGGTCGAGCACCATACCCTTGCCCCGGCGCAGCGTGAGCACGGCCTCGCGCACCGCCTCCAGGGGGGCCCGGCCGCCTTCCGGCACGCCCAGGGAACGGGCCAGTTCGGCGTACCGGATCGGCCCGGACAGCTCGCTGGGCCGCAGCCGGAACGTCACCGCCAGGACGACCCGCCGCCCGCTGCTGTCCCGCTTGAACATGCTGGTCCGGTAGCCGAACCCGCAGCCTGGGCCGGCCAGTTCGGTCACCTCGCCGGTGACCCGGTCGTACACCCGGACCGTGCTGACGACCTCGGCGACCTCCTGGCCGTAGGCGCCGACGTTCTGGATCGGGGTGGCCCCGGTCAGGCCGGGGATGCCGGACAGGCACTCCAGGCCGGACAGGCCGGCCGCGACGCAGGACGCGACCACGCGGTCCCAGTCCTCCCCGGCCGCGACGGTCAGCCGCACCGTGCCCGCGTCTGGGTCCGCTGGCTGCTGCTGGCGGCCCCGGGTGGCCACCTGGACGACGGTGCCGGGGAAGCCAGCGTCCGCGATCACCAGGTTGCTGCCGCCGCCCAGGATGAGCAGCGGCTCCGCGCGCTGGTCCGCGTCCCGGACCGCGGCGATGAGTTCCGCCTCGGTGCCGGCCCGCACGAACCGGCGGGCGGGCCCGCCCACGCCGAGCGTGGTAAGGCCAGCCAGCAGCACCTGGTCACGGACGGATGGCATCGGCAGTCATCGTAGCGACGGCGGGCCGGCGCGGGCCCGTGCGACCCGGGCAGGACCGGGCGGTCAGGGCAGCCGGACCACGGCCCGGGCCCGGGTGAGCACCTTGGCCCCGGCGGACCGTGCGGTCAGCGCCACCGCGACCCGGTTCCCGTCCAGCTTCTCCTCGACGGTGCCGGTCACCTCGAGGGACGCGCCGGTGTCGTCGTCGGGCACCACAACCGGGGCGGAGAACCGGACGCCGAACTCGGTCATCGACCCCGGGTCGCCGGTCCAGTCGGTGATGTACCGGGCGGCCTGGGCCATGGTGAACATGCCGTGTGCGATGACATCCGGCAGGCCCACCGACTTGGCGATGCGCTCGTTCCAGTGGATCACGTTGAAGTCGCCGGACGCGCCGCAGTACTTGACCAGGCTGAGCCGGGTCACCGGGAAGCTGACCGGGGGCAGTTCGCTACCCACCTCGACGTCGGCGTACTTGACCTGGGCCGTCATGCCACCCCAACTCCCCCGCGTTCCACGATGATCGAAAACGCGGTGCACACCTGCTCCCCGGCCACCGTGCGCAGGTCGGTGCGGGTGTTCATCAGCACGTTGCTGCCGACTTCCCGGATGCTCTCGATGGTGGACTGCGCGGTGACCACGTCACCAGCGCGCAGCGGCCGGGTGTACTCGAAGCGCTGCTCGCCATGCACCACCATGGCGTAGTTGATGCCGAGCTCAGGGTCGGCGACCGCCGAGCCGGAGGAGGCCATGGTGACCACGATGGGGAAGGTGGGCGGCGCGATCACGTCCGGGTACCCGGCGGCCACGGCCGCGTCCCGGTCACGGAAGACCGGGCTCGGGTCGCCAATGGCGTCCGCGAACTCGGCGATCTTTACCCGGCTGACCTCATAGGGCTTCGTGGCCGGGAAGGTCCGGCCGGCGAAATCCTTGTTGACGGGCATGCCCGCGGGTTAGCGGGTCTCGCGATGCGGCCGGTGGCAGCGGCAGTTGGGGCAGTACTTCTTCAGCTCCAGCCGGTCCGGGTCGTTGCGCCGGTTCTTCTTGGTGATGTAGTTACGGTGCTTGCACTCCTGGCAGGCCAGGGTGATCTTAGGCCTGACGTCGGTGGCAGCCACGATGGAGTGCCTTTCTCTGGTGGGCGGTTACTTAGCTGGGTAGCGGAGGCCGGACTTGAACCGGCGACACAGCGATTATGAGCCGCTTGCTCTGCCTGACTGAGCTACTCCGCCGCTGAGCTCGAAGCCCACATAGCTTACAGTGCCCCGCGGCCAGTCCGGGAATCGATAACACAGCTCGCGGTTGGCTCATTCCGCCGTGGTGTCAGCCCGGCCGGCCCGGGGCTGGCCGGCCACGTCCAGCACCACTTTGAGCTGGCCCGGCCCGGCGCACGCGGCCAGCGCCTGCCCGGCCTGCTCGACCGGGAACCGGGCGGTGACCAGCGGGGCCAGGTCGACGCGGCGGTCCGCGTACAGCCGGATGGCCAGCTCGCAGTCCCGGGGCCGGGCGGCCCGGGTGTTCCGGATGGTGAGCTCCTTCAGGTACCAGTCGTAGGTCGGCAGGCCGTCCGCGGCCGGCACCGTGGTCCCGTAGACCAGCACGGTCCCGCCCGGCGCGGCCAGCCGCATGGCCTGGGCCAGCGTCTGCTGGCTGCCCGCCGCCTCGATGGCCAGGTCCGCGCCGCGCCCGCCGGTCTGCGTGGCGACCGCTTCCGCCGCGTCCTCAGGCCCGACCGCTTCGCTGGCGCCGAACCGCCGCGCCAGCTCGCGCTTGGCCGCCGACCTGGTCACCCCGACAATGACCGGCACGCCGCGGTCGCGGAGCAGCTGGACGTGCAGCAGCCCGGCGACTCCGAGGCCGACCACCACGGCACTGTCCCCCGGGCGCACGGTGAGCAGCGACTGCGCGTGCACGCAGGTGGACAGCACCTGGAGCAGCGCTGCCCCGTCGCTGGGCAGGCCGGCTGGCAGCGGGTGCAGGCAGGCCTCGTCCACCGCCACCAGGTCGGCGAACACCCCGTCGGCGTCCCGGCCGAGCAGCCCGCCGCGGTGGCACAGCTGCGGCAGGTCGCGGCGGCACAGCTCGCAGTACCCGCAGAACACGGCCGGGTTGACCAGCACCGGGGTGCCCGCTGGGAGCAGGCCCCTCGCCCCGGCCCGGTCCACCCAGCCGGTCATCTCGTGGCCGAGCACCCGGGGCCGCGCGACCGGGATCTCCCCGGCGGCGATCTTTAAGTCAGTTCCGCACAGGCCGGCCTGCGCCACCCGCACCAGCGCGCGTTCCCCCGGCTCCGGTGGCCTTATTTCCTGAACGCCCACTCCGGCCTGGTCGAGCACGACTGCCCGCATGGTGTGGAGTGTCCCGGTGCCCGCTGGGCGCGTCAAGGACGGCGGCCGCCTCCTGACGAGCCCGCCGTTATGTGCTGCAATGTCCGCGGGGCGGACGCCGGGCAGGGAGGTTGCCGTGACGCAGCCAGCAGGTATCACCGGGCCGGTCGGGTTCGTCGGCCTGGGTGTGATGGGTTCGGCCATGAGCTCACATCTGCTCGAGGCAGGCCTCCAGGTCATCGGGTACGACGTAGCCGCGGCGGCGCGGGACGCGCACGCCGCGCGGGGCGGCATCGTGGCCGGTTCGCCGGCCGAGGTGGCCGCGGCCGCTGGGCTGGTGGTGACGTCGCTGCCCAGCGCGGCCGCGCTGGCCGAGGTGCTGGGCGGGCCGGACGGGCTCATCGCCGGAGCCGCGGGGGGCGCGGGCGACGCTGGGGTGGCCGGGGCTGTCCGGGTGGGCCGGCTGATCGTGCTGGAGACCAGCACGCTGACGCTGGCCGACAAGACGGCCGGGCGGCAGGCCCTGGCCGGGTGCGGCGGGACCATGCTGGACTGCCCGCTGAGCGGGACCGGCGCCCAGGCCCAGCGCAAGGACCTGGTTGCCTACCTCAGCGGGGACGCGGCCGCCAAGGCCCGGGCCCGCCCGGTGCTGGCCGCGATGACCCGGCAGGTCTACGACGTAGGCGCGTTCGGCACCGGGATGAAGCTGAAGATCGTCGCGAACCTGCTGGTCACGGTGCACAACCTGGCCGCCGCCGAGGCGCTGGTGCTGGCCGAGCAGGCGGGCCTGGACCTGGCCATGGTGCTCACCGCGATCGGCGACGGGGCGGGCACCTCCCGCATGTTCGAGGTGCGCGGGCCAGCCATGGCGGCGCGGGACTACGCCCAGCCAGGCATCCGGGCCCAGGTCTACGACAAGGACATCGGGATCATCGCCGCGTTCGCCGCCGAGCTGCGCAGCCCAACTCCGCTGTTCAGCCTGGCGGCCGCGTTCTACCAGGCCGCGCTGGCCCAGGGCCACGGCGACGACGACACGTCCAGCGTGCACGCCGTCCTCCGCCAGCTCGCCCCCGGCGCCCCGCCCGGCACGCTTAGCTAACGTCTCGATACACACATGTTTCGATGGCGCTACTGGGTGCCGCCGGACCACCGTGATATCCCGGGTACTGGCCGGAAGACGGCCTCGCAGGCTATACGGGGAGCCGCGACAATAATGATGGGAACCTCTAGCGCCTTACCGATGCGGACGCGCATTCCCACAACGGCTCGACCTCGGCCGGCGATCTCAAACCACGCCACCTGCCGAAGGGACATTTCGCCATGCGACCTGCCAAGCTCGCAGTACTCCTGCCCATCGCTGCTTTAGTTGCCATCGTCGCTCCGGCCACGGCCGCCCAAGCCAAAACTGCGGCCACCGCCCAGGCCACGACAACGTACACCTGCTACCCGAACACGCCTGCCGCATTCAACGTTTCAAACAGCGACGTGGTGAATAAGCAGGTCACCACGACACTCGCCGACGGAACGCCAATACCCGGCGGCTTCGTGGCGCAGAGCGATCCGCCGTACTACCCGAGCATGACCTCCGGGCCACTGGTGGAAAGCTTCACCAACCAAACAACCGGAAAGACCATCGTCCGCAATGTCAGCGGGCCTAACTGGTTTACCTACGACCCAACGCCGCAAGTGCCAGGTGCGCTGGCGACAGGCACGTACGTTACGACCGGAACCACCTACCAGCTATTCGGGCCGATGAGCGAGGCAGCTCTCCAGGCGGCCGGCATCCACGAGCCCACGCTCATCTTTACCACCGGCCTCCTCGTCATGCGTTTCGCCATCGACTCGTCGGGAGCGTACGTGACCAGTTTCTCGCTGCACGGCTCGCAGCAAAACGGCTGCGCGCTCTTGTCCGGCAAGAACTAACCGGGGAGGCGGCGTGAGCGAGGAAGACCTGATGGCCAGGGTGGACACTTCGGTGCCCGTCTCGGCCAGGATCTGGAACTACTGGATGGGCGGGGACGACTACTACCCCGTCGACAAGGAAGCCGGGGATGCGTACGCGCAACTGTCTCCCGGCGTCTTCGACCTGGCCCGCTCCAGCCGCGACTACCTGGCCCGCGCGGTCCGCTACGTGGCCGGTGAGGCGGGCGTCCGCCAGTTCCTGGACATCGGCTCGGGCCTGCCGAGCCACGACCCCACCCACGCAGTCGCCCAGGGCGTCGCGCCGGAGACGCGCGTTGTCTATGTGGACAACGACCCACTCGTGCTGGCCCACGCCCGGGCCCTGCTGGCCGCTAATCCGAGCGGCGGTACCGACTACATCGAAGCCGACCTCTACGATCCGGGCGCGCTGGTGAGCATCGCCCGGACAAAGCTGGATTTCGGCGAGCCGGTAGCGATCATGCTGATGGGCGTCATGGGCCACATCGGCAACCCCGGCGAGAACGACGACGAGGTGGCCAGGTCGATCATTGACCGGCTCAAAGACGCGCTGCCCGCCGGCGGCTACCTGGTGATGTACGAAGGCGTCGATACCGACCCCGCGCAGGACGAGGCGCTCGCGCAGTACAACGAGAGCGGCGCCGTCCCCTACCGGGTGCGGCGGGCCGAGCAGATCATCCGGTTCTTCGACGGCCTGGAACTCGCCGATCCCGGCATCGTGCCGATCCACCAGTGGCGCCCCGATCCCGCCGCGCCCGGCGCCCCCGAAGTGCCCGCGCTGGGCGGAGTCGGGAAAAAGCCCTGAGCTCATTGCCCAGCAGGAAAGCGCCGAGACGCCCCGGACCGCCTCCGGACCGATTCAGCTCTCAGGGTGTTCCGGAAAATCGGGCGCAGTGATAGCGAGGGGATGGATACGTTCAGCTGCACGGCCGGGAGGCGATGATGACGCAGCAGCCAGTGGGCCCACTTGGCAGTGACGTTGCGGTCACCCACATTCTGGTGGTCGCCGACCCGGCCCGTTCACGTGACTTCTGGGTCGATGTGCTGGGCGCGGAACTGTATCGCGAGTACGGGGGAACGAGCGTGGTGCTGCGTTTCGCCGGCACGTGGCTGCTGCTGGTCAGCGGGGGCGGGCCGACCGCCGACAAACCCACGGTGGTCTTCGCTCCGCCTGCCGATGCGGACCTGGTCAGTCATGCTATGACGCTGCGGGTAGCTGACTGCCAGGCGGCTTATCAGGCACTCCGGTCGCGGGGGGCGGCCTTCCTGACTGCGCCACATGATTGGGGCTCGGAGGTCCGCTGCTTTCTGCGGGATCCAGATGGCCACCTGGTGGAACTCAGCCAGTCGAAGGCCACCTGACGGCGGCAGGAGAGTGCGGGTCGCGGGGTATACGGTCTGAGGCCCGGTGTGTTCTCGTCCGGCCACTGGTGATATCGCTGGGAATGTGGGTGATGAGTCATTTGCGCCACTGCCCGCGACGGCGGCCTGGCGCCATCGGGGCGCCCGGTCCGGCTTCGAGGTGGTGTATTTCGGCGCCCGCGATGACCGGCGCCGCATCGAGGGGTGGACGACCGCGGTCGAGGACGGCGCAACCTGGGTCGTGGAATACGTCATCGAGGCAGACGCGGCCTGGGCAACCCGCAGCGCGCAGATCTGCGGGCGATCCATCGAAGGACCATGCTCGGCCATGCTGGAGGCCGACGGCGCAGGCCACTGGCTCATCAACGGCGAACCCGCGCCCCACCTAGACGGCTGCCTCGACATAGACCTGGAAGCCTCGGCAATGACCAACGCGCTGCCAGTGCGGCGGATGACCCTGCCCCCGGCCGCGGCGGCAGCCGCCCCTGCCGCATACGTCCGCACGGCCGGGCTGGCCGTGGAACGGCTCGAGCAAACCTACCTGCGAGCCACCGGCCAGGGCACCGGCCAGAGCTACGACTACACCGCTCCCGTCTTCGACTTCCGCTGCCGCCTGGTCTACGACCAGTCCGGCCTGGTGCTCGACTACCCCGGCATCGCCGTCCGCGCCGGCTGACTCGTGGCGGAGTGTCCCATCCCGCGCGTGCCGTTCCTCGCAGGCGTGAGGCGCGGCGGCCCGAAAGGAGGCCGCCGAAGGAAGGGTCATGCGATGACGAGGTACCTGATTTCCTTTCCCAGCCGCGCGATGGACGACATCCCAGAGGAGGAGATGCCAGCTGTCGGCGAGGCCGTTCGCGGCCGCCTGCCGCTGTGCGCAAGAGGTCCGCGCGTTCGGGTTCGACCCGCTCGTCTGAGCGAACACGCCCGCCCATGCCAGGCAAGACTGGCCCGGGCGGGCTCCACCGGCACGGCCCGCTCATCGGCAAAAGCGGCCGACGGGGGCCCTTGAATCGGCGACGGGGCGGGCACGTCGTAGATGTTCGAGGTGCGCGGCCCAGCCATGGCGGCGCGGGATTGCTGCTCGGCTTCCAGTTGACGCCGGACGCGCCGTCAGGTGGGCCGACCGAGTGCTTCGGTGATGACTTCGTGGAGTTCTGGCACCCGCTCGGTGATCGTTCTCCAAGCACGTCTTGTGGCGTTGTTGACGGCGGCCCGGACCGATGCGGCAACCGTTTCGAGATCCCAGGTGAGGAGCTGATCAGCGGGGGCAGGAACTGACGCGTGCCACGGCAAGCTCGCGACATAGCCAGGCAGACGGGCGAGACCCGCGCCGAGGAAGGGAATGATCATTACCTGCTCATCCCCGCTGGCGTTGCCGTAGTGAACCGCGACGAATCGCGGGGAGTCGTCGGCCTCATCCGGGATGACCTCCAGGAGAAAGACATCGGCACGTTCTTGATGCAGGACAAGGACGGCCTGAGCCCCCGGGAGCGCCGCCTTGACCAGGGCGGTTGGTGTCCGGCTGGCCGCGGCCAGGGTGGCGAGAGGGCGCGGCGGCGGCAGCGTGACCAGGAGACTGCCGTGGTCCTTGGCCGGCGGCTGGCCGAGCCTGCGCAGGGTCCACTCGCCGCCTGGGACGTGCGCGAACGTTGCCGAGCCGGTTGACGGCATTATGGCCAGGAAGAACTCGCCACTGGTCTCCAGCCCGATGGTCGTCAGTACTGGCATCTCGCGGCCTGATGCCGGCGTGACCCGCATGGTCACCGTGAATCTCGCCGTGTCCTCATGGGTCGCGCGCAACTCGGCCGAGGCGCTGGGCGTCGCGATGGTCAGAGGCATGCGATCGGGCGATGGCGTGCCTTCTGCTACAGCCGCCAGCAGGGCGTCCAGCTCTGCTCCAGTCAAAACCGGGCCCGGCTGACCCGCGAGCTGTTCCTGAGCATGCTGAGGCGATGCGGGCATCCAGGGCTCGCTGTCGGCCGGCCTGGCTGTTGCTGCTTGACGTGCTGTCGGCACATCCTCCCGGACGGGCAGGTCAACTCCGGTGAATGATGCCCAGTAGCGCCGCCAGAAGGAATAGCCCGCACGCCCACGGCCAGCCGCCGTCTGACCAGTCAGACAATCCGAGGCGGTCAGCCTATCCCAGTATCGCCGGCCAAACGCACGGCCCGTCATTCGCCGGCCTTGCGGAAATATCCGGCACTTGTGCGAGTGCGGCCGTTATTGGCTCATCGATACCTTCCTGCTCTGCCCGCGGTACTTGGGCCGGGGTCGCGGCTTTCCCAAGGCCAGCAAGCAGTGCTGGCGCGGACGCTCCGACGGCCAGCGCCGCGTAGACCCCGGTCACCTCGCTCCGCAGCAGCAGGCCGGCCAGCACCCCGAGCACCGCCCGGCTGCAGGCCACGGCCAGATCGGGGCCGAGATCGATGAAGCTGGTGTAGCTCGGGCGCGATCTCTTACCGGCTGCCGCTGCGGCATGACATGCCTGCTGCCATGCGCTCAGGCGCCGGTAGGTGAAGACGATTTCGACGACGAGGCCGCCTATAGCGCCGAAACCCGCCGCCTCTGGCCAGGGCAGCAAAACGTTCCCTAGCCGCACTCATGCAGATTGATCAAGAGCCACCGTCCGTATCCTTCGGTTAGCAGATTTTCTGGTACGGCTCGTTTGACACGTAAGTCCTCCATTCACTGGGCGTCAGGGAGTGCCCGGCTATGGCGCAGACCCCGCTGACGAGGTCATGGGGGAACGCGACGTCGATGAGCTGGACGGTGCCGTCCCCGTCAGCGGTGGCGAGGAGCCGGCTGTCCGGGCTGAATGCTATGGCGCTGACGGCGCCGGTCCCGGAGGTGATGGGGGCCCCGATCTCCCGGTGGGTGGCGACGTCCCACAACCTGACCGTGCCATCCGCCGTGGCGAGCAACTGGCCGTCCGGGCTGAACGTCACGACGGCCTCGCCGCTATGGCCCACAGTGATGACGGCGCCGTCCGGTTGCTGGGTGGCCACATTCCACAACTGGACCTGGTCACCTACCGCGGTGGCCAGCGTCTTGCCGTCCGGGCTGAAGGCTACGGACCAGGTGATGCCAGCCCCACTGCCGATCGCCAGGCTCGCGCCGGCCCGCCGGTAGGACTTCGTGCTCCGCAGCCCGGCCGTCTGGTCGTCGTCGCCGGTGGCCAACAGCGTGCCGCCCGGGCTGAACGCGACGGCATTGACGTCACCGCCATCGCTTATCGGCTTACTGATCAGACGGTGCGTCACCGTATTCCATATTCGGAGGGCGGTGAAGGTGCTGCTGTCGTCGATTGATGAGACGAATGCAAGCGCCGATCCGTCAGTGCCGAATGACAGATCGTCTGGGCCTAGGTTCTGCGCATCGCCGGGACTCAGTCCGGGCAGCGGGGGGCCAACTGGCTTACGGGTCGCGACGTTCCAAAGCCGGACGTCTCTTCCGGCCAGGGCGAGGATCTCGCCGCCCGGACCGAACGCGACACCGGAAAGCGCACCGTGTCCCGTGGCGGTCAGCGGCGGGCCGACGTGGCGGTGAGTGGCGGGGTTCCATAGCCATGCGGCACCATCGGAACCCGTGGTGGCTAGCATCCTCCCGTTCGGGCTGAAGGCGACATCAGTTGCCGCGCCGCGCGTGCTAGCGATCAGAGCGGAACCGGTCGGGCCTAGAACGGAGAGGTCCCACAGGCGGGTTTCGCCCTGGCTGGCGGTAGCGACCATTCGCCCAGTTGGACTGAACACGACCGAATCCGCGGCGCCGCTGCTGTCGGCCGGGAGAACCGGCCCGACCCGATGGCCGGTGGCTTCATCCCAGAATGTGATCGTGCCATTGGCGTTGGCGGTGGCGACGACCGGCTGGGTAGGGCTGAACGCCACCGCGTTAGCGCCAACAGGGAGTATTGGCACCGGTGAGCCGAGCTCCCGGTGCCGGCGGACCGACCAGAACCGGAGATAGTGCCCCACAGTGGCGAGGATCTTTCCATCAGGGCTGAGGGCAACGGTGCCAGGGTCCCCGGAAGCGGTTATCGCCGGGCCGATCCGCGAGTGGGTGCTGACGTTCCACGTGGTGATCGTGCCGTTCATGGCCGCCGCGATCAGCAATGTCCCGGCCGGATTGAATATCAGGTCTCCCAGGCCGCTGCCGCGGGCCGCCGGCATTGGTGTGCCGACTTGCTGGTAGGTGCGCAGGTTCCACATCCGGATGCTGCCGTCCGGCCCTGCGGCGGCCAGCCTGTTCCCGTCCGGGCTGAACGCTATCCCGCAGTTCGTGTCTCCAGTGTCGTAGCCGGCGAACATCGACGGGCTCACCGGGCGCTTGGTGGCAACGTCCCAGAGGCGTACGTCTCCGAGGAGATTCTCGATGGCCACCAGCTTCCCGCCAGGGTCAAAGGAGACCGCGCACACGCCGGAGGAGAACCGGATGGGTGATCCCATCTCGCGGTGCGTGACCGCATTCCACAGCTTGACGCTCCCGTTGGTCGCCGTGGCGAGCACGGTGCCGTCCGGGCTGAAGGCAACGGGCTGAGCGCCTTCTGCCAGAAAGGGTGCGCTGTCGGGAAGAGTGGCGCGTTCTGGTTGCGCATAAGCCTGAAGCAGGCTTTCGCGGGCTTGCGGGGTGGGATCGATGCGCCACGCGGCCGCGGCCAGAAGCGCGGCCTTGGCTGGGTCCGTAGTGTCGAACGTCTCGCTTTCCGCCGCGACATGGATGGACGTGTTGACTGCGCGCTGCAGGCTGGCGTTGTCAGCCGCGGCGGTGTCGAACCGGATAGCCAGGCCGGTACCGGTCAGCGCGAGGGCAGCGGCAGCCGCGATGCCGGTGCGTACCGGTCGCCAGCGGTGCGCGAACCGGGATGCCCGGCGCAAGCTGGAAGCCCAGTAGATGTGCAGTCCGTCCGGGATGTGGATGGCTGCGGCCTGGTTACTCTGCGGCGCGACCAGACGCCAGTTGCTGGCCCGGGCCGCTTCGATCTTCGCTTGCATACCGCCAACTGCGGCCAGCGTGTCACCGGGAGCCAGTGCACCTGTGATCGCACAACGCGGGCGTAATCCCAGGAAAGCGGCTTGGACTGCTGCCCATGGCCGACTGCGCGGCGCTCGCCCCCGGAGATGCTCACGCAGGGCGATCGCAAGGGGTGCGCCGAGAGATCCGCCGACGACGAGCAGGACGGGAGCCTCATCGCTAAGGGTGAGCCGCCACATGACGCAGCCGTTCACACGCTGGCCGCGGATCGCATAGGACCAGGCCTGGATCAGGGCGGCGGTGAATTCCTCGCTGGCGTGGATGGAACTCATGGCCTCGGGATCGGGATAGAGCCCCGGTGGCCCCCCAGCGAACTCACAAATCTCGAGCATCCCGGTCGCGCCGCCAGCACTGTCTGGCTTGTCGAACAGCACCGGTACGCGGGTGACACCGCCCCGCCGTGGCTCGACTCCAGCGAGTCGCAACGCCGTCAGTAACGCCATCGCCCACGATGGCCCGGCGCCCTGGCTCTCCGGATCCTCAGCCAGCGCCCTGGCCAGTTCCTTGGCCAGCACCCGGATGGGTTCACGAAGTGACGGCTCCATGGCGGAAAGGCACTGGTCCGACAGCAGCGGCCCGGTTGCTGGTGGCCTGGGTACGAGCAGCCCAGAACGAGCCCAGTAACGTGCTACGGCCCGCAGGGCTTCCCGGAGTTCTCCGCCGCAACCGCCGAGGACGCGGGTAACGTCCGCGATCATGCGAGCGGACTCCATGAAGGAGCGGCTGGCCTCATCAGAACCCGCCTGACCCGCAAAGAGGCTACTCAGACGCTCTTCGTCTGCAGAAAGCTGCTGGAGAAGGGATGCACTGGCCGCTGGCCCGGCCCCTGCGGCCGGTTGGGTCATAGCGCGGACGGCATCTTGGCAGTACCGCCACCACAGGCGGCTTGGCCCGGTCAGCGCGTCGAACTGCTCTTTTGGTGTCTTATCCGCGAGGACATCGGCCAAGCCCCCGGGCATGAGTCCAGCGTCCATCTCAGCGCCTCCACCGCATGGGCGGAAACCGTACGCCAAGCCGCGGAGCACCGGGCAAGATTCGCGATAAACCCATAGCGGACGCCTGGTAACCGGCTCTGTAGCTTCGGTGATTCGGGAGATTTCGGAAATTTTTCTTAATTCGACCTCAGGCAGCCGGCATTCGCAGCCGGATATACCGCACTAGAGTGAATGAGGTGGGTTCTCCATTGGCCGGCCAGGTGGCCCTGGTTACGGGGGGCAGCGGCGGGATCGGGCGGGCGGTGGCGCACCGGCTGGCGGCGGCCGGCGCGCAGGTAGCCGTGGGCAATGGACACGGCCGGTACGCGGCCGAGCGGACCGCGGCCGACATCGCCGCCACCGGCGCCACGGCGATCGCGGTCGGCGCCGACCTGAGCCGCCGGCGGCGCCCGGCGAGCTGGTCGCAGCGGTGGAGGACGAACTCGGCCCGGTCTCGGTGCTGGTCAGCAACGCCGGGCTGGGCCGCAGGCAGGCGCTGGACGAAGTGACCGCCGCCGATTTCGACGAGATGATGGCGGTAAACCTGCGCGCCCCGTTCCTGCTGGCCCAGCGCACACTGCCGGGAATGGCGGCGCGGGGATTCGGCCGGATCCTGTTCATGTCGTCGGTGGCCGCGTTCACCGGCGGGATCGTCGGGCCGCACTACGCGGCCTCCAAAGCCGGGCTGAGCGGGCTGACCCACTTCCTGGCCAGCCGGTTCGCGGCCCAGGGAGTCACGGTGAACGCACTGGCCCCAGCCCTGATCACGGAGACCGGGATGCTGCCCGGCCAGCCGGAGGAATTGCGCGGCGCGGGGCCGGTGGGCCGCCTGGGTCACCCGGACGAGGTGGCCGACCTGGCCCTGGCCATCCTGCGCAACGGCTACCTGACCAACCAGGTCATCTCGCTGGACGGCGGTCTGCACCCGCGCTAGCGATGCACCGGTACGGCCGGCGGCGGGGGCCCGTCCGCCGGGCAGTCGTACATGATGACCGTCACCGCGCGCGCCTCGGCATGGTCCGGGTTGGCGTACCGGTGCGGCAGCGAGGACGGGAACTCCATGCTGTCGCCCGGGTCGAGCCGGTAGGTCTCGAAGCCGACCGAGATGTCCAGGCGGCCGGTCAGCATCAGCACCATCTCGGTGCCGGGATGGGAGTAAAGCGTCGGGTTGGATTCGGCGCCCGGCCCATAGACCAGCTCGAAGAAGTCGAGGTGCGCCTTGGTCTCCGGGGTGAGCCGCTCCCAGCGCACACCGCCTTCGATGTCGATCGCCGCCCGGTTGCCCTGGCGCACCACATAGCGGACCTCAGCCAGGCGCCCGGGGCCGGATGGCGGCGGCACCTGGCCTTCGGCGACGGCCGGGCTGGTAGTGGCGGGCTCCCGGAAGAACGCGTCCACCGGCACGTCCAGCGCCTGCGCCAGGGCGAACAGGGTGGACACCGACGGGCGGGACTGGCCCCGCTCGATCTGGCTGATCAGGCTGGGGGTCACGCCGATTTCCCGGGCCAGTTCGGCGACCCGCAGCCTCCGCTCGGCGCGGTACGCGGCCAGACGCCGGCCGATGTCCCCGGCCAGGTCCCCGGCTGCCGAGTCGGTAGCAGCGCTGCTGTGAGTCATGGTGTTTTGAATGCTACTGCACGGGTTCCCAGGTTCCGATAGCGCTGCTATCGTCCGCGGCAGGAGCACCGAGCCGCAGTTAACCGTCACTTAACCAAAGCGCACCCGGCCACCCGCAACCAGGGAGCAGCAGTGACATCGGACGTCACCTCGGCCCGCGATCAGGCGGCCGGCCCGACCGGAGCGGCCGGGCGCGCGGGCATGGTGATCGAGCGGGACGTGCCGGTACCGATGGATGACGGCATCGTGCTCCGGGCCGATGTCTTCCGGCCGCCCGGCCCCGGCCGGCACCCGGTGCTGCTCAGCTACGGCCCGTACGCCAAGGGCCTGGCCTTCCAGGACGGCTACCCGGACCAGTGGCGGCTGATGGTCAGCCAGCACCCGGAGGTCGCCCGGGGCACCAGCACCACCCAGCAGAACTGGGAAGTGGTGGACCCGGAGAAGTGGGTGCCGGACGGCTACGCCTGTGTGCGGGTGGACTCGCGGGGCGCGGGCCGGTCCCCCGGGATGCTGGAGCCGTTCGCACCGCGGGAGACCCGTGATCTCTACGAGTGCATCGAGTGGGCCGCGGAGCAGCCGT
Organism: uncultured Actinomycetes bacterium; assembly: GCA_963832095.1. Classification (GTDB taxonomy): domain Bacteria; phylum Actinomycetota; class Actinomycetes; order Streptosporangiales; family Streptosporangiaceae; genus RYN-230. Next base: position 371,661 of record CAWHSW010000003.1, read on the forward strand.
GGAGCACCGGCAAGGTCGGGCTGGCCGGGATCTCCTACTATGCGATGAACCAGTGGCACGTGGCCGCGCTGCACCCTCCGCACCTGGCCGCCATCTGCGTCTGGGAAGGCGCCGCCGACTTCTACCGCGATGCCACCCATCACGGCGGCATCCTGTGCACGTTCTGGCGGAACTGGTACGACAAGCAGGTCACCGTGGTCCAGCACGGGATGGGCGAGCACGGGCCGCGCAGCCAGGTGACCGGCGAGCCGGTGGCCGGCCCGGAGACGCTGAGCGAGGCCGGCCTGGCCGCGGCGCGGGTGCCGTTCGGCGAGCAGATCAGCGACCGGCCGCTGGACGGCGAGTTCTACCGGCAGCGGTCCGCGGACTTTGCCGCGATCACCGTCCCGTTGCTGTCCGCGGCCAACTGGGGCGGCCAGGGCCTGCACTCCCGGGGCAACTTCGAGGGCTTCAGCCGGGCCGCGTCGGCGCAGAAATGGCTGGAAGTGCACGGCCTGGAGCACTGGACGCACTTCTACACCGACTACGGGACCGACCTGCAGAAGCGGTTCTTCGGCTGCTTCCTGCGGGGGGACGATCGCGGCTGGCGGCCCCAGCCACCGGTCCAGTTGCAGGTCCGCACGCTGGACGGGTTCATCCGGCGCGGCGAGCAGGAATGGCCGCTGGCCCGCACCCAGTGGCAGCGGCTCTACCTGCGCCCGGCGCAGCGCGCCCTGGACACCGCGCCGCCGTCCGCCGACGAGCGGGTGAGCTACGCCGCGGCCGGGGACGGCATCACGTTCACCGCCCCACCGCTGACCGCCGACACTGAGATCACCGGCCCGGCCGCGGCCCGGCTCTACGTGTCCTCGACCAGCACCGACGCCGACCTGTTCCTGGTGCTGCGGGTGCTGTCGCCCGGCGGCGGCGAGGTCACCTTCCCCGGTGCGATCGACCCGCACACCCCGGTCGCCCAGGGCTGGCTGCGGATGTCGCACCGCAAGCTCGACCCGGGCCTGAGCACCCCGTACCGCCCGTACCACGCACACGACGAGATCCAGCCGCTCACCCCGGACGCGGTCTACCAGGGCGACGTGGAGATCTGGCCGACCAGCCTGGTTATCCCGGCCGGTTACCAGATCGCGCTGACCATCGGGGGCCGGGACTACGAGCGCCACCACCCCGGCGCGCCGCGGCTGGGCTCGTTCAAGAACGAACTGACCGGCTGCGGCCCGTTCCTGCACGACGACCCGGCCGACCGGCCAGCCGGGCTGGCCGGCAGCACGCAGACGCTGTGGACCGGCCGCACCCGCGCGGCCTACCTGCTGCTCCCGGTCATCCCGCCCGGCTGACCGCCGGGTGCGCCAGCCTGCACCGCCACCCGGGGGGGTCCTTCGCGGCAGCCGCGAGGGAGTAACAGCCACCGGAAAGGACGGCCCGGCCATGAAGGAAGCGTTCGGCGGCCTGAGCACCGACTGGAAAGAGGGCATCAACTGGGCCGCGGTCCGGCAGTGGCGGCTGGAGCGGGCCCGGGAGGCCATGTCCCGGCACGGGCTGGGCGCGCTGCTGCTGATGTACGACGAGAACATGCGCTACGTGTCGTCCACCTACACCCCAGGCTGGAACCGGCTCAAGCCCGGCCTGCGCTACGTGGTGCTCTGCGAGGGCCGGGAGCCGATCGTCTACGAGCAGGGCGACATCGGCATCCACCTGAAGGCGCACAATCCCTGGATCCCGCCGCAGAACGTGCGGCACTCCTACAGCTGGATCAAGGGCGCGGCCGGCCCGGCATCGCAGAGCCAGGTGGCCAAATTCGCCACTGCCCTGGTCAACGACCTGGAGGAGGCGAACGTGCTGGACAAGCCGCTCGGCGTGGACTTCATCGACATCAACATGATCCAGGCGTTCCAGCACGCCGGGGTGACCTGGACCGACGGGATGACGCCGATGATGGAAGCCCGGTCGGTGAAGAGCCCGGATGAACAGAAGGCGTCGCGCATCGTAGGCGCGATCTGCGACGCGCTGCATTACGAGTTCACCCAGTTCCTGCGGCCCGGGCTGACCGAGAACGAGGTCGCCGCGTTCGGCTTCGAGTACCTGTACAACATCCCCGGCATGGAGGACGTCGAGGACATCATCGTGTCGTCCGGGCCGAACGCGTGGCCCAACTGGCGCAACTTCTCCGACCGGCTCATCCGGCCCGGGGAACTCGTCATCATCGACCTGGCCGCGCTGACCTGGAACGGGTTCAAGTCCTGCGTGTACCGGACGTACTGCGTAGGCGGCACGCCCACCGACGAGATGAAGCAGTACTACGACACCGCGCACACCTGGCTGTGGGACGCGATCGACGTGGTCAAGCCCGGGGTGAGCACGCGCGACATCGCCAGCAAGTGGCCGTCGGCCCAGGAGGCCTGGGGGTACGCGGAAGAGGACCAGGCCGCGGCCAACCTGTGGGGCCACGGGCTGGGCCTGGCCCAGTACGACCGGCCGGTCATCTCCCGGATCTGGTCGCTGGACTACCCGGAGGAGATCAAGCCGGGCATGGTCTTCGCGCTGGAGACGCAGCACGGCAAGGTGCATGACTTCGGCGTGCGGCTGGAGGAGATGCTGCTGGTCACCGACGACGGCCACGAACTGCTGTCGTCGTACAAGTCCGACGAGATCATCGAGGCCGGATGAGCGCGGGCTTGCGCCGGCTGCTCCCGCTGGGCGAGCTCACCGCTCCCGCCAGCCCTCCTATACCGAACGCCAGCTGGATCCAGTCGGCGCCGGCCGGTGGCGCTGAGGTCCCGGTGACGGTGGCTGACGCCGCCACGGCTCGGTCGGCTGCCGTCAGCCTCGCCGGGGCCAAGGCGGCGCGGCTGGCCGCAGCGCGGGGCGCGGGGTTCCCGGTGCTGCCCGGGTGGGTGCTGCCGGCCGCCGAGAGCCGCCCGGCGGTCCGGGCCGGCGCGGCGGCGGTGCGCGCCGGACGGCCGGCCGCGGCCCGCCGGGCCGCGCTGGGCTGCCCGCCGGACTCGGCGCTGGCCGGCGAACTGTGCGCCGCGGTGCACTCGCTGGGCGGCCGGGTCATCGTCCGCTCGTCCAGTCCGCTGGAGTCCGACCCACGCTGGGCAGGGGCGTTCAGCTCGGTCGCGGAGGTCGGTCCCGATGACGTGGTGACCGCAGTGCGCAGTTGCTGGGCGGCCGCGTTCGCGGTGGACGCGCTGGCCCGGCTGGACGCCTGCGGCCTGCCGCTGGACGCGCTCGAACTGGCCCTGCTGATTCAGCCCGAACTGCAGCCGGACGCGGGCGGCACGGCCCGGGTAATCCCGGCCGCGCCGGGTGCGGGCGGCTCAGCCCAGGCGATGCCGGCCACCGGGACCGGTCGGTCCGCCGCCCGGACCGGCCGACCCGCAGACCAGGCCAGCACGGCCAGGTTTCCCGGCCCGGCCGCGGTGCCCTGGCCCGGCGGCCGGGCCGCAACGGGCCAGCTGGGTGGCGAGGCCGGGCCCAGGTACCTGGGCGGCCGGGCTGGCAACTGCCCCGGCCCGGTCAACGTGATCGTGGACGGGGTGGCCGGGCATCCCGGCGCGCTGCTGGCCGGCTGGGCCGAGGGGGCGTCCGCGCGGGTCCGGCTGGCCGACCCGGGCGCGCCGGGCTGGCCGGAACCCAGCGCCGACGGCCCACTGACCGGGCTGGTGGGGCCGGCCTGGTGGCCGCGGTAGCCCGGCTGGCCGCCGGGGTGTACTGGGCGCTCGGCGACATCAGTATCGAGTGGGCTGCCGACAACGGCACCGTGTGGCTGCTCCAGACGGCGCCCGCCGGGCCGGTACCGGTGCTGCCGCCGGAACCGGGCGCGGCGCCGACCGGCCCCGGCCCCCGGATGGGCGGCCAGGACGCGGCGCGCGGCCGGTCCGCCCGGCCTGGTCTACGCGGCCCGGGAGCTGATGCCGCTGCTGGCCGCGGCCGTGCAGGCGGCGGGCCGCCGGGTGGCCGCCCGGCCAGCCGCGGCGGGCCAGGCGGCCGGGCGGCTGGTCCCGTGCCGTCCGCACCAGCGCCCGGCAGCCGGCTGCCGGGACGCCATCCTGCTCATCGACCAGCCGGTACCCGCGCTGGCCCCGCTGCTGTTCGCCGCGCGCGGCGTGATCGCGCGCGGCGGGACGGCCGGCGCGCACCTGGCCGAGGTGGCCCGCAGCCTGGCCGTGCCCATGGTGACCGGGTGCCGGGCCGAGCTGGTCACCGGCCCGGCACCAGCCGGGGACGGCTGGCTCGCGGCGATCGACGGCAGCACCGGGGACGTGGCGCTGCTCCCGGCCTGACCGGGAAGGAGGTTCGGCATGAACAGGCTCACCCCGCGGCGGCGGGTCCAGGAGGCGGGCACGCCGTTAGCCATGCCGGCGCGCAGCCGGGTCAAGCTGGTGCTGCACCGCGGCATCGTGACCGGGACCATCCCGGGCGGGACCCGGCTGGTCCAGTCGTGCATCGCGGAAGAGCTCGCGGTCAGCACCCGCCCGGTCCGCGACGCGCTCCGCGAACTGGCCGCCGAGGGCTTCGTCCGGCTGGACGGCCGCGGCGCGGCCGTGGTCCGCGAACTGGGCCGCAGCGAACTGGAGGACATCTACGAGATCCGGATGATGCTCGAGCCGGTGGCCGCGGCCCGGGCCGCCCGGCTGGCCAGCGCGGCCAGCCTGATCCGCGCGGGCGAGTTGCTCACCGCCATGCAGGCCACCACGGACAGCGCGCAGTGGGTCGAGCACAACGCCAGCTTCCACCAGATCATCGATGAGGCGGGCAGCAGCCCCCGGCTGGTTGCCATCCTGGGCAACCTGCGCGAACTGTCCGCCCGGTACATCACGCACTCGGTGCGCACCGTGCCCGGCCGGGCCAGCCGGGCCAACGCCGAGCACGCGGAGATCCTGCGGGCCATCATGGCGCGGGACCCGGAGGCGGCGGCGGACGCGGCCATCCGGCACCTGGACGGCAGTCCGTCCCCGCTGAGCATGCACCCGGTCGGCGCCCCGGACCCAGGGCTGCCGCCGGTGACCGAACTCAATCACCTCAAACGCAGCGTTAGTGATTGAGTACCTTAATCACGTTCCGGTCACTAATTCACTACGTGGCTGGCCGCTCTCCGGGCGACATGATTGCATGAGGGCACATCAGTAGGGCGGCAACGTCTACCGCCGGGCCCGCCGGGCCGGAGGGTGGTGGTCATGGGCAACGCCGAGATCGTGACCAGCGGCAGCCTAGGCGGGGGCCGGGCCCGGCGCGGGCGGGCCGGGCAGAACTGGCTGGCCAGGCTGGCCCTGGCTTCCTGTGCGGTTCTCTTAGCCGCCTGCGGCAGCAGCGGCAACTCCACCGGCTCCAGCGGATCGCATACACCGGTCAAGGTCGGCTACCTGCTCCCGCTGACCGGCGTGTTCACCAAGAACGGGCTCAGCGAGCAGGACGGCTTCAAGCTCGGGCTGAAGCACTTCGGCTCCTCGGTGGACGGGCACCCGATCCAGGTCACCTACGACAACGACCAGGGTGAGCCCGCGGTGAGCCTGTCCGACGCCCGGCAACTGGTCACCGCGGACCATGTCCAGGCCATCGAGGGCCCACTGCTGTCCAGCGCCATCGCGGTGGTCGCGCCGTACGTGCTCGGCCAGGGCATCCCGGAGGACGACCTGTACCTGGCCAGCCCGCAGCAGGCGGCGGCGTACACCAGGTACGGCACCGGCTTCACCTCCGGCTGGGACGGGTTCGCGCCGACCACCGAGGGCGGCCGCTGGGCCTACGACACCATGCACTGGCGGCACGTGACCACGGTCGGGCTCGGCATCTCGTTCGGCTGGCAGGGCGTGGCCGGGTTCGCCGCGCAGTTCACCAAGCTGGGCGGCCGGATCGACAAGGAGATCTGGGTGCCGAGCAACACGGTGGACATGTCGTCCTACGTGTCGGCCATCCCGGCCAGCACGCAGGCGGTGTTCGTGGTGCTGTCCGGCTCGCAGGCGGCCAACTTCGTGAACGACTACGCCTCGTTCGGGCTGAAGAAGAAGATCCCGCTGATGGGCATCACCACGCTCACCGACCAGGCCGCGCTGCCCGCCGAGAACACGGCGGCCGCGCTGGGCGTCTACACCGACGCGCAGTACTGCGACGGCAACCCATCGGCCGTCAACCAGGCGTTCGCGAACTCCTACCACGCCGCATACGGCGTCTACCCCTCCTATTACTCCGAGGCGGGCTACACCAAGGCGCAGATCCTGGTGGCCGCGCTCAAGTCGCTGCACGGCGTGGTGAGCAGCGAGAAGGCGCTGTCCGCGGCGATGCGCGCGGTGCACATCACCGCGCCGCGCGGGCCAGTCTCGTTCGACCACAGCACCTGGTCGCCGGTGCAGAACGAGTACATCTGCAAGGTGGAAAGCGTGCACGGCACGCTGCGCAACGTGCCGATCCTGACCTTCCCCGCGGTGCCGCCCTGGGGCACGCTGACCAAGGCCGAGTGGGAGCCGATCTTCGCCAAGACCGCGGTCGGCCCGCCGGGCTACTGAGCCGATGCTGATCGACATCCACAATCACGTGATGCCCGCGGAGGCGCTCGGCCACCTGCGCGGTGATCCGGGGTACGGGGTGACGATCGAGGGCGACCAGTGGGCCGGCGGGCAGCACGTCCCGTTCACCATCACGCCACCGTTCCACGACCCGGCGGCCAAGATCGCCGAGATGGACCGCAACGGCATCGGCTCGGCCGTGGTGTCCTGCCCGCCGCCGATGCTGCGTTACGACGTGAGCAGCGACCGCGGGGCCAGCTTCTGCGCGGTGGCCAACGACGGGATGGCCAAGCTGTGCGGCGGCTACCCGGACCGGCTGCGCTGGCTGGCCAACCTGCCCATGCAGGATCCGCCCCGGGCGGTGCAGGCGTACCGGGCCGCGCTGCGGCAGGGCGCCGTGGGCGCGGCCATCGGCACCTCGATCGCCGGGCGGCGGCTGGACGAGCCCATGTTCGCCGAGTTCTGGGCGGCCGCCGCCGAAGCCGGCCAGCCGGTGCTGGTGCACCCGGCGTTCAATCAGCCACACCCCGGCCTGGATCCCTATTACCTGCAGAACGTCATCGGCAACCCGCTGGAGACAACCGTCATGGCGGAGCGGATGATCTGCGCCGGGGTGTTCGGCCGGCACCCAGCACTGCGGCTCGTGCTGCTGCATGGCGGCGGCTTCCTGCCGTACCAGGCGGGCCGGCTGGCCCACGCCAGCGGGGTACGCCCCGAGATCCCGGTGACGGCGACCGATGTGGCACGGGCGTTCAGTCAGATGTATTTCGATACGATCACCCACGACCTGGCCGCACTGTGGTACCTGGTGCAGCGGGTGGGCGCGGACCACGTGCTGCTGGGCACGGACCTGCCGTTCGACATGGCGCTGCGGGAGCCGGACGTGGTGCTGGCGGATGCGTTCGACGAGCCGCTCCGCGAGCAGATCGGCGCGGCCAACGCGGCCCGGCTGTTCGGCCTGGACGGCATGCGCGGGGCCCCGGGGTGAGCCCGGCGGTCACCCTCGGCCAGGCGTCGGCGCTGGTCGATGCCGCGCTGGCCCGGGGCGCCGAGCTGGGCCTGGCCCCGCTGACCGTGGCCGTGCTCGATCCCGGCGGGCACCTGGTCGTGCTCAAACGGCAGGACGGCTCGGGCATCCTGCGTGCCGAGATCGCCATCGCCAAGGCGTGGGGGGTGCTGGGCATGGGGCTGCCGGCCCGGGCGCTGGCCGACCGGGCGCAGCGCGCGCCGCAGTTCTTCGCCGCGCTGTCGGTGCTGTCCGGCGGGCGGATGATGCCGGTGCCCGGCGGCGTGCCGCTCACCGCGGACGGCCAGGTGGTCGGGGCGGCCGGCATCTCCGGCGACACCTCAGACAACGACGAGGCCTGCGCCGTGCACGGCGCGCACGCGGCCGGCCTGGTCCCCTGGCTGGAGTAATGCTAGATCTCGCCGGCGGGCGAGCCGTTGTAGCGGTGCTGGGCGGACAGGCCGCGGAACGAGGCGAACACCACGCAGCCCTCCGGGTACTCGTACGGGCCGTGCGGCTCCGGGCCGGCCGCCCAGACGTAGTCGCCCGGGCGCAGGTGCACGCCCTTGACTATCTGCACGCCTTCCAGCACGACGATGGAGTGGCTGCTCTGGTGGGCGTGCTCCGGCTCGACGTAGCCGGGCGGGAACTTGATCAGCATGTCCGCGACGCCCAGCTCGGGGTCGGAGTGGAACACCTTGACCTGGACCCCGCCGCGCAGCGACAGCACGTCCACGTCGTCCTGCCAGTCGAGATCCCAGCGGTGTGCGGTATGGAACGCCTTGGTCATGGCTGCCCTTTCCTGAGGTGGTGGCCGCGGTCAGATGCCCAGGTGTGTCTCCCGCACCTCGGCCGTCCGGTCGAGTTCGCTGGCCGTGCCCTGCCAGACCACCCGGCCGTTGGACAGGATGTAGATCAGGTCGGCCGAGTCGATGGCCAGGCCGTAGTTCTGCTCGACCAGGAAGATGGACAGGCCGTCGCGGCGCAGGCCGGTGATGATCTCGCCGATCTGCTGCACGATCACCGGGGCCAGCCCCTCGGACGGCTCGTCCATCAGCAGCAGGCTGGGGTTGGTCAGCAGGGCGCGGCCGATGGCCAGCATCTGCTGCTCGCCGCCGGACAGCTGGCCGCCCCGGTTCCGCCGCCGCTGCTTCAGATTGCCGAACAGGTCATAGACCCGGTCCAGGGTCCACGCGCCGCCGCGCGCGCCGAGCGTGAGGTTCTCCTCCACGGTCAGCGACGGGAAGATCCGCCGCCCCTGCGGGATCAGCGCGACGCCGCGCTGCGCGATCTGGAACGGCGGCCGGCCGACCAGGCTCTCGGTGCCGCGTGCTTTACTGCTCAGCGTGATCCGGCCGGACCGGGGCCGGATCAGGCCCATGACCGTGTGCACCAGGGTGGTCTTGCCCATGCCGTTGCGGCCGAGCAGCACGGTGCAGGCGCCATCCCGGATGGTCAGGCTCACCCCTTGCAGCACATAGTTCGTGCCGCGGTAGGTGTGCAGGTCGCGGACCTCGATCATGCCGCGCCCCGGCCCAGGTACAGCTCGCGGACCCGCTCGTCGTCCTGGATCTCCCGGATCGGGCCCTGCACCACCAGCCCGCCCAGGTGCAGCACCGCCGCGGAGTCCACCACCGTGCGGAGCAGGTCGATGTCGTGCTCGATCATGACCAGGGTCAGCTCCGGCGGCAGCGCGGTGAGCAACGCCTGGATGTCCACCCGCTCGGCCGGGGACAGCCCGGCGGCCGGCTCGTCGAGCAGCAGCACCCGCGGTTTGAGCGCCAGGGCCAGCAGCACCTCCAGCTCGCGTACCTCACCGTGGGACAGTTCGGCGGCCACCGCGGTCAGCCGGCTGGCCAGCCCGAACCGGCCGGCCAGCTCGGCGGCCTCGGCGGTCAGCCCGCGGTAGCTGCGCCACGGCCGAAGCAGCGACAGCTTGGACCGGTGCAGCCCGTGCAGCGCCAGGGTGAGGTTCTCCAGCACGGTGAGGTCGCTGAACACCCGGGTGACCTGGAACGTCCGGCCCAGGCCGAGCGCGGCCCGGTGATATGGCCGGAGCCGGGTCACGTCCCGGCCGAACAGCGCCACCCGCCCGGCGCTCGGCCGCAGTTCCCCGGACAGCAGGTTGAACAGCGTGGTCTTGCCCGCTCCGTTCGGCCCGATGATGCCGAACCGGGCCCCGGCGGGCACCCGCAGCGACACGTCCGCGACCGCGGTGACGCCGCGGAACCGGCGGGACAGGTGCTCGGCGGCCAGCGCTGGCTCGGCGGTCACGGCGCTGCCTCCAGGTCCCGCTGCCGCCGCGCGATGGCCGCGTCCCAGCGGCGGCCGGCCGCCCGCAGCAGCCCCCAGAACCCGCCCGGGCTGAGCAGCACGACCGCGATCAGGGTCAGGCCCATCAGCGTCTGCCAGCGGGACACGTAGATGCTCAGTTCCTGCTGGAACAGCACGATCACCACCGCACCCAGGGCCGGCCCCCAGATGCTGCCCAGGCCGCCCAGCACCGCCATGATCACGAACAGGCCGTTCGCGCTGAAGTCCATGGTGGTCGGGCTGATCAGCTGGTTGACGAAGACGTAGAGCACCCCGGCGACGCCGGTGAAGAACACCGCGATGACCCAGGCCAGGTACCGGTGCAGGCCCGTCCGGTAGCCGAGCGCCGCGAGCCGGGCCTCATTTGACCGAACGCCCCGTAGGGACAGCCCGAACGGCGATTTGGTGAATGTGACCAGAAGCAGAGCCACCAGGGCGAACACCACGAGCACGGTCATCCGCAAGGTGAGCGGGTCGTTGAGGTCGATCGGCCCGATCGTGGGCAGCACGGACACGGTGATGCCGTTGTCGCCCTCGCTCAGCCCGACCCATTGGTAGGACAGGCCCCACAGCACCTGGCCCAAGGCCAGCGTGATGATCACGAAGCTGACCCCTTTGACCCGGACCGCGACGATGCCGAGGGCCAGGCCGAGGGCGAGCACCACGGCCAGCGCGATGCCCACCGCCGCCCAGGGCGAGAACAGGTGCACCTCGGCGATGGCCACCCCGTACGCACCGACGCCGAGGAACCCGGCCTGGCCGAGGGAGATCAGGCCCGCGTAGCCGCCCAGGAAATCCAGCGCCATGGCCACGATCGCGTACACCAGCATGTCCACCACCAGGGTGGACACGAACCCGTTGCCCTGCAGTAACAGGACGAGCAGCAGCGCGGCGAGCAGGCCCGCGGCCGGCCCGATGGACTGCCGGGACCGGCGCATCAGCCGCAAGGTGAGCACGTCCCGCCGGTGGTGCGGCGGCTCAGCCCGGTCCTTGGGCGCCGGGCGGCGCGCGGGGGCGGTCATGTACTGGCCCTTCCGAACAGGCCGTTGGGGCGGATGAGCAGGATGGCGATGACTGGGATGAACAGGACCGAGTAGGCCAGCGAGGGGAAGTAGGCGGTCCCGTAGTTGTCGAACAGGCCGATGAGGACGCTGCCCACGATCGCGCCCTCGTAGCTGCCCAGGCCGCCCACGATGACCACGGCCAGCGCGAACAGCAGGATGTCGCTGTCCCCGCCGGTGTACAGGCCGAGCACGGTGCCGCCGAGCACCCCGGCGAAGCCGGCCAGCAGTGCGCCCAGGGTGAAGACGAAGGCGAACACCCGGCGCACGTTGATGCCCAGCGCGCTGACCATGTCCCGGTCGTCCACCCCGGCCCGGACGATGGCGCCGATCCGGGTCCGGCGGAGCAGGTAGTACAGGCCGGCCGCGACCGCCGCGGCGACGATCAGGATGAAGAACCGGCCGTTCGGGTAGACGATGCCGCCCGGCAGCGTGCTCGACCGGCCCAGGAACCCGGGCAGGTTGATGGTCACCGGGCTGCCGCCCCAGATGGCCAGCGCGAGGTCGTCGAGCACGTAGATAAGCCCCAGCGTGGCCAGCAGTTCGGCCATCTCGGACCGGCCCAGCCAGCTGATCAGGGTGCGTTCCAGCAGATAGCCGAACGCCGCCATGGCCAGCGCACCGGCCGCCAGCCCATAGAAGAAGTTGTGCGTGGCGCTGATGACCGAGTAGCCGATGTAGCCACCGACCAGGTAGACCGCGCCGTGCGACAGGTTGGTGACCCGCATCACGCCGAAGACCAGGGTGAACCCGCTGGACACCAGGAAGATGATCCCGGCCAGGGTCAGCCCGTTCAGGGTCTGGGCGATGAACTCCGGCACCGTTCCGGGCTCCCCTCGGCGCTGCGGGCCAGCGGGCTCAGCCGCCGACCGGGACCACCCGGCGTTGCGTGATGGCCTGCGCGATGGCGGCGGTCAGCTCCACGCTGCGCAGCCCGTCCTCGCCGGATGGGCTCGGGTCGCGGCCGGCCAGCACCGCGTCGGCGAACGCCGCCACGGTGTGCCGGTAGGCGTCCCGGGTGGACGCCGGGAGCTCCCGGGTCCCGTCCGCGGCGACGATGCTGAGCGTGCCGTCCCGGCCCGGCCGGGACAGGTTGCGGCCCAGCACCCGGCCCTCGGTGCCATACAGCACGATGTCGTCGCGGGCGTTCGGCACCGACTGGTTCGCGTTGACGTAGCCCAGCGTGCCGGTGCTGAACCGGAGCAGCACCAGCGCGGTCGTGTCCACCCGGAATCCGGGCTCGGCGTCCACCAGCGCGGTCACCTCGGTGACCTCGGCGCCGATCAGGTAGCGCAGCACGTCGAACGCGTGCACGCCGATGTTGTTGATGACGCCCAGGCCGGCCAGGGCCGGGTCGGTGCGCCAGCCACCGGGCAGGTTGCGCCCCCCGCTCATCTGCACTTCGGCCACCACCACCCGGCCGATGGCGCCGGAGCGGACCAGATCGGCCGCTTCGGCCAGGCCGTCGTGCCTGCGGGTCTGGAAGGTGAGGCCGAGCCGTACCCCGGCCGCCCGGCATTCTTCGACGCAGCGCCGCGCGTCCGGCACGGTCACCGCGAGTGGCTTGTCGCAGAGCACGTGCTTGCCCGCCCCGGCCGCCGCTATCACCTGCCCGGCGTGCAGCGCATTGGGTGTGGCGATGTACACCGCCTGTACGGCCGGATCAGCCAGCATGGCCGGGTAGCTGTCCAGCGCCTGGACCGCGCCGTGTGCCTTGGCGAACTCGGTGGCCCGGCCCAGGTCGCGGCCCACCACGCTGATCAGCGTACTGTTCGGCGCGGCCGCGATGGCGGGCGCGATCTGCGCCCCGGCGATCCGGCCGGGCCCGACGATGCCCCAGCCAAGCTGCTGCGCGTCCACCAGCGTCCCTTCTCCGGCCCAGCCGCCCCCTCCGGCGCTACATGATTAGACATTATCATTAGGAACTCCCAGTCAGCAGGAATGGCAGCCGCGCGGGGCCGGTGCGGCGGGGACTGGGTGGTGGGGCGGATGCGGCGCGTGAGCGCCAATCATTCCGCCTCAGCCGGCGTCGGCCTCGGGGGGCTGGCGGCGCTGCTCGCGGAGCGGTGACAGCAGCCGCTCCAGCAGCAGCACCTCGGCACTGTCGAACCGGCCCGCCAGCGCCTCGGCGGTAGCCCGGTCCTGGGCCTCGGCCAGGCTCTGCTCGGCCGCCCGGAGCTGCTCGCGGAGCCTGGTGTTCTCCTCGGCCAGGCGGCGCTGCCGGGACGTGGCGCTGGCCAGCTTCTGCTCCAGGCTGGCCACGGTCTCCTGCAGCGCTGTTTCGTGCGGCGCTGTTTCGTGCCCCACGGGCTGCCCCGGATGGGATGACGCCGCGGCGTCCCGGTAAGCGGCGCCCAGGTCACCGGCGTCCCGGTCCCCGGGGCCCCGGCCGGCGTCCGGTCCGGCCAGCCGCCGCACCACCTGGACCAGCAGCCGCCGGGCCAGCTCGTCATAGTCGAGTCCGCCCGGGCCGGCCGGCAGATTCAGGCCGGCCGCGGCCGGGCCAGTCTCCGCAGCCGCACCAGTCCCCGGTGCCTCAGCCGTCGCGGCATCAGCCCGTCGCGCAGTCCCCCCGGGCGGGCCGGCGGGCTCGGGCACCGGCTGGGCCGCCGCGGCCTGGGCCGCCGCGGCGGCCGGCCGGGGCCGCTCCCGGGCCGGCCGGGTGACGCCACCCGGGGCCGGGGCGGGCTGGGCGAGCGCATCCGGCGGCGGGGCGGCCGGGCCGGGGATGATCCGGTAGGTGCGCTTACCGCGGATCTCCCGCTGGATCAGGCCGGCCCGCTCCATGCCGGTGAGCAACTGCGCGAACGCGACGCTGGAACCCGGATAGCCGATCGTCGCGGCCAGCATCGTGCTGGCCTTGCCGGTGTGATCGCTCACCTCGCCGACCCGGGCCAGGTGCGCCATGATCCGGTCCCGGGTGCCGACGGCCCGCTTTCTGCTCCCACCGTGCACATCCCCCACGCCAGCGCACCCCTCTCGCGGCAATCATGCGGGTCAACGCTCTCGCATGGCAATCATGCCCGACCGTTGGCTGACGCCAGTCATCATAATGCGCCCGTTAGCCATCATGCCGGGCACAGTTGCACACTGATTGGCTAGCACGGCGGCAGCGCCGCCGACCGTGACAACCGGCCCGCGGCGCTGCAGCGGTCAGGCGGCCGGGCGGCCGGTCGAGTCGGCGGTGAATTCCTGCAGCCAGGTGCGGTACGGCAGGGTGCCCCACGGCTCGACGTCCGGGTACGTCTTGATCGGCACGTCCTCCAGGGTGCCGTGCACGCTCTCCACCTTGCAGATGTAGATGTTCTGGATCGGCGCGTCCACCACCGTGTTCAGCCGCACCGGCCCGCGTGGCGCGGTGATCGGCGTGGTCTTCAGCGCGTGCGCCACCGCGTCCGGGTCAGTGGCGTTGCCGTGCAGCCGTTTCAGCGCCGCCACGGCCAGTTCGGCGTGCACGTAGCCGGCCTCGGCGTAGTAGCCCGGGAAGACGTGGTAGGTCTTCTGGAACAGGCTGGTGAACGTGTTGTTGGCCGGGGTGTTGATGCCGTCGCAGTACTGTGCGGCCATCTGGTCGCCGAGCACGTCGGACGGCACCTCGCCGGGCAGCACCGAGTAGTCGAACATCGTGGTGTTGCCGTACAGCGGGATCTTCCCGCGCAGGCCGAACTGGGCGTACGCCTTGGTGAAGTCGATCGCGCCGGCGCCCAGCGTCTCGGCGAACACGGCCTGGGTGGTCTTCGGGATCGCGGACACGTACGGGCCGTAGTCGGTCGCGGTCAGCGGCGGCCACAGTTCCTTGTCGATCTTCCCGCCGAGCATGGTGAACTGCTTGATGAACCCGCCCGCCGACAGCCAGCCGAACGCGTAGTCGGTGGCCAGCACGGTCACGTGCCGGTAGCCGAGGTCCTGGTAGAGGTAGTCGGCCGCGATCACGTCGGGCTGGTCGCACAGCCACCCGGAGCTCAGCGCGTTGCCGTACCGGGCATCGGCGGTGAGCTGGGCGGACGAGCAGAGGGCCAGGTTGTCCAGCGGGATCCGCTGCGCGCCAAGGTATGGGGCCACCGCGGCGTCCTCACTGGCCAGCAGCGGTCCCTCCATCAGCTGGATGTGCTTCTGCTGCACCAGCGAGCGGGCGTCGGACAGCGCGACCGCCGGGTTGCCGCCGGTGTCCTCGAAGTAGGTGACGATGCGGTGCCCGTCGACGCTCTGCCCGAACTCCTTGAGCCCGAGGTTCCAGCCCTCCTGCTCCTGCTTTCCGGGCAGCGCCACAGTGCCGGTGAGCGGCAGTTCGTAGCCGATGGCGATCGGGCTGGTGGCAGTCGGCGTATTCGTTCCGCTGCCGCCGCAGCCGGCCAGCACGGCCAGCGGCGCCGCCGCCATCGAGATGATTAATGTGCGGGATCGGGCTTTCATAGTGATTAAGACTAATCATCTGAGGCGGTGGTGCAAGAGATGATTGCAGAGCAGCTGCGCTGCCTGAGCCGGCACGACCTGGGCGGCCAGGGCCACTGCGGGGAAGGCACGGCGGTGCTGGAGCGCGGCGGCCGCCGGTACCTCTACCTGGCCCACGAGCAGCCCCCGGCCAACTTCAGCGTGCTCGACGTCACCGATCCGCGGGCGCCCCGGCTGCTCACCCAGACCCGGCTGCCGCACGGCGGTGTCCGGTCCAATTCGCTGGCCGTCGGCGACGGCCTGCTGCTGGTGGCCTACCAGGTGCAGGCGCCCGGCCAGCAGCCGGCCGGGATCGAGGTGTTCGACCTGAGCGCGCCGGCCGAGCCACGCCTGGCCGGCCTGCTCGACCTGTCCGGCCCGCGGTCCCGCGGCACGCACTGGGTCGGCTACACCGGCGGCCGGTACGCCTGCCTGAGCACCGGCACCCCCGACTCGCGGCCCAGCCATCCGCGGGACGACCAGTTCCCGGTGATCGTGGACCTGACCCGGCCGGACCGGCCCACCGAGGCGGGCCGGTGGTGGCTGCCCGGCACCCAGGCCGGCGACGGCGCTCCCCCGCCAGCCCGGCACGAACGGTGGGACGCCGGGTTCCGCGCGCACAACATCAACCTGCATAGTGCACGCCCGCACCGGGCCTATGTCGGCTACCTGGATGCGGGGGCCATCATCCTGGACACCACCGACGTGGCCACGCCGCGGCTGGTGGCCCGGCTGGACTACCACCCGCCGATGGCCGGGTTCACCCACACCGTGCTGCCGCTGCCCGGCCAGGACCTGCTGGTGATCAGCGACGAGAGCGTGCACGACGGCGGGGCCGACCAGCCCAAGCGGGTCTGGCTGGCCGATGCCAGCGACGAGCGGGCCCCGCTGATCATCGGCAGCGTGCCGCTGCCGCCGGTGGCCGGCTACGCCGCCCGGGGCGGCCGGTTCGGCCCGCACAACCTGCACGAGAACGAGCCGTTTCCCTGGTCCTGGCAGAGCGAGGAGATCATCTTCGGCGCGTTCTTCAGCGCCGGGGTGCGCGCGTTCGACATCGGCGACCCGTTCCAGCCGCGGCAGGTCGCCGCGTTCGAGCCGGCCGGGCCGGTGCAGATCAACGACGTCTACGTGACCGCGGACGGCATCGTGTACGCGGTCAACCGCGACGGCGGCGGCCTCTACATCCTGGAGTACTCAGGTCCAGGATGAGCGGCCGCCGCCCGCGGGATCAGCCGACTGGGGCTCGGACTAGATCAGCCGTTAGGGAATCACCGTGTTGCCCTCCGCGAGCCAGGTCGCGGGGAAGGCGTTGCTGCTGACCTTGCCGACCGAGTCCAGTTGTGTGTTAGTGGTGTCGAACATCGTGATGTTGTAGTTGCGGAAGTTGGGGATGCCCTGGGCGGCGCTGACGCCCGCCACCCGCACCTTGGCGCTCATCGAGGTGGTGCCGAAGTCGGCCAGATGGGCCAGGAAGCAATGGGTGGCCGAGGTGCACAGCTCAGGCCGCTCGACGATCCATTCCGCGGAGGCCCGCACACAGCTCGCGCACTTCGCGGTGTGCGTGGCGCTCTTGCCCGAGGTGAGGTCGGACACGGTCAGGGTGAACTTGCCGTTGCTGAAGCTGACCGAGGTGTTGATCGTGTCACCCGGGGTCACGCTGAACACGTTGACCGAGCCAGCCGGGTACATCTCGTACCACGCCTCGTACGTCGCCGTGGTGTTGCCCGGCCCGGCGCAGGTCGCGGCCGTGCCGTCCTGCTCGACCGTGGTGTTGTTGAACCCGTCCAGGCCGACCCAGTTGGAGGACCATTCGTTGGCGTGATCCCCCGGGCAGGTGAGGGTGGGCTGCACGAACCGGCTCTGCGCGTAGGTGAACTTCTTCGACGAGGTCACCGCGAAGCCCGACCAGTTCAGGCTCTGTTCCGCGACCGAGAACTTCTGGCCTTCGGCCTGGGCGGCCGGCGTCGCGGTGTGCCCGGTCACCTTGCCCACGATCGGGCCGCCCGGCGACGCGATGTTCGCCGCGGCCACCGGGTGGACCGTGACCCGCCCGCTGGCCGCCGACCCTGCACTGGCCGCGCCGGGCAGCACAGCCAGGCCGACTGTGCCGATCAGCGTGGCCGCACCGAACGCTGCGGCAAGAAACCGTCTCGACAGCATCTACTCTCCCCGTACGTCGTTTGTGGTATCCACCAGCTTGCCCGGATTTTCGGCCGGCGTCATGCAAAGCAGAGACCAATTGCTAACAGGTAAGCAAATTGGCGACCGAAACTCGCGCAGCGGCTCAGCCGGCATCACGGAGCGCTGGCTGGCCGGTTCGCTCGGTCAGATAGTCGGCGGTGGCCACGGCCAGCACGACCAGCGCGGTGCAGATGCTGAGGACCAGCGCCGTGACGTGCGGGGCTACCGCGCCGAGCAGGCCCAGCGCGGCCACCCCGGCGATCCGGGCCCGGGACACCACGTGCCACACCACCGCCTTGAACAGTGCGTGGCCGGTCAGGAACAGCGCCGCGCCGCCGAGCACCATGGCCGACACTGGCGCGGACCCCACCTCGCCGGGCCGGTCCAGCACGAGCTGGTCGCCCGCCGCCACCACGATGATCCCGGCCACCATGACCGGGTGGATGAGGTGGTAGGCGGACCGGCCCATCCGCCCCGGGTCGGCCGACTCGGCGATGACCTGCGCGCCCGCCTCGGCGCTGCGGTGAAAGTACAGCCACCACAGGCCCACGCTGCCCACGAACGCGGCCAGGAACGCGGCTGCCTCCTGGCCGGTGACGGTGCGCAGCCGGGACAGCGTGGCCCCGATCACCACGAGCGACTCGCCCAGTGCGATCAGGATGAACGCCTGGCAGCGTTCGGCGAAGTGATTGCCCTGGATGGTCCAGTCCTGGGTGCTGGACCGGCCCAGCCCCGGCGTCCAGAACCCGGCCAGGCCACCCAGGATGTCCACCCCGACGGTGGCCAGCCAGAGCAGCTCCCGGGCATGCCCGGCCGCCAGCCCGCCGGCCACCGCCAGCGCGCCGCTGACCACGCACCAGGCCAGGATGCGCTGGAAGTTACGGCGCAGCGGGTCGCCGCGCAGCCCGGCCACCGCGAAGATGCTGCGGCCGATCTGCATGACCGCGTAGGCCACGCCCACGGCCAGCCCGCGGCCGCCGAACGCACCGGGCAGCGCGGCCGACATGACCAGGCTGCCCAGGGTCAGCCCGAGCAGCATCAGCCGGACCGGGATCAGCTCCGGGTCCAGCCAGTTGGTCACCCAGGTGGTGTAGGCCCAGACCAGCCAGACCATGGTGAGCAGCAGCAGCGCCTGCAGCGCGCCGCCGACCGTGGGGTGGTCGATCAGGTAGTGCGACAGCTGGGTGACCGCGAACACGTACACCAGGTCGAAGAACAGCTCGACGTTGGTGACCCGGGCGGTCCCGCCCGGCGGCCGCCGCAGGTTACCCGGCCGGTCGCGGGTCACGGCGTGCGATAGTCCGTGTTCCGGTCCACACCCAGGTAGATATCCATGCCGACCGGCCGCCACCGCTCCTCGGCCAGGTGGCCGAGCAGCCCGGCGGTGCGGGCCAGCAGCGCGAAGCCGCGCAGCAGCTCAACCGGCAGGCCCAGGTCGGCCAGGGCGGCGCCGCAGGTGCCCGCGCCGTTCAGCGGCAGCGTCCGGCCGAGCACGTCGGGATGCACCCGGCCGACCGCGGCCCACAGCCGCAGGTGCGGGCCGCGCAGCCCTTCCTCGTCGGCGATGCGGAACAGCACCGGGGTCCGCGGGTCGGTGACCTTGTGCACCGGGTGGCCGAGCCCGGGCACGAATTTCCCGGCCTCCCGGGCCTGCCGCACCGCGCGCCGGGCGATTTCGTCCCAGCCCGCGTCGTCATCGGCGGCGGGCAGGTCCCCGGCCGCGGCCAGCGCGGCGGCCAGGAACGCGCCGCAGTCCTCGGTCACGCCGAGGAACCGGGAGCCGCCGCCGAGCAGCCCGGCGGCCAGTGCCCCCTGCACCGAGTCGGGCGCGCTCAGGTAGGTGAGCCGGGCCGCGATCGCGGTCGGCGTGAAACCATGCTCGGCCAGCGCCACCAGCACCGCCTCGAACACCCGGACCTGCTCCCGGGTCGGCCGGCGCTGAGTCACCAGCCAGAACGCCAGTTCCCCGAACGACACCTGGCCCATCAGGTCGGCCGCCAGATCATGGCCGAGCACGGTGATCGAGTCGGCGTCCGAGTCACCGAGCGAGGTGGGATAAGCCGGGTACTGGCGTTCAGTCATCTGGTCTCTCCTGGTAGCGGTGCCGGTCGGGAGCGGTCCGCTGGCCCGGCCAGCCAGGCGCGGACCTGTTCGCCGTGCTCATCGAGCGCGGGGGGCGGCAGCGGGTAATCGGGCGGGGTGACGGACAGCGTGATCGGGTTCCGGATGCCCGGGATCCCGCCCGGGCCGTCGCCCGCGGTCACGATGGGCGCCAGGCCCAGCTCGGCCGCGGTGGCCACGCCGCCGTCCACCGTGTTGATCGGGCCGCACGGGATGCCGGCCTCGGCGAGCAGCGCCGACCACTCGGCCGAGGTGCGTCCGGCCAGCCGCTTGGACAGCTCGGCGCGGAGCTCGGCCCGGTGGCTGGTGCGGCCCGCGTTCTGCGCGAACCGCGGGTCGGTGGCCAGCCCGGGCGCGCCGAGCACCTCGCACAGCCGGCCGAACTGGCGGTCGTTGCCGACCGCGACGACCAGGTCGCCGTCGCCGGTGGGCAGCGGCTCGTACGGGGTCAGGCTGGGATGCAGGTTGCCCATCCGCATCGGCACCACGCCGCCCGCGACGTACGCGCTGGACTGGTTGGCCATCCCGGACAGCGCCGAGGAAAGCAGGTTGACCTCGACGTGCTGGCCGGCCCCGGTCTGCGCCCGGTGCGCCACCGCGGCCAGGATGCCGACCGTGGCGTGCAGCCCGGCCAGGATGTCGACCAGCGAGATGCCCGCCCGGTAGGGCGGCCCGTCCGGGTCGCCGGTCAGGCTCATCAGGCCGGACATGGCCTGGACCAGGACGTCGTAGCCGGGCAGCGCCTGCCCGGCGCCGGCGCCGAAGCCGCTGATCGAGGCGTAGATGATGCCGGGGTTCCTGGCCTGCACGGCTGGGTAGTCCAGGCCGAATCGGGCCAGCCCGCCGGGCTTGAAGTTCTGCACCATGATGTCCGCGCGGCGGGTCAGCTCGTGCGCGGCGGCCAGGCCCTCGTCGGTGCTCAGGTCCAGCACCACGGACCGCTTGTTGCGGTTGATGGCCAGGTAGTAGGTGGCCACCCCGTCCCGGGTAGGCGGCACCCAGCGGCGGGTATCGTCGCCGGCCGGGCTCTCCACCTTGATCACATCCGCGCCCAGGTCGGCCAGCAGCATGGTGCAGTACGGGCCGGCCAGCACCCGGGCGAAGTCCGCGACGAGCAGTCCGGACAGCGGTCCGGGCCGGTCCTGCCCGGTGATCTGGGAAACCATGTCGGC
>CAWHSW010000004.1:0-185259 GCA_963832095.1 uncultured Actinomycetes bacterium
GGGACCGAGCCGATGCAGGCGCTGCTGGCCTTCTCCATCCACGACGCGCTGATGCTGGTCCAGGCGGCCGACCTGGCCTGTGCGCTGTCCATCGAGGCGCTGCTCGGCACCGACCGGCCCTACGACGAGCGGGTGCAGGTGATCCGGCCGCACCCGGGCCAGCTGGACAGCGCGGCCAACCTGCGCGCGCTGCTGGCCGGCTCGCCGCTGCTGGCCAGCCACCGGCACTCCCGGCACGCGGTGCAGGACGCGTACTGCCTGCGCTGCGCGCCGCAGGTGCACGGCGCGGTCCGGGACGTGCTGGCGTACGCCCGCCGGGTCATCGACATCGAACTGGGCTCGGTGGTGGACAACCCGGTCGTGGTGCCCGACGGCGAGGTGATGACGACCGGGAACTTCCACGGTGAGCCGCTCGCGTTCGCCGGCGACATGCTGGCCATGAGCCTGGCCGAGCTGGCCAGCATCAGCGAGCGCCGGGTGGACCGGATGCTGGACCCGGCGTTCTCCCGCGGCCTGCCGCCGTTCCTGGCCCCGGAGGCGGGCACCAACTCCGGCTTCATGCTGGCCCAGTACACCGCCGCGTCGCTGGTCAGTGAGAACAAGGTGCTGGCCCATCCGGCCAGCGTGGACACCATCCCCACCTCGGGGAAGCAGGAAGACCACGTGTCGATGGGCTGGACCGCGGTGCGCAAGCTGCGCGAGGTGGTCGCGAACGTGCGCGCCTGCCTGGCCGTGGAGATCCTCTGCGCCGCCCAGGGCATCGACCTGCGGGCCGAGGTGGCGCAGCCCAGCGAGCCGCTGCGCACCGTGCACGCGGCCATCCGGGCCGAGGTCCCGATGATGCTGGTCAACCGCGAGGTCGCGGAACAGATCAGCGCGGTGGACCGGCTGCTCCCCACGCTCGTCGGAACGGCCAGTGCCGCGTGCGGGCCGCTGCGTTAGCGTCGAGCCATGACGGTATGGCTGAACGGGGCGCTCGTCCCGGCGGATGAGGCCCGGATCTCCGTCTGGGATCACGGGCTGACCACCGGCGATGGCGTGTTCGAGGCGCTCAAGGTGACCGGCGGTGTGCCGTTCGCGATGACCAGGCACCTGGCCCGGCTGCGCGCGTCGGCGGCGGGCATGGGCCTGCCCGAGCCGGACTTGGCCGGGATCCGTTCAGGAGTGGAGGCCGTGCTAGCCGCCGCCGGGCAGCCGGACCGGGCCCGGGTCCGGATCACGGTGACCGCGGGGGGGTCGGTGCTCGGCTCGGCCCGGCCGGACGGCCTGACCACGGCCGGGCTGACCACGATCATCGTGCTCGGCGAGCTGGCCACCGCCCCGGCCAGCTGTGACGTGGCCGTGGCCGGCTGGCCGCGCAACGAGCGCGGCGTGCTGGCCGGGGTGAAGACCACCTCGTACGCGGAGAACGTGCGGGCGCTGGCCTGGGCCCGGGCGCGCGGCGCCGCCGAGGCGATATTCGGCAACCTGGCCGGGAACCTGTGCGAGGGCACCGGGACGAACGTGTTCGTGGTGACCGGCGGCCGGCTGGTCACCCCGCCGCTGTCGGCCGGCTGCCTGGCCGGGGTCACCCGGGGGCTGGTCGTGGAGTGGGCCGGGGCGGCCGAGGAGGACTTGCCACTGGCCGCGCTGGCCAGCGCGGAGGAGGCGTTCCTGACCGGGACGACGCGTGATGTGCAGCCGATCCGGCTGGTGGATGAGGTGCCGCTGCCCGCGGTGCCCGGGCCGCTGACCCGCAAGGCGGCGGAGATCTTCGCCGCGCGCGCCGCCGAGTCGCCGGACCCGTAACGGCCGGGGCTGGGTCAGTCGCGGCGGAGCAGCGCGTCCAGCTCGCCGTCCAGGTTGATGAACTCGCCCTCGCGGCCCGCCGGGATGACCTGGAAGGTGCGCAGCAGGAACCCGGCCAGCGCGGTCAGCGGGGCCTCGAAGTGCGCCTGGCCGAACGGGGAGGACAGCGAGATGTTCAGCACCCGCTGCCCGGTGGGCGTGTCGGCCGGCCACACCCGCACGTCGCCGTCTCCCGCGGGCTCGGTCATCCCGCCGGCCAGCAGATCGCGGGCGAAGATCCACTCAACCGGCTCGTCCATGCCGACATGAAAGGCCATGCGGATGGCGTACGGGTCCTCGGCACGGTAATGAAGACTCGCCGTGAGCGGAACGCCATCATGTTCTGGAACCACGAGTCTGAGGCCGAGCTCGGCTGCGACGGTGTTGCTGCTGTTCATTGCCTCGCCAAACCTTTGCCTTGTCTGATCCCCGGAACGCCGGGCTTCATCCATCCAGCGCTGCCGTCTCACAGGGTGACAGGGCACGCAGGCACGAAGTCTTCTCCAGGAGGATTCCGCGAACGCTGCCGCAACTAACCTCGGTCACCACGCACCAAACCGGCCGTGACCAGGGCAAACGCTTCTCGGGACTCAACGCAATCATGTCCCAGCCCTGTTCCTGTGACCAGGAACAACACGCTGTGATCTCGGTCTCAGTAGCGTCACAGCAAAAATTTGGCTGCGCATCACGTGCGCACCTCCAGTTATGCGTTCAGATAGCGAACAGTCGTGCTTTGTCCGATCGGGAAGCATACAGGCTTACCACTGGCCCGCACTACCCCAGCTAGCTCTACTTTCTCGCAACACCAGACACAATCACGACAATAACGGACTTATTTCATTAGTAACGAATATGCGTATTCAATAGGACAACCAGATGGCTGGCCGGCGGCGGCCAGGGTTTGCGGTCAGGCGGCAGCCCGGGGTTGCGGCCCGGCCACCAACCGGCCACCAGCCGGCCCACGCACGCCCGGCGGCGCCGCCCCTGGACGCCGGCGGATACGCTAGTCTGTGTTCGCCCGCCAGCGGTCGCGGCCGTACAACGGACCCGGCCAGCTGGGGGCGCCATCCCGGGCGATTGGCTCAGCGGAAGAGCGCCACGTTCACACCGTGGAGGTCGCTGGTTCGAACCCAGCATCGCCCACCAGCCCCGAACAGGCTCCATCCCAGCTAGCGGATGGGGCCTTCCTCTTTTTGGCCCTGGCCGCCCACAACATGTCCGTCTCCCGTTCCGGGATCGACATGGCCCGTTCATCCTGGCGCGGCCTGCGGGGCGGACCTTTGTCGGGACATGGTGGGCAGAGGATGGAGTAAACGTGACCAACTCACGTGAGCATGAGCACGACGCGACCGGATCACCGTGGCCGCCTGGCCGGCCGATCGTGCCGGGTGTTTCCCGGCGCCGCTTCCTGCAAGCTACCGGGCTCGGCGCCGCGGCGGCCGCGGCCGCGGGCCTGAGTGCCGGACCGGCCGCCGCCAGTACGGCCAGCCGGTCGGCGGCGGGCAGGCTGCCCGCGGGCTGGACCGGGACCATCGCAGACGTGAAGCACGTGGTGATCCTCATGCAGGAGAACCGGTCCTTCGATCACTACTTCGGGACGCTCAGCGGAGTCCGGGGCTTCGCCGACAAGCAGGCTCTCACCTGGCAGAACGGTAACCGCATCTTCCAGCAGCCGGACGCGGCCCGCACCGACCTCGGGTACCTGCTCCCGTACAACCTCACCGACCAGATCGACGGTGACCTCGATCACAGCTGGGACGGCGACCACCTGGCCCGGAACGGCGGGCTGTGGAACAACTGGGTTCCGGCCAAGACCGAAGAGACGATGGGCTACTTCACCCGGGACGAGATCCCGTTCCAGTACGCGGTCGCCGACGCCTTCACCATCTGCGATGGCTACCACCAGGCGATCATGGCACCGACCAGCCCGAACCGGATGTACTTCTGGACCGGGACGTCGTCGGGGTGGACCAGCAACCCGAACGACTACCAGGTCAACTTCGGGCCCGACGCGGGGACGGCCGAGGTCACCACCTACCCCGAGCGGCTGCAGGCGGCCGGGATCGACTGGCAGGTCTACGCCAACGACCAGGTGGGCGACAGCGGCAGCTACCCGGATTACTTCCTGGGCGACTACGGCGACAACCCGCTCTGGTTCTACCAGCAGTACAACAGCAGCAACAGCCGCGATGGCGGGACCAGCCAGCTGGCCAGCCGCGGGGCGGTCACGCCCTGGCAGACCGCCGCCGGGGCACCGGCACTGAGCGAGACCCACGCCGCGTACGTGCTGTCCTCGTTCATCAAGGCCGTCAAGAGCAGCACCCTGCCCCGGGTGTCGTGGATCGTCGCCCCGGCCGGCTATTGCGAGCACCCCTCCTACACCCCGGACTACGGGGCCCACTACGTGAACACCGTGCTCCAGACGCTGTTCTCGAACCCCGCCCTGTGGCAGAGCACGGCGCTGTTCATCACCTACGACGAGCACGACGGATTTTTCGACCACCAGCTCCCGCCGTTCGCCGAGCCGAGCGTCACCGACGAATACATCTCGGGGTTGCCAATCGGGCCCGGGACCCGGGTGCCGATGCTCATCTGCTCGCCGTGGACCCGGGGCGGCTATGTTGACTCCAACGTCTACGACCACACCTCGATGCTCCGGTTCCTGGCCGCCTGGACCGGGGTCAAGCCGGTCAACATCACCCCGTGGCGGGCGTCGGTGACCGGTGACCTGACCGCCGCGTTCGATTTCCAGCACCCGGATTTCTCGATCCCGGGGAACATCCCGACCCTCGACCAGACCTGGGCGCTGACCCAGCTCACCGGCGGATCGACGGCGCCCCCGGCCGAGGGCCAGCAGGCGATGCCGGCCCAGGAGCCCGGCACCCGGCCGCACCGCCCGACCAGCCACCGGCCCTTCGCGGACGTGACGGTGGACCGCACTACCAGCCAGGTCACCGCCGCCCTCACCAACGCTGGCCAGGTCGGCGTGTCCTTCGCCATCTACCCCGACGGCCTGCTGGCCGCCGCCCCCACCCCGGTCACGGTGCTCCGGTCCGCCCCCGGCTCCTACACCTGGGACGCGGCGCTGACCGGCGGGAAATACGCCTTCTCGGTCTACGGTCCCGACGGGTTCCTGACCAGCTTCGCCGGCCAGGTCGTGCCGGCCGGCCGCAGCGCCGGCCAGGTCCCGGTCGTCACCGCTGCCCCGCAGTACGCGCCGGCCGCGGCGGTCAAGCTCACCCTGGCCAACGAGGGTCAGCAGACGATCCGCTACACGCTGACCCGCAACGATTACGAAGGCCGCACCCAGACCGTCACCGTGCAGGCCGGCCGCTCCACCACCATCAGCTGGCCGGCCGATGGGTACGGCTACTACGACGTCGTGATCACCGCCAACACCCCGGACGGCTTCCGCCGCCGCTACGCGGGCCGCATCGCCTGACCGGCTACACCCTGCCTGCGGCCGTAACCAGCTTCCGTAACCGTTTCCGGTGCGGTGGTCCTGCCGCATACTGGTCCGGTGGAACTGGCAGCTGATCCCGTCGGGGGGCAGATCCAGCCCCCCGCGGGCCGCCGCGGGCGGGCCCTGCACCCGCGGTTGACAGGGCCATCGGACCAGGCCCTGCACCGGCTGGCCGGCTCGTATGCGATCGGCCTGCGGCTCAGCGGCGCGGTCCTGCTCACCGTGGTAGCGGTGCTGGCCGCGACGAAGCAGATCCCCGGCTGGTGGCTGGCCGCGGCGCTGACCGCGCTGTGCTTGTGGTCAGCCTTCTTCACCTGGCGGATCCGGCGGTCCGGGCTGACGGCGACCGTGGTACTGGCCGACGCCGCGGTCATCGCGGCGCTGGCGCTGGCCCAGCAGCACCTGGTCCCCGGCGTGCTGATCAAGGACAGCACGACCTGGATGCTCCCGCTGGCCTGCACGTCGATTTACATCCTGCAGGTCGCGCTGCGGCCCTGGCTCGGGCTGGCCGGGGCCGCGGTCGTGGTCATCGCCTATGGGCTCGGCTCCGGCCACCCGGCCGATGCCTGGCTGCTGGTGGTGGAGACGATCGTCGCCGCCGGACTGGTGGCGGTGATCCGCGGCGGCGCCCGGCAGGCGGACGCGGTCGTCGCCGCCAGCCTGGAGACCGAGCAGCAGATCCGGGCCGAGGAGGCGCGGCGCGCCGACGAGCGAGAGCAGCACCGCCAGCTGCACGACACCGTCCTGTCCACCTTGACCATGGTCGCGGCCGGCGCGTTTGCCGGGCCGTCCCCGGCGCTGAACGCGCAGGCGGCCCGGGACCTGCGCGTGCTGCAGGGGCTCGCGGGTCCGCCGGCCGTGCCGGGCGAGCCGGCCCCGCTGACTGACCTCAGACCGAAGCTGGAGCGGGCCGCGGCCAGGGCCGATGACCTGGCCGTGCGGTTGCAGCTCGCCCCGGTCACGCTGCCCGCTCCGGTCGCCGATCAGCTCGCCGCCTGCGTCGGCGAGGCACTGCGCAACGTCGAGCGGCACGCCGGAACCGGCCAGGCGGACGTGACCGTCAGCGGCGGCACGGGCTGGGCGGTCGTCAAGATCACTGACCACGGCCGTGGGTTCGACCCGGCTGCCACCCCACCGTCGCGCCGGGGCATCCGCGAGTCGATCACCGGGCGGATGCTGGCCGCCGGCGGCCGGGCCGCGATCGCCAGCCGTCCCGGCGCGGGTACGACCGTCACCGTGAGCTGGCCGGCATGACCACCGTGCGGCCGAACACCGTGCCGCCGACCACCGTGCGGCCGAACACCGTGCCGCCGAACACCCTGCAGCCGACGACGGTGATGGCCGGCCGCTATCAGCGGGCCTTCACCATCGCCGTGGTCTTCCTGGTCGCGGTCTGGCACCTCGCCGGAGCGGGCGGGCAGCTGCTGGAGTACCGGTCGGCCTATAGCTCGTTCGCCTTCCAGTGCGCCATGTGGCTGGTCATGGCGCTGGCCATCACCGCCGGGTCGGTCATGGTGCTGCGCGGAACGCCTAGCCGGCGCGCGGCCTGGACGGTGGCCGTAATCGCGCTGGCCGCCAGCACGGCCGCGGCCGTGGCCAGCCCGGCGGGCCGGATGCTGGCGGTCAACTGGGCGTGGGGGAGTGCCGGCTGGACCGGCGTGCTCGTGCTGCTCCGCCGCCCGTTCGCCGAGCTCGCCTGGTTCCTGGCCGCCGTGGCCCTGGCCATCCTGGGCGTACAGGTGTGGGACGGGCTGGACCGTGCCGACCTGGCCGGGTTCCTGGCCGTGCTGGCCTGGTCCACCGTCGCCCAGGTGGCGGTGGCCGCCGGGGTCAGGGCGCTGGATACCGCCGCCGGCCAGGCCGCCGCGGCGGCGCGGAGCGAGCACGCCGCGCGCGAGCGGGCCGCCACCGCGGAGACAATCCGGGCCGCCCGGCACGCCCGCTGGCTGGCACTCCAGGAAAGCGCCGTCCCGCTGGTCGCCGAGCTGGCGGCCGGGACGGCTGACCCGGGCGACGCCCAGGTGCGGATCAGGTGCGCCGTGCAGGCGGCCCGGCTGCGCCGGCTGCTGGCCGAGGGCGATGAGGTACCGGGATCGCTGGTGCACGAACTGCACGCGAGTGCCGACATGGCCGAGCGGCGCGGGGTTGCCGTAGAGATCGAGACGGCCGGGCCGCTGCCGCAGGTACCCAGCCCGGCCCGGCGGGTCATCACCGACGCTGCCATCGCGATCCTGACCGTGGCGCGCAGCCAGGCGCGGATCACCTTGGCGACAGTGGCCGCCGGAATCGCGGTCAGCTTCGTCGCCGACACTGGCGCGGTCGTAGGGCTGCCTGCGGCCGGCGAGGGGGTCGCCATCGAACAGCAGCAGGACGGCGGCATGCTGTGGGCGGAGGCGCGATGGACCAGCCGGTGACGGTGGCGATCATCGAAGACCATCCGGTCGTCACCGAGGGAGTGGCGTCCTGGATCCGGTCCGATCCCGGCCAGCGGGTGCGGCTGGTGCAGACGGCGGGTGACCTGACCGGGCTCCGCGCGGTGCCGCGGCTGCCGGCCGACGTGGTCATCCTGGACCTGGAGCTGTCCGGAGAGCTGATCACCTCGCAGATTCCCAGGCTGGTGGCAGCCGGATACCGGGTGGTGGCCTTCTCCGGGCACAGCGATCCGGCGATCGTGATGGAGACGCTGGACAACGGCGCGCACGCCTACGTGTCCAAGGAGGAAGGCCGCGACCATCTGGTCGAGGCCGTGCTGGCGGCGGCCGCCGACCGGCCGTACGTGACCCGGTCGCAAGCCAGGGCGATGCTCGCCGACCAGGGCCCGGCCCGGCCGGCGCTGTCGGAGCAGGAACGGCAGGCGCTGCTGCTGTGGTTCCAGGGCATGTCGAAAGCGTCGGTCGGGCGGCGGATGTCGATCAGCGAGAACACGGTCCGGCAGTACATCAGCCGGGCGCGCGCCAAGTACGCGGCCACCGGGCGGACCGCGCCGAGCAAGGACGCGCTGCTCGCCCGCGCGATCGAGGACGGCGTGATCACGCCGGGCGAGATCACGCCGTACCAGTCATTCGCCCGCACCGCACCCGGCCGCTCCAGCCCGGGTGCCCCGGGCCAGTGACTGGCCCGAGACACCCAACCCCCCCCGGAGCTGCCCTTAGGCGAATCGGCCGCAGGCCGACGCCAGGCTCCATGGCCGGGCGCCGCCGCGTCATCAGACCGCGGGCTGGCGCACCGTTAGGATTCCGGATCGCGGGCGGCGCTGTCATGACGCCCGATCGGGTGACACGGGCTCGCGGTGCGCAGGCGTCGATGAGCGGGGGGCCATCCGGTTCAGCGGTGGCCGCCCACAACATGTCCGTCTCCCGTTCCGGGATCGACATGGCCCGTTCATCCTGGCGCGGCCTGCGGGGCGGACCTTTGTCGGGACATGGTGGGCAGAGGATGGAGTAAACGTGACCAATTCACGTGAGCATGAACACGACGCGACCGGAGCATCGTGGCAGCCTGGCCGGCCGATCGTGCCGGGCGTTTCCCGGCGCCGCTTCCTGCAAGCTACCGGGCTCGGCGCCGCGGCGGCCGCGGCCGCGGGCCTGAGCGGCGGGCCGGCCGCCGCCAGCACGGCCAGCCGGTCGGCGGCGGGCAGGCTGCCCGCGGGCTGGACCGGGACCATCTCGGACCTGAAGCACGTGGTGATCCTCATGCAGGAGAACCGGTCCTTCGACCACTACTTCGGGACGCTCAGCGGAGTCCGGGGCTTCGCCGACAAGCAGGCCCTCACCTGGCAGAACGGCAACCGCATCTTCCAGCAGCCCGACCCGGCCCGCACCGACCTCGGGTACCTGCTCCCGTACAACCTCACCGACCAGGTCGACGGTGACCTCGATCACAGCTGGGACGGCGACCACGCGGCCAGGAACGGCGGGCTGTGGAACAACTGGGTTCCGGCCAAGACCGAAGAGACGATGGGCTACTTCACCCGGGACGAGATCCCGTTCCAGTACGCGGTCGCCGACGCCTTCACCATCTGCGATGGCTACCACCAGGCGATCATGGCGCCGACCAGCCCGAACCGGATGTACTTCTGGACCGGGACGTCGTCGGGCTGGACCAGCAACCCGAACGACTACCAGGTCAACTTCGGGTCCGACGCTGGGACGGCCGAGGTCACCACCTACCCGGAGCTGCTGCAGGCCGCCGGGATCGACTGGCAGGTCTATACCAATGACCAGGTGGGCGACAGCGGCAGCTACCCGGATTACTTCCTGGGCGACTACGGCGACAACCCGCTCTGGTTCTACCAGCAGTACAACAGCAGCAACAGCCGCGCAGGCGGGACCAGCCAGCTGGCCAGCCGCGGGGCGGTCACGCCCTGGCAGACCGCGGCCGGGGCACCTGCGTTGAGCAAAACCCACGCCGCGTACGTGCTGTCCTCGTTCATTAAGGCCGTCAAGAGCAGCACCCTGCCCCGGGTGTCGTGGATCGTCGCCCCGGCGGGCTATTGCGAGCACCCCTCCTACACCCCGGACTACGGGGCGCACTACGTGAACACCGTGCTCCAGGCGCTGTTCTCCAACCCCGCCCTGTGGCAGAACACGGCGCTGTTCATCACCTACGACGAGCACGACGGATTTTTCGACCACCAGCTCCCGCCGTTCGCCGAGCCGGGCGTCACCGACGAGTACATCTCCGGGTTGCCGATCGGGCCCGGGACCCGGGTCCCGATGCTCATCTGCTCGCCATGGACCCGGGGCGGCTATGTCGACTCCAACGTCTACGACCACACCTCGATGCTCCGGTTCCTGGCCGCCTGGACCGGGGTCAAGCCGGTCAACGTCACGCCGTGGCGGGCGTCGGTGACCGGTGACCTGACCGCCGCGTTCGACTTCCGGCACCCGGATTTCTCGATCCCGGCGAACATCCCGACCCTCGACCAGACCTGGGCGCTGACCCAGCTCACCGGCGGATCGACGGCGCCCCCGGCCGAGGGCCACCAGGCGATGCCAGCCCAGGAGCCCGGCACCCGGCCGCACCGCCCGACCAGCATCCGGCCTTTCGCGGACGTGACGGTGAATCGCACCACCAGCCAGGTCACCGCCACCCTCAGCAACGCCGGCCAGGTCGGCGTGTCCTTCGCCATGTACCCCGATGCCCTGCTGGCCGCCACCCCTACCCCGGTTACGGTGCTCCAGTCCGCGCCCGGCTCCTACACCTGGGACGCGGCGCTGACCGGCGGGAAATACGCCTTCTCGGTCTATGGCCCGGACGGGTTCCTGACCAGCTTCGCCGGCCAGGTCGTGCTGGCCGGGCAGAACGCCGGCCAGGTCCCGGTCGTCACCGCTGCCCCGCAGTACGCGCCGGCCGCGACGGTCAAGCTCACCCTGGCCAACGAGGGTCAGCAGAAGATCCGCTACACCCTCACCCCGGACGATTACGAAGGCCGCACCCAGACCGTCACCGTGCAGGCCGGCCGCGCCACCACCGTGAGCTGGCCGACTGATCGGTACGGCTACTACGACGTCGTGATCACCGCCAACACCCCGGACGGCTTCCGCCGCCGCTACGCGGGCCGCATCGCCTGACCAGCTACACCCTCCCTCTACACCAGCCTGAGGCGATAACCAGCTTCGGTAACCGTTTCCGGTGCGGTGGTCCTGCCGCATACTGGTCCGGTGGACCTGGCAGCTGATCCCGTCGGGGGGCAGATCCAGCCCCCCGCGGGCCGCCGCGGGCGGGCCCTCCACCCGCGGCTAATAGGGCCATCCGACCAGGCCCTGCACCGGCTGGCCGGCTTGTATGCGATCGGCCTGCGGCTCAGCGCCGCGGTGCTGTTCACCGTGGTAGCGGTGCTGGCCGCGACGAAGCAGATCCCCGGCTGGTGGCTGGCCGCGGCGCTGACCGCGCTGTGCTTGTGGTCCGCCTTCTTCACCTGGCGGATCCGGCGGTTCGGGCTGACGGCGACCGTGGTGCTGGCCGACGCCGCGGTCATCGCGGCGCTGGCGCTGGCCCAGCAGCACCTGGTCCCGGGCGTGCTGATCAAGGACAGCACGACCTGGATGCTCCCGCTGGCCGCCACATCGGTGTACATCCTGCAGGTCGCGCTGCGGCCCTGGCTCGGGCTGGCCGGGGCCGCGATCGTGGTCATCGCCTATGGGCTCGGCTCCGGCCACCCGGCCGATGCCTGGCTGCTGGTGGTGGAGACGATCGTCGCCGCCGGGCTGGTGGCGGTGATCCGCGGCGGCGCCCGGCAGGCGGACACTATCGTCGCCGCCAGCCTGGAGGCCGAGCGGCAGATCCGGGCCGAGGAGGCGCGGCGCGCTGACGAGCGAGAGCAGCACCGCCAGCTGCACGACACCGTGCTGTCCACCCTGACCATGGTCGCGGCCGGTGCCTTTGCCGGGCCGGCCCCGGCGCTGAACGCGCAGGCCGCCCGGGACCTGCGCGTGCTGCAGGGGCTCGCGGGCCCCGCGGCCGTGCTGGGCGGGCCGGCCCCGCTGACTGACCTGAGACCGAAGCTGGAGCGGGCCGCGGCCAGTACCGGTGACCTGGCCGTGCGGTTGCAGCTCGCCCCGGTCACGCTGCCCGCTCCGGTCGCCGATCAGCTCGCCGCCTGCGTCGGCGAGGCACTGCGCAACGTCGAGCGGCACGCCGGAACCGGCCAGGCGGAAGTGACCGTCAGCGGTGGCACGGGCTGGGCGGTCGTCAAGATCACTGACCACGGGCGCGGGTTCGACCCGGCCGCTACCCCGGCAGCCCGCCGGGGCATCCGCGAGTCGATCACCGGGCGGATGCTGGCCGCCGGCGGCCGGGCCGCGATCGCCAGCCGTCCCGGCGCGGGCACGACCGTCACCGTGAGCTGGCCGGCATGACCACCATGCAGCCGACGGCGGTGATGGCCGGCCGCTATCAGCGGGCCTTCACCATCGCCGTGGTCTTCCTGGTCGCGGTCTGGCATCTGGCCGGAGCGGGCGGGCAGTTGCTGGAGTACCGGTCGGCCTACAGCTCGTTCGCGTTCCAGTGCGCCATGTGGCTGGTCATGGCGCTGGCCATCACCGCTGGATCGGTCATGGTGCTGCGCGGAACGCCCGGCTGGCGCCCGGCCTGGACGGTGGCCGTGATCGCCCTGGCCGCCAGCACGGCCGCGGCAGTGGCCAGCCCGGCCGGCCAGATGCTGGCGGTCAACTGGGCGTGGGGGAGTGCCGGCTGGATAGGCGTGCTCGTGCTGCTCCGCCGCCGGTTCACCGAGCTTGCCTGGTATCTCGCCGCCGTGGCCCTGGCCATCCTGGGCGTGCAGGTGTGGGACGGGCTGGACCGCGCCGACCTGGCCGGGTTCCTCGCCGTGCTGGCCTGGTCAACCATCGCCCAGGTGGCCGTCGCCGCCGGGGTCAGGGCGCTGGATGCCGCGGCCGGCCAGGCTGGCGCGGCGCTGCGGAGTGAGCACGCCGCGCGCGAGCGGGCCGCCACCGCGGAGGCCATCCGGGCCGCCCGGCACGCCCGCTGGCTGGCGCTGCAGGAAAGCGCCGTCCCGCTGGTCGCCGAACTGGCCGCGGGGACGGCTGACCCGGGCGACGCGCAGGTGCGCATCAGGTGCGCGGTCCAGGCGGCCCGGCTGCGCCGGCTGCTGGCCGAGGGCGATGAGGTACCGGGATCGCTGGTGCACGAACTGCACGCGAGTGCCGACGTGGCCGAGCGGCGCGGGGTTGCCGTCGAGATCGAGACGGCCGGGCCGCTGCCGCAGGTGCCCAGCCCGGCCCGGCGGGTCATCACCGATGCTGCCATCACGATCCTGACCGCCGCGCGCAGCCAGGCCCGGATCACCCTGGCGGTGGTGGCCGCCGGAATCGCCGTCAGCTTCGTCGCCGACACTGGCGCGGTCGTGGGGCTGCCCGCGGCCGGCGAGGGGGTCGCCATCGAACAGCAGCAAGACGGCGGCATGCTCTGGGCGGAGGCGCGATGGACCAGCCCGTGACGGTGGCGATCATCGAAGACCATCCGGTCGTCACCGAGGGGGTGGCGTCCTGGATCCGGTCCGATCCCGGCCAGCGGGTGCGGCTGGTCCAGACGGCGCCCGACCTGACCGGGCTGCGCGCTGTGCCGCCGCCGCTGGCCGACGTGGTCATCCTGGACCTGGAGCTGTCCGGAGAGCTGATCATCACGCAGATCCCCGGGCTGGTGGCAGCCGGATACCGGGTGGTGGCCTTCTCCGGGCACAGCGATCCGGCGATCGTGATGGAGACGCTGGACAACGGCGCGCACGCCTACGTGTCCAAGGATGAAGGCCGCGACCACCTGGTCGAGGCCGTGCTGGCGGCGGCCGCCGACCGGCCGTACGTCACCCGGTCGCAGGCCAGGGCGATGCTCGCCGACCAGGGCCCGGCCCGGCCGGCGCTGTCGGAGCAGGAACGGCAGGCGCTGCTGCTGTGGTTCCAGGGCATGTCCAAAGCGTCGGTCGGGCGGCGCATGTCGATCAGCGAGAACACGGTCCGGCAGTACATCAGCCGCGCGCGCGCCAAGTACGCGGCCACCGGGCGGACCGCGCCGAGCAAGGACGCGCTGCTCGCCCGCGCGATCGAGGACGGCGTGATCACGCCGGGCGAGATCACGCCGTACCAGTCATTCGCCCGCACCGCCCCCGGCCGCTCCAGCCCGGGTGCCCCGGGCCAGTGACTGACCCGGGCCACCCAACCCCCCCCGGAGCTGCCCTTAGGCGTATCGGCCGAGGCCGACGCCAGGCTCCATGGCCGGGCGCCGCCGCGTCATCAGAACGCGGGCTGGCGCACCGTTAGGATTCCGGATCGCGGGCCACGCTGTCATGACGCCCGATCGGGTGACATGACGGATACGGACCGCCGCGTAGCCATTGGCTATGCGCCCAGGGGCCGCCTGCCCGCCGCGTCAGCATATGTTGACGCTAGCCACACCGTCAGCATAAGCTGACAATATGGACGCGCCGGCGGTAATCCTGCACCTCGACCCGGACGCCAGCACGGTCGGGATGCGGGCCTTCGACCATGCCATCCGGCTCGGCCACCGCTACCTGGGCAGCGAGCACATCCTGCTCGCGCTGGCCGCCGCCGATGACCCGGCCGGCGCCGTGCTCCGCGAACACGGCCTGACCCCGGCCCAGGTCGAGGCGGAGCTGGCCCGGCTGGCCGGCGCGGGACTGTTCGGCGACCTGGACCGGGCCGCGCTGGCCAGCGCCGGCATCGACGTGGACGCCGTGCGGGCGCAGGCCGAGGCCACGTTCGGGCCGCAAGCGCTCAGCCAGGCCAACCAGGCCGTCCACCGGGGGCCGCTGATCTCGCGGTGGAACCCGCGCCGGGTCCGCATTTCCGGCGTCCAGCGCGACGGCGTGTTCCTCCCGCACAGCCGCAGCGCGGAGCAGGCGCTGCACCACGCCCGCCAGGAGGCAGCCGCCCGGCACGCCCCCGGGGTGAGCACCGGGCACCTGGCCCTCGGCCTGATCGCGGCCGACGACGGGCTGGTGCCGCCGATCCTGGCCGCGCTCGGCGTATCCGTCCGCACCCTGCGCACCGCGATCGAGGACCGGTACGCCCAGCCTGGCTGATCCCTACCCGCCGGCCATCGCCCCGACGATCAGGTACGGCTCCGCCCCCGCTGCCACCGGCTCGGGCAGGGTGGCGTCCGGCGGCTCGTGCGACAGGTCCTGCTGGCAGGCGAAGAACCGGACGAACGCCCGGCGCTTACCGCTCCGCTGATCACGGATGGTGCCGCGGAGCATCGGGTAGCTGGCCTCCAGCGCGTCCAGCACCGCCCGCTGGGTGACCTGGCCGGTCACCTGGACCCGCACCTCGCCGTCCACCCGCGCCAGGACGCGCAGGTGGGCCGGGAGCACGACCCGGATCATGGCAGCGTCTGCACCTCCACGGACAGCACCGCGGGCAGGTCCCGGACGATCGGCGCCCAGTTGTCCCCGGCGTCGGCCGACACGTACACCTGGCCGCCGGTGGTGCCGAAGTACACCCCGCAGGAGTCGAGCGAATCGACCGCCATCGCGTCCCGCAGCACGTTGACGTAGCAGTCCCGCTGCGGCAGGCCGCTGGTCAGCGGCTCCCACTCGTCGCCGCCGGTCTTGGAGCGGTATACCCGCAGCTTGCCTTCCGGCGGGAAATGGTGCGAGTCGCTGGTGATCGGCACCACGTACACGGTGTCCGGCTCGTGCGCGTGCACGTCGATGGGGAAGCCGAAATCGGTCGGCAGGTTCCCGCTCACCTCGTGCCACGAGCCGCCCGCGTCGTCGCTGCGCATCACGTCCCAGTGCTTCTGCATGTACAGCACGGACGGCCGCGCCGGGTGCTGCGCGATCCGGTGCACGCAGTGCCCGACCTCGGCCGCCTCATCGGGAATGCCCTCCGAGCGCAGCCCCTGGTTGACCGGCTGCCAGCTGTCGCCGCCGTCGTCGGACCGGAACGCGCCCGCGGCCGAGATGGCGGCGAACATCCGGCCCGGCGCGGACCGGTCCAGGATGATCGTGTGCAGGCACATGCCGCCCGCACCCGGCTGCCAGGACGGCCCGGACCGGTGGGTGCGCAGCCCGGGCAGCTCGCGCCAGGACTGCCCGCCGTCGGTGGACTTGAACAGCCCGGCGTCCTCCACCCCGGCATACACCGTGTCCGGGTCATCGAGTGACGGCTCCAGATGCCACACCCGGGCGAACTCCCACGGGTGCGGGGTGCCGTCGTACCACTGATGCGTGCCCGGCTCACCGTCGTAGCGGAAGTCGTTGCCGACCGGCTGCCAGCTCGCGCCGCCGTCGTCCGAGCGCTGGATCAGCTGGCCGAACCAGCCGCTGCTCTGCGACGCGTACAGCCGGTCCGGGTCGGCGGGTGAGCCTTTGACGTGATAGATCTCCCAGCCCGGGAAGTGCGGCCCGGAGATGTCCCAGTTCTCTCGCGTACCGTCTGCGGTCAGCACGAATGCCCCCTTGCGCGTGCCGGCCAGCACTCTTACGTTCGTCATGGCCCTAAGACTGCCACCGGGCCGAGATAATCATCGGTCAGGACGCGGGCTGCACGACCGCCCAGCCGTGCGGTTCGACCCGGTACGGCCCCCCTTGGCCGTCCGGGACGCTGGCCAGCAGCCGCTTGCCCGGCGGCCCGGGCAGCGGGAAGTCCACGGCGGCATCCGACGTGTTCAGCAGCACGGTCAGCCCCGGGCCGCCGCCCGGATCCACCGCCTGGTAGGCCAGCGCCCGGTTGGCCAGGTGCCGCACCTCGGTGACTGCCCGGGCCAGCCAGCTGTGCCGCCGCCGCAGCCCGATCAGGTCCTGGTGCAGCCGGTAGACCGGCCACCCGTCGGTAGCCAGCTCGCCAGGCCCGGCCGGGAACGCCGGCCTGATCTCCGCATCCCCATCCGCCCGTTCATACTTCGTTCCTTTGAACGCCAGTTCGTCGCCGGCGTAGATGCTCGGCACCCCGCCGACCGTGCACAGGACAAGCACCGCGTGCGCCAGGTGCCGCGGGTCGGTGAGCTTGCTGGCCAGCCGGGTGACGTCGTGGTTGCCGACGAAGGTCAGCGGCAGGAACTCGGCCAGGAACCCGTTGTGCCGGTCCAGCGCCCAGGCCAGCTCGAAGAAGTTGCCGTCGTTCAGGCTGCTCCAGATGGCCTTCCACAGCTCGTACTGGGTCACGCTGTCCGGGCCGCCGTCGCGGACCAGGGCGGCGTAGTCGCCGTGGATGACCTCGGCCACGAACCAGGCCGCCGGGTGGTCCGGGCGCACCCGGCCCAGGACGGCCCGCCAGAACGCGGGCGGCACCGCGTACGCCGCGTCCAGCCGCCAGCCGTCCGCGCCGCGGTCCAGCCAGTGGCTGAGCACCCGCACCGCGTAGTCCCGCACCGCGGGCTCGGCGTGGTTGAGCGCGACCAGGCCCTGGTGCCCCTCGAAGTCCGCGTAGCCGAACCCGTCCGGGCCGCCCGCGGTGAAATCCAGCTGGAACCAGGGCGCGTACCGGGATGCCGCGCCGTGCGCCAGCACGTCCTGGAACGCCGGGAAAGACCGGCCGACGTGGTTCAGCACCCCGTCGAGCAGCACCCGGATGCCGCGGTCGTGACAGGACTGAACCAGGTGATCGAAGTCCGCCTCGGTGCCGAGCCGGGGATCGATCCGGAAGTGATCGATGGTGTCGTAGCCGTGCGACTCGCTGGCGAACACCGGCCCGAGCGCCAGCCCGTTGCAGCCCAGCTCGATCACGTAATCGAGCCAGCCCTCGATCCGGGCCAGCCCGTTATCCCCGCCGCGGAGCGGCGGTCGGGGCTCCGGGGGTCGGGCTGGCAAACGAAGCTGATCGGGTGCAGCTGCCACCAGATGGCGTGCTCAGACCAGGCGGGCATCGCGACTTACCCTACTGAATGAATCCGCGCCCAGTCAGCCCGTGCGGCCAACACAGTGTGGTGAACTCTGGTCGTGCCAGCTGATTCTGCTGGAGCTGACCGGGGTCAGCCGGAGTACGGGGACCGCGTCGCGCTGTGCCCCGATCGACCTTGCGGTGACGGCCGGGCAGTGCGTGGCCGTGCTCGGCGTGAACGGCTCCGGCAAGTCCACCCTGCTGCGCATCGCGGCCGGCCGGGACCGGCCGAGCAGCGGGCAGGTGCGCTACGCCGGCCGGCCGATGACCGAGGACGACCTGGTGGCCCGGACCGAGATCGCCGTCGTCGGCGACCTGGCCAGCGCCTACCCGGACCTCACCGTCCGGGAGCACCTGCAGCTCGTCGCGGTGGCGCACGGGGCGGGCGGCGCCGCCCCCGCCCAGGTCGACCGGGCGCTGCGGGAGTGCCGTCTGGACGATCATGGCGACGCGCTGCCCGGGTCGCTGTCCAGCGGCCAGCTGCAGGCCCTGCAGCTGGCCACGGTGCTGGTCCGGCCGCGGCGGCTGCTCGTGCTGGACGAGCCCGAGCAGCGGCTGGATCCCGGGGCCCGGCGCTGGCTGGCCGGCCTGCTGACGGCCGAGAAGACCGCCGGGGCGGCGCTGCTGCTGGCCACCCACCACACCGAGCTGGCCGCGGCCGTGGCCGACCACGCCATCGTGCTCAGCGACGGCGCGGTGGTCGCCGAAGGGCCGCCGCCCGTCGCGCTGGCCGCGGTCGAATGAGACACCGGCGTCGCGGCCGGCCCGGTCGCCGTCCCGGACAGCACCGGGCCGACGTTCGCGCTGCTCCGCGAGCTGCGCCGGGGCCGGGCCCGGAAGCAGGCGGCCAGCATCGCGTTCTGGATCTACCTGGCGCTGTTCATCGTGGCCGTCTGGGGCGGCTCGCTGATCGTCGCCGCCTACCGGGCGCTGCGCCATCCGCCGCCGCCGACCGGGCTATCGCTGCGCGTGCTGCACGCGCTGCCTGCCGGGCTGGCCGCGCTGGCCCTGCTGGTGCTGCTGATGCTGGTCCGGGACGCGCTGTGGCGCGGCCCGGTGACCGTGCCCGGCGCGACCGTGGACTGGCTGCTCGGTACCCCGGTGGACCGGCGGCGGCTGCTCCGGCCCCGGTTCCGGCTGTCCGCGTCCGGCGCGATCGCGGCCGGCGCCGCGGTCGGCATCGTGCCCGCCGCCGCCCTGGTCGCGCTGGGCCTGGGCGGCCGGGACGGCGGGGACGTGCTCCGGCTGACCGGGGCCGGCCTGCTGTCCGCCGCGCTGCTGTTCGCGGCTGGCACCGGGCTGGCCGGGCTGATCGAACGGCATCCGGCGAGCTGGTCCTGGGTACGGCGGGCCACCCCGGTGGCGCTGGCGGCCGCGGCCCTGCTCGGCGGCATCGCGGCCTGGGCGGCGTTCGGCACGCTGCCCGCAGTGGTGAACACGGTGCTGCTCTGGTCCGGGCCGTGGGGCTGGGCCGCCCAGGGCCTGACCGCCCTGGCCGGCCGCGGTGCGCTGCTCGGCCTGACGCTGGTCGCCCCGGGTACGGGGGGTGTTCGTCCTGCCGGGCGGTATCCCGGTGCGCAGCGCCGCGCCGTGGTGGCCAGTGGCCACCGCGCTGCTGGCCGCGGTGGCGCTGGCCGCGCTGGCCGCCGGGCAGCGGGCCGCGGCCGGGGTGCCCGCGGCCGCGCTCCGGGCCCGGGCCCGCACCCTGGGCGCGATGTCCTCGGCCGCGCTGAGCATGAACACCCGCGGCGTGGCCGCGGCCTATGGCGCCGCGGCCAGCCGGCCGCGGCGGGCCCGGTTCCACCTGCCGCCGCCCCGGCGGCGCCAGCTCGTGCTGCCCTGGCGCGACCTGCTCGCGCTGGCCCGCGCCCCGGCCCGGCTGGCCGCGGCGGTGCTGCTGGCCTGGCTGGCGGTCGGGCTGATCGCGGCGGCCAGCCATGGCCGGTCGGTGTCCCTGCTGCCGGTGGGCTGTGCGCTCATCCTGGGCTACCTGGCCGCCGCCTGGCTGTGCGAGGGGGCCCGGATGGACGCGGACGACCCGCGCCGCTCGGCCCAGCTGCCGTTCCGGTTCGGGTCGCTGGCCTGGCGGCACGCGGTGGTGCCGGTCCTCGTCCTGCTGGTGGCGGCCGGGCTGCCGGTCGCCGCGGCCTGCCTGGCCACCGGCGACCCGCGGCCGCTGGCCCTGCTGGCCGTGACCGTCCCGGTGCTGGTGACCGGGGCGCTGGTCAACGTGTTCCGGCCGCCGCTCACCCCGGACATGTTCGTCGGCGCGGAGACTGCGGTCGGCAACACCGCCATCTTCAATATCGTCTTCTGGTACGCCTGGGGCACCCTGCTCGCGGTGGTGCCGATGACCGTGCTGCTGTCCGACGCGATCCGCTCGCCCGGCCCCGGCTCGCTGGCCCGCGCCGTGGTCATCGGCGCCCTGCTCGCCGCTGGCCTGGGCGGTTACGCGGTCCGCCGGGCCCGCCGATTGCAGGCGGGCTGAGCTCTGTTTGCTTTGCGCCTCCGGGGCCCCCACCCACCTCCCCAAGCCTCTTCACTACCTCCTTCCCTCGTCGCTCTGTCGCTCGTTCCTCGCTCCGCGCTCCTCAGTCCAGTCGGCGGCGCGGCCCCTTCGGCGCGAGGCGCGCCCCTTCGGCTCGAAGTGGGTATGACCGCGGTGTGCGGATAGTTGTCGCGCTCGGGGGGAACGCGCTGCTGGAACGCGGTGAGCGGCCCGACTGCGACGTGCAGGAATCCCATGTGGCCCAGGCCGCGGCCGCGCTCGCCCCGCTGCTGGCCGAGCACGACCTGATCCTCACCCACGGCAACGGGCCGCAGGTGGGCGTGCTCGCCGCGGAGAGCGCGGACGACCCGGCGCTGTCCCGCCCGTACCCGTTCGACGTGCTGGGCGCGCAGACCCAGGGCATGATCGGCTACTGGCTGGTGCAGGCGCTGGACCGGGCCCAGCCGCGGCGGCGTACGGCCTGCCTGGTCTGCCGGACCCTGGTGGACCGGGACGACCCGGCGTTCGGCGCGCCGGCCAAGTTCGTCGGCCGGGTGTACGACGAGATCACCGCGCGGCGGCTGGCCGCCGAGCGCGGCTGGCAGGTGCGCCAGGACGGGACCGGCTGGCGGCGGGTGGTGCCGTCCCCGGAACCGGCCGCGGTGGTCGAACTCGCGCTGATCGACCTGCTGGCCAGCCTGGGCGTCATCGTGGTCTGCGCGGGCGGCGGGGGCATCCCGGTGGTCGCGGACGGGCCGGGCGCGCTGCGCGGCGTGGACGCCGTGGTGGACAAGGACCTCACCGCGGCGCTGCTGGCCCAGGCGGTCGGCGCGGATGCCCTGCTGCTGCTCACCGACGTGCCCGTGGTGCTGGACGGGTACGGCACCCCGGCCGCCCGGCCGATCCACCGGGCCGGGCCGATCTGGCTGCGGAAACGGCTGCGCGCCGGGGCGTTCCCGGCTGGCTCTATGGGCCCGAAGGTCGAGGCGGCGTGCCGGTTCGCCGCCGCCACCGGCGGCCTGGCCGGCATAGGCTGCCTAGGCGACGCTACCGACCTGCTGGCCAGCCGGGCCGGCACGATCGTCAGAACGGGGCAGCCATGAGCGAGCCAGCCGGCCATCCGGCCCGGATCGTGGTCGGCGTGGACGGGTCACCGGAGGCGGTGCAGGCGCTGCGCTGGGCCGCCCGGCAGGCCGAGCTCACCGGGGCGGAACTGCAGGTGATCAGTGCCTGGGAGTACCCGGCGTTCTACGGCTGGGCCCCGGCCACCCCGGGACAGACGGACTTCGCGGACCTGTCGGCGAAAGCCCAGGGCGACGCGCTCGGCGCGGTCTTCGGGACCAGCCGGCCGGACTGGGTGCACACCCAGGTCGTCGAGGGCCCGCCGGCCCGCATCCTGGTTGACGCGTCGGCGGCCGCGGACCTGCTGGTGGTCGGGTCGCGCGGGTACGGCGGGCTGGCCGACGCGGTGCTCGGCTCGGTCAGCACGTACTGCGTGCACCACGCCCACGGGCCGG
Organism: uncultured Actinomycetes bacterium; assembly: GCA_963832095.1. Classification (GTDB taxonomy): domain Bacteria; phylum Actinomycetota; class Actinomycetes; order Streptosporangiales; family Streptosporangiaceae; genus RYN-230. The sequence continues at coordinate 21,652 of CAWHSW010000004.1, forward strand.
TCACCATCTACCGGCCCTACTAGTGTCCCGCCATTGAAGTCGTGCGCCAGGCCAGGCACGAAGCGTGACGGTACTGTGCAGCGCTGCCCGGTTGTCCGCGACGGGCTGCTCGCCTACCCGATGACGCGGTAGTTGACGAGCAGATAGCCAGCCGGTGAGGTCGTGCTCCGGATCGACTCGAGCCGAATCGCCGGCAAGCCGTCGAGGAGCCTCCGCCCGCTGCCCGCGATCGTCGGTGCGATCACCAGCCTGAGCTCGTCGAGGACGCCCGCGGCAAGCAGTGCCTGGGCGACCGAGATGCTTGCATGCACGCCGATATCGGCTCCGGGCTGGTTCCTCAGATCCCGCACGAACTCGACCAGTTCGCCGTCGACCACAGTTGTATTGGCCCACTTCCGATCGAGCGGCGTGGAGGTGGCGACGTACTTCGCGACCCCGTTGATAAACGTCGCGAACGGCTCGATGTCGCTGCCCGGCCAGAACTCGGCCCACTCCTCGTAGCTGCGCCGGCCGAGGATGACCGAGTCCTGCGCCGCTATGACGCCTCCGAGGTTGGCCGCCATCGCGTCGTCCCAGTCGGCGAAGAACCCATCCGGCTTCACCGCGACTCCGTCGAGGGACAACAACTCGTACGCGACGACCTGGCGCTCGTTCACTCCTCCGATTGACGTGGACCCTGCTGCGTGGACGGCTCGCGCGCCAAATTCATCGGTGCGCTCCTCAGTCCCGTCGCAGCCGGCCGCGCGCCCTTCGGCGCGGCTCCTTCCCCTCCTCACTCGTTCCTCGCTCGTCGGTCCAGTCGGCGGCCCGCCCCCCTTCGGCGCGGCCGCGGCTCAGTAGCCGGTGGTCAGCGTGTACTGAACGTCGAGCCGCTCGGCGGACCGGTTCGCGCTGATCGCCACGCTGTCCCCGGGCAGCACCGCGTGGTCGTCCAGGATGGGCAGGCCAGCCGCGGTGAAGCTGACCCGGTGGCTGAGCAGCGCCGGGCGCCCGGGCGGCCGGCCCAGGTCGGCCGCGTCGGCCGGATCGAGCAGTACCGGGGTGATGGTCTCCGCCGCCCGGGTGATGGCCAGCCCGTGCTCGGCCAGCACCGTGTACAGCCCGCGCTGGGCCAGTTCGCCGACGTCGAGGGTGCCCGGGCAGTCCGCACCGGGCCCGTCCGCCCGGGTCAGCTCGGCGGGCAGGTAGGAGGTCTGCACGATCAGCGGCTGCCCGTCGGCCAGCCGGAGCCGGCGCAGCCGGAGCACGTCCCCGGGCCCACCGAGCCGGGCGTCCACCTCCTCCGGGGCGCTGACGATCCCGGCGGCCAGCAGCCGGGTGCTGATCCGGGCCCCCTGGCCGGCCAGGTCGCTGGCGAAGCTGCGCAGGTGCCCCAGGTCGTAGGCGTACCGCTGGGCGACATAGCTGCCGCTGCCGTGCCGGATGTCGATCAGCCCGTCGTCGGCCAGCAGTTGCAGCGCCTGGCGCAGCGTCATCACGCTAACGCCGAACTCGGCGGCCAGGTCGCGCTGCGCGGGCAGCGGCTGGCCCGCCGGCCACCGGCCGCTGCTGATCCGGTCCCGGAGCTCGGCGTGGATGCGCAGGTACTTCGGCTGCCGGTCGAACGCGCTGCGCCGCCGCCCGGCCAGCAGGGCCGTCCCGCCCGCGGGGCTCACCGCCGGGCCCCATCGACCGCTATGCGCAGCTCGCCGACGGCCCGGCCCAGCTCGGCCGCGGTCGCGCCGTCCAGCACCCGGCGCATCAGCGCGGACGCCACGATTACCCCATCGGCGTGCCGGGCCGCGGCCGCGGCCCGGGCCGGGGTGCTGATGCCGAAGCCGATCAGCACCGGCCGGCCGCCGCCGGCGGCGGAAGCCTCGGCGGCCACCGCCCAGCGGCTCGGGTCCTGGTGCTCGGCGGTCGTCCCGGTAGTGGCCATCACACTCATCACATACAGGAAACCGCGCGTCCGGGCCGCGATGACACGCCGCTGCGCGGCCGGAGTAGCCGGCGTGACCATCAGCGTGGCGTCCAGGCCGGCCTGGACGGCCGCGGCCAGGTAGCCGTCCGCCTCGGCGGCGGGCAGGTCCGGGATGATCGTGCCGCTGATTCCGGCCGCGGCCAGCCCGGCGCAGTAACCGGGCAGCCCCGGCCGGAACGCCAGGTTGGCGTAGCTCATCGCGATCAGCGGTACGCGCCACGGCCCGGCCGCGCGCAGCTCGGCCAGGATGCGGGCTGGGCTGGCCCCGCGGGCCAGCGCGGCCTCCGACGCGCGCTGGATGACCGGGCCGTCCAGCATCGGGTCAGAGAACGGCAGGCCGATCTCCACCGCGTCGGCGCCCGCGTCGATGATCGCGGCCAGCAGGTCCGTCCAGTCGGCGCGGATTCCGCCGGTGAGGTAGCCGACCAGGCTGGGCCGGCCCGCGGCGCGGGCCGCGCCGAGCGCCGTCTCAACCGCGCCCACGGGTCAGCTCCCTGAGCTGGGCGGCGTCCTTGTCACCGCGGCCGGACATGGTGATCAGCACTACCGTTCCAGCGGGCAGGTCGCCGGCCCGGGCGGCGCGCCGGACCCAGGCCAGCGCGTGCGCCGACTCCAGGGCGGGCAGGATGCCCTCCGTCCGGGCGCACCAGCCGGCCGCGCCGATCGCCTCGCCGTCGGTCACCGTGTGGTACTCGGCCCGCCCGGTCGACGCCAGCCAGGCGTGCTCCGGGCCCACCCCCGGGTAGTCCAGGCCCGCAGAGACCGACTGGGCCTCGATGATCTGCCCGTCGGCGTCCTGCAGGAACTGGGACAGGTAGCCGTGCAGCACGCCGCGCTGCCCGCCGGCCAGCGCGGCCCCGCCGGCCGCTTCCACGCCGACCAGCCGGGTGGCCGTGCCGGCGAAGCCCGCGAACGTCCCGGCCGCGTTCGAGCCGCCGCCGACGCAGGCCACGGCCACGCCCGGCACCGGGTGCGCCAGCCGGCCCGCGGCGGCCAGCGCCGCGCACTGGGCGCGCGCCTCCTCGCCGATCACCCGCTGCAGTTCGCGGACCAGCCACGGGTACGGATGCGGGCCGAGCACCGAGCCGATGCAGTAGTGCGTGGAGTCCACCGTGGTGACCCAGTGCCGCAGCGCCTCGTTGGTGGCGTCCTTCAGCGTCCGCGAGCCGGTGCGCACCGGGACCACGGTGGCGCCGAGCAGTTCCATCCGGAACACGTTGAGTTCCTGCCGGGCCATGTCCCGCTCGCCCATGTAGACCGTGCAGCCCAGGCCGAGGTGAGCGGCCACGGTGGCGGCGGCCACCCCGTGCTGGCCCGCGCCGGTCTCGGCGACCAGCGCGGTCTTGCCCATCCGGCGGGCCAGCAGCGCCTGCCCGGCCACGTTGTTGATCTTGTGGCTGCCGGTGTGCGCCAGGTCCTCGCGCTTGAGCAGCACCTGGACGCCCAGCTCGGCGGTCATCCGGGGGGCGGCGGTGAGCGGGGTGGGCCGCCCGGCGTACTCGGCCAGCAGCCGGTCCAGTTCGGCCCGGAAGCCGGGGTCGGCCCAGGCGGCCCGGAACGCGGCCTCCAGGTCCGCACACGCCGGGATCAGCGCCTCAGGCACGAACCGCCCGCCAAACGGCCCAAACCGTCCATCCGCCCCGGGATCGCCCATCACGGCCCGGCTGGGTCCGGGCGGATCAGCCAGCACGACTGCTTCGGCCGCGATCATGGCCCGCTCCAATCTAGAGTTCTAGAACAGTGAGAGGTCTAGAACTCTAACATTGAGTGATCGCCTAGATCGTTGATCGGGAAATGCGGCAGTAATGGTGTAGGCGTAGGGATCGTTGAGGGGGCGGATTGCCGTTGTGAAGATGCAGGCGTTGAGGGCGAGGAGCGCTGTGATGCGGGCCCAGAGTACTGAGGGGATGAGGCAGCGTGGCGTTAGAGGCCGAGCTGGCTTTTCAGGGTCCAGATGACGGCCTCGACGCGCTGGCGGAGCGAGTTCGGGAACGGGCGCGGCTGCTTCTCGTCTTGCGGGCGGGGCGGATCAGGGCCAGGCCCAGGCGTCGCCGGTGAAGAACTCCTCGGTGCCCTGACAGGACAGGCCCTTGTCGGTGACGACGGCGGTGCCGGGCGCGGGGCGGTTCGCGACTGGTGTTCCAGGGTATGAAGGGACTGGTACAGTTCGCCGTGCAGCTTGGGGTTCGAGAGGCTGAACGAGGTGACGGTGCCGTCGCAGGTGCAGATCAGCAGCAGCTTGCAGCCACAGTACCAGCGGGAATGGCTCGCGCAGTACGCGTACCCGGCGTCCGAACAGGTCAGAGCGTTTAGCGGTGACGGCGGAGGTGCCGCACGGGACCGGGGTGGCGTCCATCAGCCGCAGCAGCTCCGCGGCGCCGGGGTGGCGTCGGCCAGCCAGCGCAGGGCGGCCTCCATCAGCGGCGCGATCTGCCGCAGCCGGGTGGTACTGGCTCTGGGCCAGCAGCCGCGGGAACAGGTGCCCGACCAGGCGCGGGGCGGCGCGCAGCCAGTGCCGCTCGTCGTCGCACCGGAGCAGGACCTGCGCCACGGCCAGGCAGGCGAGCTCGGCGTCGGTGACTTCCGGCGGCCTTCCCGGCCCGCGGCGGCTGGGCTCGCGAAACGGGATGATCCGGTGGTCAGTTCCACGTAGAGTGCGGTCAGGAGGGTGTCCAGGTCGGCGATCATGACGGGCTCCGGGGTCCGGAGTGTGGCTTGCTCGTGTGCAGCGACCGCCCTTGTTCGTGGCGGGCGGCCGCGACCGAGATCCGGCAAAGACGGTGTCCGCCGGTTCTGACCGCGCCGGGCTGATGCCGGAGACGTGGTGGCGGGACTGCCGCCGGTGCGGGTCAGCGTTCGTTGCCCGCCCTGAGCCAGGCGATGTAGCCGGCGGCTGCGCGGACGGTGTCGTACTCCGGCTCGAACCCGGTGTCCTGGCGGAGCCGGGTGATGTCAAGAGCGGCGCCTGGCCGGCCGGCGCAGGCCGGGAGGTCGAGTTCGGCCTCGGGCACGGCTTCGCGGATCGCTGCGATCACCTCTGCGTTCGTGGTCACCCGCCCGGACGCGATGTTGTAGGTGCGGTGCTGGAGATGCCCGGCGAGCTGGATCAGGGCTATCGCGCGGCCGGTGTCCTTGACGTAGCACAGGTCGAGCCCGTCGCCGAGGTGCGGCGGGATGAGCAGGGCGGACAGGTCCAGGGGCTTGCCGCTGGCGGCGCGTGGATGAGCGCGGGCGCGGCGAAGAACGGGTCCTCGTGGCCGAGGGGGCCCCAGGTGCCGGAGATCCGGAGGCTGACGATCTCTGTGCCGGTCGCCTCCGCGAGCTGCTCCCCGAGAAGCTCGGCGATCTTCTTCGACCGCGGGATCGGGTGCGGGGCGGTCAGGAGCACCGGCAGGTCCTCCGTCAGCGGGCCGCTGTGCGGGATGCCGCCGTAGACCCCGAGCGTGCTGGCGAGGCTCACCCGGCGCACGCCCCATTCCGCGGCGACGCGGGCGATGTTGAGGAGCCCGTCGAGCAGGCCCTGGGTGGCCTCGATGCCCCCGGCCGTGCCCCGCGGCGCGGGGTAGCCCGCGAGGTGCACGATGCCGGTGATCTCGTGGCGCTCGCCGATCGCCCGCAGCGCGCCCAGGTCGGCGACGTCGGCCTGCTCCGCGACGACGGGCAGGTCCGCGAGGTGCGGGGGGACCTGGCCGCTGCGGCGCTGCATCACGACGCTCGGCTCGCCGAGGCCGTGCAGCGCGCGCACGGTGTGGGAGCCGATGAACCCGGACCCTCCGGTGACGAGAATCATCGCGTTCCTTTCGTCAGTGTGACAAATCATCAGTAGAACTGACGGTCAGCTTACTGATATTATCCGGGCGTGTCGAGGCCGGGTTCTGACGCAGCGGGCCAGGTCGCGCGCGTGACGACGTGCTCGGCTATCTCCTCAAGCACGCGCACCTCGCGCTGGAGCACCGGGCGCAGGCCGCGCTCGCCGACGTGGGGGTGACCGTTCGCGACCTCGGCGTGCTCAGGGTCATCGCAAGCGGGGAGGCGCAGTCACAGCAGGAAGCCGCGGCCGTGCTGGGCGTCGACCGCACCTCGATGGTCGCGCTCCTCGACGCGCTCGAACGCCAGGGAATCGTCGCGCGCAGGCCCTCAGAACAAGACCGGCGACGCAACATCATCGCGCTCACCGACCACGGCTGGGAGGTATTCCGGCAGGCAGAGAGCCGGTACTCCGAGACCGAGCGGGACTTCACGGCGACGCTAGGCGACGCTGGAGCGGCCGGACTCCGGCAAGCGCTGCGGACCGTGCTCAGCGAGAACGGCCACGCCTGAGCAGGCGCCCGGTCAAGTCCTCATCAAGAAGCGGCAGGTCACGCACCCCTACGGAGTGTCGCCGCACGGCTCTCCCACCAGCCACGAAATACCGATCAACGATCTAGGACAGACCGGGTCGTTGGCGGGCGAGCCGGCGGGCACTGGCGTTCAGGTTCGGCGGCCGGGCTCCGTGGCGGGGCGGATGAGCAGGCACTGGCGTTCCGAAGAAGGGGGTTTTGAGCTGGCTGGAGCCGTCCGTTTCCGGCCGTTTAACGGCAGGAAATAGATCTTGTGCCCCCTGGCCGGGTAGGCGCATCATCTCTGCACGGGCAAATGCTGGTAAAAGCGCCGGCCGGAGGTACGGATCAGATGGCAGTAACAAGCGACACCGGGCAGCCACGCAAGCTGCGCCGCAACCTGAGCGTCTGGGAAGCCATCGGCATCTCGCTGGCGCTGATGGCGCCATCCATGGCGGCCAACATCAACCCGCAGGGCACCGCGACCACGGTGGGCCGGGCGGTGCCGATCGCGTTCGCGCTGGCCTTCGTTGGCGTGCTGCTGGTGGCCTACACGTTCGTCCGGCTGACCCAGCGGTTCCACCACTCCGGGTCGGTGTACGGCTTCGTCGGCGCGACGCTCGGCCCGCGCGCCGGGGTGATCTCCGGCTGGGCGCTGACCGGCACCTACACGTTCTACGCCGTGGTCACCTCGATGGCGGGCGGCCGGTTCGCGGCCAACTTCCTGGACCACCTGGGCGTCTGGCACAACCCGCCGACCTGGTCCGGGTTCCTGCTCGGCGTGCTCGGCATGCTGATCGTCTGGTGGCTGGCCATCACGCCGGCCCGCGGCGGCACCCGGATCCTGCTGGCCGCCGAGGCCATCACCGTGCTGCTGATCGTGGTCGTCGTGGTGATCGTGTTCGCCAAGCTGGCCGGGCACAGCGCGCCGCACGGGCTCGGCGTGGACTGGTCGGTGTTCAGCCTGCCAGCGGGCATCCCGCTGTCCACCATCTTCCTCGGCGTCGTGTTCGGCTTCCTGTCCTTCGCCGGCTTCGAGGCCGCGGCCACCCTGGGCGAGGAGACCAAGCAGCCGCGGCGGGACATCCCGCGGGCCATCCTGGGCGTGGCCATCTTCGGCGGCATCTACTTCTTCGTGGTCACCGCGGTCGAGGTGATGGGCTTCGGCACCTCGGCCAAGGGGGTCACCGCGTTCATCAACTCGACCTCGCTGATCGGCGACCTGGGCACCAGCTACGTGTCGTCCTGGCTAGGCACGCTGATCACGCTGGGCGCGATGGTGTCCGCGTTCGGTTGCGCGCTGGCCAGCACGGTGGGCGCGTCGCGGCTGGCGTTCGCGATGGGCCGGGACGGCGTGCTGCCCGGCCCGTTCGCCACCGTGTCGGAGCGGCGCCGCACCCCGATCGTGGCCACCGCGGCCGTGGTGCTGGCCGTGTACGTGATCATCGCATTCACCTGGTTCGTGCTCGGCGGCGACCCGTTCACGCTGTTCCTGGAGAGCGGCACGATCGGCACGCTGATCCTGCTCGTGGTCTACATCCTGGCCACCATCGGCATGGTCAAGCTGGTCTTTTTCTCCGGGGACACCACGGTCCGGCGCTGGGAACTGATCATCCCGGTGCTCGGCGTCATCGTGCTCGGCTACACGCTGTTCCGGAACATCTGGCCGCTGCCGACCGGGGTCGCGTGGTGGGGGCCGGCCGTGACCATCGCCTGGTTCGTGGTCGGCATCGCCTGGGTGCTGGCCCGGCCCTCGGCCACCCGGCGGGCCGGTGAGCTGCTCACCCGGTCCGAGGGACTGTCCAGTTCCAGTGCGGCGGCCACCGAGGAAGCCACCAGCCCGGTCAGCTGACCCGGGAAACTGCTTGAATGTTCCCCGCCACGCATCTGCCGGTGCGTGGCGGGGACAGCCATGCCGTCGTGCACCGGGAGGACACAGGACCATGCCACGGCCATTCAGCGAGTTCCGCGGCGAGGACGAGCGCGACGCCGACCAGCGCCGGGCGCGGGAACTGCAGGAACAGTACGCGGACGAGGTGAGCGCCGTCGCGGTGACGTTCATCGACGACAGCGGCGCGGCCCGGGTCAAGTCCGTGCCGCTGGACGGGCTGGACCGGGCGGCGCGCAGCGGGCTCGGCTTCTCGCCGGTCATCGACGCGTTCGACAGCCTGGGCGGGATCAACCCGGCCTCGCCGCTGGACTCGCCGGACGGCGACCTGCGGATGGTGCCCGACCTGGACTCGTTCGCCCCGCTGACCTCGCCGCTGGGCTGGGCCTGGGCGCCGGGGGACCGGTTCTGGCCAGACGGCAGCGGCTATGCCGGGGACCAGCGCTCGTTCGCCCGGGCGCAGGTGGCCGCGGGCCTGGAGCAGGGCATCAGCGCGGTGATGGCGTTCGAGGTGGAGTGGATGGTCGGCCTGGACGAGGACGACTTCCAGCCCGCGGTGCGCGGCACCGGCTACGGCATGTCCCGGCTGCTGGCCGCGGCCGACTACGCCCGCGACGTGATGGACAGCCTGGACGTGGCTGGGGTGCAGGTGCTCCAGCTGCACCCGGAGTACGGCCCCGGGCAGTTCGAGGTCTCCGTGGCGGCCCAGGACCCGGTGTCCGCCGCGGACACCAGCGTGCTGGTCAAGCTGATCATCGCGTCGGTCACCGCCGAGTACGGCTGGCGGGCCGCATTCGGGCCCGCGGTGCTCACCGGCAACGTCGGGAACGGCGGGCACCTGCACGCCAGCTTCTGGGCCGACGGGCAGAACCTGCTGGCCGGCGGCCCGGGCCGGCACGGGCTGACCGAGCGCGGCGAGTCGATAGCGGCCAGCCTGCTGGACAGCCTGCCCGCGCTGCTCGCCGTCGGCGCCCCGTCGCCCGCTTCCTACCTGCGGCTGCAGCCGTCGGTGTGGGCGGGCGCGTTCCAGATCTGGGGCAAGGAGAACCGGGAGGCCGCGCTGCGCTTCATCGATGGCGGCTCCGGCGACCCGGGCGCGGCCAACCTGGAGCTCAAGTGCTTCGACAACAGCGCCAACCCGTACCTGGTGGTCGGCTCGGTGCTGGCCGTGGCGCTGGCCGGCGCGGACCGGAAGGCGGTGCTGCCCGCCGAGGTCACCGGCGACCCGGCCAGCCCATCGAACCCGGCCGCCGGGCAGGCGGCCCGGCTGCCCGGCTCGCTGGCCGGCCCGGTGGCCGCGCTGGAGGCGAACGAGGCGCTGCGCGCCGCGCTCGGCTCCGAGCTGCTGGCTGGTTTCGTGGCCGCCCGCCGGGCCGAGATCGAGCTGGCGGCGGGCAAGTCCGACGAGGAGATCATCGCCATGTCCCGCTGGATCCTCTGACCGGGTTAGGTGTTGCGGCCGCGGGCGATGACCGGCCAGACGTCGACGATCTGGGCGTCCTCTGCGACATACAGCGAGTCGACCAGGTTGACCACGGTGCAGACGTGGTTGGGCAGCACGACAACCTGGTCACCGACCTGCGGCAGCGGCTGGCCGGCTGGGTGGCGGACCACCGCGTGGTGTTCCCACAGGCCGGTGATGACCGAGTCGGGGAAGTCCGGCAGCAGCCCGTGGCCCGGCGCCCAGGACGGCCGGTCCTGGCCGAGCACCTTGGCCCCGGAGTCGAGGATGAACCGGTCCGCGGTAGGCACCGAGACCACGGTGGCCAGGATGGCCAGGGCCACCTGGTCCACCGCGCAGCCGCCCAGCACCACCTGCTGCGCGTCGTTGAACGCGTACACGCCGGGGCGGAGTTCGGTGACCGGGCCGTCGTCGGCCGGGCCCAGGGACAGCGCCGCGCTGGGCGTGGAGCCGCCGCTGCGCACCGGGCAGGGCAGCCCGGCCTCGGCCAGGCTGGCCGCCGCCGCGGCCAGCGCGGCCGCCTCGTCCGCGGCGGCCGGGACCGGCGCGCCCGGTGCGTAACTGTGCCCGGGGAACGTGAACACGCCCGCCAGCCGCAGCCCGGCGGCGCCGGCTGCCGCTGCCACCGCCCCCGCGTCGGCCGGGGCCACGCCGCTGCGCCGCAGCCCGCAGTCCACTTCGACCAGGACCTGGGCGGGCGCCCCGGCCAGCGCGCCGGCCAGCCGCCGCACCCCGGCGGCCGAGTCCACGCCGACCGACAGCTGGATCCGCCCAGCCAGGTCACGGAGCCGGCCGGACCGGCCGTCGTCGGCCCACACCGGGTAGGCGATGAAGATGTCGGTGACCCCGGCGGCCGCGAACGCCTCCGCCTCACCGACCGTGGCCACGGTCAGCCCGGCCGCGCCCAGGGCCAGCTGGCGGCGGGCTATCTCGGCCGACTTGTGCGTCTTGCCGTGCGGCCGCAGGGCCAGCCCGCGGTGCGCGGCGCTGTCCGCCATCGCGCGCAGGTTGCTGTCCAGCGTGCCGCTGTCCACCACCACGGCAGGTGTCACGACCGCGCCGGGCGGCAGCTGCCACCGGCCGGCCACGCCGGCGCTCAGGACGGCCGGGCCGCGGAACCGCCGGCCACCTCGTAGGACCACAATTCGCTGGAGACGCCGACCGGCTGCGCGGCCGCCCCGCCGTCCTGGCCCCCGGCGCCAGGATGGCCCGCGGTGCCAGCGGCGCCCGCGGCGCCGGGATGGGCCCCGGCGGCCGGGCCGCTCCCGCCCCGGTGGCCGCGGCCGAACGCGGCGGAGTTCAGCCAGGCCGCGAAACTGTCCTCATCCCGCCACCGGGTCACCACCAGCCAGGTAGTCCGCTCATCGGTGGGCTTGAGCAGCTCGAATCCCTCGAACCCGTCCTGGTTGTCCACCGCGCCGGCCCGGGCCGCGAACCGGCGGGCCAGCTCGTCGCCGCTGTCCGCCGGGACGGTAATCGCGTTGATCTTGATCACGGTCATACGCCCGATGATGCCAGCCGGCGGCAACCCGGTGACCGCCGGCCACCTGCCGGTAACCGGGCGCGCTTATCTTGACCGCCATGGCACTAACCCGCCTTTACCGGCACGGCGCCCTGGTCGATGAGGGTTTCCCGATCAGCGAGTGCTCCGACTACCTGGCCGATCCCGATGCCGTGGTCTGGTTCGACCTCTGCGGGCCACCGAGTGGACCGAGTCCCTGCGCGACCTGGTCACCACGATCCTGGAGACGCACCTGACCGTGCGCGGCAACCGGCTGAATGTGATCATGAAGCAGGTGACCAGCTGGGCCGCCATCATCGCGGTGCCAACCGCGGTGACCGGTTTCTACGGACAGAATGTCCCGTATCCCGGATTCGGGCATACTTCGGGTTTCTGGGTTTCTACCGCCATCATGGTCGTGCTGTCCGTGGGGCTGTATGTCGTGTTCCGCCGCAAGGACTGGCTCTGAGCGGACGGCGGGCCGCGGACCGGAATTCGCGGCGCGATCACGGAACCGGCTAACCCGGGCATCCGTTCCCTAAGGGCGGGCAGCGGTTTAAGGCGGGTACTGGCGAAGTTAGGGAGCGGGCGTTGCACATTCCAGGAGAGCCACAGGGGGCGGCCGGATCAGGGGAAACGGCGGCGGCCGGGGACCCAGCCCCAGCTGCCGGCACGGCGGCCGGGGATACGGCCGCCGAACCTGCCGCCACCGCTGAGCCTCCCGCGGCCGAACCGGCCGCGGTGGCCGAAACCGCGGCGACCGAAACCGCGGACGCCGAACCGACTGTGGCTGCCGAGCCGCCCGCGGCCGAACCGGCCGCCGCGGCCGAAACTGCGGACGCCGAGCCGCCCGTGGCTGCCGAACCGCCCGCGGACGCTGAGCCGCCCGCAGCTGACCCGGCCGCGGCGGATGCTCCAGCCGCCGCAGATGCTCTAGCCGCCGCGGCGGTCATTCAGCCGCCCGCCGATGCGCCGGCCCCGCCGCCGGCCGAGACGCCGATCCCGCTGCCGGCCGAGACGCCAGCTCAGCCGGCGGACGCGGCCAGCCGAAGCACCAGCACCGGCCGCGGCGCCGGTGGCCGCCGCCGCACCCGCGGCCAGCAGCGGGCTGGGCCGCCTGAGCCGGGTCAAGGTAGTCGGCCTGGCCGCCGCCGTGCTCGGCGTGCTGGCCGTGGCCGGCATCGTGGCCAGCACCCTGGGCGGGACCAAAGCGTCCGGCCGGACCACCGCCGGCGCGTCCCAGCCCGCCCATCCGGCCAGCCCGGCCGCGCCGCTCCAGGTGGTCTCGGTGACCGAGGGCGGCGCGACCACCGGCACCGACGGCGCCGACCCGGTCCAGGTCACGCTGTCCGCGCCGCTGGCCGCCACCTCACCGCTGCCGGCGATCCACCCGGCCGTGCCCGGGACCTGGAAGCGGTCCGGCAGCACGCTGACCTTCACCCCGGCCACCCCGTTCGAGCCGAACACCGCGGTCCGGGTGCGCTTCCGGGCCGGGCACCTCGGCCTGCGCTCCGCGGCCGGCGGCCTGCTGGCCAGCCCGCTGGTGGACCACCTGCGCACCAAGGGCTGGTCCAACCTGCGGCTGAAGCAGCTGCTGGCCCAGCTGGGCTACCTCCCGCTGAAATGGAAGCCGAGCGACGCCACCGCGCCGGAGCCGGACAACATGGCCACCGAACTGGCGGCCGTGTACGCCCCGCCGGCCGGCGGCTTCAGCTGGAAGGGCGGCTACCCGAAGATCCTCACCACGTTCTGGGGCGGCCCGTCCAGCCTGATCATGGACGGCGCCATCCGGGCCTTCCAGTCGAACGAGGGCCTGACCATGACCGGGGTGGTGACCTGGGACCTGTGGCAGCACCTGCTCAAGGCGGCGGCCAACGGGGACACCAACCCGAACGGCTACACCTACGCGCTGGCCAGCAAGGCCATCCCGGAGACGCTGACCGTGTGGCACGACGGCCACGTGGTCATGCACACCCTGGCCAACACCGGCATCCCGGCCGCGCCCACCGCGGACGGCACCAGCCCGGTGTACCTGCGCTACCGCTTCCAGATCATGCGCGGCACCAACCCGGACGGGTCCACGTACGCCGACCCGGTGTCCTGGGTGTCGTACTTCAGCGCTGGCGAAGCGGTGCACTACTTCCCGCGCGGCTCCTACGGCTTCCCGCAGAGCCTGGGCTGCGTCGAGCTGCCGTACACCCAGGCCGAGCAAGTGTGGCCGTACATGACCTACGGGACGCTGGTCACCGTCACCGGCTGACCGGCCGTAGCAGCAGATATCGAGGCGCGGCACCTGCCGCGCCTCGATAGCATCAGGGGTCAGGGCGCCAGCCCGCCGATGCACCTACGACCAGGGAGCCACCGTGCCTGCCCAGCTGCCACTGCACATCATCCTCGCCGGACGCGAGCATGAGGTAGCAGCGGGCACTACCGCCGGGCAAGCCCTCGATATGCCGAACGCCAGTGCCGGGCAGCCGCCGGCCGCCGGGTCCCCGGTGATCGCGGCGCGGGTCAACGGCGAACTGCGCGACCTGGCCAGCCCGGTGGCCGACGGCGACTCGGTCGAGCCGGTGGAGCTGGCCAGCCCGGACGGCCGGTCGATCATGCGGCACTCCACCGCGCACGTCATGGCGCAGGCCGTCCAGGAGCTGTTCCCCGAGGCCAGGCTCGGTATCGGCCCACCGGTGGAGAACGGCTTCTACTACGACTTCGACGTGGCCCGGCCGTTCAGCCCGGATGACCTTAAGGCCATCGAGCAGCGGATGCGGCAGATCGTGAAGCAGGGCCAGCGGTTCTCCCGGCGCGAGGTGACCGAGGGGGAGGCCCGCAGGGAACTGGCCGGCGAGCCATACAAGCTGGAGCTGATCGGCATCAAGGGCGGCGCCCCGGCCGCGAACGCCGACGCGGGCGCGGCCACCGCCCCGTCCGAGGTCAGCGTCGAGGAAGCGGTCGAGGTCGGCGGCAGCCAGCTCACCATCTACGACAACCTCGACCCGAAGACCGGCGAGCTGTGCTGGAAGGACCTGTGCCGCGGCCCGCACGTGCCGACCACCCGGGATATCCCGGCGTTCAAGCTGATGCGCTCGGGTGGTGCGTACTGGCGGGGCAGCGAGAAGAACCCGCAGCTGCAGCGGATCTACGGCACCGCGTGGGAGTCCCGCCAGGTGCAGGACGACTACCTGGCCATGCTGGCCGAGGCGGAGAAGCGGGACCACCGCAAGCTCGGCGCCGAGCTGGACCTGTTCTCGTTCCCCACCGAGATCGGCTCTGGGCTGCCGGTGTTCCACCCCAAGGGCGCGATCATCCGCCGGGTGATGGAGGACTACGCCCGGCGCCGCCACGAGGAAGCCGGCTACCAGTACGTCAACACCCCGCACGTGACCAAGGAGGAGCTGTTCCAGACCTCCGGTCACCTGGGCTTCTACGCCGAGAGCATGTTCCCGCCGATGGAGCTGGACGGCGCCACGTACTACATGAAGCCGATGAACTGCCCGATGCACGTGCTGATCTTCCAGTCGCGCGGGCGGTCCTACCGGGAGCTGCCACTGCGGCTGTTCGAGTTCGGCACCGTCTACCGGTACGAGAAGTCCGGCGTGGTGCACGGGCTGACCCGGGCCCGCGGCTTCACCCAGGACGACTCGCACATCTTCTGCACCCCGGAACAGCTCGCCCCGGAGCTGGCCTCGCTGCTGGACTTCGTAGTCGGCCTGCTCCGCGACTTCGGGCTGACCGAGTTCGAGGCCGAGCTGTCCACCCGGCCGGAGAAGTTCGTCGGCGAGCCGTGCCGAGTGGGCGGCGGCCGAGGCCGCGCTCAAGCACGCGCTGGACGCCTCGGGCCTGCCGTACACGGTGGCCGAGGGCGAGGGCGCGTTCTACGCGCCCAAGATCGACGTGCACGTGAAGGACGCCATCGGCCGCCGCTGGCAGCTGTCCACCCTGCAGGTGGACTTCCAGGAGCCGGGCCGGTTCGGCATCGAGTACCAGGCCGCGGACGGCACCCGGCAGCGGCCGTACATGATCCACCGGGCGCTGTTCGGCTCCATCGAGCGGTTCTTCGGCATCCTGGTCGAGCACTACGCGGGCGCGTTCCCGCCGTGGCTGGCCCCGGTCCAGGTGGTCGGCATCCCGATCACCGACGGGCACATCCCGTACCTGGAGAAGGTCGCGGCCAGCCTGCGCGACGCGGGCATCCGGGTCGAGGTGGACACCAGCGACGACCGGATGCAGAAGAAGATCAGGAACGCGCAGCGGCAGAAGGTGCCGTTCATGCTGCTGGCCGGGGACGAGGACATGGCCAAGGGCGCGGTCTCGTTCCGGTTCCGGGACGGCTCGCAGCGCAACGGCGTGCCGGTCGAGGAGGCCATCTCCGAGATCGTGTCCGCCGTCGAGCAGCGGATCCAGGTCTGACCGGCGGGCCATGTCGGACGAGCTCAGCACCGAGGTTTCCGGGCCGGACGGGATCGGCGTGCCGGACGGGTTCGCCCGGCTGTGGATGCCGCACCGGATGGCCTACATCAAGGGCGAGGGCAAGGTGCCGCCCGGCCGGGAGGACGAGGAATGCCCGTTCTGCCGGGCGCCCACGCTGTCCGATGAGGACGGGCTGATCGTGGCCCGCGGCCAGCTGGTCTTCACCGTGCTCAACCTGTACCCGTACAACGCGGGGCACCTGATGGTGCTGCCGTACCGGCACGTGGCCGACTACACCGAGCTGGACCCGGGGGAGACCGCGGAACTGGCCGACCACACCAAGCGGGCGATGATCGCGCTGCGGGCCGCCTCCGGCGCGCAGGGCTTCAACATCGGGATGAACATGGGCTCGGTGGCCGGCGCGGGCATCGCCGCGCACCTGCACCAGCACGTGGTGCCGCGGTGGGGCGGCGACACCAACTTCATGCCGGTGGTCGGGCACACCCGGGTGCTGCCGCAGCTGCTCAAGGACACCCGCAAGCTGGTCGCGGACGCCTGGCCGGCCAGCGCCACCTAACCCGACATATGTAGGCGCTGAACCTACATATGTCGGGTTAGGTGTTTGATCAGCCGGCGTCGGACTTGGCCATCTTGTCGGCCAGGTGCGACGGGAGCGGCTCGTAACGCAGGTAGCCGCGGCTGAACGAGCCGGTGCCGTGTGACATCGAGCGCAGGTCGATCGCGTACCGGGTGATCTCCAGCTGCGGCACCTCGGCCTTGACCAGGGTCCGCCCCCCGGCCACCGGCTCGGTGCCGAGCACCCGGCCGCGCCGGGACGACAGGTCGGACATGACCGCGCCCACATAGTCGTCGGCGACCAGCACGGACAGCTCGTCCACCGGCTCCAGCAGCAGCACCTTGGCCTTGTCCGCGGCGTCCCGCAGGGCCAGCTTGCCCGCCTTCTGGAAGGCCATGTCGGAGGAGTCCACCGAGTGTGCCTTGCCGTCGAACAGGGTGACCCGGATGTCCACCATCGGGTAGCCGGCCAGCACGCCCTGTTCCAGCTGGGCCCGCACGCCCTTCTCCACCGACGGGATGAACTGGCGCGGCACCACGCCGCCGACCACCTTGTCCACGAACTCGAAGCCGTCGCCCGAGGGCATCGGCTCGATCTCGATGTGGCACACCCCGTACTCGCCGTGCCCGCCGGTCTGCTTCACGTTCCGGCCCGTGCCCTGCGCCTTGCCGGCCACCGTCTCGCGCAGCGGGACGCGCAGCTCCTTGGTCTCCACGCCCACCCCGTACCGCGTGGAGAGCCGGTCCAGCATCAGGTCGGAGTGGGCTTCGCCCATGCACCACAGCACCAGTTGGCGGGTCTCGGAGTTGTTTTCCATCCGCAGCGTCGGGTCTTCGGCCACCAGTCGGTAGATGGCCTGGGACATCTTGTCCTCGTCGGCCTTGGACTTGGCCGATATCGCGACCGGGAGCAGCGGGTCGGGCATCGACCAGGACTCCATCAGCAGCGGCTTGTCCTTGTCCGACAGAGTGTCGCCGGTCTCCGCGCTGGCCAGCTTGGCTACCGCGCAGATGTCCCCGGCCGCGCACTGGGCCACCGGCCGCTGCTGCTTGCCCAGCGGTGAGGTGAGCGCGCCGATCCGCTCGTCGCTGTCGTGGTCGGCGTGACCCCGCTCGGCCATGCCGTGCCCGGACACGTGCACCGTGGCATCCGGCCGCAGCGTCCCGGAGAACACCCGGACCAGGCTGATCCGGCCCACATAGGGGTCGGAGGTGGTCTTGATCACCTCGGCCAGCAGCGGGCCCTTCGGGTCACTGGCCAGCCCAGTCACCGGCTTGCCGTCCAGCGTGGTCACCCCGGGCATGGGGTGCTCGTTAGGCGCCGGGAAGGCCTGGGTCATCACTTCGAGCAGTTCGGCGAACCCGACGCCGCCCTCGAAACTGGACGCGGCCAGCACCGGGAAGAAGCTGCCCCGGGCGACCGCCTTCTCCAGGTCCTCGATGAGCACCTTGGGGTCGATGTCCTCACCGGACAGGTACCGGTCCATCAGGGTCTCGTCCTCGGACTCCTGGATGATCCCCTCGATCAGTGCGCCGCGCAGCTCCTCGGTGCGGTCGGCGTAGGCCGGATCGGGGTCCCGCTCGGTCCTGGTGCCATCCGAGTAGTCGAAGAACTTGCCGGTGAGCAGGCCGATCAGGCCACGGACCTGGCCCGGGCCGTCGGTGACCGGCAGGTACAGCGGCGCGACGGCGTCGCCGAACGCGTCCTGGCAGGCGCGCAGCGCCTCGTCGAAGTCGGCCCGCTGGTGGTCCAGCTTGGTGATGACCACGGCGCGCGGCATGCCAACCCGGGCGCACTCCTCCCAGAGCATCTGGGTCAGGCCGTCCACCCCGTCGGTGGCTGGCACGGTGAACAGGGCGGCGTCCGCCGCCCGCAGCCCGGCCCGCAGGTCCCCGGTGAAGTCCGCGTAGCCGGGCGTGTCGAGCAGGTTGACCTTGACCCCGGCGTGCAGCACCGGCGCCAGGGTGAGGTTCACCGAGCGCTGCTGGCGGACCTCAACCTCGTCGAAGTCGCTGACTGTGGACCCGTCCTCGACCCGGCCGGCCCGCTGGATCCCACCGGTATACGCGAGGAGCGCCTCGACCAGCGTGGTCTTGCCTGACCCTGAGTGGCCGACCAGCGCGACATTCCGCACGCTGTCGGGCTGGCCGGCCGCTGCTGTCCCGCCAGCGGGTGTCGGTCCCTTCTTGTCGGTCATGAGCCTCGCCTCCAACGACTCTGTTCGGCTGCCTCACAACCAGCCTTTACCTCCCGGCCACCCGATCACAAGCCCTGAGACGGAATCATCCGAGCTGTCCCGTCGCCAGTAGGATCGGACGGCCATGCTGAACGCGCTGAGACCTCTGTTCGCCCGGCTGCTCACCCCGCTCGGTGAGGCGCTGGCGCGCACCTCCGGTCACGCCCAATATGGTGACCGTGACCGGCACGCTGGGGGTGGCGGTCGGCGCGCTGTGGCTGTTCCCCACCGGCCACCTGTTCGCCGGCACGCTGGTGTGCTGGGGCTTCGCCATGTTCGACATGCTGGACGGGCTGCTGGCCCGGGTGAAAGGATCCTCCGGCCCGTGGGGCGCATTCCTCGACTCGACGCTGGACCGGGTGGGCGACGCCGCGGTGTTTTCTGGCCTGGCCATCTGGCTGGCCCGCGGGGGGCATCAGTGGGGGCTGGCCGGCGTTGCTCTTTATTGTCTGGTAGCGGGCAACATGGTGTCCTACGCGCGGGCCCGGGCCGAAGGCCTGGGGGTCAAGGCCGACGTGGGCGTCGCGGAACGGTCGGAGCGGCTGCTGGTCGCGCTGGTCGCGGCCGGGCTGACCGGGCTGGGTGTGCCGTTCGTGCTGGCCATCGGGCTGTGGGCGGTCGCGCTGGGCAGCACGGTCACGTTCGGCCAGCGGGTGTACGTGGTGCATAAGGCGGTGGGTCCTGGCGTCAAGGCTGGGGCTGCCGGAGAGGAACGGGAGTGACTGGCGTCAAGGACCGGCTGGGCGCGGCCGGGTACGCGCTGGGCTGGAAGCTGGTCTGCCGGCTGCCCGAATCCTGGGCCCGGGCCGGGTTCCAGTTCTTCGCGGACGTCGCCTGGCGGCGGCAAGGGCCGCGGGTGACGATGCTGGAGGCCAACCTGCGCCGGGTGCTCGGCCCGGCCGCCACCGGCCAGCAATTGCGCGCGCTGTCCCGGCAGACCATGCGGTCCTACGCCCGGTACTGGCTGGAGGCATTCCGGCTGCCGGTCATCCCGCTGGACCGGATCATGACCGGCATGCACGCCACCGGCGAGGAGACGCTGCAGGGCAACATCAAGGCCGGCCGCGGGGTGATCGTCGCGCTGCCGCACATGGGGAACTACGAAGAGGCCGGTTACTGGATCATCAACCGGGGCGTGGGCTCGTTCACCACGGTGGCCGAGCGGCTCAAGCCGGAGTCCCTGTTCAACCGGTTCGTAGCGTTTCGTGAGGGGCTGGGCATGGAGGTGCTGCCCGCCACCGGCGGGGCCAGCCGGTTCGGCGTGCTGGCCCAGCGGCTGCGGGCCGGCCGCCTGGTCTGCCTGGTCTCCGACCGGGACGTGACCGGCGGGGGTATCGAGGTGGAATTCTTCGGGGAGAAGGCCCGGATGATGGGCGGCCCGGCCGCGCTGGCGGTGCAGACTGGCGCCGCGCTGCTCCCGGTCACCCTGTGGTTCGACGGCCCGGGCTGGGGCGCGCAGATCCACGACGAGATCCCGGTGCCGGCCGAGGGCACCAGGCGGGAGAAGGTCGCCGCGATGAGCCAGCAGCTGGCCGAGGTGTATGAGGCGGGCATCCGGGCCCACCCGCAGGACTGGCACATGCTGCAGCCGGTGTTCACCGCCGACCTCGACCCGGACCGGCTGGCCACGGCGCAGGCCCGGGCGGCGGCCAACGGCGTGGCCAGCGGGGAAGACCACGCCGCGGTGAACGGCCCAGTAGACGGCCCAGTGCCGTGAGAGTCGGCATCGTCTGCCCGTACACCTGGGACGTGCCCGGCGGCGTCCAGCAGCACATCCGGGACCTGGCCGAGGCGCTGATCGGGCTGGGCCACGAGGTCTCGGTGATCTCGCCGGCCGACGACGACACGCCGCTGCCCGACTACGTGGTGCCGGCGGGCCGGGCCGTCCCGGTGCCGTACAACGGCTCGGTGGCGCGGCTGGCGTTCGGCTTCCTGTCCGCGAGCCGGGTGCGCCGCTGGGTCAAGGAGGGCGGCTTCGACGTGCTGCACGTGCACGAGCCGGCCGCGCCGAGCCTGTCCCTGCTGGCCTGCTGGGTGGCGGACGGGCCGATCGTGGCCACCGTGCACACCGCGACACCCCGGTCCCGGGTGATGCACGCCGCCTACCCCGCGCTGCAGACCGCGCTGGAGAAGATCACCGGCCGGATCGCGGTGTCCGAGGCGGCCCGCACCACGCTGGTCGAGCACATGGGCGGCGACGCGGTGCTGATCCCGAACGGGGTCACGGTCAGCCGGTATGAGAAGGCCAGCCCGCTGCCCGGCTGGCCCGGCGACGGCGGCACGCTCGGTTTCCTGGGCCGGATGGACGAGCCGCGCAAGGGCCTGGACGTGCTGCTCCGCGCGTTCACCCAGCTGGCCGGCGAGCGGCCCGGGCTGCGCCTGCTCATCGCCGGGCCCGGTGACGTGGCTGACGTGCTGGCCCGGGTGCCGGAGCCGCTGCGCCCGCGGGTCATCCTGCTCGGCCAGGTCACCGAGGAGGACAAGGCCCGGGTGTACCACTCAGTGGACGTGTTCTGCGCGCCGAACACCGGCGGCGAGAGCTTCGGCATCGTGCTGGCCGAGGCGATGGCCGCGGGCGCGCCCATCGTGGCCAGCGACCTGGACGCGTTCCGCCAGGTGCTGCGGGGCGGCAAGGCCGGCGAGCTGTTCGAGACCGGCGACCCGGCCGCGCTGGCCGCGGCGGCCGGGCGGCTGCTCGACGATCCCGCGCGGCGGGCCAGCCTGTCCGCCGCCGCGGCCGACGCGGTGCGGGTGTATGACTGGCCGGTGGTGGCCCGCGACGTGGTGCAGGTGTACGAGGCCGTGGTGGCAGCGGCCAGTGGCAGCGCTGGCGAGGGGAGGCACGCCGTAGGCGTGTTCTCTCCGAGTCAGCGGTCACGGGGGGTTCCGGGGGGTCGTCCCCCCGGGCTAGCAGAGTTCAGGTGAGCCAGCCATGCTGATCGATGTCATCCTCATCGCGGTCGCGGCCGTGCTGGTCGGCGTGTACGTGTCCTGGCGGGCCGGCCGCCTGGACCGGCTGCACAAGCGGACCGAGACGGCCCGGGCCGCGCTGGACGCGGCGCTGGTCCGGCGCAGCTCGGTGGCCCAGGAACTGGCCGCCTGCGGGGTGCTCGACCCAGCCACCAGCCTGCTGCTGGCCGGCGCCGCGCACGACGCCCGGGCCGCGGGCCAGCCGGACGAGCTGGCCGAGAGCGACCTGACCCGGGCGCTGCGCGCGGTGCTCAGCCAGCCCGGTTTCCGTGACTCGCTGGCCGGCCGGGGCAGCGCGGACGAGCTGCTGGCCGAGCTGGAAGCGGCCGCGCACCAGGTGTTCCTGGCCCGGAAGTTCTACAACGACCTGGTCGCGGCCACGCTGGCCGCGCGGCGGCGGCGGCTCGTCCGGGTGCTCGGCCTGGCCGGCGGGGCGGCGCTGCCCGGCTTCTTCGAGATGGACGATTCGCTGGTGGTCGCGGACGGTGACGGCCGCGGGTCTGACATGCCGCATTTGACCAGTTGAAGTGGACCTACCATGGAGCCTGGAGCATGCGGCAGAATTGAACAGTCAGTCAGCCCAAGGCAAGTGAGGTTTCCCGTGTCAAGCAGTACCGCGTCCAGCCCGATGGACTCCGCCCCGCACACCGGCACCGCGCGGGTCAAGCGCGGCATGGCCGACATGCTCAAGGGCGGCGTGATCATGGACGTGGTGACGCCGGACCAGGCCAAGATCGCCGAGGACGCCGGCGCGGTCGCGGTGATGGCGCTGGAACGGGTGCCGGCCGACATCCGGGCCGAGGGCGGCGTCGCCCGGATGAGCGACCCGGACATGATCGACGAGATCATCCGCGCGGTGTCCATCCCGGTCATGGCCAAGTGCCGGATCGGGCACTTCGCCGAGGCGCAGGTGCTGCAGGCCATCGGGGTGGACTACATCGACGAGTCCGAGGTGCTGACCCCGGCCGACGAAGCCCACCACGTGGACAAGTGGCAGTTCACGGTGCCGTTCGTGTGCGGCGCGACCAGCCTGGCCGAGGCGCTCCGGCGGCTGGCCGAGGGTGCCGCGATGATCCGGTCCAAGGGCGAGGCCGGCACCGGCAACGTGGTCGAGGCGACCCGGCACATGCGGCAGATCTCGTCCGACATCCGCCGCCTGACCACGCTCCGCGACGAAGAGCTGTTCGCCGCGGCCAAGGACCTGCAGGCGCCCTACGAGCTGGTCGCCGACGTGGCCCGGCTCGGCAGGCTCCCGGTCGTGCTGTTCACCGCGGGTGGCATCGCCACCCCGGCCGACGCGGCCATGATGATGCAGCTCGGCGCGGAGGGTGTGTTCGTCGGCTCCGGCATCTTCAAGTCCGGCGACCCGGCCCTGCGCGCCGCCGCCATCGTCAAGGCCACCACGTTCCACGATGATCCCGATGTCGTGGCCAAGGTCTCCCGCGGGCTCGGCGAGGCCATGGTCGGCATCAACACGGACACCCTGCCGCCCGCCGAGCGCTACGCCGACCGCGGCTGGTGACCTGATCCGGCTCGCAGCACCGGCCGGCCCGGGCGGCCGCGAGCCCCCCGCCTACCGACGGTAGGAGCGGCACATGTTCGAGCGGTTCACCGACCGGTCCCGCCGGGTCGTGGTCCAGGCGCAGGAAGAATCCCGGCGGCTGAACCACAACTACATCGGCACTGAGCACCTGCTGCTCGGCGTGCTCCGGGAGGATGATGAGGTGGCGGCCGCGGCACTGGCCGCGCTGGAGGTCGGCCTGGACCCGGCCCGCGAGCAGGTGGCGGAGATCGTCGGCCGGGGCCAGCAGGCGCCGTCCGGGCACATCCCGTTCACCCCGCGGGCCAAGAAGGTGCTCGAGCTCTCGCTGCGCGAGGCGCTCCGGCTGGGCCACCCCTACATCGGCCCCGAGCACATCCTGCTCGGCCTGATCACCGAGGGGCAGGGGGTGGCCGTCGAGGTGCTCCGGGTGCTGGGCGCGGCGCCGGAGCGGGTCCGGGCCCAGGTGCTTGAACTAGTGCCCCTGGCCGGCGAGGAGCCAGCCGACCTGCCCGAGGCCGGCCGGCCAGTGCGCCTCACCGTCACCGCGGCGCGGTTCGATGAGCTGCTGGACCGGCTGGACGCCATCGACCGGCGGCTGGCCGCCATCGAGCGGCGGCTCGGTCTGGGCGAACCGCCGGCCGAGGCCGAACCCGGCTGACCAGCGCGCCCGGGAAGAGCAGCACCCGGTACTGGCGTTATGCAGAAAATCGCATTCGTACCCGCAGGAGGAAGACCATGCCCGAGCGCGTCCCGGAGATCACCGCGGGACCGGTGATCGGCGTGCTGGCGCTGCAGGGCGACGTGGTCGAGCACGAGCGTGCGCTCCGGCTGGCGGGCGCCCGCCCGGTCACCGTGCGCCGCCCGGACGATCTGCACGCGGTGGACGGCCTGGTCATCCCGGGCGGGGAGTCCACCACGATCTGGAAGCTCGCGGTGATCTTCGAGCTGCTGGAGCCGCTGCGCAAGCGGATCAGCGGCGGGCTGCCGGTCTTCGGCTCGTGCGCGGGCATGATCATGCTGGCCGACCGGCTGCTGGACGGCGCCGGCGGGCAGCAGACGTTCGGCGGCATCGACATGACCGTGCGGCGCAACGCGTTCGGCCGCCAGGTGGACTCGTTCGAGGCGGACATCACCCTGGACGGGCTGGCCGGCGACCCGCTGCGCGCGGTCTTCATCCGCGCACCCTGGGTCGAGGAAACCGGCCAGGACGTCGAGATTCTCGGCCGGGACCCGGGCACCGGTAGGATCGTCGCCGTCCGCCAGGGTGCCGCGCTGGCCACCGCCTTCCATCCTGAGCTGACCGGGGACCCGCGGGTGCACAAGCTTTTCGTTGACATGGTGAGGGATCGGATATGAGCGGCCACTCCAAGTGGGCCACGACCAAGCACAAGAAGGCGGTCATCGACGCCAGGCGGGGCAAGCTCTTCGCCAAGCTGATCAAGAATGTCGAGGTGGCGGCGCGGACCGGCGGGGCTGACCCGGCCGGCAACCCCACGCTGTTCGACGCGGTGCAGAAGGCCAAGAAGAGCTCGGTGCCGAACGACAACATCGACCGCGCCATCCGCCGCGGCGCCGGCCTGGAAGCGGGCGGTGCCGCCTACGAGACGGTCAGCTACGAGGGCTACGCGCCCGGCGGGGTAGCGGTGCTGGTGGAATGCCTGACCGACAACCGGAACCGGGCCGCCGCCGACGTACGCACCGCGCTGACCCGGAACGGCGGCTCGATGGCGGACCCCGGATCGGTGTCCTACCTGTTCCACCGCAAGGGCGTGGTGATCGTGCCCAAGGTGGCCGGGGTCAGCGAGGACGACGTGCTGCTGGCGGTGCTGGACGCCGGGGCCGAGGAGGTCAATGACCTCGGTGAGTCGCTCGAAGTGATCAGCGAGCCCAGCGACCTGGTGGCGGTGCGCACCGCGCTGCAGGACGCGGGCATCGAATACGACTCGGCCGAGGCGGCGTTCCTGCCCACCGTCGAGGTGGAACTGGACGCGGAGCAGGCCAAGCGGGTGTTCCGGCTGATCGAGTCGCTGGAGGACTCCGACGACGTGCAGGACGTGTACGCCAACTACTCGGTGCCCGACTCGGTGCTGGAGAGCCTGGACTGAGCGGGCACCCTGAGGTGGACATCAGGGAACTGGACGCCAGCGATGATCTCGGCGCGCTGCGGGACCTGAGCGGCCGCGCGTTCGGGCCGCGCGCGGCGGCCAGCCGGCCGGACTGGTTCGCGGAGGTCCGCTCGGTGATCGGCGACCGGCGCTACCTGGCCGTGTTCGACGGGCCGCGGCTGGTCGCCGCGGCCCGCTACCACGTGATGCGGCAGTGCTGGCAGGGCCGCTGGCAGGCGATGGCCGGGGTGGCCAGCGTCATGGTCGCGCCGGAAGACCGCGGCCGCGGCACCGGCCGGGCGCTGATGACGGCGCTGCTGGAGCTGATCGCCAGCCGCGGCTACCGGATCTCCGCGCTGTACCCGGCCACCTCGGCCATTTACCGGTCGCTGGGCTGGGAGATCGCGGGCACCCGGGATGAGCTGCGGTTCCCGGCCCGCTCGCTGCGCTCGCTGGCCGGCCCGGACGAGCTGCTCCAGGCGCCCGGCGAGGCGGCCGGGGCGGCCGGGCTGCGCCGCTGCGGCCCGGATGACGCGGCCGCGGTGCTGGCCGCGCTCACCGCGGCGCACCAGGAACTGCGGGACAGCGGGCCGGCCACCCGGGACGAGGAAACGGTCCGGCGCTGGCTCGGCGCCGAGGACCGGTACTGCTACCTGGCACCGGACGGGTTTCTCGAATACCGGTGGCACCGTGGGAACGACGAGATCGTGGTGGACCGTGCGGTGGCGGTGTCGGCCGCGACGACCCGGGCGATGTGGGCGGTGGTCGGGTCGCACGCGTCCATCGCGGACACCGTGCAGGCCTGCGTGGGCCCGGCTGACCCGGTGAGCTGGCTGACCCGGGAAGCCGACGTGCAGGTCGGCGACCGGTACCTGTGGATGCTCCGGGTGGTGGACGCGCCCGGGGCGGTGGCCGAGCGCGGCTTCCCGCCCGCCGTCGAAGCGACTGCGGCGCTGGACCTGGCCGACCCGGTCCGCCCGGACAACCAGGGGCGCTGGACGCTGCAGGTCGGCGGGGGCAAGGGCACGCTCACCGCGGGCGCGGCCGGGGAGGTGCTCACGCTCGGGCCACGCGGCTTCGCCGCGCTGTACGCGGGCACCCCGGTGGCGACGCTGCGCCGGGCCGGGCTGGCCAGCGGCGGGACCGCGGCGGCCGACGCCGCCCTGGACGCCGCGTTCGCCGCCCACCCCTACCTGCTCGACTACTTCTGATTGCGCTGGTTCCGGTCGCGCCGGTTCTGGTCGCGCTACTTCTGATCGGGCTGGCCCGGCGCGTCCCCGGGCGCGGGCTGGCCCGGGCCGGTAATGTCGGTCCCTGCACCGAACATGTGTTCGTCAGCCGGCCGGAGCTAGGGGTGCGGAGCCACAGATGCGGGTACTTGGCGTCGATCCCGGACTGACCCGGTGCGGTCTGGGCGTGGTGGACGGCGCGCCGGGGCGGCCGCCGGCCCTGGTCGCCGCCGGGCTGGCCCGGACCGACCCCAAGGATGACCTCGCGGCCCGGCTGCTCGCCCTGGAGGCCGAGATCAGCCGCTGGCTGGCCGAGTACCGGCCGGACGCGGTCGCGGTGGAGCGCGTGTTCAGCCAGCACAACGTGCGCACCGTGATGGGCACGGCCCAGGCGGGCGCGGTGGCCGTGCTGTGCGCCGCCCGGCTCGGGCTGCCGGTCGCGCTGCACACCCCCAGCGAGGTGAAGGCCGCGGTGACCGGGAGCGGCCGGGCCGACAAGGCACAGGTGACCACGATGGTGATGCGGCTGCTCCGGCTGGCCGACCCACCCCGGCCCGCGGACACGGCCGATGCCCTGGCGCTGGCCATCTGCCAGCTGTGGCGGGGCGGGACCCAGTCCCGGCTGGCCGCCGCCGCGGCCCGGCACAGATAGTCAGGAGAGCTACGGTGATTTCGCATCTGGACGGGCTGGTCGCCGCGATCGCGCCGGACGGCGCGGTAATCGAGGTGGGCGGGGTCGGGCTGCTGGTCCAGGCCACCCCGGGCACGCTGGCCACGCTGCGCAGCGGGGAGCGGGCCCGGGTGGCGACGTCGCTGGTGGTCCGCGAGGACGCGCTGACCCTGTACGGCTTCGCCAGCGACGACGAGCGGGACGTGTTCGAGTTGCTGCAGACGGCCAGCGGGATCGGCCCCCGGCTGGCGCTGGCCATGCTCGCCTCGTTCAGCCCGGACGGGCTGCGCCAGGCCATCGCGGCCGAGGACGTCACCGCGCTGACCCGGGTGCCGGGGATCGGCCGGAAAGGCGCACAGCGGATTGTGCTGGAACTGGCCGGGCGGCTGGGCTCGCCCGGCGCGCCGGTCAGCCCGCCCGGGACGGGCGGGCCGGGCAGCGCCGCGGCGCGAGCCTCGTCCTGGCGGGACCAGGTCCGCACCGGGCTGGTCAACCTGGGCTGGCAGGCCCGCGACGCCGAGCAGGCCATCGCCGCGGTCGAGGCCGAACTGGCCGATGCGGCGGCCGGTGACGGCGCTGAGGTGGACGTCAGCACGGCGCTGCGGGCGGCGCTGCGGAAGCTGAGCCGGACGTGACCCGGGCGGAGGGCCGCGGCGCTCACCAAGCAGCCGAGGCAGCGGCCCGGGAGGCTCCGGCACTATCCGAGGCTGAGCAGGAAAGACTCGTGTCGGCCCTGGCCAGCGCCGACGAGCGGGCGATCGAGGGGGCGCTGCGGCCGAAGCGGCTGGCCGAGGTGATCGGCCAGACCCGGGTGCGGGAACAGCTGTCCCTGCTGCTGGAAGGGGCGCTGCGCCGCGGCCGGGCGCCGGATCACGTGCTGCTGTCCGGCCCGCCCGGCCTGGGCAAGACCACGCTCGCCATGATCATCGCCACCGAGCTGGGTGCGCAGCTGCGGATCACCAGCGGGCCGGCCATCGAGCGGGCCGGGGACCTGGCCGCCATCCTGTCCACGCTGGGCGAGAGCGACGTGGTTTTCATCGATGAAATTCACCGGCTGGCCCGGCCCGCCGAGGAATTGCTCTACCTAGCCATGGAGGACTTCCGGGTGGATGTGGTGGTCGGCAAGGGGCCAGGGGCCACCGCCATCCCGCTGGACATCGCGCCGTTCACCCTGGTCGGCGCGACCACCCGGGCCGGGCTGCTGCCCGCGCCACTGCGCGACCGGTTCGGCTTCACCGCCCGGCTGGACTTCTACGAGCCCGCCGAGCTGGAGGTGATCGTCCGCCGGTCGGCCGACCTGCTCGGCGTGGCGCTGCGCGGCGACGGCGCCGAGGAGATCGCCCGCCGGTCCCGGGGCACGCCGCGGATCGCCAACCGGCTGCTCCGCCGGGTCCGTGACTACGCCGAGGTGCGTGCGGACGGGACGGTCACCCGGGCGCTGGCCCGGGCCGCGCTGGAACTGTACGAGGTGGACGAGGAAGGGCTGGACCGGCTGGACCGGGCCGTGCTGAGCGCGCTGGTCACCCGGTTCGGCGGCGGGCCGGTCGGGCTGTCCACGCTGGCCGTCGCGGTCGGCGAGGAAGCCGAGACGGTCGAGGTGGTGGCCGAGCCGTTCCTGGTCCGCGGCGGATTGATGGCCCGGACCCCACGCGGCCGGGTGGCCACCCCGGCGGCCTGGGCGCACCTGGGCCTCGACCCGCCCGAGCCGCCCGGCCTGGCCATGCCCGGTAGCCTGTTCGAGTAATTCCGGGCCAGCTGGTTGGTCGCAGGGATGTCACGATCAGTCGCGAGGTCCCGTAGCCTGTTGGTGCGCCGCCTGCGCGCCGCTACACTTCGGCAGTTGGTCAACGACTGCCCGCTGGCCATGGACCCCGGCCCCGCCGGTTCACGGCCCGGCGCGTGGCCAGCGGAGCACATTCAAGTGGAAGGATGCCCCCGCGATGGGGAACATGTATCTCGCAGCTGCCGCCAAGAGCGGCTCAGGGAACTACACGTTCCTGATTGTCATCGTCGTGCTGTTCGGCCTGCTCTACTTCGTGATGATCCGGCCGCAGCGCAACAAGCAGCGCCAGGCTCAGGCGATGCAGAGCCAGGTACAGCCCGGCCAGCGCGTGCGCACCACCGCGGGCATGTACGCGACCGTGGTCGAGGCGGACGCCACCGACGTGGTGCTGGAGGTGGCGCCCGGCGTCCAGCTCCGCTTCCTGCGCCGGGCCATCATGGACGTGCTGCCCGACGAGGACGGGACCGAGGCCACCGATCCGGTGAGCCCGGAGCACGCCGAGTCCGCCGCGGATGACGTGAGCAGCGATGGCCTGAGCGCCGACGGCCAGGCGGCCGCCGCGCATCAGAACGGCTCCGCGCCGGCCAGCCCCGCCGACTCCAGCCCGGCCGACAGCACGGCCTCCGGCGAGCACAAAGCGGACTGACCGGCAGCCCCGCGCCGGCGTCCCGGGGCGGGCGACACGCGAAGCGAAGGACAGGCAGAAGTGGCTCCCCCTAGCGGTAACGTCTCCCGCCCCGGCCGCGCGCTGGCCGTGCTGGGTGTGCTCATCGTGGTGCTGTTCCTGGCCATCGTCGGTGGCAACATCGTGCAGCCGTCCAAGTGGGGCAGCGATTTGAAGGTGAAGCTTGGCCTCGACCTGACCAGCGGCACCACCGTGGCGCTGGAAGCGCAGGCGCCCAAGGGCGTGTCGTCGGCCCAGTTCGCCACCGACATGACCCAGGCCAAGAACATCATGGAGAGCCGGGTCAACGGCGCGGGCTTCACCGAGGCACAGGTCCAGCAGCAGGGCAGCAACATCATCAACGTGGCCGTCCCGGGCGCGAACAGCCAGAAGGTCATCGACCTGGTCGGCACGACCGCCCAGCTGCTGTTCCGCCAGGTGCTGCTGGTCGCCCCGAACACGGTGAGCGCCACGCCGACCCCGACCCCCTCGGCCAGCGGTTCGGCGGCCACGCCCTCGGCCAGCCCGTCGGCCACGGCCAGCACCAAGGCCAAGGTGAGCATCGCGCCGGGTGGCGCGGCGGGCCAGCCAGCGTCGGCCGGCCGGGCGCACCTGCTCGCCGCGCAGGCCAAGGCGTCCGCCACCCCGTCGGCGACCGCGTCGGCCACCCCCACCCCGACGGCCAGTGCCACGCCCACCTCGGGGCTGGCCACCACGGCGGACGCGGAAGGTAGCGCGGCGCTGGCCACCGCGCACACCAAGGCCCTGTTCGACAAGCTGAACTGCGCGAGCAAGAACTGGAAGTCGGAAGTCGGCTACACCGGCACCCAGTACAACAACCCGGACAGCCAGACCGTCTCGTGCGGCACGCTCGACGGGGTGCCGTACAAGTACGCGCTGGCCACCTCGGTGGTGCAGGGCAAGGACATCAAGTCGGCCAGCGCCGGGCTGTCCAGTACCAGCGTGGACTGGCAGGTCAACCTCAGCTTCAAGCCGCAAGGGGCCAGCGCGTGGGGCACGCTGACCACCAACATGTTCAACAAGTACGGCACGTCCTCGGCGAACGACCAGCTGGCCGTGGTGCTGGACGGGGTGGTCATCTCCTCGCCGGTCATCGAGGGCGCGATGAATACCGGCAGCGCCCAGATCACCGGCAGCTTCACCGAGAACCAGGCGACCCTGCTGGCCAACCAGCTCAGCTACGGCGCGCTGCCGCTTACCTTCACCAAGCAGTCGATCCAGACCATCTCGCCGCAGCTGGGCAGCGATCAGCTGCACGCGGGCCTGCTGGCCGGTGGGATCGGCCTGCTGCTGGTGGTGCTGTACTGCCTGCTCTACTACCGCGGCCTGGCCGTGGTCGCGGTGTCCAGCCTGATCATCGCGTCGGTGCTGGTGTTCGAGGCGATCATCCTGCTCGGCAAGTACGAGAACCTGGCGCTGGAGCTGTCCGGGGTGGCCGGCCTCATCGTGGCCATCGGCATCACCGCGGACTCGTTCGTGGTGTTCTTCGAACGGCTCCGTGACGAGGTACGGGACGGCCGGACGCTGCGCACCGCGGTGGAACGCGGCTGGAAACGGGCCCGGCGCACGGTGCTGGTCTCGGACACGGTGTCGTTCCTGGCCGCGGCGCTGCTCTGGTACTTCTCCATCGGCGAGGTCAAGGGCTTCGCGTTCACCCTCGGACTGACCACGGTCATCGACGTGGTGGTGGTGTTCCTGTTCACCAAGCCGATGATTACCCTGCTGGCCCGGACCAAGTTCTACGGCCAGGGGCACCGGTGGTCGGGGCTGGATCCGGCCCGGCTCGGCGCCCGGGCGCCCTGGCGATCATCCCGGCCTGCCCGGGTCACTACCGCCAGTCCGCCGAAGGAGGCGTGATGTCGGCTCTGGGCAACATCGGCGGCCGCCTGTACCGCGGCGAGGTCTCCTTCGACTTCGTCGGGCGGCAGCGGCTCTGGTACATGATCTCCGGGCTGATCCTGGTGATCAGCCTGGTGGGCCTGTTCACCCGCGGGCTGAACTTCACCGTGGACTTCAAGGGCGGCTCGGTCTTCAAGTTCCCGGTCGGCAACAGCAGCATCACCCAGGTGCAGAACGCGGTCGGCAGCTCGCCCGCGAGCAGCAACGCGATCGTGCAGCAGGTCGGCTCGGGGAGCAGCGCCAGCTGGTCGGTGCAGACGGGCAAGCTGCCGTTCTCCGAGCAGCAGGAGGTGCAGGCCACGCTGAGCCGTGACCTCGGCGTCCCGCAGAACCAGATCAACATCAACTTCGTCGGGGCCAGCTGGGGCTCGGACATCACGCACAAGGCCGCCGAGGCGCTGATCGCGTTCCTCGTCGTGATCGTCATCTACCTGTCGATCGCGTTCGAGTGGCGGATGGCGATAGCCGCGCTGGTCGCCCTGGCGCACGACATCGTGATCACCATCGGGGTATACGCGCTGGCCGGCTTCGAGGTCAGCCCGGCCACAGTGATCGGCCTGCTGACCATCCTGGGCTACTCGCTGTATGACACCGTGGTCGTCTTCGACAAGGTCCGGGAGAACACGGCGGGCCTGCTCAGCTCGACCCGCAGCACCTACAGCCAGGCGGCCAACCTGGCGCTGAACCAGACCCTGGTCCGGTCCATCAACACCTCGGTGATCGCCCTGCTGCCGGTGACGGCCATCCTGTTCATCGGCCTCGCGGTGCTCGGCGTGAACGAGCTGACCGACCTCGCGCTGGTGCTGTTCGTCGGCATGCTGTCCGGCACCTACTCCTCGATCTTCATCGCCACCCCGGTGCTGGCCGACCTCAAAGAGCGCCAGCCGCAGTACAAGGCGCTGGCCAAGCGGGTGGCGCTCAAGGCCGCGGGTGGCCGGGCGGCCAAGCGCGCCGCGGCCAAGGTCAGCAGCGGCCCGGCCGGCAGTGCCACGGCCGGCTCCGGCGGGGCGGCGGCCAGCGCGCTGGCCGGCCAGGCGCCGCCCGGCGGCGCCGACCCGGACGACCTGGCCGACGCCGACCTAACCGACGCCGAGCTGGCCGGGGACGACCAGGCAGCTGGCCCCGAGGAGCGCGTCCCGGCGGGCCGGGCCGCGCCGCGGCCGCCCGGGCCCGGGGCCCGCAGCGGCCCCCGGCAGCAGCCCCGGCGGACCAGCTCGGCCAAGCGCCGGCCCGGCGGCAAGAAGAAGCGGCGTTAGATGCCGGCCGACCCGCATGGCCAGCCCGCCCTGGACGGCGAGCTGGCCGCGCTGATCGCCAGCCGGGTCCGGGACATCGACGGCTACCCGCAGCCGGGGGTGCTGTTCAAGGACATCACCCCGCTGCTCGCGGACGGGGCCGCGCTCCGCGCGGTGGTGGCCGGGCTGTCCGCCGGGCAGCCGCCGCGCGGCAAGCCCGCCGGGGTGGACAAGGTAGCCGGGATCGAGGCCCGCGGCTTCATCCTGGCCGCCCCGGTGGCGCTCGCGCTGGGCGCCGGATTCGTGCCGGTCCGCAAGCAGGGCAAGCTGCCCGGCCCGACCTACGCGCAGAGCTACGACCTGGAGTACGGCAGCGCCACCATCGAAGTGCACCAGGATGCGTTCGCCCCTGGTGAGCGGGTACTCGTCGTGGACGACGTGCTGGCCACCGGCGGCACCGCGGCCGCGACCGCGGAACTGGTCCGCAAGGCCGGCGCCGAGGTGGCCGAGATCGTGGTCATCCTCGAGCTCAGCTTCCTGGCCGGCCGGGACAAGCTGCCGGGCACCCTGGTCCGCTCGCTGCTAGTGGTGTGACCTGCGGCGGCCGGCGTTCTGACCTGCGGCCGCGCTGGCCGGACGCGCCGACCCGGGCACTTTCCGGATCTTCCGCCGATAGAATGAGGGCTTGGCGGACGTGAGGAGAGCCTGTGGCCGGTGACGCGGCGCCGCCCGGCCCGGACAGCGCCGGCCGGGTACCCGGGAATGGCCGGGCCCGGTCAGACGCTGCTGCAGTTATGACGTCCGCTGCCCCCGCCACCAGCCCGGTTCCGCCGGCTGACGCCGCCACGGGCGCGGCTGGCCCAGGCACGGCTGGCCCAGGCAGTGCTGGCTCAGGTACGGGCGCGGCAGGCACGGGTGGCCCGGGCACTGGGGTCCCGGCTGAGCCCGGTACTGGGCGCCGGCCGGCCGCTGGCCGCGGCGCCCGCACCGGCACCGGGCGTGGCTCGGTGGTCGGCCGGGGCACCGGCGCCGGGCGGCTGACCGGCAGCGGCAGCGAGGCGGGCGGAGGCGCCGCGGTCCGGCGCAGGCTGGCCCGGCTGGGCGCGGCCCGCGGCGGCGGTGGCAACCCGGTGCTCGAGCCGATGATCAAGACGGTGCGGGCGACGCACCCCAAGGCGGACGTCCGGCTGATCGAGCACGCCTATGACGTGGCCGCGCACTGGCACACCGGCCAGCAGCGCAAGAGCGGCGACCCGTACATCACCCACCCGCTCGCGGTGGCCACCATCCTGGCCGAGCTGGGCATGCCGCAGGAGACGATCTGCGGTGCGCTGCTGCACGACACCGTCGAGGACACCGCCTACACACTGGACGAGCTGCGCGGCGACTTCGGCGACGAGATCGCCAACCTGGTCGACGGCGTGACCAAGCTGGACAAGGTCAAGTACGGCGAGGCGGCCGAGGCCGAGACGGTCCGCAAGATGGTGGTCGCGATGGCCCGGGACATCCGGGTCCTGGTGATCAAGCTGGCCGACCGGCTGCACAACATGCGCACGCTGCGCTACCTGGCCCGGGAGAAGCAGGAGCGCAAGGCCCGCGAGACGCTGGAGATCTACGCCCCGCTGGCGCACCGGCTCGGCATGAACACGATCAAGTGGGAACTCGAGGACCTGGCCTTCGCCACGCTCTACGCCAAGCGGTACGACGAGATCGCCCGGCTGGTGTCCGAGCGGGCCCCGGGCCGCGACGTGTTCCTCCAGGAAGTCATCGAGGATGTCTCCGCCGACCTGCGCGAGGCGAAGATCAAGGCGCGGGTGACCGGCCGGCCCAAGCACTACTACTCGGTGTACCAGAAGATGATCGCCCGCAACGTGGGCTTCGACGACATCTACGACCTGGTCGGCATCCGGGTCCTGGTGGACTCGGTCCGCGACTGTTACGCGGCGCTGGGCACGGTGCACGCGCGGTGGAACCCGGTGCCCGGCCGGTTCAAGGACTACATCGCGATGCCGAAGTTCAACATGTACCAGTCGCTGCACACCTCGGTGATCGGCCCCGGCGGCAAGCCGGTGGAGCTGCAGATCCGCACCTGGGGCATGCACCGGCGGGCGGAATACGGCGTCGCCGCGCACTGGAAGTACAAGGAAGAGACCGTGGCCGGCAGCAATGGCCATGGCGGCGACGCCACCAGTGACATGGCCTGGCTGCGCCAGCTGGTGGACTGGCAGCGGGAAACCGCCGACCCGGCCGAGTTCCTCGAATCGCTCCGGTTCGACCTGGGCGCGGCCGAGGTGTACGTGTTCACCCCGCGCGGCGAGGTGATTGCGCTGCCGCAGGGCGCGACCCCGGTGGACTTCGCCTACGCCATCCACACCGAGGTCGGCCACCGCACCATCGGCGCCCGGGTCAACGGCCGCCTGGTGGCGCTGGAGAGCGCGCTGGACAACGGCGACACCGTCGAGATCTTCACCTCCAAGGCCCAGGACGCCGGGCCGAGCCGGGACTGGCTGACGTTCGTCAAGAGCGCCCGGGCCCGGAACAAGATCCGGCACTGGTTCTCCAAGGAGCGCCGCGAGGCGGCCACCGAGACCGGCAAGACCGCGATCGCCCGGGCGCTGCGCAAGCACGGCCTGCCGCTGCAGCGCCTGGTCACCGGGGACGCGCTGCTGGCCATCGCCACCGAGCTGCACTACCCGGACCTGTCCGCGCTGTACGCCGCGGTCGGCGAGGGCCATGTCAGCGCGCAGTCGGTGGCGGCCAAGCTGGTTCAGTCGGCGGGCGGGATGGCGGGCGCGCAGGAGGACCTGGCCGAGACCACGCTGCCGACCCGGCCGCCGCCGCAGCGGCCGATCGGCGATTCCGGCGTGGTGGTCGAAGGTACCTCCGACGTGTACGCGCGGCTGTCCAAGTGCTGCACCCCGGTGCCCGGCGACGAGATCACCGGGTTCGTCACCCGCGGGCACGGCGTGTCGGTACACCGGGCGGACTGCCTGAACCTGCGGCACCTGCTCGACTCACAGCCGGAGCGGCTGGTCGCGGTGCGCTGGTCACCCACCGAGGACTCGCTGTTCCTGGTGGCCATCCAGGTCGAGGCGCTGGACCGGACCGGGCTGCTGTCCGACGTCACCCGGACCATCTCCGACCAGCACGTGAACATCCTGTCCGCGTCGGTCACCACGACCCGGGACCGGGTCGCGGTCAGCCGGTTCACGTTCGAGATGGGCGACCCGAAGCACCTCGGCCACGTGCTGCGCGCCGTCCGCGCCATCGACGGCGTCTACGACGTCTACCGGATAACGTCTTAGTCCGCGCGCCGGCGACGGCCCGGACCGGCAGCTGGCGTTAAATATGCTGGGGTCCGGCTCAGCCGGAGAGTTCGGCGAGCGTGCGCTCGGCTTCCTCCAGCCAGGAACGGCGGGCGGCGATCGCCTCGGTGGCCTGGTCCGCGGCCCGGGTGTCGCCGCGCTGCTGCGCCTTGGCCAGCTGCTCCTCCAGGCTGGCGATGGCCGTCCGGATCTGGTCCACGGTGCCCTTGGCCCGGGCCAGCGCCTCCGGGTTGGACCGGCGCCACTGCGCGTCCTCGGCCTTGCGCACCGCGTCCTCCACCCGGCGCAGCCCCTGCTCCAGCCGGTCGTGCGCCTCCCGGGGCACCGGCCCGGCCTGCTCCCAGCGTTCCTGGATGGAGCGCAGCGCGGCCCGCGCGGCCCGCACGTTGGTGGGCGGGAGCAGCCCGTTGGCCTCCTCGAGCAGCGCGGCCTTCACCGCGGCGTGCTCGCGCAGCTCGTTCTCCTTGGCCGAGTACACCTCGGAGCGGGCGGCGAAGAACTGGTCCTGGGCCGCCTTGAACCGGCTCCACAGGTCTTCCTCGTCGGCCCGGCAGGCCCGGCCCGCCGACTTCCAGGACCGCATCAGGTCCCGGTAGGCCGCCGCGGTCTGGCCCCAGTCGGTGGAGGTGGCCAGCGCTTCGGCCTCCACCACCAGCTTCTCCTTGCTCGCCTTGGCCTGCTCGCGCTCGTCTTCCAGCCCGGCGAAGTAGGCCTTGCGCCGCTTGGCGAAGGCGTTGCGGGCGGCGGACAGCCGCTTCCACAGCGCGGTCTCCACCGCCCGGTCGGCGCGCGGCGCGGCCTTCCACTCCTCGAGCAGCTGGCGCATCCGCTCGCCGCTGATCTTCCAGTGGGTCGCCTCGGCCGCGATCTGCTCGGCCTCCTCGACGATCCGCTCCTTGATCGTCTTGGCTTCGACCCGGGCGTGCTCGCGGGCCGCCTTCACTTCTTCCCGGCGCCCCTCCACCTGCCCGGTCAGCGCCTCCAGCCGGGACTGCAGCGAGTCCAGGTCGCCGATGGCGTTGGCGGTGGCGACCGCTTCGAGCAGCCGGTCGATGGTGGCCCGGGCCGCACCGGGGGCCAGGTCGGTGGCTGAGACGCGCTGTTCGAGCAGAGCTACTTCGGTCTCCAGCGAGGTGTACTTCCGCCGGTAGAAGGTCAGCGCTTCGTCCGGGCTGCCCGCCTGCCAAGAGCCAACCACCCGCTCGCCAGCGGCGGTGCGCACAAAGACCGTACCGTCGTCAGCTACTCTGCCCCACGGATCGTTGGCGGTGCTCACCGCTAACCTCCTGCCCTGCCCTGCTCCCAGACAGCATCGTCTGGCTCAGGTCTTCTTAATAGTGACGCTTTCGATTTCGACTTTCTTCTTCGGGTGCCCATCCCCGGTGCCATTGGCGTTGTCACTTCCTGCCTTGGCCACATTCTGGATGATCCCGAGTCCTTTGACGACCATGCCGAACGGCGTGTAGTTCGGGCTCAGCGTCGAGTTCTTGTAGACGAGGAAGAACTGGCTGCCGTTCGTGTCCGCCCCCGAGTTGGCCATCGCCACCGTGCCCGCGGTGTACTTCGCGCCGGCCAGGTTCTCGTCGTTGAACTTGTACCCCGGCCCGCCGCTGCCGGTCCCGGTCGGGTCGCCGCACTGCAGCACGTACAGCGGGCTGACCGTGGTGAGCCGATGGCAGTGCGTCTTGTTGAAGTACTTCTTGCTGGCCAGGTAGACGAACGAGTTGACCGTGCAGGTCGCCTTGCTGTTCAGCAGGTCGATAACCACGTCGCCGCGGTTGGTGTGGATAGTGGCCTGGTAGCTGGCCCGCCAGTCGGGCTTGGTGGGCGGCTTGCCGACGTTGCGGGCCGGGGTGCCGGACGTCGGGTAGCTGCACGTCTTGGCCGGCTCCGCGGCCAGCGCCGGCGTGGCCGACGGGGTCGGCGTGGCGGCGGTGGCCGATGGCGATGCGGAGGCGGTAGCCGACGCGGCCGCGTTGCTCGTCGTGCCGGGCTGGCTGAACAGGAAGAACCCGCCCACACCCAAGCCCACGACGACCAGGCAGACCACCGATATCATCGTGATCTGCCGGGTCCGCCTCGCTTGCTCGACCCGCCGCACCTGCTGCCGCAGCATGTGCTCGCGGGCTAGCCTGCGCTGCCGCTCCTTCTTGCCCACAGGTCCGTTCCTCCTGGCTGCTTGCTGCCTGCTTACCAGCGAAACTTCGCGAATGGTACCGGCACCCACGAGGTCGTGACGTCGCTGTTACCGGTTCGCGGCTCGGCTGAGCGCATCGGTAGCCTGGAGCCGCGGTCAGTGCCCGCATCCCGCTATCTGTCCGGAACGCCCCGAGGGAGGTCGGCCCGTGCTCGTTGCCGGGTTCCCAGCCGGCTCGTTCGCCGCCAATTGCTATCTGGTGGCCACCGAGCCGGGCGCGGAGTGCCTGATCATCGACCCCGGTGAGGACGCCGAGGCAGGGATCGCGGAGATCGTGGCCCGGCACCGGCTCAAGCCGGTCGCGGTACTGCTCACCCACGGGCATATCGATCACGTCTGGTCGGTGGCGCCGGTCTGCGGCGCGAAAGGCATCCCGGCTTACCTTCATCCCGCCGACCGGGCGCTACTCACCGACCCGGCCCGCGGGCTGTCGCTGCGGCCCGGGCTCGACCTGTTCGGCGGCCTCACCTTCAGCGAGCCGGACGACGTCCGGGAACTCACCGACGGCGCGGTGCTCAGCCTGGCCGGCCTGGAGATCACCGTGGACCACGCGCCCGGGCACACCCCGGGCTCGGTGGCGTTCCGCTCCGGCGCCTCGGTAATGTTCTCCGGCGACCTGCTGTTCGCCGGGTCGATCGGGCGGACCGACCTGCCCGGCGGTGACCCGGCCGCGATGATGGACAGCCTGGCCCGGGTCTGCCTGACGCTGCCGGACGAGACCACGGTGCTGCCCGGGCACGGGCCGCAGACCACCATCGGCGCCGAGCGTGTCGGCAACCAGTTCCTGGCCGGGCTGCGTCCTGGCGCGGGCCCCGGCGCGCAGACGGCGCGGCCGGGCCGGGCGACCGGGCTCTGAACCCGGGTTATACAGGGGAGATTCATGATCCGAACCCACGAGGCGGGCACGCTGCGCGCCGAGCAGGCTGGCCAGACGGTGACGCTCGCGGGCTGGGTGGCCCGCCGCCGCGACCACGGCGGCGTCACGTTCATCGACCTGCGCGACGCCAGCGGGATCGTCCAGGTCGTGTTCCGTGCGGACTCGGACGACGCACCCGCGCACGCGCTGCGCGCCGAGTTCTGCATCCGGGTGACCGGGCAGGTCCGGCGCAGGCCGGGCAACGAGAACCCCGACCTGCCCACCGGCGAGGTGGAGGTGGCCGCGGACGACCTGGAGGTGCTGGCCGAGTCGGACCCGCTGCCGTTCCCCATCGACGAGACTGCCGGGCTGAACGAGGACGTCCGGCTCAAGTACCGCTACCTGGACATGCGCCGGTCCGAGACCGCGGCCGCGCTGCGCACCCGGTCCGAGGCCGGCTACCTGCTCAGCGACGTGCTCCGCGGGCACCGCTTCGTGTACCTGGAGACCCCGGACCTGACCAGGTCCACCCCGGAAGGGGCGCGGGACTTCCTGGTGCCGGTGCGGCTGCGCCCCGGGCACTGGTACGCGCTGCCCCAGTCGCCGCAGCTGTTCAAGCAGCTGCTCATGGTCGGCGGCTTCGAGCGGTACTGGCAGCTGGCCCGCTGCTTCCGGGACGAGGACTTCCGGGCCGACCGGCAGCCGGAGTTCACCCAGGTCGACATCGAGATGAGCTTCATCACCCGGGACGACGTGATCGCCGTGGCCGAAGACCTGGTCAGCCGGCTCTGGGCGGAGATCGCCGGCTACCAGCTGCCCCGGCCGGTGCCCCGGATGACGTACGCCGACGCGATGGCCCGGTTCGGCTCGGACAAGCCGGACCTCCGGTTCGGCTGCGAGCTGACGGAGCTGACCAGCTACTTCGCGCAGAGCACGTTCCGCGTCTTCCAGGCCCCCTACGTCGGGGCGGTGGTCATGCCCGGCGGGGCCAGCCAGACCCGCCGGGACCTGGACGGCTGGCAGGAATGGGCCCGGGCGCGCGGCGCCCGCGGGCTGGCCTACGTGCTGTTCGACGCGGCGGGCGAGGTGTCCGACTCCGGGCCGGTGGCCAAGCACCTGTCCGCCGAGGAGCGGGCCGGGCTGGCCGCCGCGGCCGGCGCGGGGCCGGGGGACTGCGTGTTCTTCGCGGCCGGCCCGGCGCAGCAGGCCCGGTCGCTGCTCGGTGCGGCCCGGCTGGAGATCGGCGAGCGGCTCGGCCTTATCGACCCGGACGCGTGGGCGTTCACCTGGGTAGTGGACGCGCCCATGTTCGAGGAGGCCGGGACGGGCGGCTGGACCGCGGTGCACCACCCGTTCACCGCGCCGCTGCCGGAATGGGCGGGCAAGTTCGCCGACGAACCAGGCGGCGCGCTGGCCGACGCCTACGACATGGTCTGCAACGGCACCGAGATCGGCGGCGGCTCGATCCGTATCCACCGGCCTGACCTGCAGCAGAAGGTCTTCGACGTGATCGGGCTGGCGCCCGAGGAAGCGCGGTCGCAGTTCGGCTTCCTGCTCGACGCGCTGCGCTTCGGGCCGCCGCCGCACGGCGGGATCGCGTTCGGCTGGGACCGGCTGATCATGCTGCTGACCGGGCGGGACACGATCCGGGACGTGATCGCGTTCCCGAAGGCCGCGTCCGGGGCCGACCCGCTGACCGGCGCACCCACCCCGATCACCGCCGAGCAGCGCCGTGAGGCGGGCATCGACGCCAAGCCCGAGTAGCCGGCCTGGCCTGTCTTACTGGCCGGATAGTGTCTGGGTGTGGTACGGAGCACGGACGGTGGCGGGCAGCCGAGCAGCCTGTTCGACGCGGCTGAAGAAGAGGCGGCCCAGGCGGCCGCCCCGCTCGCCGTGCGGATGCGCCCGCGCACCCTGGACGAGGTGGTCGGCCAGGCCCACCTGACCGGCCCGGGCACCCCGCTGCGCAAGCTGGCCGAGCACGACGCGGGCATGTCCATCGTGCTGTGGGGCCCGCCGGGCACCGGCAAGACCACCCTGGCCCACGTGATCAGCCAGGTGACCAGGCGCCGGTTCACCGAGCTGTCCGCGGTCACCGCCGGGGTGAAGGACGTCCGGTCGGCCATCGAGGCGGCCCGCCGGGAACTCGGCCTGACCAGTATGCAGACCGTGCTGTTCATCGACGAGGTGCACCGGTTCAACAAGGCGCAGCAGGATGCGCTGCTGCCCGCGGTGGAGAACCGCTGGGTGTCGTTCATCGGGGCGACTACCGAGAACCCGTCGTTCTCGGTAGTCGGCCCGCTGCTGTCCCGGTCCCTGCTGCTCACCCTGGAGCCGCTCGGCGACGAGGACATGCGGGAGGTCATCGGGCGGGCGCTCAGCGACGAGCGTGGGCTGGCTGGCACGGCCAGCCTGGACGACGCCGCGCTGGCCCACCTGGTCAGGCTGGCCAGCGGGGATGCCCGGCGGGCGCTGACCTACCTGGAGTCGGCCTCGCTCGGGCTGGCCCCCGGCGCGGTCATCGACATCGCCACCCTGGAACGAGCGGTCGACCGCGCCGCCGTCCGCTACGACCGGGCGGGCGACCAGCACTACGACGTGATCAGCGCGTTCATCAAGAGCATCCGGGGCAGCGACCCGGACGCGGCCGTGCACTACCTGGCCCGGATGATCGACGCGGGTGAGGACCCGCGGTTCATCGCCCGGCGGCTGATCGTGCACGCCAGCGAGGACGTCGGGATGGCCGACCCGTCCGCGCTCGGGGTGGCGGTGGCCGCGGCGCACGCGGTCGAGTTCGTCGGCCTGCCTGAGGCCCGGATCAACCTGACCCAGGCCACCATCCACCTGGCCCTGGCGCCCAAGTCCAACTCGGTCATCAAGGCGATCGGCGCGGCCCAGGCCGACGTCCGGGCCGGGCTGGCCGGACCGGTGCCGCCGCACCTGCGCGACGCGCACTACCCAGGGGCGGCCCGGCTGGGCCACGGCCAGGCCTATGCATACCCGCACGACTTCCCGGAGGGCGTGGTCGGGCAGCAGTACGCGCCGGATTCGCTGGCCGGCCGGCGATATTACGAGCCGTCCCGGCACGGCGCGGAGGCGCGCTACGCGGAACGGGCCGAGCGGATCCGGGCCATTCTGGACAAGCCGCCGGAGCCGGACGGCGCGTGACGCCGGGCGGCGGGGGAGCCGCCCTGGTCGCGCATTGTGGGTGACCACCGCGAGATAGGGTCAGGCAGATGAGGGAGCAGGCATGCTGAACGCGGTCTGGGTGGCGGTCATCGTCGCTGCCTTCTGCTGGGCGGTCCTGGTGGCCGCGGCGGTATACGTGCTGGTGAAGATGGCCCGGCTGATCAACCAGACGTCCGCGGCCGTATCCGGGCTGCGGGAAAGCAGCGACGCGGTCATCGACCGGGCGCACGCCACCCTGGACGCCACGGCGGGCCAGCTCGCCCGGACCGACGAGATCACCGCCAGCATGGACGAGGTGGCCGGCAACATGGCCGAGCTCACCGGCCGGGTAACCCAGTTCGCGCCGCTGGCCAAGCTGGCCGCGGCGCAGGCCGGTTCCCGGTTCGCCCGGGTCTCCGCGTTCGTCTACGGCGTCCGGCACGCCGCGGAGATACGTGCCACGGCTGGCGAGGGGAGGCGCGCCGCAGGCGGGTCCTCTCCGAGTCAGCCGTCTCGGGGGGTTCCGGGGGGTCGTCCCCCCGGGCCAGCACGGGCCATCGAGGAGGGGCGGCGATGATCCGGCGGCTGTTCTGGCTGACCCTCGGCGCGGTGCTCGGCATCACCGCCTACCGGCGGGCCACCGCCGTGGCCCGGGCGATCATGCCCGGCCCGCGGGCCCGGGAGATCACCAGCTTCGCCGGGGACGTCCGTGAGGGCATGCAGATCTACCGCCAGCGCCAGCTCCAGGCCTCGCGCCCAGCCCTGGAAGGGCCCGACCACACAGAGTTCGATCAAACAGAGGATGGCCGTTGATGGAGTCGGCAGAGATTGCCCGCCGTTTCCTTAGCTATTTCGAGAACCGCGGGCACACCGTCGTCCCGTCCGCCTCGCTGATCGCCGACGATCCGACGCTGCTGCTGGTGAACGCCGGGATGCAGCCGTTCAAGCCGTATTTCCTGGGCCAGGCCACGCCGCCGTTCAGCCGGGCCACCAGCTGCCAGAAGTGCGTCCGCACGCCGGACATCGAGGAGGTCGGCAAGACCACCCGGCACGGCACGTTCTTCCAGATGCTGGGCAACTTCTCGTTCGGCGACTACTTCAAGGAGCAGGCCATCCCGTTCGCCTGGGAACTGCTCACCACGCCGGAACGGGACGGCGGGTTCGGCTTCCCGGAGGACCGGCTATGGGCCACCGTGTACCTCGACGACGACGAGGCGTTCCGCATCTGGCATGAGGTGGTCGGCGTGCCGGAAAGCCGGATCCAGCGCCGCGGCATGGCGGACAACTACTGGTCCATGGGCGTGCCGGGGCCGTGCGGGCCGTGCTCGGAGATCTACTACGACCGCGGCCCGGACTACGGCCTGGAGGGCGGGCCGATCGTCGACGAGGACCGGTACCTGGAGGTGTGGAACCTCGTCTTCATGCAGTACCTGCGCGGCGAGGGGGCGGGCAAGGAAGGCTGGCCCATCCTGGGCGACCTGCCCAAGCGGAACATCGACACCGGCATGGGCCTGGAGCGGATGGCCGCGATCCTGCAGGGCGTAGACAACATCTACGAGATCGACACGCTGTGGAAGGTGCTCGACCGGGCGGCCGACCTGACCGAGCAGAAGTACGGCCGGGACCACCGGACCGATGTGGCGCTGCGGGTGGTCGCCGATCACGTGCGCACCGCGGTGATGCTGGTCGGCGACGGCGTGCTGCCGTCCAACGAGGCCCGCGGCTATGTGCTGCGCCGCATCCTCCGGCGCA
Source organism: uncultured Actinomycetes bacterium (assembly GCA_963832095.1). GTDB lineage: Bacteria > Actinomycetota > Actinomycetes > Streptosporangiales > Streptosporangiaceae > RYN-230. Next base: position 65,420 of record CAWHSW010000004.1, read on the forward strand.
GCATCTACAACCTGCGGCTGCTGGCCGGCGGCCAGCGCGGTGGCGGCAGCGACGGCCGCTACCTGCACGACCTGGCAGACACCGCGCTGAACGCGATGGCCGACCTGTATCCGGAGCTGCGCACCGAGGCGCCGCGCATCCTCGGCGTGATCGACGCTGAGGAGAGCACGTTCCTGACCACGCTGCGCACCGGCTCGGCGATCTTCGACGCGGCGGTGGGCGAGACCCGGCGCCGCGGCGCCGCGACACTGTCCGGCGCACAGGCCTTCCAGCTGCACGACACGTACGGCTTCCCGATCGACCTCACCCTGGAAATGGCCAACGAGCAGGGCCTGGCCGTGGACGAGGACGGGTTCCGGCGGCTGATGGCCGAGCAGCGGCAGCGGGCCAAGCAGGACTCGCTGGACAAGAAGACCGGGAACGCGGACATCTCCGTGCTGGCCAGCCTGCTGACCAAGTCGGGGCCGGTCACCTTCACCGGGTACGACGTAACGTCCGGCGAGGCGACCGTCACCGGGCTGCTGGCCGGCGGGGTGAGCGTGCCCGCGGCTGGCGCGGGCGACGAGGTGGAAGTGGTGCTGGACCGCACCCCGTTCTACGCCGAGGGTGGTGGCCAGCTGGCGGACACCGGGGTGATCCGGGTGGCCAGCGCACCGGGCGCGCCCGGCGGCCAGATCGAGGTCCGCGACGTGCAGCAGCCGGTGCCCGGGCTCATCGTGCACCGTGGCGTGGTGACCAGCGGTGAGGTAGTGGTCGGCGCGGCCGCCGAAGCGGAGATCGACATTGCCAGGCGGCGGGCCATTTCCCGGTCACACACCGCCACACACATGGTGCACCGCGCGTTCCGCGGCGCACTGGGCGAATCCGCGGCCCAGGCCGGCGGAGAACTCGCCGGGCCGGCTGCGGTTCGACTTCACCGCGTCCGGGGCGGTGCCGCCGTCGGTGCTGCGCGACGCGGAGGACGAGGTCAACCAGGTGCTCATCGACGACCTCGCGGTGCGTGCCTTCGTCACGCCTATCGACGAGGCCCGCTCGATGGGCGCGATCGCCCTGTTTGGCGAGAAGTACGGCGACGAGGTCCGGGTCGTTGAGGTCGGCGACTACTCCCGGGAGCTGTGCGGCGGCACCCACGTGGCCCAGTCCGGTCAGCTCGGCCTGATCAAGATCCTTGGCGAGTCGTCCATCGGCTCCGGTGTGCGCCGGGTGGAGGCGCTGGTTGGCACCGACGCGTTCCGCTACCTGGCCCGGGAGAACGTGCTGGTCAGCCAGCTCACCGAGCAGCTGAAGACCCGCCGGGAAGACCTGCCGGACCGGGTGGCCGGGCTGGTCAGCCGGCTCCGGGACGCCGAGCGTGACCTGGAGCGGCTGCGCAGCGAGCAGGTGCTCGGCGCCGCTGCTGGCCTGGCGGCCAGCGCCGAGGACGCCGGCCGGGTGGCCTTCGTCGCGCACCAGGTGCCGGACGGCACCACCGCCGATGGGATCCGCAAGCTCGCCCTCGACGTGCGCGGCCGGCTGCCCGCCCAGCGGCCCGCCGTAGTGCTGATCGCGGGCGTGCCCGCTGACCGGCCGGCCATCGTGGTGGCGGTCAACGAGGCCGCCCGCGGGCTGGGCCTGGCCGCCGGGGCCCTGGTCCGGGCGGCCGCCGGAGCGCTGGGCGGGGGCGGCGGCGGCCGGGACGACATCGCACAGGGCGGCGGCGCGCCGCAAGGAGACCGGTCTGAGCAGGCAATCGCCGATGCTTTTGCCGCGGTTCGGGCGGTTGTGAAGGACACACCGTGATCGGTTGGCGTACGGTTGAACCGTGCTGCAGCCATCCCGTTACGCCGACGAGACCGCTGACGTGCGGAGTTCGGCGCTGAGGACCGGTGTGCGGCTCGGAGTCAACTACGGCTCGGCCAGGATCGGTGTCGCCCGCAGCGACCCCGACGGCTTGCTGGCCAGCCCGCTGACCACCGTGCCGCGCGGCCCCGGCGACATCGACAGCCTGGTCAGCCTGACCCTGACCCAGCAGGCCATCGAGGTCATCGTCGGGCTGCCCACCAGCCTGTCCGGGCGCGCCGGGGCCGCGGCGGCCGCGGCCAGGGACTTCGCCACCACGCTGGCCAGCCGGCTGAACCCGGTGCCGGTGCGGCTGGTCGACGAGCGCTTCACCACCGTGCTGGCGCATGACGCACTGCGCCAGGGCGGCAAGGGGTCCCGCGCCCGGCGGCCAGTGGTGGACCAGGCGGCGGCCGCGCTGCTGCTGCAGGGGGCGCTGGACGCCGAGCGCGCCACCGGGTCGCCGCCCGGAGAGCCGGTCGTCCCGCCCTCCGGGGAGAGCGGGTGAGCCGCCACTCGCGGCGGGGGACACGGGGAGAGCAGGAGTGGGAGCCGGGGAATTACCCGCCGCCGGCTGAGCAAGGCGAGCCGTTTCCCGGCGATGGCTACCCGCCCGCCGAGGACGGCTGGGGCCCCGCCCCGCTCGGCGACGAGCCCCGGTACGGCACGGACACCGGCGGCTACCCGGCCCACGGCGGCTCCCGCGAGGGCTACCCGGGCAGCGGCGGCTATCCGGAGCAGACCGGGTGGGCTGGCCGTGCTGACCCCGGCGCGTCTCAGCCGGGGCCCGCGCACCAGCCCGACCCGTACACCTGGGGCCCGGATCCGCTCGGCGGCGACCGGATGGCCCGGCAGCCCGCGGCCGAGCCGATGGCGCCGGAACGCTGGGAGCGCCAGTCCTGGGACGACCAGTCCCGGGGCGGCAGGCCGGCTGAGCAGCAGACCTGGGAGGCGCAGCCGTGGGACGAGCAGGCCGCCGGGCCGCAGCCCTGGGCCGAGCCGTCGTGGAACGGTGGCCCGGGCACATCCGGCGGGTTCCCGCCGCCGCCCGCGGCCATGCCCGGCCCCGGCCACCCGTCCGGCCCGCTGTCCCCGCTGCCGGACTACGACTGGTCCGGGCCGGCCTCCGGGCCGCTGCCCAGCGCGGCGGCCTACGGTGACGGCCGGGCCGGCTTCGCCCCGCCGCGCCGTGGTTCCGGCCGCGGCCAGGATGCTGAGCGTGAGTATCCGGGGTATGAGGGCTACGTGGACGACCCACGTGATCTGGAGCTTGGCCCGCAGGAATCGGGCGAGTACCCGGCTACCGGGGACTGGTATGAGGACGGTGGCCAGCCGGCCGCCTGGGGCGATGAGAACGACGGGAACGACGGCCGCGACCTGCTGCCCGGGCTGAACGAGAGCAGGAAAGGCCGCCGTGGCGGCGGGCCGCCACCCAGCAAGTCCGGCCGCAAGCGGCGCCGCCGCGGCCGGGTCGCGATCCTGGCCTCGCTGCTGGTGTTCGTGCTCATCGCCGGGGCCGGCGGTGCGGTGATCTACCACTACTACCGGACCTACATCAACCCGCCGGACTTCTCCGGGCCAGGCACCGGCACCGTGCTGGTGCAGATCAGGCCGGGCCAGAGCGCCACCGCGGTGGGGGATCAGCTGGCCGCACTGGGCGTGGTGGCCAGCGCCCGCGCGTTCTCCAATGCGGCCAAGGCTAGCCCCAAGGGCAACACGCTGGAGCCGGGTACCTACCGGGTGCACAAGCACATGCAGGCCACGCTGGCGCTGGCCCTGCTGCTCAAGTCGTCCAGCCGGGTCCAGGCCAAGGTGACCATCCCGGAAGGCTTCCGGCTGTCGGAGATCATCGCCCGGCTGGGCCAGGCGACCGGCAACCTCAAGGGCTACGAGCAGGCCATCGCGCACCCGGCCAACCTGGGCCTGCCCGCTTTCGCGCACGGCAAGCCGGAGGGGTACCTGTTCCCGGCCACCTACGACATCCAGCCGGGCACCTCGCCGACGGCCGTGCTGAAGAGCATGGTGCAGCAGTTCGACCAGCAGGCCGCCAGCATCGGGCTGCCCGCGGCGGCCCAGCGGGCGCAGGAGAGCGAGGCCGCGGTGATCACCGTGGCCAGCATCATCGAGGCCGAGGGCAAGATCCCGTCGGAGTACCGGGAGATCGCCGAGGTGGTCTACAACCGGCTCAACGCGGTTCCGCCGATCAAGCTGCAGCTCGACACGACCGTGCTGTACGCGATGAGCCTGAAGCACAGCAACGCCGCGTTCAGCACCACGTTCCCGTCGCCGTACAACACCTACCTGCACGCGGGCCTGCCGCCGGGGCCGATCGACAGCCCGGGCCGGACCGCGATCGAGGCGGCGCTGCACCCGGCGCACGGCAACCTGCTGTACTTCCTGACCATCAACTCGGCCACCGGGAAGACGCTGTTCTTCACCACCGCCTCGGCGTTCGACGCGGCCGTGCAGAAGTACGGCAGCACCGGCACCGGCACCGGTACGCACACCGGCTCTGGCTGAGCCAGCCGGGTCATGAAAGCGGCGGTACTGGGGGCGCCGATCGCCCATTCGCTGTCCCCGGTGCTGCACCGGGCCGCGTACCAGGCGCTCGGCCTGACCGGCTGGTCCTACCAGGCCATCGAGTGCGACGAGGCCGGGCTGCCCGGGCTGCTCGCCGGGTGCGGGCCGGACTGGGCCGGGCTGTCCCTGACCATGCCGCTCAAGCGGGCCGTGCTCAGCCTGCTGGACGACGCCGAACCGCTGGTGGCCGAGGTCGGCGCGGCCAACACGGTGCGTTTCGACGCTGGGCTGCGGCACGGGCACAACACCGACGTGCCCGGCATGATCACCGCCATCACCGAGGTGACGGCCGGGCTGCCCGCGGACCCCGGCCCGGTGCTCATCCTGGGCGGCGGCGCCACCGCGTGCTCCGCGCTGGCCGCGGCACGCGGGCTGGGTGCCAGCCAGGCCACGGCCGCGGTCCGCGACCCCGGGCGGGCCGGTGACCTGCTGGCTGCCGCGGACCGGCTGGGCATACCGGTCCGGCTGGCCCCGTTCGACGACCCGGCGCAGCCCGCGCCCGGCCTGCTCCTGTCCACCGCCCCGGCCGGCGCGGCCGACCACTACGCGGGGCGCATCCGGCAGGGCGCGCTCCGGCCGGGATGCGTGCTCGACGTGGTGTACCACCCCTGGCCCACCGCACTGGCCGCCGCCGCGCGGCAGGCCGGGGTGCCCACGGCAGGCGGATTCGCGCTGCTGCTGTACCAGGCCGCGCGGCAGGTCGAGCTGATGACCGGAAAGTCAGCCCCGGTCGAGGCGATGCGCGCCGCCGGGCTGGCCGCGCTGGCCGCGCGCCGGTAAGCGGATTGCAATGCCATTCCGGTGGACGTGCCCCGGCTGGGAACATAGCGTAATCACATGCGTGATGGGGGGATGGTTGCGGGGATTGTGGCTAATGATCCAGTGGCGCTCGGCGCCGCCTACGATCACTACGCCCCGGGGATTTACGCGTACTGCCGGTCGCTGCTGAACGAGCCGGCCGAGGCGGCCGACGCGGTGCACGACACGTTCGTGATCGCGGCGGTCCGGCTGGGCGGGCTGCGCACGCCCAGCCGCCTGCGGCCGTGGCTCTACGCGGTAGCCAGGAACGAGTGCCGCCGCCAGCTAGCCAGCCGGGAAGCGGCCACGTTAGACCAGGACAGCACCAGCGCAGGCGATGACACTACCGATTTCGGCGCCGCGCTGGACGAGGCTGAGCTGCGCGAGCTGGTCCAGTCCGCGCTGGCCAGGCTGAGCCCCGGCGACCGGGAGATCGTCGAGCTGAGCATGCGCCACGCCTTCTACGGCGCGGACCTGGCCGACGCGCTCGGCGTGCCGCGCAACCAGGCGCGCGCGCTGGCCGCCCGCGGCCGCGCTCACCTGGAGAGCGCGCTCGGCGCGCTGCTGGTCACCCGGTCCCGCCAGGGGTCGTGTGCCGAGCTGGCCCAGATCCTGGCCAGCTGGGACGGGGACCTGACCCCGGCCATCCGCAAGCAGGTGGCCCGGCACATCGCCGGGTGTGACTGGTGCGGTGAGCGGCGCCGCCGTGAGCTGAGCCCGATGGCCCTGCTGGGCATGCTGCCGGTGCCCGAACTGCCGCCCGGCCTGCGGGACCAGGTGCTGACCCTGGTCAAGGACGACTCGGCGGATGCGGCCGTGCTGCGTGGCCAGCTCGCGCGCCGCGCGGAGCCGTTCGCCCGGTCGGGTTTCCCAGTGCCACAGGACCGGCTGGCCGCGGCGCACGGCCCCGGTACGTTCATCCCGGCCGCCGGGCTGCTGGTCGCGGTGTTCGCGGTGTTCGGCGGCGGCGCGGTGCTGGTGTCGAACTCGCTGCCCAAGTCGGGATCACCCGCGGTCACCGCGCTGGCGCCGGTGGCGCCCTCAGCCAGGCCGGCGCCGTCGGCCAGCCCGCCCCCGTCCGGCCAGGCGCGCGGCGGCCGCCAGAGCGGTGCCCAGCTGCGCCAGGCCCGCGCCGGGGACACGCCGACCGTGAGCCCGAGCGGGTCACGGCACACTACCGGCTCGGCGAAGCCGTCGAAGTCCGGCACGGCCTCGCCGAGCCCCAGCCCGGCCAAGTCGGCGACCCACACGCCCACCCCGTCGCCGACGCCATCCAGCCCGACGCCCACCCCGTCGCCGACGCCCACGACGCCGTCACCCACCCCGACGCCCACGCCGAGCACCACTCCGACGCCCACGCCCACTGAGTCGGACACGGCCACCGCGCCGGCCACGGTGAGCTCCGCCTGAGTGCCGGGCCACCGCATCGCCGGGCAGCCGGAGCACCCGGGCCGCCGGGAATACCACCGGGCCGCTGATTGCTGTTAGTCTTATCTGACGACCAGCCCGGCATGTCCGTGCTGGGCGTGCAAGCGGAGGACCACCTCCCACCTAGCCAGCCATAAGGCTGGCGGGTAGCCTGCCGGCCTCCTGGGCTGGCCAGGCAGGCCGGGCGAACCGCCCCGGTCGTGACCGTCATTGGCGGGCACCGATCAGGGGGCTGCCAGTTCCGGTCGACCACATTCCCTGCCGCGGAATCCGGGGCAGGGGTAGTGGCGTTAGGTGGGCTTCGCATGCACCGATGCGGAGCCCTTTTTCGTGCGGCAGGAAGACGCCGCTGGGAAGAGCTCCGCGGGATGGTCGCAGCGCAGCCGATCTGGGCACCGGGCCCGGACGGTGACCAGGCCCAAGGAGGTCACATCAGCGCCGAACCTCGTATCAACGACCGCATCCGCGTCCCCGAGGTGCGGCTCGTCGGTCCCAACGGTGAGCAGGTCGGTATCGTCGCACTGAACGACGCGCTCCGGCTGGCTCAGGAAGCGGACCTCGACTTGGTGGAGGTTGCGCCCACCGCGCGCCCGCCGGTCTGCAAGCTCATGGACTACGGAAAGTTCAAGTACGAGTCCGCGCTCAAGGCCCGCGAGTCGCGCAAGAACCAGGCGCAGACGGTCATCAAGGAGATCAAGCTCCGGCCGAAGATCGACCCGCACGACTACGGGACCAAGAAGGGTCACGTTGAGCGGTTCCTCAAGCAGGGTGACAAGGTCAAGGTGACCATCATGTTCCGCGGACGCGAGCAGTCCCGGCCCGAACTCGGGTTCCGGCTGCTGCAGCGGCTGGCCGGCGATGTCGAGGAGCTTGGCTTCGTGGAAGCCCAGCCCAAGCAGGACGGCCGGAACATGATCATGGTGATCGGACCGCACCGCAAGAAGAGCGAGTCCAAGTCCGACCGCAGCGCGTCCCGGGATGAGCCGGCTGAGGCGCCGCGATCGGTGCCCCGGCCGCGCCGCCCAGCGGCCCCCCCGGGCGGCCACCCCAGCGGTGACCAGAACAGCGCTGGCCACCAGAACGGGACGGCAACCGGGGATCAGGCGGGCGCCTGAGCGAGGACGGGACCGCACCTCAGTCTTAGCTGCCGGGGGCACCAATGACGGCGGATGCCGGCAGGCATCCGGAGCACAGTGCCGCCACGGCACGCAACGAACACGGAGACAACGGCCACCATGCCGAAGATGAAGACGCACAGCGGCGCAGCCAAGCGATTCCGGCTCACCAGCACCGGCAAGGTAATGCGCCGCCGCGCCAACATGAACCACCTGCTGGAGCACAAGTCAAGCCGGCGAACCCGGCGGCTGAACAAGGACCTGACGGTGGCCCCGGCGGACGTCAGGAAGACCAAGAAGCTGCTGGGGAAGTAACCCGGCCCGGCCCGCAAGGGAGTCAGTGAAATGGCACGCGTGAAGCGGGCTGTCAACGCCCACAAGAAGCGCAGGGTTGTCCTGGAGCGGGCGAGCGGTTACCGGGGCCAGCGCTCCCGGCTCTACCGCAAGGCCAAGGAGCAGGTCCTGCACTCGATGACGTACGCCTACCGGGACCGTAAGGACCGGAAGGGTGCGTTCCGGCGGCTGTGGATCCAGCGCATCAACGCTGCGGCACGCGCCGACGGCATCACCTATAACCGCTTCGTGCAAGGCCTCAAGCTGGCCGACGTCGAGGTGGACCGCCGGATGCTGGCCGAGCTCGCGGTGAGCGACCCGGCCGCGTTCTCGGCCCTGGTCGAGGTGGCCAAGACCGCGCTGGCCGAGGCCGGCCCGGACGCAGCCAGCGCGGCGGCCTGACGCCGCCCGGCCCAGCACACCGGGGCGATCTGATGCGGCCGGCCGGCGCCGAGCTGACCAGCATCCGGTCGCCCCGGGTTAAGGCCGCCCGCCAGCTCGGGAAGCGGGCGCTCCGCCAGCGCGCCCAGGCCTTCCTGGCCGAGGGGCCGCAGGCGGTGGGTGAGGCGCTGGCCGCCGGTGACGTGGTGTCCCAGCTGTTCATCACCGCGACCGCGCAGGCCCGGTATGGCGGGCTGGCCAGCCTCGCCGCCGCGCAGGGCGCGGAGGTGCACCCGGTCAGCGGGGAGGTCATGGCCGAGCTGGCGCAGACCGTGACGCCGCAAGGAGTGCTGGCCGTCTGCCGCTTCGTCGACGTGCCGCTGGCCGCGGTGACCGGAGCCAGCACCGCGCTGCGGCTCGTCGTGATCCTGGCCAACGTGCGCGATCCGGGCAACGCCGGCACCGTGCTGCGTACCGCCGACGCGGCCGGCGCGGACGCGGTCCTGTTCGCCGGGTCGTCGGTGGATCCGTACAACAGCAAGTGCGTCCGCGCGTCCGCGGGCAGCCTGTTCCATCTGCCGGTGGTCACCAGCACGCCGGTGGCCGAGGCGGTCCAGGCGCTGCGGACGGCCGGGCTGCGGGTGCTGGCGGCGGACGGCGGCGCCAGCACCACCCTCGACGACCTGGACGCGGCGGGCACCCTCGGCGGCAGTACCGGCTGGCTGTTCGGTAACGAAGCCTGGGGACTGCCGGCCGAGGTCCGGACGCTGGCCGACGGCGTCGTCGCGGTGCCCATCTACGGCCGCGCGGAAAGCCTGAACCTGGCCGCCGCGGCCGCGGTCTGCCTGTACTCCTCGGCCCGGGCACAGGGCCAGCGTCCCGTCCCCAGCCCGGCGGGCGGAACTCTGGGAGAGCAGTGACGTGCCGGGAACAGCTGGCCTGGGGGGCTGCCGCGGCCCGTCGCACAGGCGCTAGAGTCTGATCACGTTGCGTCATTCACGGGTGCAGCACACACAGCAGAGCACAGGAAGCTCCGAAGGCCGGACGGAGGCGGCGGTCTGATGGACAGGCTCATGCCCGACCGGGCGGCCATGCTGGCCAGCGTGCCAGCCGGGGCGCCGCCCGGCGGTGTGGTCTGCCCGGACGACCTGCCGGATGGCCTCGTCGTCGCCGATCACGCCGGCCGGATCGTCGTGTTCAACCAGGCCGCGACCCGGCTGACCGGCATCGCCGCGCAGGACGCGATCGGCCAGGACATCCGTGCGGTGCTCCCGCTGCGGGACACCGAGGGCCGCAGCTGGTGGGCGTGCACCGACCCATACCGCGGCCTGTCCACCCGCACCAGGCACCCCGAGCGCCCGCTGCTCATGCCGGACGGCACCGAATTCCTGGTCAGCATGGGCTATGTCCGGGTCCCCCGGGCCAAGCCCGGGATGAGCTGGCCATTGGCTGGCGAGGCGGGGCCCGCCGAAGGCGGGTTCCCGTCGAGCCAGCGATCGCGGGGGGTGCCCGGACTGGCAGGCCGGGGCGGTGCAGCGGATCGTGGTCAGCTTGCGCAGCGCGCAGCAGCGGGCCCGGCTGGAGCGCAGCCGGGCCGACCTGGTCTCCACCGTGGCCCATGAACTCCGCTCCCCGCTGACCAGCGTCAAGGGCTTCACCGCCACGCTGCTCGCCAAGTGGACCCGGTTCACCGACGATCAGAAGCGGGTGATGCTGGAGACCGTCAACGCCGACGCGGACCGGGTGACCCGGCTGATCACCGAGCTGCTCGACGTGTCCCGGATCGAGGCCGGCCGGATCGAGATTCACCGCCAGCTGGTGGACATCCCGCACCGGGCGGAGAAGATCGTGGCCGGCCGGGTGGCCGCGGGCGACCCGCCGGAGCGGTTCCGCGTCGAAGTTCCCACCGAGCTGCCGGAGACCTGGCTGGACGCCGACAAGGTGGACCAGATCCTTGGCAACCTGGTGGAGAACGCGGTACGGCACGGTGCTGGTACGGTGACAATCGTGGTACAGCCCGCCGACAGCCTCGGCCCGCGCGCGGTCAGCCGGGCCGGCGCGCAGGCCACGGCGGTCGCGGTCAGCGTCCGCGACGAGGGCGACGGAATACCAGCGGAGCTGGTCCCGCGGATCTTCCGGCAGTTCTGGCGGGCGAAGCGGCGCGGCGGGGCCGGGCTGGGCCTGTACATCGTGAAGGGCCTGGTCGAGGCGCACGGTGGGTCGATCACGGTGCAGAGCGCGCCCGGCGGCGGCGCTGAGTTCCGATTTACCATGCCCGCCGGACTGCCCGACTTCGGGTAGCTGGCGGGCGCAGCGCGGCGGCCACGGCCGGCCTCCCGCCCTGGCGCGGGCTTCCTCCGGCACCGGTGGCTGCCGCACGTCAGCGCGTACCAGTGCCCGGTAATCCCAGATCCAGCAGGCCTAGCGCGAGCAGGCCAGAACGCAGCAGGAAGCAGAGCGATGTCCGCACCGAACAAGCAGTACGACCCGGTGGAGGTGACCGCCTTGTCCGCCGGAGAAGTCGCCCGGACCCGGGATGAGGCGCTGGCGGCTATCGCCGCCGCGCGCAGCCTCGACGAGCTCAAGGCGGCCCGGCTGGCGCACGCCGGGGACCGGTCGCCGCTGGCCGCCGCGCGCGCGGAGATCGGCGCGCTGCCGCCGGAGGCCCGGGCCGAGGCGGGCAAGCGGGTCGGCGCCGCGCTCCGCGAGGTCAGCGACGCGCTCGCGGTCCGGCAGGCCGACCTCGAAGCCGACCGGGACCAGCGGGTGCTGATCGAGGAGGCAGTAGATGTCACGCTGCCCTGGGATCGCCAGCCGCGCGGCGCCCGGCATCCGGTGACCACGCTCAGCGAGCGGCTGTCCGACGTGTTCGTCGCCATGGGCTACGAGATCGCGGAAGGCCCCGAGGTCGAAGCCGAGTGGTACAACTTCGACGCGCTCAACTTCCCGCCCGACCACCCGGCCCGGGAGATGCAGGACACCTTGTTCATGGCGGGCCCGGACGGCTCCGACCGGTCCGGGGTGGTGCTGCGCACGCACACCTCGCCGGTGCAGATCCGGGCCATGCTGACCCGGCCGCTGCCGCTGTACGTGGTCAGCCCGGGCCAGTGCTACCGCAGCGACGCGCTGGACGCCACGCACAGCCCGGTGTTCCACCAGATCGAGTGCCTGGCCGTGGACGAAGGGCTGACCATGGCCGACCTGCGCGGCGCGATCAGCGCCTTCGTAGGCGCGATGTTCGGCGAGGGGCTGCGCACCCGGCTGCGGCCCGACTTCTTCCCGTTCACCGAGCCGTCCGCGGACGTGTCCATGGAGTGTCACATCTGCCGCGGCGCGTCCACCCGGCCGGGCGGTGCGCCGTGCCGGGTGTGCCGCTCCCAGGGCTGGATCGAGCTGGCCGGCTGCGGGATGGTGAACCCCCGGGTGCTGATCGCCTGCGGCATCGACCCGGACCGGTACAGCGGCTTCGCGTTCGGCCTGGGCATCGAGCGGACCCTGATGGTCCGGTCCGGCGTGGCCGACATCAGGGACACCCTGGAGGGTGACGTCCGCTTCAGCCGTGCGTTCGGGATGGAGGCCTGATGCGACTCCCACTGTCCTGGCTGGCCGGGGCGGCCGGCCTGGCGGACGACCTGGATCCCGCCGACGTGGCCCGGCGGCTCACCGCGGCCGGCCTGGAGGTCGAGTCGGTGGAGCCCGCCGGGCAGGACATCACCGGCGTGCTGGTGGCCGAGGTGACCGCCATCGAGGAACTCGCCGGGTTCAAGAAGCCGGTCCGGTACTGCCAGGTCAGCACCGGCGGCGGTGAGTCGCGCGGGGTGATCTGCGGGGCGGTCAACTTCGCCGCCGGGGACCGGGTGCCGCTGGCCCTGCCGGGCGCGCACCTGCCTGGCGGGTTCGAGATCAGCGCCCGGAAGACGTACGGGCACATCTCGGACGGCATGATCTGCTCCGTGGCCGAGCTCGGCATCGGCGAGGATCACTCCGGCATCCTGGTGCTGCCGCCGGACGCGCCGCTGGGCGCGGACTTCGTGGCCTACGCCGGCCTGGCTGACCATGTGCTGGACATCGCGGTCACCCCGGACCGGGGTTACGCGCTGTCCGTCCGGGGGGTGGCCCGGGAACTGGCCATCTCCTACCAGGTGCCGATCCGCGACCTGGCGGACGCGGACCTGCCGGACGATGTCGCGGTGGTGTCCCCGGAGGTCTACCCGGCCAGCATCGAGGACCCCACCGGGTGCGACCGGTTCGTACTGCGCGAGGTGCACGGGTTCGACCCGGCGGCGCCCACCCCGCTGTGGATGCGGGTCCGGCTGGCCCGCTCGGGCATGCGGTCGGTGTCGCTGGCCGTGGACATCACCAACTACGTGATGCTGGAGCTCGGCCAGCCGCTGCACGCGTTCGACCGGGACAAGCTGACCGGGCCTATCGTGGTCCGCCGGGCCCGTCCCGGCGAGCGGCTGGAAACCCTCGACCACGTGCTGCGCGACCTGGACCCGGAGGACATCGTCATCGCGGACTCCTCCGGCGCGATCTCGCTGGCCGGCACCATGGGCGGGCTGGCCACCGAGATCTCGGACCGGTCCGGCAACCTGGTCATCGAGGCGGCGCACTTCGACGCGCGGGGGATCGCCCGGGAGAGCCGGCGGCACAAGCTGTTCAGCGAGGCGTCCTACCGCTTCGAGCGCGGCGTGGACCGTGAGCTGCCGCTGCGCGCCTCGGCGCGGGCCGTGTCGCTGCTGGGCAGCCTGGGCGGCGGCACCGTGACGCCGGGCTGCACGCACGCCGCGGTGGACGTGCCCGAGGTGTCGATCAGCATGGCGGCCGACTACCCGGACCGGGTGGCCGGCATGGTCTACGGCCAGCAGGCAGTGCTGCGCCGGCTGCACGAGGTGGGCTGCACGGTGACCGAGGCAGCCAGCCAGCAGCTGGCGGTCCGGCCGCCGTCCTGGCGGCCGGACCTGTGCTACCCGTGGGACCTGGCCGAGGAGGTCATCCGGCTGGAGGGCTACGAGAACATCCCGGTGCGGACGGCGCGGGCCACGGCCGGCCGCGGCCTGACCGACCAGCAGCGGCTGCGCCGCAGCACCGGCCGGGCGCTGGCCGAGGCCGGCTACACCGAGGTGCTCAGCCAGCCGTTCAGCTCCGCGGCGGATCATGACCGGCTGCTGCTGGCGCCGGACGACCCGCGGCGGCGGGCGCCCCGGGTCGCCAACCCGCTGAACGACGACGAGCCGCTGCTGCGCACCACGTTGCTGCCCGGGCTGCTCCGGGTGCTGCTGCGCAACATCGGCCGCGGGTTCGGCGACATCGGCCTGTTCGAGAACGGCCGGGTGTTCCGCGAGCCGCCGGGCGGCCCGCGCACCGCGCCCATCCTGCCGGTGGACCGCGGCCCGACGGCCGGAGAGCTAGCCACCCTGGACGCGGCGCTGCCGGAGCAGCCGCTGCACCTCGCGGCGGTGGTGACCGGCGAGCGGCAGCTGGGCGGCTGGTGGGGCGCGGGCTGGTGGCCGGCTGGCAGGACGCCATCGAGGCCGCCCGCGACGTGCTGCGGGGAAGCCGGGTCAGCTTCGAGATCCGCGCCGACCAGGCCGCGCCGTGGCATCCGGGCCGGTGCGCCGCGCTATACGTGCAGGCGGACGACGGCCAGGAGTTGCTGGCCGGGCACGCGGGGGAACTGCACCCGCGGGTGGTCGCCGCGTTCGGCGTGCCTCCCCGGACCAGCGCGATGGAGCTGGACATGTCGGTGATCGAGGCGATCGCGGCCGGGCTGCCGCCGGTCCAGGCGCCGGAGATATCGCCTTTCCCGGTGGCGACCCAGGATGTCGCGCTGCTGGTGCCGCTGGAGGTGCCCGCCGCGGCGGTGCAGGCGGCCCTGGTCGCCGGGGTGCGCGGCAGCGACTACCCAGGGCTGCTCGAGGACGTCCGGCTGTTCGACATCTACACCGGGGAACAGGCCGGGGCGGGGCGCAAGTCGCTGGCGTACTCGCTGCGGTTCCGCGCCCCGGACCGCACGCTGACTGTGGAGGAAACCACCGCGGCCCGGGACGCCGCGGTCGCCGAGGCGTCCCGCCAGGTGGGCGCGGTGCTGCGCGGCCCGTCCTGACCGGAGCTAGTCACGGGCCAGCTGGCTGCCGGGCAGCGGCGCGGTGACCGGGCCGAGCAGAAAGGCGAGCACGAGCACGACGCCAGCGACCGACAAGGCATGCAGCACGCCGACGTGGTCGCCGACGAACCCGATGACCGGCGGCCCGGCCAGGAAGGCCACGTAGCCGATCGACGAGGCCGTGCTCACCCGGCCGGCGGCATACCGCGGGTCGTCGGCCGCCGCGCTCAGGCCGACCGGGAAGCCGAGCGAGGTGCCGAGGCCGAGCAGGACGGCGCCGCCCAGCGCTACCGGCAGGAACCGGCCGAAGACGATGACCAGCAGGCCAGCCAGCGCGGTCGCCGCGCCGGCCCGCAGCATCCTGACCCGGCCGAACCGGTCGATGAACCGCGGGCCGAACCACCGGCCCGCGGTCATCGCGGCCAGGAAGGTGGCCAGCGCGAGCGTGCCGAGCACCGGCGCCGCGTGATAGCCGCCGATGACCCCGAGGCTGAGCCAGTCGTTACCGGTTCCCTCGGTGAACGCCATGCACAGCACGAACAGGCCAATGAGCAGGGTCCGTGGCTCGGTCCAGGCCCGCAGCGGGCTGCGCCGCACGGCTGGCGCGGCCAGGTCCGGCGCGGCCAGGTCCGGCGCGGCCAGGTCGCGCGCAGGTCACCGGGGCATGCGGCAGGAAGCGGCGGGTCGCGGCCGGCACCGCGACGGCCACCGCGGCCGCGACCGCGAGGAGGTGCACGGTGACCGGCACCCCGGCCACGACCATGATCGCGCCCAGGCCAGCCCCGGCCACGGTGCCGATGCTCCACCCGGCGTGGAACTTTGGCATGATCGACCGGCCGAGAGCCTGTTCCACGGCCGCCGCCTGGACGTTCATCGCCACGTCCCAGTTGCCTGTGCCGAAGCCGAACAGGAACAGGCCGGCCACCACCAGCGGGATCCCGTGCTGGTAGCCGACCGCCACGGTGGCCAGGCCCAGAGCTGAGATCAGGGACATCACCTGCACCGTGCGGCGTTCCCCGATCCTGGTGATGACCAGCCCGGACAGCGGCATCGCGATGGTCGAGCCGATGGCGATGCTGAGCAGGATGAGCCCGAGCACGCCAGGGGTTACCCGCAGTTGGTCACGTACCTGCGGAATCCGGGCCGCCCAGCTGGCGAACGCGAAACCCGCCGCGGTGAAGACAACATAGACGGCGCTGCGGGCGCTGTGGATCCGTGAATCGGGGAATACCGCCGCCATCGTCTGCACGGCCATCATGCTGTCACGCGGGGAGGAATGCCCTTCGATCCGGTTGGGATGTCGGTAGCCTTCATACGAGAGGTCGGCAACTGATTACTAATCGTGACCGGTACATCCAGTGCGCCCGAGGTGGCTCAATTCCGGCGGGAGGCGCAGATCACTAGCGGGAAATCCAGGATCTCACCCGACGCGCCCAACCCGTTCGGCCCGGCCGGGGCCGCCGAGCCGAGGGCGACCTTCGGTGAGGTCTTCCGGATCGGGGAGTTCCGGGCCCTGTGGATCGCTCAGGTCCTGTCGGTGGCCGGCGATCAGCTGGCCCGGGTGGCCATCACCTTGCTGGTGTTCGACCAGACCCATTCCGCCCTGCTGGCCGCGGTCGCGTTCGCGGCCAGCGTGATACCCACCTTCGCGGGCGGGCTGCTGCTGTCCGGGCTGGCCGACCGGTGGCCGCGACGGCGGGTGATGATCGGCTGCGACCTGGGCCGCGCCGGGCTGGTCGGCCTGATGGCCGTGCCCGGGATGCCGCTCGCGGTGCAGGTTTGCCTGCTGGTCCTGGTCACCCTGATCAGCGCGCCGTTCAGCTCGGCCCGGGCCGCGCTCTACCCCGACATCCTGGCCGGCGACCGGTATGTGCTCGGTACCGCGGTCACGCTGACCACGCTGCAATTCGCCCAGGTACTGGGCTTTGCGGTCGGCGGGGCGGCGGTCGGCTTCTTCGGCGTGCGCGCCGCGCTGCTGGCCGACGCGGCCACCTTCATCCTGTCGGCGGTGATAACCCGGCTCTGGGTACTCGCCCGTCCACCGGCAGGCGCCAGCCTGCCGCACCCAGACCAGGCGGCCACCCCGCCGGGCGGCGCCGGACGTCAGCTCAGGGCCGGGATCAGGCTGGTGCTGGGTACGCCGGCGCTGCGCACGCCGATGCTGCTCGGCTGGCTCGCCGCGTTCTACAACGTCCCAGAAGGGGTCGCCGCCCCGCTTGGCCATGACCTGGGAGGTGGCCCGGCAGCGGTCGGGCTGATCCTGGCCGCCGGGGCATTCGGAGCGTCCCTGGGTGCCGTGCTGTTCAGCCGGCTGGTCGAACCGGAGCGGCGGCTGCGCTGGATGAGCCCATTGGCGACGATGAGCTGCGGTGTGCTGGTGCTCTTCGTCTTCCAGCCTCCCTTGCCAGCCGCACTGCTTGTGCTGGTCACTGGCGGTCTGTTCGACTGCTACCAGCTCGCCGCGAATGCCGCGTTCGTCCGCGCCGTCCCGGATGGGCAGCGCAGTCAGGCGTTCGGCCTGGCCCAAGGCGGTATGAGCCTTGGCCAGGGCGTGGCGATGATCCTGGCCGGGGCGGCCGCGCAACGGTTCGCGCCCAGCCTGGTGATCGCAGTCAGCGGTGCGGTCGGTGCGGCCGTAGCCGTATTGATCGCACTATTGCGATCCCGTACGAGTTGACTCACGTCAGGAGCCCGCTCCGCACGCTGTGCTTCGGTGCTGAGTGGGGGGTCAGGCCCAGCCGGTGGTGGCGGTCATTGCGGTGCTCCTCTCGGGTGATGTGCTGGCCGGTCGCGTGCGGTGCCGAGGTCAGGCCCAGCCGGTGGTCGCGGTCATTGCGGTGCTCCCTTCGCGTCGCGTGCCCGGTGGTGTGCGGTGGCGGGGTCAGGCCCAGCCGGTGGTCGCGGTCATTGCGGTGCTCCCTTCGCGTCGCGTGCCCGGTGGTGTGCGGTGGCGGGGTCAGGCCCAGCCGGTGGTCGCGGTCATTGCGGGACTCCCTTCGCCTGACGTGCGGATGAGGCTCCGATCGGATGGCCCTCGAATGTTCTGTTGGGTAACAACAGGTGCATAGCACGCATTCGCTCTCAGGGGAGATGGTTTAGGTCGGTGTACATTTCAACATGCACTACCCTGCTCTCGAACGTTTGAAGTCAACTGATAACCTAGAGTGACTAAGGTCCGGTAGACCCGCCGATGTGGTATCAGTCTGTAACGGAGGCTTGACAGGGGGTACAGTAGGTCTGTGACAATACGGGGCAACGTTCTTACCCCATGCCATGGTGACGTAGCCGTAACTGCGCGGGCGAAGGAGGCTTGAATGCGGGCCGACGTTCGCACGCGTCTGCACGCGGCTCGGCAGGCAGTTCAAGCCTGGCCGATGTGGGAGCTCCCGCCCCGCCTGGCCGCGTACATCGTGGCGCTCGTGGCCCTCTACGCCGCTGCTCTCGGCCTGGCGGTCAGCGCGACCAGCGTCTCCGCCCATGATCTGCTCGTGTTCGGCGCGCTCCTGGGGTGCATCGGCACCACCGTCGAACTGACCCGGCGGGCCGGGGAGAACGCCGGGGTCACCAAGGACGTGTACGCGGTCTGGGAACTGCCGATCGCCATCCTGCTGCCCCCCGTCTTCGCTCTGCTCGCGCCACTGATCCGGATTGGCCTGACCCAGTTGCGGATCAGACGGGTACCCCCGCACCGGAGAGCGTTCACCGCGGCGGCGGTCGGGCTGTCCTACGGGCTCGCCTCGCTGGCCTTCCACGCGGTCAGCCACGCCGTGATCGGGCCGGTCGCCTCGCTGCCCGCTCACGTGCCTGGGTGGCTGCTCGCGCTGGCGTCCGCGGCCCTCGTGCAGTGGGCCGCTGAACCAGGCCCTGGTGCTGCCCGCGATCAAGGGCGCGGACCCGAGCCTGCGGGTCCGCGACATGGTCTTCGACCGCGAGCGCCTGCAGAACGACGCCGTCGAGCTGTGCGTCACGGTGGTGGTCACGCTCGGCATAGCCATCAGCCTCGTCACGATCGTCTTCGCCCTGCCATTCGTCACCTTGCTGCAGCGCTCGGTCCGGCATGCCCAGCTGGTGAACGCCTCCCGCATCGACTCCAAGACTGGCCTGCTCAACGCAGGCACCTGGGAGCGCGAAGCGGCGTCTGAGGTCGCTCGTGCCGTTCGTACTCGCACCCCCCTCGCCCTGATCCTGATCGACGTCGATCACTTCAAACTAGTCAACGACCTGCACGGTCACCTAGCCGGCGACAAAGCACTTCGGGCGATCGCGCGGACGTTCCAGATCCATCTGCGCGATTATGACCTGGCCGGCCGGTTTGGCGGCGAGGAGTTCGCGCTGCTGTTGCCCCAGACCAGCCCCGCCGATGCCCGCCAGATCGCTGAGCGGGTGCGGAAGCACATCGAGACCATGCCCATCAGCGTGGATGATGATCCTGCCACCGAGCCACTCCAGGTTACTGTCTCCATGGGGGTGGCCGCACTAGGTGTGAGCTGGGAAAGAACGACCGGCAGCCAGCTCACCGACCTGCTGGCCGGCGCGGACAGCGCGCTCTACCGGGCCAAGCATGCGGGCCGTAACCAGGTCTGGATGGTCACCGACACGGCCACCGTGGGCGCCCCCGGCAGGCCCAGATGCGGGCCAGTCTGGCGCTGTGAGCGTTAACCACAGGTAATCGGCCGGTAAACGGACCGTACTCGCCGGCCGGCTCAGGACGATGGCGACGCGGACGGGCTGGGCAGCACGGCCGCGATCTCCGCGCCATGCCTGGTGCACTTCGAGGTGTCGCCGGTGCGCAGGATCTCGGGCGTGTTGAACCCGACGCAGACCCAGCCGCTGACTGAGATCGGCCCGCCGCCGCCATTGCCCGGCGCCTTGCCCGACGCCACCTCGGCCGCGTAGGCCCGCTGCAGGTGCAATGCGGCCGGGCAGCCCACCGTGCCCCGCACCACCTGCACCTGGACCGGGACACCAGCCGCGGTCTTGGCCAGGCCACACGGGTGGCCGACGGGCACGGGGGAGGCGGACTGGGCCGCGGGCGAGGCGGGCGTGGACGCTGCCGGGCTGTGCGCGCCGCAACCGGACAGCATGACCAAGGCGAGCGCGGCGGGGAAAGCCGCGCCGGCGGGCCAGATGGAACGGCGCATGGGGGCTCCTTTCGCGCCCCTCATCATGCCCTAGCCCAGTGGCCCTCCGACGCCGGCTCCCCGTGTCGGACGCGCCCCCGAGTGCGCCCGTTGAACGTTTTGTGATCCTTTGGGGTGCGGACCCTGCCCGGCTTCACCAGCCGGGAAACACATCTTGCATAACTAGTCATCCTCATGCATACTTTTGCGCGAGGGCCCGGGGCGCGAGGGCCGGAGCCGCGAGGTTCCGCCAGCGCGGGGCCCTGGCAACACGAGGGTCGGAGAACCGGATCCCGGGCTGCGAGCACAGGAGGGTGGATGGGAGTCCGGGTGGCGGTAGCCGGTGCCAGCGGCTACGCCGGGGGAGAACTGCTCCGGCTCATCGCGGCGCACCCTGACCTTGAGCTCGGCCCGGTGACCGGGCACGCCAGCGCGGGCGCCGCCGTCACCGACCTGCACCCGCACCTGGCCAGCCTGGCCGGGCTGACCTTCGAGCCGACCGAGCCGGCCCGGCTGGCCACGGCCGACCTGGTCTTCCTGGCCCTGCAGCCCGAGGAGTCCGCGGCCATCGCGGCCCGGCTGCCGGACGGCGTCGCGGTCATCGATCTGAGCGCCAGCTTCCGGCTCGCCGACCCGGCCGACTGGGCCGCGTTCTACCCTGGCCCGCACGCCGGGTGCTGGGTCTATGGCCTGCCCGAGCTGCCCGGGGCCCGGGACCGGATCCGGGCCGCCCGCCAGGTCGCCGCGCCGGGCTGCCACGCCACCGCGGTCATCCTGGCCCTGGCCCCGCTGCTGGCCGCCGGGCTGGTCGGCCCGGCCGACATCGTCGCCGTCGCCGCCTCCGGCACCTCGGGCGCGGGCCGCACGCCGCGTCCCGGGCTGCTGGCCACCGAGGTGCTGGGCTCGGTGTCCGCGTACCAGGTGGGCGGCGTGCACCGGCACACCCCGGAGATCGAGCAGGCGCTGGGCGAGGTCACCGGCACCCGCCCCACCGTGTCGTTCACGCCGCTGCTGGTGCCGATGCCGCGCGGCATCCTGGCCACCTGCACCGCCCGGCTGGCCGGCCGCCCAGTGTCCGCCAACTCAGTGTCCGCCAACTCAGTGTCCGCCGACCCGCGCGCCGTGCTCGCGGACGCCTACGCGGGCGAGCCGTTCATCCGGGTGCTGCCGGACGGGCAGTGGCCCAGCACCGCGGCCACCCTCGGCGGCAACACCGTGCACCTGCAAGCCGCCGCGGACGCCCAGGCCGGCCGGGCGGTCGTCGTGGCCGCGGAAGACAACCTGGTCAAGGGGGCGGCCGGGCAGGCCATCCAGATCGCCAACCTGATGCTGGGCCTGCCGGAGGAGGCGGGCCTGACCGTGAATGGAGTCGCCCCATGAGCGTGACCGCCCCGCTCGGCTTCCGCGCGGCCGGCGTAGCCGCCGGGCTCAAGCCCTCCGGCGAGCGAGACGTCGCCGTGGTGCTGAACGACGGCCCATCCCGCGCGGCGGCCGGCGTGTTTACCAGCAACCGGGTCAAGGCCGCGCCGGTGCTGTGGACGCAGCAGGTGCTCCGCGGCGGCCGGGTCCGGGCCGTGGCGCTCAACTCCGGCGGCGCGAACGCGTGCACCGGCCCGCTCGGCTTCCAGGACACCCATATCACTGCCGAACGCCTGTCCCAGGCACTCGGAGAGCAGCCTGGCGCGGCCGCCGAGTCAGCCGGGGAGATCGCCGTCTGCTCCACCGGCCTGATCGGCGAGCGGCTGCCGATGGACTTGCTGCTGGGCGGGCTCGGTGCGGCGCTGGACGAGGCGTCCCGGAGCGGCGGCACGACGGCGGCGGACGCGATCCGGACCACCGACACGGTGAGCAAGATCGCGTTCAGCCGGCCGGACGGCTACACGATCGGCGGCATGGCCAAGGGCGCCGGCATGCTCGCCCCCGCCCTGGCCACCATGCTGTGCGTGCTGACCACCGACGCTGACCTGCCGGCCAGCGCGCTGGACAGCGCGCTGCGCGAGGCCACCCGGATGACGTTCGACCGGCTGGACACCGACGGCTGCATGTCCACCAACGACACCGTGCTGCTGCTGGCCAGCGGCGCGGCCGGCACGGCGCCAGACCTGGGCCAGTTCACCGCCGGGCTGACCGGCGTCTGCGCCGACCTGGCCCGGCAGCTGCAGGCGGACGCGGAAGGGGCGAACAAGCTGATCGCCATCGAAGTGGTCGGGGCGGCCAGCGAGCCGGACGCGGTCACCGTCGGCCGCGCGGTAGCCCGGTCCAGCCTGGTCAAGTGCGCCATCGGCGGGGAGGACCCGAACTGGGGCCGGGTCCTGGCCGCGGTGGGCACCACTGACGCGGCGTTCGAGCCGGACCGGCTGAACGTCGCCATCAACGGCGTCTGGGTGTGCCGCAGCGGCTGCCCGGGCGGCGACCGGGCCAAGGTCGACCTGCGGCCGCGGGACGTGACGATCACCGTGGACCTGTCCGCCGGGCCGCACACCGCCACCATCGCCACCACCGACCTGACCACGGCCTACGTGCACGAGAACTCGGCCTACTCGACGTGACCGCGACGGCGCATCCACCACCCGAGGCAACACCCCGGCCGGCAGCCCAGCCCGAGCCGCCCAGCCGGGGCGAGGCACTGGCCAAGGCGGCCACGCTGATCGAGGCGCTGCCCTGGCTGAGCCGGTTCCACGGCCGGACCGTGGTGCTCAAGTACGGCGGCCACGCGATGACCGACGACGACCTGCGGCACGCGTTCGCCCAGGACGTGGTGTTCCTCCGGCACGCCGGGCTGCGCCCGGTGGTGGTGCACGGCGGCGGGCCGCAGATCTCCGCGCACCTGGACCGGCTCGGCGTGCCCAGCACGTTCAAGGCGGGGCTCCGGGTCACCTCGCCGGAAGCCATGGACGTGGTCCGCATGGTGCTCACCGGGCAGGTCAACCGGGACCTGGTCGGCCTGGTCAACCGGCACGGCCCGTTCGCGATCGGCATGTCCGGCGAGGACGCCAACCTGTTCACCGCCAGCCGCCGCGGCGCGGTGGTGGACGGCGAGCCGGTCGACCTCGGCCTGGTCGGCGAGATCGACGCGGTCGACCCCGGTGCGGTGCTGGCCCTGCTCCGGGACGGCCGGGTGCCGGTGGTGTCCAGCGTCGCCCGCGGCGCCGGACGGCGAGGTCTACAACGTGAACGCGGACACCGCCGCGGCCGCGCTGGCCGTCGCGCTGGGCGCGGCCAAGCTGGTCGTGCTGACCGACGTCGAGGGCCTGTACCCGGACTGGCACGACGGCGACCCGGCCCGCCGCGGCGAGGTGATCAGCCGGCTCAGCGCGGCCGAACTGGCGGCCATGCTGCCCGGGCTGAGCGCCGGGATGATCCCGAAGATGGAGGCGTGCCTGCGCGCGGTGCGCGGCGGGGTGCCGCAGGCGCACGTGCTGGATGGCCGGCTGCCGCACTCGGTGCTGCTGGAGATCTTCACCGACTCCGGCATCGGCACCATGGTCGTGCCGGACCCGGCCGGAGAGGAGCCAGCCCAGTGACTGCGACGGAGCGGCTGCAGGCCCGGTTCGGGGCCGCGCTGATGGGCAACTACGGGATCCCGCCGGCCGCGCTGGCCCGGGGCGAGGGCTGCCGGGTCTGGGACGTGGACGGCCGGGAGTACCTCGACCTGTTCGCGGGCATCGCGGTCAGCTCGCTGGGCCACGCCCACCCGGCCGTCATCGAGGCGGTGAGCCGGCAGGTCCGCACCCTCGCGCACACCTCCAACCTGTTCCTGCACGAGCCCGAAGTGGCGCTGGCCGAACGCCTGCTGGCCCTGCTGGGCAGTCCCGGCCGGGTGTTCCTCTGCAACTCCGGGACCGAGGCCAACGAGGCCGCGATCAAGCTGGCCCGCCGCGCCCAGGGCCCGGCTCGCCCGGTCTTCGTCGCGGCCGAGGGCGGCTTTCATGGCCGCACTCTCGGCGCCCTCGCACTGACGGGCAAGAGTTCCATCCGGGAGGCGTTCGGCCCCTACGGGATTGACGTGCGGTTCGTGCCCTACGGGGACGCGGCGGCGCTACGGGCCGCCACCCGGGCGGACGTGGCCGCCGTTTTCCTGGAGCCCTGCCTGGGCGAGGGCGGCGTGGTGCCGCCGCCCGCCGGCTACCTGAGCGCGGCCCGCGCGGCCTGTGACGCGGCCGGCGCGCTGCTGGTGCTGGACGAGATCCAGAGCGGCATCGGCCGGACCGGGACCTGGTTCGCGCACCAGCACGAGCAGGTCCGGCCGGACGTGCTCACCCTGGCCAAGGGGCTGGGCGGCGGGCTGCCCATCGGCGCCTGCGTCGGGCTGGGCGACGCCGGTGCGGTGCTGCGCCCGGGCGACCACGGCAGCACGTTCGGCGGCAACCCGGTGGCCTGCGCGGCCGCGCTGGCCGTGCTGGGCACGATCGAGGCGGACGGCCTGCTGACCCGGGCAGCCGCGGTCGGCCAGCAGCTGGCCGATGGGCTGGCCGCGGTCCGGCACCCGCTGCTGGCCGGGGTGCGCGGCCGTGGCCTGTGGCTGGCCGCGGTGCTGACCAGCCCGTCCGCCGTGGCCGTGGCGGACGCGGCCCGGCAGGCCGGCTTCCTGGTCAACGCGGTGCAGCCGGACGCGATCCGGCTGGCCCCGCCGCTGATCCTGGACGCCAGCCAGGCCGCCGCGTTCCTCGGCGCGCTGCCCGGCATCCTGGACGCGGTACCCTCGCCGGAAGTTGCCACCGCCGGAGGGGGCCCACGATGAGCCGGCATTTCCTGCGCGACGACGACCTCAGCCCGGCCGAGCAGGCCGACGTGCTGGACCTGGCCGACAGCATGAAGGCGGACCGGTTCGGCCGCCAGCCGCTGGCCGGGCCGCGCACCGTGGCCGTCCTGTTCGACAAGCCGTCCACCCGGACCCGGATCTCGTTCGCGGTCGGCATCGCCGAGCTGGGCGGCCAGCCGCTCATCATCGACGCGCAGACATCGCAGCTCGGCCGGGGCGAGCCGGTCGCGGACACGGCCCGGGTGCTGGACCGCCAGGTGGCCGCGATCGTCTGGCGCACGTTCGGCCAGGACCGGATCGACGAGATGGCCGCGGTCAGCCAGGTGCCGGTGATCAACGCGCTGACCGACCGCTTCCACCCCTGCCAGGTGCTGGCCGACCTGCAGACCGTGCGGGCCGGGCACGGCCGGCTGACCGGGCTGGTGCTCACCTTCCTCGGCGACGGGTCCAGCAACATGGCGCACTCCTACCTGCTCGGCGGGGCCACCGCCGGGATGCGGGTGCGGATCGCGGCGCCCGGGGAGTACCAGCCGGACCCGGCCGTGCTGGCCGACGCGGCCGCCATCGCCGCGGCCACCGGCGGGTCCGTCGAGGTCACCAGCGACGCCAAGGCGGCCTGCGCGGACGCCGACGTGCTGGCCACCGACGTGTGGACCTCGATGGGCCAGGAGGGCCAGGAGACGCAGCGGATCGCCGCGCTCCGGCCCTACCAGCTGAACGAGGACAAGCTGGCGCTGGGCAGCCCGGCCTGCGTGGTGTTGCACTGCCTGCCCGCGCACCGCGGCGAGGAGATCAGCGCCGCCGTGCTGGACGGGCCGCGCAGCGTGGTCTGGGACGAGGCGGAGAACCGGCTGCACGCGCAGAAGGCGCTGCTCGCCTGGCTGCTGGCGGCGTCCCGGTGAGCCCGGCGAACCCGGTCAGCCCGGTCACCAAGACGGCCCGGCAGGCGCAGATCACCGCCATCCTGGCCAGCACCGCGGTGCGGTCCCAGGACGAGCTGTCCGAGCTGCTGGCCCAGAACGGGGTGCGGGTCACCCAGGCCACGCTGTCCCGCGACCTGGACGAGCTGGGCGCGGTGCGGCTGCGCGGGCCGGACGGCGGGCTGGTCTACGCGCTGCCCGGCGAGCCGGGCGGCCCCGGATCGCGGCCCGGCGGGCTGGCCGGGGTGCTGGCCTCGCCCAGCGAGCCGCGGCACCCGCGGCCCGGGGTGCCCGCCGGGGTGCGCGGTGGCCTCGGCCCGCTGGCCGGGCGCGGCCCGGGCGGTCCTGGCCGGGCGGCTGGCCCGGCGCGGGCCGGGGCTAGCGTGCCGGACCGGGAGCCGCCCAGCCGGCTGGCCCGGATCGCGGCCGACTTCCTGCTCAGCGCGGAACCCAGCGCCAACCTGGTGGTGCTGCGCACCCCGGCCGGGGCGGCGCAGCTGCTCGCCTCGGCTATCGACCACGCCGCCTGGCCGTCCATCCTCGGCACCGTGGCCGGCGACGACACCGTGCTGGTCATCAGCCGGGAGCAGGCCGGCGGCGCGGAGGTGGCCCGCGCGCTGCTCCGGATCGCCGAGGGGAGAGGCTGACCGGTCCTGCCCGCCGTGCGGTGCCGCCGGCCGGTGGCACCGCACTACTATTCCCAGGCAGCGACGGAGAGGACAGTGGTGGCAGAAGAGGAACGCACGCCGACCCGGCTCTGGGGTGCCCGGTTCGGGTCCAGCCCGGCCGAAGCGCTGGCCCGGCTGTCGGTGAGTGTCCAGTTCGACTGGCGGCTGGCGCCCTACGACCTGCTCGCCTCCCGGGCCCATGCCCGGGTGCTGTACCGGGCCGGGCTGCTCTCCGACGCCGAGCTGGCCCGCCTGCTCGGCGCGCTGGACAGCCTGGATACGGCCTGCCAGGACGGCAGCTTCCGGCCCACGGTGGCCGACGAGGACGTGCACACCGCGCTGGAGCGCGGCCTGCTGGAACGGGTCGGCGCGCTCGGCGGCAAGCTGCGGGCCGGCCGCAGCCGGAACGACCAGATCGCCACCGACCTGCGGCTGTACCTGCGGGACCACGTCCGGCGGGTGGTGTCCCGGGTGGCCGAGCTGGAGACCGCCCTGCTGGCCCAGGCCGAGCAGCACGTGAATACCCCGGCGCCGGGCATGACCCACCTGCAGCACGCCCAGCCGGTGGTGTTCGGGCACCAGTTGCTGGCGCACGGCCAGGCGCTGGCCCGGGACGTCAGCCGGCTGCGCGACTGGGACAAGCGGGCCGCGGTCAGCCCGCTCGGCGCGGGCGCGCTGGCCGGCTCGTCGCTGCCGCTGGACCCGGAGGCGGTCGCCGCCGAGCTGGGCTTCGACCGGGCCGCGGAGAACTCGATGGACGCGGTGAGCGACCGCGACTTCGCGGCCGAGTTCTGCTTCGCGGCGGCGCTGCTCGGTGTGCACCTGTCCCGGCTGGGCGAGGAGATCGTGCTCTGGTCCACGTCCGAGTTCGGCTGGGTGGAGATCGACGACGCCTACGCGACCGGGTCCTCGATCATGCCGCAGAAGAAGAACCCGGACGTGGCCGAGCTGGCCCGGGGCAAGGCCGGCCGCCTCATCGGCGGGCTGACCAGCCTGCTCGTCGCGCTCAAGGGCCTGCCGCTGAGCTACGACCGCGACCTGCAGGAGGACAAGGAACCGGTGTTCGACGCGGTGGACACGCTGCTGGTCGTGCTGCCCGCGATGGCCGGCCTGGTGGCCACCATGACCATTCACAGTGAACGGCTATCGGCCGGTGCGAGCACTGGGTTTTCGCTCGCTACCGACCTGGCTGAACTGCTCGTCCGGCGCGGGGTCCCGTTCCGCGAGGCACACGAGGTGGTCGGTCACCTGGTGGTGTGGTGCCAGGTGCACGACTGCGACCTGCCCGACGTGAGCGACGAGGACCTGGCCAAGATCTCGGCGCACCTCACCCCGGATATCCGCGAGGTGCTGACCGTACAGGGCGCGCTGGCCGCGCGGAAGGCCCCGGGCGGCACCGCGCCGGAGCGGGTCGCCGAGCAGCTGGCGGCGTTGCGTTCGGTGGTGGACGAGCACGCGGCCTGGGCGGCGCGCTGACCGTGGCCGGGGTGGCTGGGGTGGCTGGGTACGCCGGGCCGCTGCTGCCGCGGGAGTTCTTCGCCGTCCACTCGCTGGACGTGGCACCCAGGCTGCTCGGCTGCGTGCTGGAGCATGAAACGGACGCCGGCCTGGTGGCGGTGCGGCTCACCGAGGTCGAGGCGTACGAGGGTGCGGCCGACCCGGCGTCGCACTCCTACCGCGGCCAGACCGCGCGGAACGGCGTCATGTTCGGCGGGCCGGGGCACTCCTACGTGTACTTCACCTACGGCATGCACTGGTGCGTCAACATCGTCTGCCTGCCGCCCGGCACCGCGTCCGCGGTGCTGATCCGGGCCGGGCAGGTGGTGTCGGGGGTGCCGCTGGCCACTGAGCGGCGATCGGCTGGGCGGGCCCGGCCGTCTGTGCTGGCTGAGCGGGAACTGGCTCGCGGGCCAGCCCGGTTGTGCCAGGCGCTCGGCATCGACCGGGCCCAGAATGGCCTCGACGTGTGCTCGGCGGAGTCGCCGCTGCGGATCCGGGCCGCGGCGCCTGGTGGCAGCCCGGCCGGGATCAGCCAGGGCCCGCGGGTGGGCATCACCAAGGCGGCCGACTGGCCGTGGCGGTTCTGGGCGACCGGCGACCCGACCGTGTCGGTGTACCGGCCGGCCGTCCCCCGGGTCCGGCCCGCCCGGGCCGCCCGGCCCAGCGGGCGCGGTGGGCCCGGCGGGCCCGCGCAGCCGAAAGCGGTTTCACCTTCGGCCGGCGAAGATGGCACGATGAACCGGTGACCGACATCATCGACGAGCTGACCTGGCGCGGTCTTATCGCGCTGTCCACCGACCCCGACGAGCTGCGTAAGGAACTCGACGGTGGCCCGGTCACGGTTTACGTAGGTTTCGATCCGACTGCTCCCGGCCTGCACATCGGGAACCTGGTCCAGCTGCTCACGCTGCGCCGCCTGCAATTGGCCGGGCATCGGCCGATCGCGCTGGTCGGCGGCGCGACCGGGCTGATCGGGGATCCCAGCGGTAAGTCGGTGGAGCGGGTGCTCAACTCCCGGGACGTGGTCGCCCAGTGGGTGGACCGGATCCGCGGTGAGGTATCCCGGTTCCTCGACTTCTCGGCTGGTTCCACCGGCGCGCTGGTGGTCAGCAACCTGGACTGGACCGAGCCGCTGTCCGCGCTGGAGTTCCTCCGCGATATTGGCAAGCACTTCCCGGTGAACCAGATGCTCGGCCGCGAGTCGGTCAAGGCCCGGCTGGAGGCGGGCGGGATCAGCTACACCGAGTTCAGCTACCAGGTCCTGCAGGCCAACGACTTCCTGGAGCTGTACCGGCGGTACGACTGCACGCTGCAGGTCGGCGGCAGCGACCAGTGGGGCAACCTGGTGTCCGGGGTGGACCTGATCCGCCGGGTCGACGGCGCCGCGGTGCACGCGCTGGCCACCCCGCTGATCACTAAGCCGGATGGGACCAAGTACGGCAAGACCGAGGGCGGCGCGATCTGGATCAGCGCCGACCTGATGAGCCCGTACGCGTTCTACCAGTTCTGGCTGAACCGGGCCGACGAGGAGGTGCCGGGCCTGCTCCGGGTGTTCACGTTCCGCACCCGCGGCGAGATCGAGCACCTGGAGCAGGAGACCCGCGACCGGCCGGCCGCCCGGATGGCGCAGCGGGTGCTGGCCGCCGAGGTGACCGAACTCGTGCACGGCCAGGCCGAGATGGAGAAGGCCATCGCGGCCAGCCGTGCGCTGTTCGGCCAGGGCGACCTGGCCGCGCTGGATCCGGGCACGCTGGCCGCCGCCATCGCCGAGATCCCGTCGGTACAGTTCAGCTGGGCCAGCCTGCTGGCCCTGGGGCAGCCGACAGTGGCCGACCTGATGGTGGCCACCGGCCTGGTGTCCAGCAAGTCGGAGGCGCGGCGGGCCATCGCCGGGGGCGGCGCCTACCTGAACAACCGGAAGGTGACCGAGCCGGACGCCCGCCCAGCCGAAGGGGATCTGCTGCACGGCCGGTTCCTGGTGCTGCGCCGCGGCAAGCGCACGGTCGCCGGCGTCGAGGTCATCCGGTCCTAACCAAGCCGTCCCGGCCCGACTCCGCGGCGGTCTGGGCCTGAGCCGGGGTCCGCGCCTCGCCCAGCGGCGGGCCGCCCAAGCCGGTGGTCCGGGCCTGACCCAGTGGCCCGGACCTGACTTGGGCGCCCCGGGCCTGACCCGGCGGCCAGCTCTGGCCCACCGCCCCCCGCTCCAGCGCCGCCCATTCCCCCACTCACGCCAGCGGTCCCGCTGGCGCCGTTTTGCGCTCAGCAGCGCTGAAAACAGCAGCGCCGCGAAGTGAGAATATTCACCTCAGCCGTATTAGCCCCATTGATCGCACTGGCCACGTGTATGGCACCGCGCGGCTACCCGGCCATCGTGATCATGACGTTACTGTCGTCAGGACGCAACGCCGCTGACTTAACGGTCTGGACGTTCCCCATGCGCTGGCCCTAGCCTGCCAACTTCAGCCCCATCAGGCACATCGATCATGCGCTGTGGCGACTCTTCACGTATCCGGTACGCTCACCGCCCGATTTGTCCCGGTTCTAGCGGGCCAAACACGTGAAAAGTTGGCGCCGGCGGTGTGGCCGGGGGCTGGCGATGGCCTTAAGTCAGCGGCGTTGCGTCAGGACGACACCAATCCCATGATCACGATCGTCCCGGTCCCGGGTGCAGCGACTGCATGGCCGCTGTCCGGCGCCCGTAGGTCCGGCGCCGGACAGCACAGCAAGTCCGCAGCCCGCGCGCTGGCCCGCAAATCTCGGGCGCTGGTGCCAAGACCCGGTGCTAGGCCGCAGATCGGCGCAGCGGGCCGCAGTCTCCCGCGCTCGGCCTCCTGGCCAGGTCTAGGACGGCCAGTTGAGCTGGGTGCCGCCGCGGTTGACAGCTCTGCCGGTCTGCGCGGGTCTGTCTGCCGGTCTGCGCGGATCTGGCGGTGAGTCGGGAGGGCCAGGAAATATTTCTTGGCGGATTTTTGCTGTGCTGAGTGCGAGGTAGGAGATTCAGCGCGGTTGCGGTAGGCCGTTGGAAGCCTTGCTGTGCAGGTCAGCGTTGAGATGAACTGGCGGTGACCGCGCGGGAAGCTCCGATTTGACGGAAACCGCTTTGCTGCCTAATGTTTCTCCTGCCCCGAGGGACACGGAACGCCGCTGGCGGACGGGCCCCTCGGACCAGCCAGAAGCGAGCAAGACGGCTTGCGGGACGGAGCCCGGGAACGGGTGGTCCCGAACTGCAGGTAAGCTGAGGCTGGCGGCAAGTTGGCAGGCAATCGAGGATCTCGCAGAGCGGGATTTGACAGGCCTAGGGCTTGCCGGTAAGTTAGAAGGGTTGCCCCGGGAACCCGGCGAGAGCCGAGCGATGGTGCGCGTCCGCTCCTTGAGAACTCAACAGCGTGCTAAAAGCCAGTGCACATGCACATAACCCCGTCAGTGGGGCTGGCCGGTAACGGCTCAGTACCTCACTTACGGATGCCAAGATCGCCTTGACGGCGGCATTTAGCTGCCGGACAAGGCACTCCTTTTGTCTGCTCCCGCTCCGATGTGAGCGGTTGCACATAGACATCAACGGAGAGTTTGATCCTGGCTCAGGACGAACGCTGGCGGCGTGCTTAACACATGCAAGTCGAGCGGAAAGGCCCTTCGGGGTACTCGAGCGGCGAACGGGTGAGTAACACGTGAGCAACCTGCCCTTAGCTCCGGGATAGCTCCGGGAAACCGGAATTAATACCGGATATTACGTCAACCGACATCGGCTGACGTGGAAAGATTTATCGGCTGGGGATGGACTCGCGGCCTATCAGCTAGTTGGTGGGGTAACGGCCTACCAAGGCGACGACGGGTAGCCGGCCTGAGAGGGCGACCGGCCACACTGGGACTGAGACACGGCCCAGACTCCTACGGGAGGCAGCAGTGGGGAATCTTGCGCAATGGGCGAAAGCCTGACGCAGCGACGCCGCGTGGGGGATGAAGGCCTTCGGGTTGTAAACCCCTTTCAGCAGGGACGAAGCGAAAGTGACGGTACCTGCAGAAGAAGCGCCGGCTAACTACGTGCCAGCAGCCGCGGTAACACGTAGGGCGCAAGCGTTGTCCGGAATTATTGGGCGTAAAGAGCTCGTAGGCGGACTGTCACGTCTGCTGTGAAAAGCTAGGGCTTAACCCTGGCCTTGCAGTGGATACGGGCAGACTAGAGGTAGGTAGGGGAGAATGGAATTCCCGGTGTAGCGGTGAAATGCGCAGATATCGGGAGGAACACCGGTGGCGAAGGCGGTTCTCTGGGCCTTACCTGACGCTGAGGAGCGAAAGCGTGGGGAGCGAACAGGATTAGATACCCTGGTAGTCCACGCTGTAAACGTTGGGCGCTAGGTGTGGGATCCTTCCACGGATTCCGTGCCGCAGCTAACGCATTAAGCGCCCCGCCTGGGGAGTACGGCCGCAAGGCTAAAACTCAAAGGAATTGACGGGGGCCCGCACAAGCGGCGGAGCATGTTGCTTAATTCGACGCAACGCGAAGAACCTTACCAAGGTTTGACATGCAGGGAAAAGCCTCAGAGATGGGGTGTCCGTAAGGGTCCTGCACAGGTGGTGCATGGCTGTCGTCAGCTCGTGTCGTGAGATGTTGGGTTAAGTCCCGCAACGAGCGCAACCCTCGTTCTATGTTGCCAGCGGATAATGCCGGGGACTCATAGGAGACTGCCGGGGTCAACTCGGAGGAAGGTGGGGATGACGTCAAGTCATCATGCCCCTTATGTCTTGGGCTGCAAACATGCTACAATGGCCGGTACAGAGGGCTGCGAAACCGCAAGGTTGAGCGAATCTCAAAAAGCCGGTCTCAGTTCGGATTGGGGTCTGCAACTCGACCCCATGAAGTCGGAGTCGCTAGTAATCGCAGATCAGCAACGCTGCGGTGAATACGTTCCCGGGCCTTGTACACACCGCCCGTCACGTCACGAAAGTCAGCAACACCCGAAGCCGGTGGCCTAACCCGTAAGGGAGGGAGCCGTCGAAGGTGGGGCCGGCGATTGGGACGAAGTCGTAACAAGGTAGCCGTACCGGAAGGTGCGGCTGGATCACCTCCTTTCTAAGGAGCACCTGGCGCGCCCCGGCATAGCCGGGCACCGCGTCCAGAGCCATAACTCGGACGAGTGTTCCGAGGTGGTAGCTCACTAGTGGAGCACTGGTTATTCGGTCTGGGCAGCTGCCCGGGCCAGTTAGTACACCCGCTTGCGGGAGGAACGCTGACACCGGGGACTGGCCAGTCCGAGCACGCTGTTGGGTCCTGAGGGAACGGCCGCAAGGCGGCATCCTTCAGCCAGGGCCGGTGGCCCCGCCTGGTAACAGGCCGGGGAGCCGGAACCGCCCGTATCTTGAGAACTGCACAGTGGACGCGAGCATCACATCTGTAGTTGCCAAGTTATTAAGGGCGCACGGTGGATGCCTTGGCACCAGGAGCCGATGAAGGACGTAGGAGCCTGCGATAAGCCCCGGGGAGTCGGCAACCAGACTTCGATCCGGGGATTTCCGAATGGGGAAACCTGGCGGGTGTAATGGCCCGTCGCCCCTGCCTGAACACATAGGGCAGGTGGAGGTAACGTGGGGAAGTGAAACATCTCAGTACCCACAGGAAGAGAAAGCAACCGCGATTCCCTGAGTAGTGGTGAGCGAAAGGGGAATAGGCCAAACCGATCACGTGTCATAGCCAGCAGGCGTTGCGTGATCGGGGTAGCGGGACCGTCCAGCCGGAACTGCTGATCCGGCAGGAAGTAAGAAATCGCTTTGGTAGTCGAAGACGTTGGAAAACGTCGGCACAGAGGGTGACACCCCCGTAGGTGAAACTTAAGCGACTTCCGGACGGTATCCCAAGTAGCACGGGGCCCGAGAAATCCCGTGTGAATCTGGGAGGACCACCTCCTAAGCCTAAATACTCCCTGGTGACCGATAGTGCACAAGTACCGTGAGGGAAAGGTGAAAAGTGCCCCGGTGAGGGGTCGTGAAATAGTACCTGAAACCGTGTGCCTACAAGCCGTGGGAGCGTGTCAGCCTTCGGGCTGACGTGAAGTGACCGCGTGCCTTTTGAAGAATGAGCCTGCGAGTTATGGTATGTGGCCAGGTTAACCCGTGTGGGGGAGCCGTAGCGAAAGCGAGTCTGAATAGGGCGTTCCGAGTCGCATGCCATAGACCCGAAGCGGAGTGATCTACCCATGGGCAGGTTGAAGCGCGGGTAAGACCGCGTGGAGGACCGAACCCACCAGGGTTGAAAACCTGGGGGATGACCTGTGGGTAGGGGTGAAAGGCCAATCAAACTCCGTGATAGCTGGTTCTCCCCGAAATGCATTTAGGTGCAGCGTCGCGTGTTTCTTGCCGGAGGTAGAGCTACTGGATGGCCTAGGGGGCCTACAAGCTTACTGAAGTCAGCCAAACTCCGAATGCCGGTAAGTGAGAGCGTGGCAGTGAGACTGCGGGCGATAAGGTTCGTAGTCGAGAGGGAAACAACCCAGATCACCAGCTAAGGCCCCTAAGCGTGTGCTAAGTGGGAAAGGATGTAGAGTTGCTCAGACAACCAGGAGGTTGGCTTAGAAGCAGCCACCCTTGAAAGAGTGCGTAATAGCTCACTGGTCAAGTGATTCTGCGCCGACAATTTAGCGGGGCTCAAGCACACCGCCGAAGCTGTGGCACTCGCGCAATAACCCGGCCCTTTTGTGGCGAAGGTGGATGGCGGTCTTGATCGCCGCGGTTTCGGCCGTGGCAGTCTCGACTGCGGCTGCCGGAGCCTTTTAGGGTCCAGGTGCGCGGGTGGGTAGGGGAGCGTCGGGTGGCGAGAGAAGCGGCGGAGTGATCCAGCCGTGGACGCCACTCGAGTGAGAATGCAGGCATGAGTAGCGAAAGAGGGGTGAGAAACCCCTCCGCCGAATGACCAAGGGTTCCTGGGGCAGGCTAATCCGCCCAGGGTAAGTCGGGACCTAAGGCGAGGCCGACAGGCGTAGTCGATGGACAACGGGTTGATATTCCCGTACCCGCTTAAATGCGCCCATGCCGAGCCCAGCGATGCTAAGCGACCTATGCCGGCGATCCTTCGGGATGACCCGGCGGCGGAAGCGACCCAGACTGGTAGTAGGCAAGCCGTAGGGGTGACGCAGGAGGGTAGCTCTACCGGGCGATGGTTGTCCCGGAGTAAGGGTGTAGGGCGGTGCGTAGGCAAATCCGCGCACCATAAGCCTGAGACCTGATGCCGAGCCGATTTAGGCGAAGTGAGTAATCCCATGCTGCCAAGAAAAACCTCGCGGCGAGCATTTAGGCGGCCCGTACCCCAAACCGACTCAGGTGGTCAGGTAGAGAATACTAAGGCGATCGGGTGAACTGTGGTTAAGGAACTAGGCAAATTATCCCCGTAACTTTGGGAGAAGGGGAACCGTGTCTGGTGACGAGATTTACTCTCTGAGCTGGGCGCGGTCGCAGATACCAGGGGAAAGCGACTGTTTACTAAAAACACAGGTCCGTGCTAAGTCGCAAGACGACGTATACGGACTGACGCCTGCCCGGTGCCGGAACGTTAAGGGGAAGGGTTAGTGGCTTTGGCCGCGAAGCTCTGAACTTAAGCGCCGGTAAACGGCGGTGGTAACTATAACCATCCTAAGGTAGCGAAATTCCTTGTCGGGTAAGTTCCGACCTGCACGAATGGCGTAACGACTTTCCCACTGTCTCAACCACAGACCCGGCGAAATTGCACTACGAGTAAAGATGCTCGTTACGCGCAGCAGGACGGAAAGACCCCGGGACCTTCACTGCAGCTTGACATTGGTGTTTGGGACGTCTTGTGTAGGATAGGTGGGAGACTTTGAAGCGAGGACGCCAGTTCTTGTGGAGTCATTGGTGAAATACCACTCTGGTCGTTCTGGATGTCTAACCTAGGTCCGTGATCCGGATCAGGGACAGTGTCTGGTGGGTAGTTTAACTGGGGCGGTTGCCTCCTAAAAGGTAACGGAGGCGCCCAAAGGTACCCTCAGCCTGGTTGGCAATCAGGTGTCGAGTGTAAGTGCACAAGGGTGCTTGACTGTGAGACAGACATGTCGAGCAGGAGCGAAAGCTGGGACTAGTGATCCGGCGGTGGCATGTGGAAGCGCCGTCGCTTAACGGCTAAAAGGTACCCCGGGGATAACAGGCTGATCTTCCCCAAGAGTCCATATCGACGGGATGGTTTGGCACCTCGATGTCGGCTCGTCGCATCCTGGGGCTGGAGCAGGTCCCAAGGGTTGGGCTGTTCGCCCATTAAAGCGGTACGCGAGCTGGGTTTAGAACGTCGTGAGACAGTTCGGTCCCTATCCGCTGCGCGCGCAGGAGACTTGAGATGGGCTGTCCCTAGTACGAGAGGACCGGGACGGACGAACCTCTGGTGTGCCAGTTGTTCTGCCAAGAGCACGGCTGGTTGGCTACGTTCGGAAGGGATAACCGCTGAAAGCATCTAAGCGGGAAGCTCGCATCAAGATGAGGTCTCCCTCGGGGTTAACCCGGTAAGGCCCCCAGCTAGACGACTGGGTTGATAGGCCGGAGGTGGAAGCGTGGCGACACGTGGAGCTGACCGGTACTAATAGGCCGAGTGGCTTGGCTTCTACACTCATTGTGATATTGCGTCCACTGTGCGGTTCCCGAGGTGCGGTCGGTACCGCGCCCGGGACTGCAGCTCAGGCTGCGTCCGGGCCGGTCCTCACATCTCCATAGAGTTTCGGTGGCCATAGCGAAGGGGAAACACCCGGCTCCATTCCGAACCCGGAAGTTAAGCCCTTCAGCGCCGATGGTACTGCGCGGGGGACCGCGTGGGAGAGTAGGACGCCGCCGGACATCTTCGTTGAGGCCGCTCCCAACAGGGAGCGGCCTTAACTGTGTTATACGGGTGGTTGTGCTCCGCAGCACCCGGTCCCAGCCGTGACCACACTTTTCACCCGAGAGGTGCGGTCGGCTGGGTGATTTGCCCGGAATGCGCGCACCGTCCGGGTGAAAAGTGGGCAGGGATGAACTGGCTGGCACGCACGAGCGTGGAGGAGAACGTGGCAGGCGAAGAGGGC
Source organism: uncultured Actinomycetes bacterium (assembly GCA_963832095.1). Classification (GTDB taxonomy): domain Bacteria; phylum Actinomycetota; class Actinomycetes; order Streptosporangiales; family Streptosporangiaceae; genus RYN-230. The sequence continues at coordinate 101,999 of CAWHSW010000004.1, forward strand.
CAGGCCGACGATCGCGGCAAGGAGCGCACCGGCGCGGCGCCGCGCGGCGGTGCCGCCGGGACGAACCGGCGGTCATCGTCCGGCACCGGCCGCAGCGCCGCTGGGGTGCCCCGTGGCACCGCGGCGGGTGCGAGCCGCGGCACCGCTGGCACCAGGCGCGGCAGCACTGGCACCGGCCGGAGCGCGGCTGGCACCGGGCGCGGCGCAACTGGCCGTGGCGCCACTGGCGCTGGGCGTGGTACCGGTGAGACTGGCCGTGGTGCCGGTGCGGCTGGCCGCGGTCCTGGTGCGGCTGGGCGTGGTACTGGTGGGTCTGGCCGTGGCACCGGTGCGACCGGGCGCGATACCGGTGGGTCTGGACGTGGTACTGCTGCAGCTGGCCGTGGTACCGGTGGGACTGGCGGTGCTGGTGGCAGTCGGCGGAATACGGCTGCCGCCGGGCGGGAAGCGTCGCCGGGCACTGCCCGTGAGGCCCGCGCGGCCCGCGGTGATGGCGCGGTGCGTGGGCGGAGGCCGGGCGGCGCGGGCTCACGGACTGGGTCGCGTGCGGCTGATGAGCTTAGTGGGACTGGTGCGCCCCGAACTGGCGCCCGGGCGAGCGGTGGGTGCCGCTGGCCGCAGTTCTGCGGCCCGGACCGGCGGATATCCGGACAGGCCTGAGCGCCAGACCGGGACCAGCCGTGGCCGCGCTTACGGCCCAGACCGCTCTGACCGGCCGGGCCGCTCTGACCGCCCGGGTTCCTCTGACCGGCCGGGGTCCGCTGACCGGCCGGGCTCCTCTGACTGGCCGGGCCGTTCTGACCGGCCGGGTCCCGGTGACCGGCCAGGCCGCTCTGACTGGCGGGGCCGTTCTGACCGCCCGGGTCCCGTGACCGGCCAGGCCGATCTGACGGGCCGGGTCGGTCTGACGGGCCGGGCTCCGACTGACGGGCCAGGCCGGGCTGGCGGCAGGGTCGTGCTGATCGGCCGGGCCCGGTGACCGGGCAGGCCGCGCTGATCGCCGGGATCGGCCGGGTCCCGGTGACCGGCCAGGCCGCGGCGCTGACTGGCGGGATCGCCCGGATCGGCCGGGGCGCCCGGCTGGCGGTCGGGGGGCACGGGTTGGGCAGACGGGCAGTCGGCCGGCGTGGGCCGGAGCTGGAAATTCACCGCGGCCGGCCCGGACGGACGATGCGGCTGGGCCGCGGCTGGACATTCCGGCGGAGATCACCGCGGACCAGCTCGACCCGGCGGCCGCCGCGGAGTTGCGCACGCTACCCGCGGATCTGGCCAGCGCGGTGGCCCGGCGGCTGGTGGCCGCGAGCCTGGCCGAGGACCCGGAGACCGGCTACCAGTTGGCCCAGGACGCCAGGCGGCTGGCGGCCCGGGTTGGCATCGTCCGGGAGACAGCCGGCGTCGCCGCCTACCGGGCTGGGCACTGGGCTGAGGCGCTGACCGAGTTGCGGGCGGCGCGCCGACTGACCGGCCGGACCGGCTACCTGCCGATGATGGCTGACGCGGAGCGGGCGCTGGGCCGCCTGGACCGCGCGCTGGCGCTGCTGGCCGAGCCGCAGGCTGGGCAGGTGGACCGGGCCACCCAGATCGAATTGCTCATCGTTGAGTCAGGGATCCGCCGCGACCAGGGGCTGCCCGAAGCAGCCGCGGTCACCTTGCAGGTGCCCGAGCTCACCGACGGCCGGCTGCGGCCGTGGTCGGCCCGGCTGTTCTATGCCTACGCGGACGCCCTGCTTGAGGCGGGGCGGACCGAGGAAGCCCGCGAATGGTTCGGCCGCGCGGCCGAAGCGGACCGGGAGGAGCAGACCGACGCCGCGGAGCGCTACGAGGACCTGGACGACGTGGTCATCGACGACCTCGAGGATGACGAGGACTGGCCGAGGACCGCGCCGACGACGAGGACCGGGCCGACAGCGAGGACCAGGCCGCTGGCCAGGACACCGCCGAGCCGGACCGGGCGGCCGGGGCATGACCGATATGTCCCAGCCTGCGGCCCTGGCCAGCCTGCTGGCCGCGATCTGAGGGCCGCCGCGGACAGAGCCAGAACCGGAGCTCAGTTGCCACCGCGTAAGGCCGTCACTCCCACAGGCTGTCAGGACGGGTTCTCCCGGTCCAGCCAGTGCATGATGCCCGCGACATTGCCCTCGGTGCCGCTGACCACCTCGAAGCGGGCCGCGACATCCGGGTCGGTGTCCGGGGCCAGCACCGCGTACCGCTGTCTGGTCCGCTCCCGCACCATGGCCACCGCGTGATCGAGGTCCAGCCCGGCGTCGCGGGCCCGCCGGGTCTCCGCCACCCACACCTGGATCTCCTCGGCCGAGCGCTGCAGCGTCTCGGCCACGTCCGGCACCGGCCCGTAGTGGCTGAACAGCAGCCGCTCCGGGCGCAGCGCGGCGAACATGCGCAGCGAGTTGAGCGCGGTATCCAGATCGAAATCCGGCGGCGGTGTCGCTGGCCGCAGGTCGCGGGTCTCCGGGATGTACACCCCGGCGGCATCCCCGACGTACAGGTCGCCGCTCACCGAGTCGATCAGGCCGACGTGATGCTTGGCGTGACCCGGCGAGTAGTGGCTGTCCAGCCTGCGGCCGCCGCCCAGGTCGATGCGGCCGCGTTCGGCCACGCTGACGATCCGCTCGGCCGCGGTCGGCCGCATGGTCCCGAACAGCCGGTCCAGCGCGTCCCCGTACACCATCCGGGCGCTGGCCATCAGCCGGGCCGGGTCGGCCAGGTGCCGGGCGCCGCGCTCATGCACCACGACTTCCGCGCCCGGGTACATCGCGGCGATGTCCCCGGTGCCGCCCGCGTGATCCAGATGGATGTGCGTCACCACCACCGTGGCCAGGTCGGCCGGGCCGAGGCCGAGCACGGCCAGCGCGTCGCGGACCACCGGCGCCGACGGGGCGGTGCCGGTCTCCACCAGGCACGGCCGGTCGCCGCGGATCAGGTAGCCGGCCGTGATGCCCGGATAGCCGGCCATCCGGGTATCGATCTCGTACACATCATGCCCAAGATCGGTAATCCCCGGGGTCTGCGGTCTGCCCTCGGCCGTGTCCATGCCACCATGGTTCCAGACAGTGCGGGTGGCCGTCGGGACGCACCTGGGCCGGGCTGGCCGGATGCGGCAGCGGTTGCGCTCCGGCTCCGAGTAGTATCGGAGCGCGGTCGGATCGTGCCCTTGTGCGACATGGCGGATACCGGCCGGGGGGATGATCTCGGTTGCTTGCGGCCTGCCGTTCCTGACCAGGCCTGCGGCGCAGTACCGGGTCTGTCGGGAGAGCGTCGCGGAGCAACCGACTGTGAGTGGATTACCAAGTGAGAATGCCTGCCGCCAAGTCGCAGACATCGCCAGCGCAGCCCGGCCCACGCCGCAGCTGGACGCGGTCCAGCCAGGTGAACACGGCCATCGTGCTGATCACCCTGCTGGCCATCGGGCTGCGCCTCTACCAGCTGACCCGGCCGCAGTACCTGCTCGGCGTCACCGAGTACGACGACGGCACCGACTTCGGCAGCGCGGTCCTGCTCATCCACGGCTACCTGCCGTATCGCGACTTCATCATGGTGCAGCCGCCGGGGATCACCCTGCTGATGGCCCCGGTGGCGGCGGCAACCAAAGGGCTGGGCACCGCGTGGGGGATGGGGGTGGGCCGGATCCTGACCGCGGTGGCCGGTGGCGTAGGCGCCGGGCTGACCGGCCTGCTGGTCCGCCAGCGCGGGCTGCTCGCGGTCATCCTGGCCAGCGGGATCGTGGCCGTCTACCCGGCCAGCGTGCAGGCCGCGCACACCGTGCTGCTGGAGCCGTGGCTGGTGCTGTTCTGCCTGCTCGGCGCGCTGGCCGTATTCGACGGCGACCGGATGACGAGCAGCAACCGGCGGCTGGTCTGGGGCGGCCTGGCGTTCGGCTTCGCCGGCGCGGTCAAGGTGTGGGCCATCCTGCCGGTCGCGGTCATCCTGGTGCTGACCGCCCGGCAGCCGCGGCGGGCGCTCCGCTTCGCGGCCGGGGTGGCGGTCGGCTTCCTGGCCCCGGTGCTGCCGTTCGCGGCGCTGGCCCCGCGGACCTTCTATGACAGCGTGGTGCTGGCCCAGCTGGTCCGGGTGGACGTGGTCCGGGTCGCGCTGTCCTACCGGCTGCACCAGATCACCGGGCTGACCGACTTCTCCAGCCTGGGCCCGGTCCCGCTGACCATCGTCACGGTGGCCATCATCGTCCTGATCGTCGGGTGCGCGGTGGCGGCCTCGCGGCGGTCCGGGCAGGGGCCGCTGCCGCTGGAGCAGTTCAGCTACGCCGCCACCGTGCTGACCATCATCGCGTTCCTCTGGCCCGCCGACTTCTACTACCACTACGCCGGGTTCCTGGCCCCGTTCCTGGCTCTGGCCATCGCACTGCCGGTGGCCCGGCTGGTGGCCACGTTCAGCCCGGCGGCCGGAGCCACCCGCTGGCTGGCCCGGTACGGCACGGCCGCGGCGTCGGTCGTCCTCGTGATCTTCGCCATCATCCAGGTCAGCTTCGAGACCAGCCTGCAGCCTCCGCTGGCCCCGACCACGCCCGGGCTGACCGGCAGCATCATCGACCAGGCCGAGCGGGTCATCCCGCCCGGCGCGTGTGTGCTGGCCGACCAGGCGTCCTACGCGATCGCGGCGAACCGGTTCGGCTCGTCACGGCCCGGCTGCGTGCCCATGGTGGACGGGGTGGGCAGCGACTACTCACTGTCTCACGGACGGAACGCGGCCAGCGGTGCACAGTACGTGCCCGCGGTGCGGGCGCTGTGGCTGTCCGCGTTGCGCGGCGCGGACTACGTATGGCTGTCCCCGCTGTCCTACAAGCGCATCCCGTGGACGGCGCGGGAGATCACGGAGTACTTCGACCAGCACTTCGTGCCCGCGCCGGGCGGCCCGTTCGGGCTCTACGTGCGCAAGAGCTAGCCGCCCGGCTGATCGTCAGCTGCACTGACGATCAGCGACGCAGCTGACGAACAGCGAGGGCTGACGATCAGCGAGGGCTGACGATCAGCGAGGGCTGACGATCAGCCGGCCGCGAACGAGCGCAGCACCAGGCCGGTGCGCGGCTTGGGCGCGAACGAGGTGGACTTGCGCGGCAGCCGCTCGCCTTCCGCGGCTACCTCGTACACGTCCGCCGTGGTCAGCGGGTTGACCAGCACGGCGGTACCGCCCGCCTGGTCCGCCAAGGCCACCGCGCGGGCCGCGTCGTGGTGCACCACCTGCACGGTGCGCTCGTCGTCGGTGATCTGCCACAGGTCACCGAGCAGCAGTTCCTGCAGCGCGGCGCTGGACAGCCGGCGCCAGGCCGCGGACTTGCCGGCCGGCATGGCCGCCTCGAGCCGGACCGGATCGGGGTCGCTGAGCAGGTACAGCTGGCCCCGGCCCGCCACCAGGAACGCGGGGCTCGCCTGGCCGGCCGCGGCCAGCGCGTCCAGCGCGGCGGGCAGGCCCGCCGGGCCGGCGGGCAGCGGGCGGACGGTGAACGCGGCCTTGGCCCGCTCGACCGCCTCGCCCGGGTCCAGCCCGGGGATCACCCGGTGGATGGCGCCGATCGTGGGCGGGAACGAGGTCTGGTCCACCAGCAGGGCCAGGCCGTAGTCCCACGGGCCGGGACCGTCCCCGGCGGCCCGCCGGTCAGCCTGCATCTGCAGGTAGGCGGCGTAACGGTGGTTGCCGTCGGCGATCAGGGCCTGGCGCGGGGCCAGGTCGGCGGCGATGGCCGCGTGCGCGGCCGGGTCGGTCAGCGGCCACAGCGTGTGCTCGATGCCGTCGCTGGTCCGGGCGCTGAGCACGGGCTGGCCGGCCGCGGCCACCTCGGTCGGTCAGCCGGGCGGTGACCGTGTCCGGGCCGCCGTCGTACAGCAGGAAGATCGGCTCCAGGTTGGCCTCGGTGGCCTCCATCAGCTGGCGCCGGCCGAGCACCGGCCCGGGCATCACGTCCTCGTGCGGCAGCACGATCCGCGCCTCGGGCGGGGCCAGCCGCACCGCCCCGATCAGCCCGCGCTGCAGCACGCCGTCGCCGCCCGGCCCGGGCGCGGCCAGCCGCTGCTGGTACAGGTACAGGGCAGGTTCGTCCTCGGTGAGGAGGATGCCCTCGGCCAGCCAGGCGCGCAGCAGCCGGGCCGCCTCCTGGTACTCAGCCCCGGGCTGGCCGGGCACCTGGGGCGGCAGGATGAGCCGGACCACGTTGTGCGGGTCGGCGTCGCGCAAATGCTGGGCGACTGTCCTGACCGATGACGTCGTACGGTGGGGAGGTGACCTCTGCGAGTCCGGTCACCCTTTGCTGGGCATAACGGACACCACGGAAGGGTGCGAGCGCGAGCCCGGCTGGGCCCGGCACCGCTGGTTCCTCGCCGGACGGAAGGATCTGCACATATGTCAGAAGCACCGCTGGGCGGCCAGGATTCCCGCCCGGAGGAAAATCCGCCATCCTCCGGCGATAATCCGGCCCCGCATGGTGACGCGTACACGTGGTACCAGCGGGGCCTTGAACTGCTCGGCCGGGGCAGCGCGGCGGCCGCCGCGCAACTGCTGGAGCGGGCCGCCGAGGCGGAGCCCGGGGCGCGCAGCGTGCTGGAGGCGCTCGGCCGGGCCCAGTTCGACACCCGGCGCTACGACGCCGCCGCGCAGACATTCCGGCAGATCGTGGAGGCCAGCCCGAGCGACGACTACGCGCACTTCGGCCTCGGCCTGGCGCTGGCCCGGAGCGGCGACCCGGGCGCCGCGGCCGAGCACCTCGCGCTGGCCGCGGCCATGCGGCCGGAACTGCGGCACTACACCGACGCGCTGCGCGGCGTCCGGGCTACGCTGCGGGCCAGGTCGAAGGCGGCCGCCGAGACACAGCCGGCGGGCCGGACGAGACGAAGGGCATTCTGTGACTGCTGAGCCTGCCGGGGCTGATGTTACGGGCGAGACCGGGCGCCCGGCGGGGCCGGGGTCCCCGGATGGCGACCCGGAGCACACCGGGCTGGCCAGCCTGGTGCGCGGCTCCGCGGAGCCGCTGAGCCAGCGCTACGACGTGGCCCTGCTCGACCTGGACGGCGTGGTCTACCTGGGCCCCAACGCGGTGCCTGGAGCGCCGGAGGCGCTGGCCAAGGCGGCCGGGACCGGGATGCGGCTGGCCTACGTGACGAACAACGCGTCCCGCACCCCCGCCGCCATCGCCGCGCAGCTGGCCGGGTTCGGGGTGCAGGCCGCGGCCGCGGACGTCGTCACGTCCGCACAGGCCGCGGCCACCCTGCTGGCCAGCCGGCTGGCGCCCGGCGCCGCCGTCCTGGTGATCGGCAGCACCGCGCTGCGCATCGCGGTGCGCGAACGCGGGTTCCGCCCGGTCAGCACCGCGCTGGACCGGCCCGCCGCGGTGCTGCAGGGGTACGCCCCTGGGGTCGGCTACTCGCAGTTTCTCGAAGGCGGGCTGGCCGTCCGGGCCGGCGCCTGGTTCGTCGCGTCCAACGCCGACGCCACCCTGCCGACGCCGCGTGGCATCCAGCCCGGCAACGGCTCACTGTGCCAGGTGATCGCGCACGCCACCGGGCAGCAGCCGGCCGTCGCGGGCAAGCCGGAGCCGCCGCTGCACGCCGAGGCGGTGGCCCGGACCGGGGCGCGGCACCCGCTGGTCGTCGGCGACCGGCTGGACACCGACATCGAGGGCGCGGTCCGGGTCGGCGCGGCCAGCCTGCTCGTGCTGACCGGAGTCAGCCGCCCGGCCGACGCCGTGCTGGCCGCACCCAGCCAGCGGCCCAGCTACCTCGCGGCCGACCTGGCCGGGCTGCTCGAGCCGCAGCCGGCGGTGACCAGCCAGGAACTGGCGTTCTGCTGCGGAGGATGGCGCGCGCACGGCGGTCACGATGGCACGGAGCTCCGCCTCGACGGCGCGGGGGATCCGGTGGACGGGCTGCGCGCGCTGTGCGCCGCGGCCTGGTCGCTGGACCAGGTCAGCCTGGAGATGATCCGGCCCGCGCTGGCCGCGCTCGGCCCGCTGGGCCACTGAGCATCACCGGTCCGGAGTAGGCCGGGCATCCCCCCACAGTCGCACGAAGATCGGCTCAGCGGCCGATGTGCCGCGCCCTTCCGGTCCGGAAGACTTGGCTACGCAGCAGGCAGGCGGGCAGCGGGCCCGGGCCGACGAAGGGACACATCAATGATTGAGGCACGGGGCCTCACCAAGCGTTACGGGGACAAGGTGGCCGTGGACCACCTCTCGTTCAGCGTGGAGCCGGGCCGGATCACCGGCTTCCTCGGCCCCAACGGGGCGGGCAAAACCACCACGATGCGGCTCATCCTCGGGCTGGACTACCCGAACGAGGGCCGGGTCACCGTGCACGGCAAGGAGTTCCGCCGGCTGGCCCACCCGATGCGGGAGGTCGGCGCGCTGCTCGACGCCAAGGCGGTGCACGGCGGCCGGAGCGCCTACAACCACCTGCTCTGCCTGGCCCAGACGAACAACCTGCCCGCCCGCCGGGTCGGCGAGGTGCTCGAGCTGGTCGGGCTGACCGAGGTGGCCAGGAAACGGTCCAAGGGGTTCTCGCTGGGCATGGGGCAGCGCCTCGGCATCGCCGCCGCGCTGCTCGGCGACCCGGCCATCCTGATGTTCGACGAGCCGGTCAACGGGCTGGACCCGGAAGGCATCCTGTGGATCAGGAACCTGATGAAGGCGCTGGCCGCGGAGGGCCGCACCGTCTTCGTGTCCAGCCACCTGATGTCGGAGATGGAGAACACCGCCGACCACCTGCTGGTCATCGGCCGCGGCAAGCTGATCGCCGACTGCACGGTGCACGAGTTCATCGCGCGCAACTCGGTGCAGACGGTGCGGGTGCGCACCCCGCAGCGGGAGGCGCTGGCCAGTGCGGTCGCGCTGGCCGGCGGCAGCACGCTGGACGGCGCGGACGGCGCGATCGTGGTGCAGGGGCTGGCCGCCGAGCAGATCGGCGACCTGGCCTACGACAAGGCGATCCGGCTGCACGAGCTGGCGCCGACCCAGGCCTCGCTGGAAGAGGCGTTCATGGAGCTGACCGCGTCCAGCGTCGAGTTCCGGGCCGGTGCCCCGGAACCGGCCGCGCGGCCAGGCGAGCCGGTCGGCTCGGGAGAGGTGGCCTGAGATGGCAGTCACGGCACAGGCCCCGGCCCGCCGGGCCCCACTGGACGCGCCCGGCGCCCCGGCCGGCCTCGGCGGCGCGCTGCGCTCCGAGTTCACCAAGATCCGCTCGGTCCGGTCCACCTACTGGACGCTGTTCGCCATGGTGGTCGTCACCATCGGCATCGGCGCGCTGGCCTGCGTGGCCGCGGTGTCTCACGGCGGGCACGGACCGGGCTTCGACCCGACCCAGCACAGCCTGATCGGCCTGGTCCTCGGCCAGCTGATCATCGTGGTGCTCGGCGCGCTGGCCATCACCTCGGAGTACTCCACCGGGATGATCCGCACCTCGCTGTCCGTGCAGCCGCGGCGGGGCACCGTGCTGGCCGCCAAGGGCATCGTGTTCACCCTGGTCAGCCTGGTCAGCGGGCTGGTCGCGTCGTTCGGCTCGTTCTTCATCGGGCAGGCCATCCTGTCCAGCAAGAACCTCAACACGAGTCTCGGCGACCCGAACGTGCTGCGTGCGGTGATCGGCGGCGGGCTGTTCCTGGCCGTCTGCGGCATGCTGGCGTTCGGCCTCGGCACCCTGCTGCGGCACACCGCGGCCGCCATCACCGCCTCCATCGGGCTGCTGTTCGTGCTGTTCGTGCTGGTCAACTTCCTGCCGCAGGACTGGCAGAACCACGTGGACAAGTGGATCCCGTTCAACGCGGGCAGCCAGATCTGGACCACGGTCAACCAGCCGGGCACGCACTTGTTCTCCGCCTGGACCGGGTTCGCCGTGTTCCTCGGCTACGCGGTGATCGCGATCATCGCCGGCGCGATCGTGTTCCTGCGCCGCGACGCCTGACGCGTGGGGCAGCGGGCGACGGGCCCGGTGGCTGCGGGGGCAGCTGCCGGGCCCGTTGCAGGCTGGCTCGGCTGGCCGCTAGGGCTGGCAGCTGGGGCACCAGAAGGTGACCCGTTCCGCCAGGTCCGGGCCCTGGTCGGCCCGGCTGATCGTGGTTCCGCAGCGGCGGCATGGGCGGCCGCCCCGGCCGTACACCCAGTGCTCGGCGCCGCGCTGGGACAGCCCGGTGGTGATGTGCCCGATCCGGTTCTTGTTCGCGTCCAGCAGCCGGTGCGCCAGGCGGGCCAGCGCGTCCAGGTCGTGCACCTCGCCGTCGGCCGCCACGGCTGGACGCCGCGCAGGAACAGCACCTCGGACTTGTACACGTTGCCGATGCCGGCCAGGTTGCGCTGGTCCAGCAGCGCCTCGCCGATCGGCCGTTCCGGGTCGGCCCGCAGCCGGCGGACCGCCTCTTCGGGGTCCCAGTCCGGGCCGAGCAGGTCCGGGCCGAGATGCCCGACCACCTCGTCCTCCTGGGCGGTCGGCAGCACCTCGACGATGCCGAGCTGGTAGCCGATGGCCTGCCAGGTGTCGTTGCCCAGCACCAGCCGGATCCGGTGCCCGCCAGGCCGCTCGCGGCCGGGCGGACCCGCCAGGCGCCGTCCATCTTCAGGTGGGTGTGCACGGTGACGCCGCCCTCGACCCGGGTCAGCAGGTGCTTGCCGCGGGACGGCGATTCCGTCACCTGGCGGCCGGTCAGGTCGGTGGTGGCGTACCGCGGCACCCGGAAGTCGGTGCGGGTGAGCTGGCGGCCGCCAGCGCCTCGCCCAGCCGCCGCGCCGCGTACCAGACCGTATCCCCCTCCGGCACCGCCCCTCCTTGCTCCCCGCGGCCCCCAGTATGCCCGTGGCCCGGCGCGCGCGCGCCGCCGCCCTTCCGCCCGCGCCCCCGCCGTCCGGGCGCGCCGTTAGCCGTTCGCGTTCTGCCAGCGAACCTTAGGCATCTCACCCGGCGCACCAGTCGCACCGGCCCGCGCCGCGTGCCGCGCCCTCGCCCCGCATCCCAGCAGCGTGGCTGAATCATTCAGGCGACCCCTGCGCATGGATGATTCAGCCACCTCTGTTGAACGCCAGTCCGTGGCGATGGGCGAAAGAGGCGCGCGGTTGAGCGGGCGAGGGCCGGTGGACAGGTCAGAGGAGTTTGCGCAGGCGGAGCAGGTCGCTGAGGCTGGCTTCGACCTTGACCCGGCCGGTGAGCCAGGCGCGGGCGAACCGGCCCGGGTCGGCGGCGATGGCGATCAGTTCGTCGCTCTGGGTGCGGAACCGGATGTTGGCCGGCGGCGCATCGGCCGGCGCCTCGGTGACCGGGCAGGCCCCGTCCACGCCGAGCTGGGTGACGAACGTGACGCCGAGATCCGTGACCGTGACGCTCATCGACCGGTCGGCCAGGTGCGCGGCCCGGGTCTCCGGGTCCAGCTCGGAGATCCGGCCGGCCAGCGCCTCCAGCGCCTTACGGCATTCCTCGACTGTCGCCATCTCGCCTCGCTTCCCAGGAGGTGTCCATTGTGCAACTCCCATCCGTCTGTTACCTACCGGGCGTGGCGTGGCGGTTAGCTGACCCGGCTGGGCTACTCCGGGCGGTAGCGTGCATCAGGGAAGTGCCACCGGCGGAACCCCCGCGCGCCGGCGAGAGGAGTGCTTGTGACGGAGAACGAACCGGCGCCGCCGCCCGTCCCGGAGGCGCCCGGGACGACCGGCGACCCGCAGGTGGATGAGGCGCTGCGCAAGCTGGCCGACCTGGCTGGGCGGCCGCTGAACGAGCACCCGGCGGTGTTCGAGCAGATCCATGGCGCGCTGACCGGGGCGCTCGGCACGCTTGACTCGGCTTCCGCCGCTGGCCCGGGCTCGGGCGGATCCGGCACCGGCGACCCAGGCTCGGGCAGCTGACCGGGCAGGCAGTCTCCTGATGAGCACGCGGCGACGGCTGGACGCCGAACTGGTCCGGCGTGGCCTGGCCCGGTCCCGGGAGCACGCGGCCGAACTGGTCAGCGCCGGGCGGGTTGCGGTGGCCGGCCAGGCCGCCGGGAAGACCGCCACCCAGGTCAGCCAGGACGAGCCGATCACGGTCCGGCAGGCCAGCGACGACCCGGGGTACGCGTCCCGCGGCGGCGGCAAGCTGGCCGGCGCGCTGGCCGCCTTCCCGGCGCTGCGGGTGGCCGGCCGGCGCTGCCTGGACGCGGGCGCGTCCACCGGCGGCTTCACCGACGTGCTGCTGCGCGCCGGGGCGGCCGAGGTGGTGGCGGTGGACGTGGGCTACGGCCAGCTGGCCTGGGCGCTGCGCAGCGACGACCGGGTCACCGTGCTGGACCGGGTGAACGTGCGGCACCTGCGGCCCGAGCAGGTGGCCCCGCCGCCCGGGCTGGTCACCGCGGACCTGTCGTTCATCTCGCTGAGCCTGGTGCTGCCCGCGCTGGCCGCCTGTGCTGCCCCGGATGCCGACTTCCTGCTCCTGGTCAAGCCGCAGTTCGAGGTGGGCAAGGGCCGGGTCGGCGCGGGCGGGGTGGTCCGTGACCCGGCGCTGCGCGCGGCGGCGGTGGCCGCCGTGGCGGCGGCCGCGGCGGAGCAGGGGCTGGGCGTGGCCGGGGTGACGGCCAGCCCGCTGCCCGGGCCGGCCGGCAACGTGGAGTACTTCCTCTGGCTGCGCCGCGGCGCGGCCCCGCTGGACCCGGCCGAGCTGGACCGGGTGATCACGGAAGGACCGCAGTGACTGGTCCGCGCACGGTGCTGGTGATGGCGCATACCGGGCGGGCGGCCGCCACCGGCAGCGCCCGGCTGGTGGTGGGCATGCTGCTGGCGGCGGCATCTCCGTCCGGATCGTGGACGCCGAGGCGGACGAGCTGCGCTGCCCGGGCGCCGAGGTGGTCCGGGCCACGCCGGACGCGGCCCGGGACACCGAGATGGTGATCGTCCTCGGCGGCGACGGCACGCTGCTGCGGGTCGCGGAGATGACCAGGCCGGCCGGGGTGCCGCTGCTCGGGGTGAACCTCGGCCACGTCGGTTTCCTGGCCGAGGCCGAACACGACGACCTGCCCGACGTCATCGACCGGGTGATCAGCCGCCGGTACACGGTGGAGCACCGGATGACGGTTGACGTGACCGTGCGGCAAAATGGCACCGTCACCGCCACGACCTGGGCGCTGAACGAAGCCAGCGTGGAGAAGGTGGCCCGGGAGCGGATGATCGAGGTGGTGACGGAGATCGACGGCCGCCCGCTGTCCCGGTGGGGGTGCGATGGCGTGGTGTGTGCGACTCCGACCGGATCGACGGCGTACGCGTTTTCCGCGGGCGGCCCGGTGGTCTGGCCAGAGGTGGAGGCGCTGCTGATGGTGCCGATCAGTGCACATGCCCTGTTCGCCGGGCCGCTGGTCATCTCGCCGGACGCGATGCTCGCGGTCGAGGTGATCAGCGGGGCCAGCGTCGGCCAGCCGTTCGCCGGCGTGCTGTGGTGCGACGGCCGGCGCCGGGTCAACCTGCCACCCGGCGCGCGCATCGAGGTCCGCCGGGGCAGCCAGCCGGTGCTGCTGGCCCGGCTGCGCGGTGCCGGGGAGGCCGCCGCGGGCGGCGCGCCGTTCACCGATCGGCTCGTGGCCAAGTTCGGCCTGCCCGTGGCAGGCTGGCGCGGGCGGCCGCCGGGCCGGGACACCGAACCAGACAGCCGGCACACCGAACAGGAGCCGCGCGCCCATGCTTGAGGAAGTACGCATCACCGGGCTCGGCGTCATCGACGACGCCGTGCTGGAACTGTCTCCTGGGTTCACCGTGGTCACCGGGGAGACCGGAGCGGGCAAGACGATGGTGGTGACCGGCCTGGGGCTGATGTTCGGCGGCCGGGCCGACCCGGCCCGGGTCCGGCCTGGCACGGACCGGGCCACCGTGGAGGGCCGGCTTCGGGTCAACCCGGACGGCCGGGTGGCCGAGCAGGTTACCGAGGCCGGCGGCGAGCTCGACGACGACGGGGCCACCCTGCTGATCAGCCGGTCGGTGTCCGCCGAGGGCCGGTCCCGGGCCTACGCGGGCGGCCACTCCGTCCCGGTCTCGCTGCTCACCTACCTGGCCGATGACCTGGTCGCGGTGCACGGCCAGGCGGACCAGCAGCAGCTGCTCCGGTCGGGCCGGCAGCGGGAGGCGCTGGACCGGTTCGGCGGCCCGGCGCTGGCCGCGGCGGCTCACGATTACCTGCGCGTCTATCAGCGGCACCGGGAGATCAGCACGGAGCTGGCCGAGCTGACCAGCCTGGCCCGGGAGCGCGCCCAGGAAGCGGACGACCTGCGCCGCGGGCTGGACGAGATCGAGCGGCTGGAGCCGGTCGAGGGCGAGGACGTGGAGCTGCGTACCGAGGAGGACCGGCTGGCCAACGCCGACGCGCTGCACAGCGCGGCCACGGTGGCGCACGACGCGCTGCTCGGCGACCCGGCCAGCGGGTCCTACGACCTGCCCGACGCGGTCAGCCTGCTGGGCGCGGCCAGCCAGGCGCTGGAGGCGGTGGCCAGCCACGACCCGGCGCTGGCCGGGCTGGCCGCCCGGCTCAGCGAGGCCAGTTACCTGGTCTCCGACGCGGGCGCCGAGCTGGCCTCCTACCTGCAGTCGGTGGAGGCCGACCCGGCCCGGCTGGCCGCGGTGCAGGAGCGCCGGGCCGAGCTGACCCGGCTGATCCGGGCATACGGGCCAGCCACCCCGCCCCCGCCGCCCCGGCCCCAGCCGTCCCGGCCCCGGACGGGCCGGGCGGGCCGGACGGCCTGGATGGCGACGGCCTCGGCGACGGCGCGGGCAGCGACGGCGCAGCGGCGGACCCGGGCAGCCCGGCTGGCGGCGACCTGGCCGCGGTGCTCGGCTGGGCCAAGCAGGCCGCGGCCCGGCTGGCCGAGCTGGATGGGGACGACGACCGGATCACCGGGCTGGCCGCCGAGGTGGACCGGCTGGCCGCCGAGATGGCCACCCTGGCGGGCCAGCTCACCGCGCTGCGCACCGAGGCGGCTGAGCGGTTCGCGGCCGAGGTGACCACCGAACTGGCCGCGCTGGCCATGCCGCACGCCCGGGTCACGGTGGCGGTCATCGTGCAGGACGGGTTCGGCCCGCACGGCGCGGACGACGTGGAGATCCGGCTGGCCGCGCACCCGGGGGCGCCCGCGCTGCCGCTGGCCAAGGGCGCCTCAGGCGGTGAGCTGTCCCGGGTGATGCTGGCCATCGAGGTGGTATTCGCCGGCGCCGACCCGGTGCCCACGTTCGTCTTCGACGAGGTGGATGCCGGGGTGGGGGGCAAGGCGGCGGTGGAGATCGGCCGCCGGCTGGCCCGGCTGGCCCGGCTGGCCCAGGTGATCGTGGTCACCCACCTGCCCCAGGTCGCCGCGTACGCGGACGCGCACCTGGTGGTGCAGAAGGCGGACGACGGCAGCGTCACGCGCAGCGGGGTGACCCGGCTGGACGACGCGGGCCGGGTTACCGAGCTGTCCCGGATGCTGGCCGGCCTGGAAGACTCCGCGTTCGGCCGGGCGCACGCCGGTGAGCTGCTCACCGCCGCGGCCGCGGAACGGGCCGCGGCCCCGGGAGCACGAGGAGGCTGACCGGCAGCCACAGGCGGCCCCGGCCGTCCCAGTGGTCTGGCAGGATGGACTGCGATGATGGCCCAGTTCCTGAAACTCCCCATAATCCACCGGAGCAGGCCCGATGACCTGCCGGGGGTCACTGGCCGGGCGCGCATGGACCGCAGGACGAAGAACCTGACCAAGCGGCTCAGCATGGGGGACATCGCCATTATCGACCACGTTGACCTGGACAAGGTGAGCGCCGACGCGCTGCTCCGGCTCCAGGTGGCCGCGGTGGTGAACGCCGCGCCGAGCATCAGCGGCCGGTACCCGAACCTCGGCCCGCAGGTCCTGGTCGAGGCCGGGGTGCCGCTGGTGGACAACGTCGGCCCCGAGGTATTCCGCAAGGTCAGCGAGGGCACCCAGGTCCGGCTGCACGACGGCACGCTGTACGTGGGGGACGTCCCGGTGGCCAAGGGCCAGGTGCAGACCCCGGAGACGGTGGCGGGCGCGATGGCCGCCACCAAGGACGGCCTCGCGGTCCAGTTGCAGGCGTTCGTGGCCAACACGCTGGAGTACGCCAAGGGTGAGGGCGGCCTGCTCATCGACGGCATCTCTGCGCCCGACCTGACCACCAAGATCGACGGGCAGCACGTCCTGGTCGTGGTGCGCGGCCAGCACTACCGCGAGGACCTGGCCGCGCTGCACGCCTACATCCGCGAGTTCAAGCCGGTCATGGTCGGGGTGGACGGCGGCGCGGACGCGCTGATCGAAGCCGGGTACCGGCCGGACATCATCGTCGGCGACATGGACTCGGTCACCGACCAGGGCCTGACCTGCGGGGCCGAACTGGTGGTGCACGCCTACCCGGACGGCCGGGCGCCCGGCCTGGCCCGGATCGAGCGGCTCGGCCTGTCCTCGGTGCTCTGCCCGGCGGGCGGCACCAGTGAGGACGTCGCGCTGCTGCTGGCCGACGAGAAGGGGGCCAGCCTCATCGTGGCCGTCGGCACGCACAACACACTCGACGAGTTCCTGGACAAGGGCCGGTCCGGGTACGCGAGCACCTGGCTGACCCGGCTCCGGGTGGGCAGCAAGCTGGTGGACGCCAAGGGCGTCAGCCGCCTCTACCGCAACCGCATCTCCGGCTGGGCGCTGCTCGGCCTGGTGCTGGCGGCGTGCTGCACCATCCTCGTGGTCATGCTGGCCTCGCCCGCCGGCCAGTCGGCCGGCAAGATCTTCATCACCTACCTCGGCGCCCAGTGGGACGGCGTGCGGTACTGGCTCAGCGGGCTGCTCTAGGCCGGGATGCTTTGTGATCGACTTCCGATATCACCTCGTTTCCATCGTTGCCGTGTTCCTGGCTCTGGCCATCGGCATCGTGATCGGGTCCACCTCCGTGCTCAAGGGCGCGGTGCTCAGCGGGCTGCAGAAGACCTCGGCCGCGGAGAAGAGCCGGATCGACTCGCTCTACGCGCAGAACGGCCAGCTCAAGCAGCAGCTGAACGCGGCTGAATCGTTCGCCTCGGCCAGCGAGCACGTGCTGCTGGATGGCCTGCTGGCCGGGCAGCGGGTGGTTCTGGTCGAGGCGCCCGGCGCGTCCGGCTCGGTGGTCAGCGGCGTGCAGAACGCGCTGACCACAGCGGGCGCCACGGTGACCGGCCAGGTGCAGTTCCAGGCCCAGTTCTTTTCCACCGGGGCCGCGTCCGACCTGGACACGCTGAACCGGCAGCTCACCCCGGCCGGGGTGACGCTGCGCGCCGGGTCGCCGCAGGCCGCGGCGGGTCAGCTGATCGCCAGCGCGATCCTGGCCAAGGACACCCCGGATCACCCGCTGAGCGGCAACGCGAACAGCGTCGACCAGACCATCCTCCGCGGCTACGCGGGCGGAGGTTACCTAAGTACCAGCCCGGCGCCGGTCGACCGTGCCACCCTGGCTGTCGTGATTATCCCGGCCACCCCGCCCGCCACCAGCGACGCCAACGTCGCCAGCCAGAACCTGGTGACGCTGGCCCAGCAGCTGAACCTGGCGGACAGCGGCACCGTGGTGGCCGGCCAGGTGACCGGGTCCGGCGCGGGCAGCGCGATCGACGTGATGCGGGCCGGCGGCCGCGGCGGCCACCTGAGCAGCGTGGACAACGCGGACACCCCGAACGGCCAGATCGTGGTGGCGCAGGCCCTGTACGAGCAGCTGGCTGAGGGCAAATCGGGCAGCTACGGCAGCCTGCCGGGCGCGACCCAGCCCGGCCCGAGCCCGGCTCCGGTCCCGTCCGCGACCCCGTCCACCGCGGCGACGGCCGGCTCCCATGCGACCAGCACGCAGCGGCCGGTGACCGGCAAATGAGCCGCATTGGCTGGGGAGGGGGGCGCGCCGGAGGCGTGTTCCCGCCGAGCCAGCGATCCCGGGGGGTTCCTGGGGGTCGTCCCCCCGGCTAGCAGTGCCACCACGCTGGCCACGGCCGGGCTGGCCGCCGCGGCCGCCCAGGGCGCCTACCGGCTGCTCCGCCGTAAGCCGCCCGCGGGCGAGCCGGCCTGGACCCGGACCAACCACCGTGGTGAGTCCCTCACGCTGCTGGAAGGCCCGGCGGTGGCGGCCGGTGCGGCGCTGGCCGCGGTGGCCAGCCCTGGCCTGCCCGGCCGGGCGCGCGCCGCGCTGCTGGCCGCCGCGGCGGGTGCGGCCGCGTTCGGCGGCTACGACGACCTGGCGGGCAGTGGCGACCGGCGCGGGTTCCGCGGCCACCTCGGCGCGCTGGCGCACGGCGAGCTGACGACCGGCGCGGCCAAGCTCGGCGGCATCGGCGCGACCGGGCTCGCCGCCAGCGCCGTGCTCGGCGGCGGCCCGGTGGACACGCTGCTCAACGCCGGCCTCATCGCCGGCGGCGCCAACCTGGTCAACCTGTTCGACCTGCGGCCCGGCCGGGCCAGCAAGGTCACCGTGGCCAGCGGCGGCCTGCTGGCCGCTGCGGCCCCGGCGTCCGCGCCGCTGGCCGCGGTGCCGGTGGGCGCCGCGCTGGCGCTGCTCGGCGAGGACCTGGGCGAGCGGGCCATGCTCGGCGACGCCGGGGCGAACGCGCTCGGCGCCCTGCTCGGCACGGCCGCGGCGGCGGGCCTGCCGCGGCCCGCCCGGATCGCGCTGCTTACCGGGATCATCGGGCTGACCGCGGCCAGCGAGGTGGTCAGCTTCACCAAGGTGATCGAGCGGACCCCGCCGCTGCGCTGGCTGGACATGCTCGGCCGCCGCCCGGTCCCGGCGCCCGCCCCCGCCGCTGCGGCCACGGCGCAGCCGGCCCCGGCGGGTGGGCCAGCCGGGCGGACCGCACCTCCCGGGCCGAGCGCAGCATCGCCCGCCAGCACGCAGTGACCCGCCCGCAGGCGGCGGTGACCGAGCCCGGGGCGCCGCAGCGGCCAGGCCGGGCCATCGGCCAGGCGGCCATGCTCATCGGCGGGATCACCGTGCTGTCGAACATCGTCGGGTTCGGCCGCCAGATCGTGTTCGCGCACACCGTGTCGGCCAACTGCCTGGGCACCGCGTACGCGACCGCCAACCAGGTGCCGAACATCGTCTACGACGTGGTCATCGGCGGCGCGCTGACCAGCGCGCTGGTGCCGGTGCTGGCCGTCCCGGCGGCGCGGCGGCTGACCGCGGGCGGGCCGGGGCCCGGCGGCGGCCGGGACGCGGCGGCCGCGGACGCCGAGACCAGCCAGATCGCCTCGGCCCTGCTCAGCTGGACGGTGCTGGTGCTCGCCCCGGCCAGCCTGCTCATCGCGGTGCTGTCCGGCCCGCTGGCCTCGCTGCTGCTGGCCGGTGCGCCGCGCTGCAAGCACCCGGCCATCTTCATCATCAGCGGGCACATGCTGGCCGTGTTCGCGCCGCAGATCCTGCTCTACGGCCTGGCCGTGGTGCTGTACGGCATCCTGCAGGCGCACCGCCGGTTCATCTCGCCCGCGCTGGCCCCGGTGCTGTCCAGCCTGGTGGTCATCGCTACCTATGTAGCCTTCGTCCCGCTCAGCCACGGCTTCCGCAACCACCTGGACCGGATCCCCAGCTCGACGCGCTGCTGGTGCTGTCCATCGGCACCACGATCGGGGTGGCCGCGCTGGCGCTCACCGCGCTCGGCCCGGCGCTCCGGCTGGGCCTGCGGCTGCGGCCCACGCTGCGCTTCCCGCCCGGCGTGGCCAGCCGGATCCGCAGCCTGGCCGCGGTCGGGGTGGCCGCGCTGATCGCGCAGGACGCGTCGGTGGTCGCGGTGATCGTGCTGGCCAACAGCCACCAGGCCCGCGGCGCGCTGGTGCTGTACAACTTCGGCTGGCAGATGTTCTTCGTGCCGTACGCGGTGCTGGCCGTCCCGCTGGCCACCACGGCCTACCCGGTGCTGTCCGCCGCCGAGGGGGCCAGCTTCGACCGGACGGCCGCGGCCACCACCCGCGCCGTCATGCTGGTGTCCTGGCTCGGCGCGGCCCTGCTGGCGGGCGCGGCCATCCCGGCCGCCCGGCTGTTCACCCACCATCCGCACGACGCGCACCTGCTCGCGCTGACCTTCGCCGCGTTCGCGCCCGGGCTGGTCGGCTACGGGCTGGCCGCCTGCCTGTCCCGGGTGCTGTTCGCCGACGGCCGGGCCCGGCTGGCCGCGGTCGCGCTGGTCGCGGGGTGGCTGCTGGTCATCGTGGCGGACGTGATCGCGGTGGCGCTGGTGCCGCCGCGCTGGGTGGTGCCGGTGCTCGGGCTGGGCAACACGGCCGGGCTGACCGCCTGCGGCCTGGCCCTGCTGGCCGTGGTCCGCACCATGCGCGGGCGCAGCGCGCTGCGCGGCACCGCCCGGGCCGCGCTGGCCGGCCTGGCCGGCGCGGTGGCCGGCGCCGCGGTCGGCGCATCCGTATCCACCGCACTGCCCGTACACGGATTTTTGCCGAACGCCGGTGCCGCCGTACTCGCCTGCGCAGGCGTCGCGGTCGCGTTCGGGGCGGCGGTCCTGGTGCTCGACGGCGGCGACCTGCGCGCCGTGCTGGCCCGGCTCCGGGAGCGCCTGCCCCGGGTGAGGCCGGCCCGCTGATGATGCCGGCTGGCGAGGGGGCGCGCCGCAGGCGGCCGCGGAGCGGCGATCTCGGGGGCCGGGGGTTCCGGGGGAGTCCCCGGGAGAGCAGAGCGGGGGTCGCCCTCCCGGGCTAACACCGCGGATCTGTCCGGGCTGGCCGTCGGCTACCTGGTGGGCAGCACGGCCGGCGGCACCGGCCAGCACGTGCGGATGCTGGCCGACGGCTGCGCCGCGCGCGGCGCGACGGTCACCATGTACGGGCGCCAGCCTGGCCAGTGTTAGCCGGGTGGGCGACCCCCCGGACCTTCCGATCGGCGCTCCGCGCCGAGCGGCGGCGAGCCGCCGCGACCAGGGGGGCCCGGCCGCCTGGCACTTCCGCGAGCTTGATATCGGGGACCGGCCGCGGCCGGCCCGGGATGCCCGCGTCGTCGCCCGGCTGCGCCGCTGGCTGGGCCAGGACGCACCGGATGTGCTGCACGCGCACGGGCTGCGCGCGGGCGCACTGGCCGCGCTGGCCCTGGCCGGGCGGCCCGCCCGGCGCACCGCGCTGGTGGTCACGGTGCACAACGCGGCCCCGCCCGGCCAGCCCGCCGCCGCCGTGTACGCCGCGCTGGAACTGATCGTGGCCCGCCGGGCGGACGCGGTGCTCCCGGTGTCCGGGGACCTGGCCGCCCGGCTGCACCGCCGCGGCGCGCGGATCGCCGGGCTGGCCGTGGTGGCCGCGCCGGACGCACCGGCGCCCAGCCCGGAGCAGGTCGCGGCGGTGCGCCGGGAACTCGGCGGTGAACGGCCGGCCGCTGGTGCTGGCGGCCGGCCGGCTGGCCGCGCAGAAAGGCTTCAGCACGCTGCTCGATGCGGCCACCCGCTGGCAGCGGCGCGATCCGGTCCCGCTGCTGGTCATCGCCGGGGACGGGCCGCTCGGCCCGGAGCTGCGCGCGCAGGCCGCGGCGGGCGGCACCGACGTGCGGTTCCTCGGCCCGCGGCCGGATGTGCCGGTGCTGCTGGCCGCGGCGGACGTGGTCGTGGTGCCCAGTTCCTGGGAGGGCCAGCCGCTCATCGTGCAGGAGGCGCTGCGCGCGGGCCTGCCGCTGGTCGCGTCCCGGGCGGGCGGCATCGTGGATCTGACCGGCGCGGACGGCGCGCTGCTGGTCCCGCCGGGCGATCCCCGGGTGCTGGCCGCCGCGGTGACCGGGCTACTGGATGACCCGCGGGAAGCGGCCGC
The DNA here is from genome assembly GCA_963832095.1 of uncultured Actinomycetes bacterium. Classification (GTDB taxonomy): domain Bacteria; phylum Actinomycetota; class Actinomycetes; order Streptosporangiales; family Streptosporangiaceae; genus RYN-230. The sequence goes on from CAWHSW010000004.1 coordinate 123,725, forward strand.
GCTGGCCGGCGCGGCCCGGCGCCGGGCCGCCACGCTGCCCGGCGAGGCGGCCGCGGTGGACCAGGCCGCGGCCGTGTACCTGGGGCTCGGCCGGCCCGGCCGGTGAGCAATGAGGTTAACCGGACAGTACGTATTTTCTTGATGACATCGTGCTATTTCGGTTGAATACCTGCTCAAGCTGTGCTCGGCTGTCGTTCTGGGCCCGTAGGTCCCCTGGGCGCACATGGACCGGGCCTGATGGGGGAGCGCGTGCGATCACCGAGCCAGCCACCGAATCAGCCTGCGCAGCGGCGTTTCGCTGACGACGCTGAGCGGGACGCGGTGATCCTATCGGCGCGGGATATCACGCTGGCCCAGGAAGCGATCATGGAGGCCCGGGCCGTTCGCGAGGCGGGCACCGAGGCGCCCAGCCCAGGCCAGACGGGCACCGGCCCAGCCGCGCCGGGCACTGCGCCAGGACCGGCCGGGCACCGCAGCTGACCAGGCCGCGGCCGGACCAGCGCTGGGCCCGCCGGAACGAACGGTGACGAAGCCGCCCACCCCGGCAACCACCACCCCGTCCTGGGGCACAGTGCTGGCCACCACGATCCGGCTGTGGTGGCAGCGGCACGTGCGGCCGGGCTCGGCCAGCCCACGCTGGCGGGTGGTCACCGTGCTGGTCCTGGCCGCGGTGCTGCTGGCCGCGGCCGCCCTCGGCGTCGCGCTGAGCCGCGGCGGCAGCCGCAGCACGGCCAGCTCAGCCCGTCCGGGATCGCGCGGCCAGGCGGCTGGCGCGGCCGCGCTCACGACGGCCGCCGCGGCCCGGACCGCGGCCGCCAGGTGGCTGGTCCAGCAGGTCGCCTCGGACGCCATCGTGTCCTGCGACCCGCAGATGTGCGCGGCCGCGCAGCAGGCCGGCCTGCCGGCCTGGCTGCAGGTGCTGGGCACCGGCGCATCCGGTCCGCTGAGCAGCGACCTGCTGGTGGCCACCGCGGCCGTGCGGCAGGAGTTCGGCGCCCGGCTGGCCAGCGTGTACGCGCCCGATGTGCTGGCCAGCTTCGGCGCCGGCAGCGCCCAGGTGGCCATCCGGGTGGTCGCCCCGGACGGGGCTGCGGCCTATACCGCCAGCCTGCGCGCCGACCAGGCGGCTCGGGTGTCGGCAGGCAAGCAGTTGCTGCGCAACCCGCGGATCCACGTGTCTGCCCCAGCGCTGCCGGCGATGGCCAACGGCCAGGTCGATGCCCGGCTGCTGACCGTCTTCGCCGCGCTGGCCACGCTGCACTCGGTGCGCGTGCTCGGCTTCGCCGCGGCGCCGGCCGGCGCCAGCCCTGGACTGCCGCTGCGCACCGCCGTCATCACGCCCGCCGGGCCGGGTACCCGGCAGCGGCCGAACAGCGTGCCGTCGCTGGCCAGCTTCCTGCGCGCGCAGCTGCCGCCGTACCGCCCGGCCACCATCACCCAGTTCCGGCTGCCCGGCGGCGGTTCCGCGCTGCGCGTCGAGTTCGCCGCACCAAGCCCGCTCGGGCTGCTCGGAAAGAGCTGACCCGCTATGCACAACTAACTAACAGTCACTGGTCGTCAGGACCGGAGTTGGGGAGGGCACGATGACAGGAAGTGTGCGGTGTTCCGGCTGAGCCGGCGAGCCACGCTGCTGGCGGGCAGCCTGCTGCTCGCCGCCGGGGCCGTGGCGGTCCCAGCCACCGCGGCGGCGGCCGCGCCCGCCTCGTCCGGGTACGGCTGGGTCCGGCTGGCCCATCTGTCCCCGAACACCCCGGCGGTGGACGTCTACCTGTACAGCTACGGCATGCCGAACGCCGAAATCGTGCTGCATCACGTCAGCTACGGCACGGTGTCGCCGTACGAGAAGGTGGCCCACGGGGAGTACACGGTGGCCATGCGGCCGGCCGGGGCCGGGCCGTCCACCAAGCCGGTGCTGTCCACCAACCTGATGGTGCATCCCGGGCACGCGTATACGGTGGCCGGGATGGGCCCGGAGAAGGAACTGCGACTGCAGGTGCTCGATGACCGGCTAAGCACGCCCCGGGGCAAGTCGCTGGTCCGGGTGATCCAGGCGTCGCTCAAGGAACACCGGGTGACGGTCAAGTCCGGCCACCACACGCTGGCCAATGACCTGGCCTTCGCCAGCGTCACCGGGTACACCGCGACCGCGCCGGGCAGCTACCCGGTGCACGCCACTGGCGGCACCGAGAGCTGGTCGGGGACGGTGCAGCTGTCCGCGGGCTCAATCCACACCCTGGTCGTGCTGGACTCGGCCAGCGGGCTGGAGGTAACCAGCCTGATGGACGCGGCGGGCAGTGGCGCGATGCCGGCCGGCGGCGCGGCCACCGGCCTGGGCGGCACCGCGCCCCGGCCGGCCACGCCTGCGCTGCCCTGGCTGGCCGGCTTGGCGGCCGGCCTGCTGGCCGCCGCGGCCGCGGCGGTCCGGCTGCGCCGGCACCGGGCTGTGGCGCGGCACGCACGCTGATGGCCGACAGCGGGCCGGGCCGGCACAGCCGCCCCGGCCCGCTCTGGCGGAAGGTGGCCCGGCGGCCGGTCGCGGTCGCCGTGCTGCTGGCCAGCCTGGCCGTGGCCGCGGTGGCCGTGGCCGGGCTGCTGCAGCGCAGCGCCCGGCCCGGCCGCCCGGCCACCCCACTGCCGGCCGCCGCGACCCGGCTGGTCCCGCTCGGCCGGCCCGCCCCGCTGCCCCGGCCGGCCGCCCACGGCCAGGTGCCGCTGCCGGTCGCGCTGCGGATCCCGGCCATCGGGGTGCGGACCCGGCTGATCCGGCTGGGTATCACATCGCAGGGCACGCTGCAGGTGCCCACGACCACCTCGGTGGCCGGCTGGTACACCGGCAGCCCGCGGCCCGGCGCGATCGGCTCGTCGGTCATCGCCGGGCACATCGACTCCTACCTTGGCCCGGGCGTGTTCTACCGGCTGCGGCTGTTGCACCCGGGCAACAAGATCTTCGTCCGGCAGGCGGATGGCCGGCTGGCCACGTTCCGGGTGACCGAGGTGCGCCAGTACCCGAAGGCGCACTTTCCGACCGGCCAGGTGTACGGGCCCACTCCCGACGCTGAGCTGCACCTGATCACCTGCGGCGGCACGTTCGACTATGCCACCGGGTCGTACCTGAGCAACGTCGTCGTGTTCAGCGTGGAGGTGCGCTGAGGCCACGGTTACCGAGCAGTACGTAGTCGGCCGGAGACATCGTGCTATTCCGGTTGAAATGAGGGTCCCAGCTGTGCTCCGCTAGGCACCCTGGGATTGGGATGTCCTTGCTGCTCATTGGCCCGTTTGCTGGGGGACGGCCGGGCGGAATGACAGTGCTTGCCATGGCGCAGTCCCGGCCACAACGCCGCCCAGGATGCAGTGATCGTGTCAGTGCGGGACATGGGAGGCGAGGGCGCTGGCCGCGGAGCACAGCGAGGCCGGGTCCGGTGGGGCCGGGCTGGACCAGCAGGATCGCGAGCACGCGTCACCGGCCGGCCCGGGCGCGGGGCGGACGCCACCCCGGCCGAGCAGGCCGCCGTCGTGGGGGTCGGTGCTGGCCACCACCATCCGGCTGTGGTGGCAGCGCCGCGGGCGGGGCGGCCGGTCACTCATTACGGCCGTGGCGGTGATCATCGTGCTGCTGGCCGCCGGGACCATCGCCGTCGCGCTGACCACCGGCACTGGACGGGGGCCGGGCCAGGCCACCGCGTCCCCGTCGGCCAGTCACCGGGCCAGCCATCCCCCGGCCGTCAGCCCGGCCGAAGCCCAGGCCGCCGCCACGGCCCGGGCCGCGGCCGCGTCCTGGGTGGCCCAGCAGGTCACCCCGGGCACGATCGTGTCCTGCGACGCGCAGATGTGCACCAACCTGGAGCAGGCCGGGCTGCCCGCAGGCCAGTTGCTGTACCTCGGCGTCGGCACGGCCAGCCCGGTGGACAGCAGCGTGCTGGTGGCCACCGCGGCGGTCCGCCAGGAGTACGGCGCGCGGCTGGCCAGCCTGTACGCGCCGGACGTGCTGGCCAGTTTCGGCACCGGCAGCGCCCAGGTCGCCGTCCGGGTGGTGGCCCCCGGCGGGGCCGCGGCCTACGCGGCCGGCCTGCGCGCCGACCTGGCCGCCCGGGTGGTGGCCGGCCGCCGGCTGCTGCACAACCCGCGGCTGCATCCATCCGGCGCGGCCCGCCAGGCGCTGGCCGCCGGGCAGGCTGACGGCAGGCTGCTGGCCGACTTCGCCGCGCTGGCCGCCGGGCACCCGCTGCGGGTCATCGACTTCGGTCCCGGGGCGGCCGGGCTGAGCCCGGGGCAGCCGCTGCGCACCGCCGACATCGCACCGGCTGGCTTCGGCACCGTGCACAACCCGGACAACCTGCGCCTGCTGGCCCGGCTGCTGCTGGCCGAGCCGGCCCGGTACCGCCCGGCCAGCCTGACCCGGCTGCGGCTGGCGGGCGGCACGGCGGTGCTGCGCGTCACGTTCACCGCGCCGAGCCCGCTGGGGCTGGCCCCGAAGGGCTAGGACAGGTCCTAATCCAGCCGCCGGCTACCAGCCGCGGGCGCGCCATTCGGCCAGGTGCGGGCGTTCGGCGCCGAGCGTGGTGTCCTTGCCGTGCCCCGGGTAGACCCAGGTGCCGTCGGGCAGCTCGCCGAACACCCGGGCTTCCAGGTCGTCCATGAGCTGGCCGAACCGCACCGGGTCGCCCTGGGTGTTGCCCGGGCCGCCGGGGAACAGCGAGTCGCCGGTGAACAGGTGCGGCTCGCTGGCCAGCCCGCCGCCCGCGTCGTACAGCAGCGCGATGCTGCCCGGCGTGTGACCGCGCAGGTGGATGACCGCGACGCTGGTGGCGCCGACCGGCACGGTGCTGGCGTTCTGTACCAAAGTGGTGACTGGTACGGGCAGTTCGCCGGCGTCGGCGGGATGTGCCACCGTGTCGGCGCCGGTCGCCGCCTGCACGTCGGGCAGCGCCTGCCAATGGTCCCAGTGCTGGTGCGTGGTGATGATCCGGCGCAGCGGGCGGTCGCCGATCAGGGCGAGCAGCCGATCCGGCTCGTTGGCCGCGTCGATCAGCACGGCGTCGCCGGTCTCGGGGTCGGTGAGCAGGTAGGCGTTGTTGTCCATCGGGCCGACGGACAGCTTGGTCACGGTCAGGCCCGGCAGTTCCCGGGTGTCCGGCGGGCCGCCGGCGATCACGTTCCCGGTGTAGGCCACCAGTGTCTCCTTGGGTCAGGGTGCGATGAAGGTGAGCTACCGCCACGGCGGCGGCACCGGCACGGTGGCCGCGCCGGTGACCTGCAGCCCGGTGCCGTCGGCCCGGCCGGACAGCCAGGCCAGCAGCTGGGCCGGCGTACCGCGCACGACCACGTCCGGCGGGTCCGGACGGGCCGGCCCGACCAGGAAGCTGTCCGCCCAGCCGTCCGGGACGAGGCGGCAGGCGGTCATGTCCGGGCGGCCCGCGAACGAGACGGCCACCCGGGGCAGCGCGTCCGCCACGAATACCGCGGGCCAGCCGCCGGCCGGGTAGCCGGTGCCCAGGTTGACGTGATGGAACTCCAGCTCGGACAGGCGGGTGCGGAGGATGTCCCGGGCCGGGAACGGCTCGCCACGCCTTTCGACCTGGGCCGCCCAGGCCGTGGCGGGCAGTTCGGCGGCGGCCGCGGCGAACGCGGCGGCGCTCTGGCTCAGGTCGGCGGTGAGGTCCGTGGCGCTCCGCCCGGCGCCGGCCGCGATGGCCTCGTCCCGGGCCGCTTCGCTGTGGTACATCGGGGTCCTGGTGCCGGTGCGCGCCCAGTGCAGCAGGTTGCGGAAGCCGTCCGCGTTGCGGGCCAGGTGGGTGAGCACGTGCCCGCGGGTCCAGCCGGGCAGCCGGGACGGCGCGGCGGCCTGGTCGTCGGTCAGCGCGCCGGCGCTGCTCAGCAGGCGGCCGGTCGATTCCTGGATCCCCGCCAGCTGCTCGGCGGTTTCGCTGTCCACGGGCCTCCTTTTGGCTGGGTTCGGGGCCATCCTCTCCCACTGGATGGCACCCTGGAAGAACCGGGGGCCTCCGGTGGTTGGGGCCAGGTGGCTGGGGGGCAGAGGTGGCTGGGGGGCAGAGTGAGCGGAGCGGCCGGGAAGCCTGGCGGCAGGTTCGGTGTTTTGTCAGTGGCCCCGAATAGCATGTCGTGTCTTTGGCCGACCGGGGGCTGCCCCCCTCATGATCCGGAGAACTGAACGCAGTGGCTGATCGTCTCGTCGTACGCGGCGCACGCGAGCACAACCTGAAGGACGTGTCGCTGGATCTGCCGCGGGATTCCATGATCGTTTTTACCGGGCTGTCCGGATCGGGGAAGTCAAGCCTGGCCTTTGACACGATCTTCGCGGAGGGCCAGCGGAGGTACGTGGAGTCGCTGTCCGCGTATGCGCGGCAGTTCCTGGGCCAGATGGACAAGCCCGACGTGGACTTCATCGACGGGCTGTCGCCGGCCGTGTCCATCGACCAGAAGGCGGCCAGCCGCAACCCGCGGTCCACCGTGGGCACGATCACCGAGGTGTATGACTACCTGCGGCTGCTGTACGCGCGGGTGGGCAAGCCGCACTGCCCGATCTGCGGTCGGCCGATCTTCCGGCAGACCCCGCAGCAGATCGTGGACCGGGTGCTGGAGCTGGACGAGGGAGCCCGGTTCCAGGTGCTGGCGCCGGTCATCCGCGGCCGCAAGGGGGAGTACACCGAGCTGCTCCGTGAGCTGCAGGTCAAGGGCTACTCGCGGGCCCGGGTGGACGGCACCGTGATCCGGCTGGACAGCGTGGGCGACGGCCCGGGCCAGCTGCCCGCGCTGAAGAAGTACGAGAAGCACACCATTGAGGTGGTGGTGGACCGGCTGTCGGTCAAGGCGGACGCCCGGCGGCGGCTGACCGACTCGGTGGAGACCGCGCTGGCGCTGTCCGGCGGGGTGGTGCTGCTCGACTTCGTGGACCTGGCCGAGGATGATCCGCACCGGGAGCGGATGTTCTCCGAGCACCTGGCGTGCCTGTATGACGACCTGTCGTTCGAGGAGCTGGAACCGCGGTCGTTCTCGTTCAACTCCCCGTGGGGCGCCTGCCCGGACTGCACCGGGCTGGGCACCCGGATGGAGGTGGACCCGGACCTGGTCGTGCCGGACCCGGACAAGACACTGGCCGAGGGCGCGATCGGGCCGTGGTCCGGCGGTCATGTCAGCGACTACTTCATCCGGCTGATCGAGGCGCTCGGCGCGTCCCTGGGGTTCAGCATCGACACGCGCTGGCACCGGCTGCCCGCTGCGGCCCGGAAAGCGCTGCTCAACGGGTACGACAAGCAGGTGCACGTCCGGTACAAGAACCGGTACGGCCGGGAGCGGTCGTACTACACCTCGTTCGAGGGTGCGATCCCGTATATCGAGCGGCGGCATTCCGAGGCCGAGTCCGACTCCAGCCGGGAGCGGTTCGCCGGGTATATGCGCGAGGTGCCCTGCCCGTCCTGTGATGGGTCGCGGCTCAAGCCGGTCGCGCTGGCGGTGACCGTGGATGGCCGGTCTATCGCGGATCTGTGTGCGCTGCCGATCGGGGAGCTGGCCAAGTTGCTGCTTGGCCTGGAGTTGTCTGGCCGGGACATGCAGATCGCGGGGCGGATCCTTAAGGAGGTCAATGCCCGGCTGGGTTTCCTGCTGGATGTGGGGCTGGATTATCTGTCGCTGGACCGGGCGTCGGCGACGCTGGCGGGTGGGGAGGCGCAGCGGATCCGGCTGGCTACCCAGATCGGGTCGGGGCTGGTGGGGGTGCTGTATGTGCTGGATGAGCCGTCGGTCGGGTTGCATCAGCGGGATAATCACCGGCTGCTGGATACGCTGATCCGGTTGCGGGATCTGGGTAACACGCTGATTGTGGTGGAGCACGACGAGGACACCATCCGGGCGGCGGACTGGGCGGTGGATATCGGCCCGGGTGCGGGTGAGCATGGCGGCCGCATTGTGGTGTCGGGGCCGGTGTCTGAGCTGCTGGCCAGCTCCGAGTCGCTGACCGGGGCGTATCTGAGCGGGCGGCGCAGTATCCCGGTGCCGGCCCGGCGGCGGAAGCGGTCGCGGTCGCGGGAGGTGGTGGTGCGGGGGGCCAGTGAGCACAACCTCAAGGACATTGATGTGGCGTTCCCGCTGGGGTGTTTGATCGCGGTCACCGGGGTGTCCGGGTCGGGGAAGTCCACCCTGGTCAACGACATCTTGTACCGGTCGCTGGCGCGGGAGCTGCACGGCGCCCGGACGGTGCCGGGCCGGCATGTGCGGGTCGGCGGGGTGAACCTGCTGGACAAGGTGGTGCACGTGGACCAGGGGCCGATCGGCCGGACCCCGCGGTCCAACCCGGCCACCTACACCGGGGTGTTCGACCACATCCGCAAGCTGTTCGCGGCGACCACCGAGGCCAAGATCCGTGGCTACCAGCCGGGCCGGTTCTCCTTCAACGTCAAGGGCGGCCGGTGTGAGGCGTGCGCCGGGGACGGCACCATCAAGATCGAGATGCAGTTCCTGCCGGACGTGTACGTGCCCTGCGAGGTGTGCCACGGCGCCCGGTACAACACCGACACGCTGGCCGTGCACTACAAGGGCCAGACCATCGCCCAGGTACTGGACATGCCGATCGAGGAGGCGGCCGGGTTCTTCGAGCCCATCCCGGCCATCCACCGCCACCTGGCGACCCTGGCCGACGTCGGCCTGGGCTACGTCCGCCTCGGCCAGCCCGCCCCGACGCTGTCCGGCGGCGAGGCGCAGCGCGTCAAGCTGGCCTCCGAACTGCAGCGCCGCTCCACCGGGCGGACCATCTACGTGCTGGACGAGCCAACCACCGGGCTGCACTTCGAGGACATCCGCAAACTACTCGCCGTGCTCGGCCGGCTGGTCGACGGCGGCAACACCGTCATCGTCATCGAGCACAACCTCGACGTGATCAAAACCGCCGACTGGGTCATCGACCTCGGCCCCGACGGCGGATCCCGCGGCGGCCACGTCATCGCCACCGGCACCCCCGAACAAGTCGCCCAGATAGACGACAGCTACACCGGCCAGTTCCTGAAGAAGCTGCTGGACGTGTAGTCGCCGCCGTCCTCCCGGGCCGGCCACGCTGCTCGGCTTCTCCACCGCGCTGCTGCACGGCCACCCGGCGCGGTCGCTGATCGCGCGGATCGGCGTGGGGGAGGCGCGGTCGGCCTGGCCCTCGTGGGTCACGGCCGCCAGATCGTGGTGGCCGACTCCAACCGGTTCCACACTCCCGGCGCGTCGGCCAGCCTGGCCGTGGTCCGGGTAGCCGACGCGCTGGCGGGCCGGCGCTGGCCGGCCTGCTGCCGCCGGCCTGTTCCCGCGCGAGATGGCGGTGGCGCCTACTGGCCGGACGCTCCTGGTGACCTGCTCCGGCTCCGGCAGCTGGAGCTGGTGGATCTGACCGGACTGCCCTGACCTGGCTGTCCGGCGGCGGAGACCGGCTCAGCCCCGGCCGCCTGGTACCGGCTACGATGCGCCGCGTGGAGATCAAGACCGCGGAGGGAGCGGCGCTGGCCGACCTGGCGGGCCCGCGGGCAGGCCGGCCGGAACCGGCGTTCCTGCTGGCGCTGACGCACGGTTCGGGCGGGAAGGTGGCCACCCCTGACGTGCTCGCGGTGCAGGACGCGGCGCTGGGGCTGGGCGCTGTGGTCGCCCTGGTCACCCAGCCGTACCAGGTCAAGGGACAGCGGGCCCCCGGCAATGCGGAGCGGCAGGACGCGGCCTGGGCCGAGGTGATCCGCGCGCTCCAGGCCAGCATCGGAGGTGGCCTGCCGCTGATCCAGGGCGGCCGGAGCAACGGGGCCCGGGTCGCCTGCCGGACCGCGCAGGCGACCGGCGCCCGCGGGGTGATCGCGCTGGCCTTCCCGCTGCACCCACCCGGCCGCCCGGAGCGCTCCCGGGCCGCCGAGCTGGCCATGGCGGGTACCGATGTGCTGGTGATCAACGGCCGGAACGACCCGTTCGGCATCCCGCGGCGCGCGGCCGGGCGGCGGCTGGTGGTGCTGGACGGGGAGACGCACGCGCTGTCCAGGCACCCGGAGGCGGTCGGCCGGGCGGCCCGATCCTGGCTGCGGAAGCTGCTCGGCTAACCGAGCGGCTGCGGGCCTGGCTGGGTCCGCGGGGTGCGCGAGGTGTGTCGGCGCTGCCAGCGGAGCAGGCCGCCGCCGGCCGCGCCAACCACCAGCGCCGTGGCGTGGCCGACGGCGGCCACCTGCAGCGTGCTCAGCCCGGCGAAGATCTGCCCGATGAACACCAGGATGGCCAGGTCGGCCGCGGCCGCCACCCGGGCCCACCAGGACCCGTAGAGCAGTGCCACCATGATCGCGGCCACCACGACGTACGACGGGCCGACGTCCAGGATGCGGTTGTCGCTGGCGGGCAGCAGCCCGTGCTGCACCCGGTAGGCCACGATGCCCTCGCTCACCAGCGTGCCGAGCACGTGGCCGGCCGCGCAGACCGCCGCGGTGCGCCAGTTCCCGAGCACCTGGTTGGCGCCGAACAGGGCCAGCGCGATCAGCAGTGGCCAGGCGTACCAGTCGTCGTTGGTGACGAACGCGGACAGCACCAGGCAGCCGGCCGGATGGTGGTGCAGGTTGACCACGTTGGTGCTGGCCCACCACAGCATGGCGTGCCGGTCCGGCCCGGGCAGCGCGGCGTAGACCAGCCCGGTGAGCAGGAAACCGCCCAGATAGAGCCAGGCCACCGCATACCGGGCGAGCAGGGCGCGGACGCGGGTTCCGGTCACCCGACCACCGTACGGGGTAGCCGGCCCGGGCAGCGCGGCGTAGCCACGACCCGGGTGGGCCAGTTAGCGGGGGGCTGGGGTCCGGTGAGCGGGTTGCGGTGCTGGGGTCGCGTCACCGAGCCGAGAGCGTGCGGCACCAGGTGGGGGACTGGCGCCGTCCGGCGGCTGCTAGGCGGCAGGCTCGGCAGGCGCCGACGCCGCGCCGGCCGGGGCTCCGGCCGCCGGGACGATATGGGTGTTTGCGCTCACATCTGTGGGCCGATGGGGACCAATGGTGTCCCCGCCAGGAAGGAGTTCCCCCGTGTCTTCGAACACGACGATGCCGTTGCAGAGCAAGCTCCAGCCCTGCTCGGGGCGGCTGACTACGGTCCTGGCTGCCTCACGGTCCAGCGCTCGCGCGTCTGGACACGGTGGCGTGTGCGGGCACATTCTGTGCCTCCTGGTCAGTATCTGGCTGTCGTGCTGATCACATGTTAGTGTGCCGGCCGAGTACAGCGCGCGACATAGTCCGTTGTGACGATTTATCGAGTCACTCTTTGTTACTAGTAGCCAATAACCAGACGGGACTAGACCGAAGCGACACGCCGGCCAGGCCGGTGAATATTCACGCGGCCGGGGTGCGCGGCACCGGCGGGATGCCGGTCAGCCGGTGGCTCTCGCGCAGCGTGAGCAGCCGCTCGGCCTCCATCGACCAGGCCCGTACCGGCGAGGTGGCCTTGGCCTTGCGCCGGTAGATGCGGTCCTCGTAGCCGCGTGGCCCAATGGCCACCCGCTCGGCCGCGTAGGCCGACCGCATCGCCGCGGTCAGCGCCGCGTCCAGCGCCGTGGCCAGCCGGTGCTGCTCCGGCAGTGCTACACCGGAGGCCTGCCCCTCGTGCAGACCCTGCTCCGCGGCCCGGGCCGCTTCGAGCAGTTCGTCGAACCGGGCGGCGAGTGCCTCATCGGCGGCCAGCATCTGCTCGGCCTCCGCGCTGACCGGCTTGCGTCTCGCGATCACGGTTTTGCTCCTGCCTCACGCCGCTAGCTGCACCCGCCGCACCGGGCCGGGCCACCGGCAAGAGAGCCTAGCGGATCGCCCAGTCCGGGTGACGGCCCAGGCTGGGCGGGGTCAGAAGCCGATGGCTTCGCGGAGCAGCAGGACGGTGGCCTGCCCGGGGTGGGGTTCCGCGTTGAGGATGAGCAGCCGGTTGATGGCGCTGGGCTGCCCGTAGACCGCCCCCACGCGGATGCTTTCCAGCGGCAGGCAGTGCTCTTCGACGCGGCGCAGTGCGGTGCTCAGGTCGGGCACCACCTTCTGCGCCCCGACGACCCAGATCCGCTGTGCGGCACCGCCGGCGTAGCCGGGTAGCTGGCTGCCGCTGGCCGAGGCGATGACCAGCGAGCCGGTTTCGGTAACCGCGTGGACGCTGCCCACGATGACGTCGGGGGCGGACATCAGCCGCCAGATCTCGCGAAGGTCGCGGACCCGGTCCAAGGTCCGGCCGCGCTGCTTGACGGCGTCGTATCGCCCGCTGGCGTTGATGTCCTTCTCGATGCCGGACAGCCGCAGGGTCTCGCTGGCCCCGGTGAACACGCTGGCGCCCTCGGGTATCAGGTCTTTGATGCGGGTCCGAGCGGCGGCGGCATCGTCGAGGACCTCGACGGTGAAACCGTGTGCCGTCAGCGCGGCGGCCGCCCGCTCCAGGCGCTCCGCGGGCGCCGGGTCGGCGAACTGCGTCGCCGGAATCTGGGAAGTCATGCTGCCTCCTGGTCTGGCCGCTCAGCAGTACGACGACACGGCCCGGCGGAATGTCAGGCCCCCCGCCAGCCTCACATTCCGGGGTGGTGTCTCGTCGGACAGACTGAGGGCAGCTACCACCGAGGGAGTCGGGCACCATGACCACCGAATCCGGGGGAGCAGCCGACCGGGCCGACCCCGGCCTGAGCGCGATCATGAGCGAGCGGCGTCAGCTGATCAATCTCGCCTACCGGCTGCTGGGCTCGCTGGCCGAGGCCGAGGATGCCGTGCAGGAGACCTACGCCCGCTGGTACGCCATGACCCGGCAGCAGCAGGAAGCGATCGAATCGCCAGGCGCCTGGCTGACGACGGTGGCCAGCCGGATCTGCCTGGACCTGCTGCGCTCGGCGCGGGCCCGGCGGGAGCGCTACGTGGGGGAATGGATCCCCGAACCACTGCCAGAACCCGGCGGAGTGGGTCAGCGGCCGGCCGGGTGGCAGCCCGGCCGACCCGGCTGACCGGGTCACCCTGGATGAGTCGGTCAGCATGGCGTTCCTGGTCGTGCTCGAATCGATGACCCCGGCCGAGCGGGTCGCGTTCATCCTGCACGACGTGTTCGGCTACTCGTTCGCTGAAGTGGCCACGATCGTCGGCCGGACGCCCGCGGCCTGCCGCCAGCTGGCCTCCTCGGCCCGCCGCCGCACCCGCACCGCGCAGCCACCCGCGGCGCCCACGGCCCGGCAGGCCGGCCTGGTCCGGGACTTCAAGCGGGCCTGGGAAGCCAACGACATCAACGCCCTGATCGGGCTGCTGGACCCCGGCGTCACGGTCATCGCCGACGGCGGCGGCCACGCCACCGCCGCGCTCCGCCCGATCCACGGCAGCCAGGAAGTCGCCCGCTACCTGGCCGACATCGCCGGCCGCACGCCGAGCACCGTGACGTTCCTGGAGCGGACGGTCAACGGCCAGCCCGGCCTGGTCGCCCAGCAGGACGGGGTCACCGTCACGGTGTTCGCATTCGACCTGGCCGGCGACCGGATCAAGCACATCTGGGCCATCCGCAACCCGGAGAAGCTCCGGCCCTGGACGGCGCGCTGACGCGGCGGGCCAAGATTCAGCGGGCGAAGTAGTGCCAGCCGAGCCACCACCAGCCGAGCAGGACGAGGGCCCGGCCGGCCCGGGAACGCATCAGGTAGCCGAGCCACTGGCCGGCCCGGGGGATCCGGCTGCTGCCGCGGCGGGCCATGAACTCCAGGGTGAACATGGCGGCGATCAGCGCGGCGAAGCCGATGATGGTGATGCTGCGGGTGATCATCGGCCAGTCACCGCCGGATCAGGGCCCAGCCGGCCAGCAGCCAGATCAGGAAGGCCGCGCCGCGCACCGGGTGCGGCTGGATCAGCGGATCGATGAGCGCGGTCAGCGACGGATGCCAGGACAGTGAGTTATCGCGGAACGCGGACGCCTCCCACTCCAGCAGCGCCGCGACGCAGATGACCCAGTAGGAGAAGCCGGTGACGTCGATGCGCTCCGGGGCGGGAATGCGGTCCGGTGGCCGGCCGTAGGCGACCAGCCCCAGGGCTGCGCCGGGGATCAGGACGCCCACCAGGGCCCGGCCGCTGAACGGCGGCAGGCCGGACGCGACCCACGCATAACCCGCCAGCCCGAGCACGGCCAGCGTGCCGAGCACCGGGCGCGGGCTGCCGCCGGGCCACCGGGCCGCCGCCGGCTGGCCCGGTTCGCGGGTTTCCTGAGCTGTCATATCGGTACAAATCCTCCGCTGGGAGGATCTCACCCCGCCGGCAGCGCGGCAATCGCAACGCCTGACCTGGTGCTAAGCCAGGCTGTCCCGCCAGTCCGCGTGCAGCGCCGAGTACGCGCCGTCGCCCGCCATCAGCAGCTCCGGCGGCCCGTCCTCGACGATCTGGCCCGCGCTGAGCACCAGCACCCGGTCCGCGATCTCCACCGTGGACAGCCGGTGCGCGATGATCATCGCGGTCCGGCCGGCCAGGATGGTGCGCAGCGCCGCCTGCACGGTCCGCTCGCTGGGGATGTCCAGCAGCGAGGTGGCCTCGTCCAGCACCAGGACGGCAGGCGAGGCGAGGAACACCCGGGCGAACGAGATCAGCTGCCGCTGCCCGGCGGACAGCCGGCCGCCCCGCTTGCCGACGTCGGCGTCGAACCCGCCGGGCAGCGCGGTGATGAACTCGTCCGCGCCGATCGCCCGGGCCGCGGCCTCGATCTCGGCCCGGCTGGCGCCCGGCCGGCCCAGCTCGATGTTGTCTGCCACCGACCCGGAGAACACGAAGTTCTCCTGGGTGACCAGCACGACCTCGCGGCGCAGTTCACGGTCGGCGATGTCCCGCAGGTCAACCCCGTCCAGCAGCACCTGCCCGGCCCGGGGATCGTAGAACCGGGCCAGCAGCCGGGCGATGGTGGTCTTCCCCGCGCCGGTGGCGCCGACCAGGGCGACCGTCTGCCCGGCTGGGATGTCCAGGTCCAGGCCGGGCAGCACCAGCGAATCCCGGTAGCCGAAGCGCACCCCGGCGAAGCGCACGCCGCGGCCCGCGCCGCGGCGGGCGGGCAGCGGCACCGGCGCGGCCGGCTCGGGGACCGCGGGCGGCTCGTCCAGCACCCCGGAGATCTTCTCCAGCGCGGCCGCCGCCGACTGGAACGAGTTGTAGAACTGCGACAGGTCCTGCAGCGGATCGAAGAACCGGCCCAGGTAGAGCAGGAACGTGGCCAGCACGCCGACCTTTATGTCGCCGTCCAGCACGCGCAGCCCGCCGTAGCACAGCACCACCCCGGTGGCCACGTTGCCGACCAGCGTGATCCCTGGCGAGTACACCGCCAGCAACCGCGAGGAACGCTTGCTGGCCGCAGCGTACTGGCCGTTCAAATCGGCGAAGATTTCCTCGTTACGGTCCTCGCGGCGGAACGCCTGCACCGCGCGGATCCCGCCGAAGGTCTCCACGAAGTGCACGATGACCTGCGCGATCGTTTCCCTGGTGCGGCGGTAGGCGACCGCGGACTCGCGCCGGAACCAGATGGTCAGCCCGGCCAGCGGGCCGAACCCGGCCAGCACGACCAGGGCCAGCGGCCAGTCCAGCAGCAGCATGCCTATCCCGACCAGGACCAGCGAGAAGACCGCCGACACCAGGGCATCCAGGCCGTCGTTGAACAGATCCGAGATCGAGTCGATGTCGGAGACCTGCCGGGAGATCACCCGGCCTGAGGTGTAGTGCTCGTGGAAGGCCACCGGCAGCCGCTGGAAGTGGGCGAACAGCAGCCGCCGCAGCTCGATGACGAAGGTCTCGCCGATCCGGCCCATCTCGAAGATGAACGCCCGGGTGGTGATCGCCTGGAGCACCACGGCGGCCACGAACCCGGCCACCGACAGGGCCAGCGGCCCGATGTGCCCGCCGTGCAGCAGCGGCGGGATGCCGCGGTCGATGGCTACGCCGACCAGCCACGGTCCGGCCAGCGCGGCCAGGTTCGCGGCCACGATGAGCAGCAGCGTGCCGAGCACCCGGGCCCGCTGCGGCTGGAGCAGGCGGATCAGCAGCCGCCGGGCCCGGGTCCGGAGCACCGCGGCCAGCCCGGCCGTCATCTGCTCCGCCTCTTCGGCGGCTATCCCGCGCCAGGCGTCGGTGCCAGTGGTGGTGCTGGTCATGACGCCTCCTGTTCGCCGGATTCCTCGCCGGGTTCCGGCTCGCCCGAGCCGCTCATCAGGTCCCGGTACCGGGGCTGGGTGGCCAGCAGGTGGGCGTGCGTCCCGGTGGCCGTGATCGTCCCGTCGCGGAGCAGCGCGACCCGGTCGGCCAGGGTGACCGTGGACGGGCGGTGCGCGACCACCAGCGCGGTGGTCTCGGCCAGCAGCCCGCGCAGCGCCTCGGTCACCCGGGCCTCGGTGTGCACGTCGAGCGCGGACAACGGGTCGTCCAGGATGAGCAGCGACGGCCGGGCCAGGATGGCCCGGGCCAGCGCCACCCGCTGCCGCTGGCCGCCGGACAGCGCCATGCCCTGCTCGCCGATCCGGGTGTCCAGCCCCCAGGGCAGGTCGTGCACGAAGCCGGCCTGGGCCATGGCCAGTGCGGCCTCGACCGCCGCCTCGTCCGCGTCCGGGGCGCCGTAGCTGACGTTCTCCCGCACGCTCGCGGAGAACAGGGTCGGGTCCTCGAACGCGCAGCCGACCCTGGTGCGCAGCTCGGCCAGCGGCAGCCGCCGGACGTCGGTGCCGTCGAGCAGCACCGCGCCGGACGTCACGTCGGCCAGCCGGGGCACCAGTTGCAGCAGCGTCGTCTTGCCGGCCCCGGTCGCACCGACCAGCACCATGGTCTGGCCCGGCTCCACGGTCAGCGATACGCCGCGCAGTAAGGCGTGCTCCGCCCCCGGGTAGCGGAACCCGACCCGGTCGAAGACCAGCCGGGCCGGGCGGCCGCGCGGCCCGGCGGTCCGGGCCCGGCCAGCGCGCCGTCCCGGGCTCTTGATCGACGGCTCGGTGTCCAGGATCTCGTAGATGCGCTGCGCGGCGGTGGCCGCCTCCTGGCCGCCGGCCAGGATGTAGCCCATCGACTCGATCGGCCAGAGCAGCATCAGGGTCAGCGTGATGAACGCCACCAGGCCGCCCAGGGTCAGCTCGTGCCGGCCGACGGCGATGGCGCCGAGCAGCAGCAGCAGGCCGATCATGGCGTTCGGGATGAGGTCCAGGCCGGCCCAGAACGTGCTGCGCAGCCGCGCCTTGGCCAGTTCGGTGCCGAACACCTCGGTCGCCTGCCCGGCGTGCCGGGTGGCCGCCTCGCCGCCGCGGCCGAGCGCCTTGAGCACGCGGATCCCGGTGGCCGCCTCCTCCACGTAGGTGGCCAGATCACCCTGCTGGTCCTGGGACCGGCGGGAGAGCACCCGGTAGCGCCGCTGGAACTTGATGCTGGCCCACAGCACGGGCAGGAACAGCGTCCCGGTGAGCAGCCCGAGCCACCAGTTCAGCCGGATCAGCAGCCCGACCACGGCGATGAACGTGATCGTGTTGGTGATCAGGAAGACGGTGCCGAAGCCGGCGAACCGGCGGATCGCGGACAGGTCGTTGGTGGCCCGGGACAGCAGCTGGCCGGACTGCCAGTCGTCGTGGAAGTCGGGCGGCAGCCGCTGCAGGTGCGCGTAGATGTCGGCCCGGATGGCCTGGTCCAGCCCGGTGACCGCATTAGCCTGCACCCAGCGGCGGAGGAAGTTGAGCACCGCCTGCAGCACGCCGAGGCCGACCGCGGCCGCACCGATCGGCAGCAGCAGGTCGCGGCGGCCGTGGCTGATCGCCCCGTCGATCATCGACTTGGTGAGCAGCGGGATGGCGAGCTCGCTGAGCACTGCGACGATCGCTGCGGCCAGCATGAACGCCAGTTGCCAGCGGTACGGGCGCAGGTAGCTGCGGGCCCGCCAGAGCGCGGCGAGGGGTGTTCCGCCGGTGCCGCCATTCCCGGTCCGGGCAGCCGGAAGCGGGCCGGGTTGTTGAGGGGGCATTATCCGCACGCTAGCTGGGCGCCGCCGCTATGTCACCTGAATTTCCCCTGGCCGACGCGCTGTGCCCAGCCTGCCCCGGGGCCGTACCCGGGGTTGTGCCGGTGCTGGCAGGACAGACCGGAATGGCGGGCAGACCGGCCGTAAGTGGCATGAGTAGTGAAGTAACGGGAGTGTCACCCCATCGCCTCTCTACGGCGGGCAGGTAGCGGCGGCACCCCAACTCTGGCACGCTGGCTAGCCCGGGGGACTCGCGCGCCGGTGACCGGGACGCCGGCAGGGAGGGACCGTGGAGGGCACGGATTCTGGGGGCAGGCCAGCCACACCGAGTTGGTCGCCTGGCCCTGCGCTAGCCGCTTATCACGACGGTGTGACCGTGATATGCCAGATCTCGGCCCTGTTCACCGACGCTGACTGGGCCGCGCCGTCGCCGTGCCCGGAATGGCGGGTGGCCGATCTGGCGGGTCACCTGCGCTGTGTGGCCGACGATTTCCACGAGTACCTGGACGACGCGCCGGCCAGCCGGCTGGCCCGGCTGATGGCCACCGGCGCGCACCCGGAGACGCTGGCCCGCAAGCTGGCCCGGCAGAACGCCGCGGAACTGGCCGCACTGCCGGACGCGTCCGGGCCGGAGCACATCGCGGCGTTCGCCAGTTCGGCCCGGTCCTACGCGCAGCGGCTGCTGCCCATCTGGGGCCTGCCGCATCACCATTACCGGGACACGCTGGTCACGGTGGGCGGGATGGCCGGCGCGGCGTGCGCCGAGTGGCACTTGCACGCCTGGGACCTGGCCCGGGCCCAGGGCAAGGACTACCGGCCGGCCAACCCGGACATCCTGCTCAGCGGCTGGCTGGCCGGCAAGCCGCACCTGCCGCTGCCCGGTCCGGGGCTGCCGGTGCCGGTCGGCGGGACCGCGGCGGCGCACGCCGGAGATGCCCTGGCCGCGCCCGGCCGGGCGGTCGGCGCTGGCCCGGTGACGGCGGCCGGGCCCGGGGCAGCGGGGACCGGGGATCCGTGGCATGCGATGCTGCGTGCGTCGGGCCGGATCGCGCCCGGCAGCAGTCCCGCGGACCCGGGGCTGTTCTCCTGAGCGGGAAGGAATTGCCGCCTGATGTCGTATGACGTGGCTGCCGTGCGCGCCGGTTACCCCGCCCTGGCCGACGGCTTCGCCTACCTGGACGGCGCGGCGGGCACCCAGGTCCCGGCGGCGGTGGTGGACGCGATCGGCGCCGCGTACCGGTCCGGTCTGGGCAACGCCGGGGGCCGGTTCCCGGCCAGCGAGCGGTCCACCGCGCTGACCGCCGGGTGCCGCCAGGCCGTCGCCGACCTGACCGGCGGCGACCCGGCCGGTGTCATCCTCGGCCCGAACATGACCACGCTGACCTACCGGCTGGCGGGCACGCTGGCCCGGGACTGGGGCCCGGGCGACGAGGTCGTGGTGTCCCGGCTCGACCACGACGCCAACGTGCGGCCCTGGGTGCAGGCCGCGGAACGGGCCGGCGCCACCGTGCGCTGGGCCGAGGTGGACACCTCCACCGGGGAACTGCCGGCCGCCCAGTACGCCGCGCTGCTGTCCGAACGCACCCGGCTGGTCGCGGTGACCGCGGCCAGCAACGTGCTCGGCACCCGGCCGGACGTGCCCGAGATCACCGCCGCGGCCCGCGCGGCTGGCGCGCTCAGCTACGTGGACGGCGTGCACGCCACGCCGCATGTGCCGGTCGATGTGGCCGCGCTCGGCGCGGACTTCTACGCCACCAGCGCGTACAAGTGGTCCGGCCCGCACGTCGGCGCGGTGATCGCCCATCCGGCTCTGCTCAGCACGCTGCACCCGGACAAGCTGATCCCCGCGCCGGACACCATTCCGGACCGGTTCGAGCAGGGCACCCCGCCGTTCGCCGACCTGGCCGGGGTCAGCGCGGCCGTGGACCACCTGGCCCAGCTGGGCGCGCCGGGGCCGGGCAGCCGCCGGGCGCGGTTGCTGGCCTCGATGGCCGCGGTGGAAGCGTACGAGCAGGAGCTGTTCACGGTCCTGCTGGACGGGCTGGCCGGGATGAGCCAGGTGACCACGTACGGCAAGGCGGCCAGCCGCACCCCGACCGCGTACTTCACGGTGGCCAGGTACACCCCGGACGAGGTGGCCAAGTTCCTGGCCAGCCGCCAGGTGAACGTGTGGGCCGGGCACAACTACGCCTGGGAACTGACCGGCGCGCTCGGCCTGCGCGACCGCGGCAGCGCGGTGCGGGCCGGCCTGGTGCACTACAACGACCGGTCCGACGTGGACCGGCTGCTGGCCGCGCTGACCGAGCTAACCGGCTGAGCCAGCCGGCTGGGCCAGCCAGCCAGGCCACGCTAACTGGCTGGGCTGGCCGCAACGTCCGCGAACGCATAGCGGTAGAACCGGGTTTCCCGGGACTTGAAGCCAACCCGCTCGTACAGCCGGCCCGCCGCCTCCCGGGACGCCCGCGAGGTCAGGTCCACGGTCCGGGCCCCAGCCGCCTCGGCCAGCCGCAGCGCCGCCATCGTCAGCGCTTCGCCGATGCCCTGGCCGCGGGCGGCCTCGTCGACGACGACGTCCTCGATCCAGGCCCGGATCCCGGTCGGAATCGGGAACACGACCAGCGACAGCGTGCCGGCGATCCGGCCGTCAGACCGGGCGATGAGCATCGTGGTCGCATCCGAGCCGGCGATCCGCTGCAATGCCGCCCGGTCGAGCGGCGGCGCGCTGCGGGACAGCTGGGGCAGCAGCCGGTTGACCGTCTCAACGACCTCGTCGGTCACTTCACGTAGCACTTCGACGCTTACAGTCACCAGTGACATTATCGCAGCGCTCTACTCTCTTTGCGCCTCCGGGGGCGCTTTAGAGGCGCCTCCTTCCCTCGTCGCTCGGGCGGTCTGCTTCTTGGCGCCTCCGGGGGCGCTTTGAGGCGCCTCCTTCCCTCGTCGCTCGGGGCGCTCGTTCCTCGCTTCCTCGCTCCTCATCAGTCGGCGCCGCGCCCCCTTTGGCGCGGGGCGCCTCTGTCCTTCCTCGCTCGTTCCTCGCTCGTCAGTCCGGCGGCGCCGGGTTACCTGGCTGGGGCATGAAACCATTGGGAAGACCGATGAGTTTGCTGACCAGCCTTTCCGTTTCCTCACCAGTCTCTTACCTGGTGGCGTTTGTGGTGCCGGCGCTGGACGCGGTGCTGCCGGTGCTGCCCAGCGAGACCGTGGTGATCGCGCTCGGGGTGGCCACCGCGGGCCGGGCCGACCCGCGGATCGCGGTGCTGGTCGCGCTGGCCGCCTGCGGTGCGTTCGCCGGCGACAACCTGTGCTACTTCCTCGGCCGCCGGTTCGCCCCGTTCGCCGAGCGGCGGCTGTTCTCCGGGCCGCGCGGGGCGCGCAGCCGGGCCTGGGCGGACCAGGCGCTGCACCGGTTCGGCGCCCGGCTCATCGTGGTCTGCCGGTTCATCCCGGGCGGCCGCACCGCGGTGACCTTCACCTGCGGCGTCGTCGGGTACCCGTGGCGCCGGTTCGCGGTGGCCACGGTATGCGCCGGGATCATCTGGGCCTGTTACGCGTTCTTCCTCGGCCGGCTGGGCGGCAAGGCGTTCGAGGACCGGCCGTGGCTCGGCTTCGTGCTCGCGTTCGGCGTGGCCCTAGCGGTCAGCGCCGTGGTGGAACTGCTCCGCCGGACCCGGCCGTGGCGGCTGCTAGGCAGGCTGCGCCGACCGCGGTGAGCTGGCCAGCCAGTCGGCGAACGTCTGCGTGCCGCGCAGCCCCGGACCGGCGGGCAGCATCGCCCCATCGGCCATGGCCCGGCCGGCCGCGCCCGGCACCCGCACCGGCAGCACCGGGCGGCGGCTGCCCCGGACCCGGCTGAGCTGCCGGGCCAGGTCGGCCAGCTCGGCCGGCTCCGGCCCGGCCATCTCCGGAGCCATCCCGGCGGGCGGCCCGGTGGCCAGCGCGGCCAGCGCCGCGGCCACCTCGCACGCGGCCACCGGCTGGATCCGCATCCGCGGCACGACCAGCACCGGGCCGGGGATACGGTCCAGCAGCTCCGGGATGAACTGGTGGAACTGGGTGGCCCGCATGATGCTGAACGGCGCCCCGCTGTCGCGCACCAGCGCTTCCTGCGCCACCTTCCCCGCGTTGTACCCGCTGCCCATGCCCGGGCGGCCCGTCCCGACGATGGACAACACCACATGATGCTGAACGCCAGCGCGGCGGCCTGCCGCCAGCAGATTCCCGGTGCCTGCGGTGAAGAACCCCACCGATTTCCGGCCGCTCATCGTGGCCGTGTTGGTCACGTCGATCAGCGCCGCGGCGCCGTCCAGCGCGGTGTCCAGCCCGTCCCCGGTGATGACGTCGGCGCCGGCCGACCGGGTGAGCACCACCGGGTCGTGCCCGGCCGCCCGCAGCTCGGCCACCACGTACCGGCCCACCAGGCCGGTCCCGCCCGCCACTGCTATCCGCATCTGTCTGCCTCCAAAGTCTCGACGTAACGTTCGACGAGTTAGCCCCTCCATCTGTGACAGCCCATTCCGGGGGGACGCCCCCTGGACCCCCCGCTCGCCGCTTCGCGCCGAAGGCCAGCGGAACGTACCCGCCGGCTCGGTCGTGCTTGGTAGGCGAAAGGAGGACAGCCGATGGCAGAAGACCAGGCGGTGGCGGAGCTGGAGCGCTTCCTCGCCGACCGGGCCGACCACCTGCTGCGGGCGGCGGTGCTGCTGACCGGCAGCCGCGAGGCCGGCCAGGACCTGCTGCAGACCGCGCTGGAACGGTTGCTGCGGCACTGGCCCACGCTGGACGGCGACCCCGAGGCCTACCTGCGGCGCACGCTGTACAACCTGGCCACCGACGGGTACCGGCGGGCCGGCTGCAGCGCAAGCTGCTCCTGCTCCGCGCCGAGGCCCGGCCGGCCGCCGACCCAGCCGCCGAGGTGGACCTGCGCGACGCGCTGATCCGGCTGCTGCTGCAACTGCCGCCGCGGCAGCGGGCGGTGCTGGTGTGCCGGTACTGGGAGCAGCTCACCGAGGCGGAGACCGCGGAGCTGCTGGGCTGGCCAGAAGGCACGGTCAAATCCGCCGCGTCCCGGGGGCTGCGGCGGCTCCGCGACCTGGCCGGTGGCTGGCAGCAGGCCGAACTACACGAAACCGGATCGAGGGGACCAGGCCGATGAGCACTGATGTAGAGGACCTGCTCCGGGAGGGCATGGAGCGGTTCACCGAGGGCGTCCGGGCGCCGGCCGGGCTGGCCTACCGGGCCAGCAGGCAGCGCCGCCGGCGGCGGATCGTCCCCGGCGCGGTGCTCATCGGTACCGTCGCGGCGACCGCCACGGCAATAGCCGTGGCGATGACTGCGGCGGGCACGGTGGCCCAGCCGGGCAGCAACCTGGCCCAGGCCCGGGCGGCCGCCTACGTGGTCAGCCGGGTCAAGACCGCGCTGGCCAGCGAGCACGACGTGTTCGTGGGCAGCACCATGAGCACTGGCGACCAGCCCTCAGTCACCTGGGCCTACGGTGCGCACAACCGGTTCGAGGAGTTCACCGGGACGCAGTGCGGGCAGGTCAAGGCCAGCGGCGACTGCTCCCATCAGGGCGGCTCCCAGCGCTACCTGGCGGCCGGCACCGCCCTGGTCAACGGCAAGCTGACCGGCGCCTACGTGACCTACTTCGACCACAAGTACAGCCTGTCGCCGGTGTACAACACGCCGGCCAGCGCGTGCGGCCAGGCCGCGCTGGGCATGGGCGGCCCCCCGGTGCCGACCGCGCACTGGTCCTCGTTCATCAAGGCGACGCTGGACTGCGGTGCGGCCAAGGTGACGGGGCACGTCCGGATCAACGGCCAGGAAACCATCCAGATCACCGGGAAGCCGATCACCGTCCGGCTTTCCCCGCGGTATGGAAAGACCGTGCACGAGCATTACGCGCGGGCGCTGTGGACGCTGTACGTGAATCCCACGAGCTATCTCCCGGTCCGTATGATCGGCGTGACCGAGACGTTCGGCGGCACCGGCGGGCACACCCGCTTCGAGTCGGTGACCAACGTGCAGTGGCTGCCGCCGACTACGGCCAACGTGGCCCAGGCGCTGGTCACCATCCCGCCCGGTTACCACCGGGTGAGCTCGGCAGCCGACCAATAAAGTCGCGAATAGGTAACAAAGTGGCGGCCCGGTTATAACCGGGCCGCCCGTCATTTACCGGCAAATACTTCGCAAGGAATTGCTTGCCGGTTAAACAGCGCCGGCTACCTGGCCCCGGCTTCCGGCTGGCCGGCGGGGCGACCGCGGTGTGGCTGTACACAAAAGGCCCGGCCGGGGGAGTAACCCCCGGCCGGGCCCCAGTGCTCTAGCTAGCCCAGCGCCCTAACTCCTAGCTCGCCAGTCGGCTACGCCCCGTGGTTAGCTGGCATAGTCGAGCAGCGGCTGGGCGCGGCTCGGGTGCCGCAGCTTGGACAGCGACTGCTTCTCCAGCTGCCGGATCCGCTCCCGGGTCAGGCCGAGCGCGCGGCCGATCTCGTCCAGCGTGTGCGGGTTGCCGTCGTACAGGCCGAACCGCATGGCCATGATGGTGGCTTCCCGCTGGGTCAGCCCGTCCAGCGCGTGCCGCAGCTGATCCGCCATCAGCTGGCGGTCCACCAGCTCGGACGCCTCCGGCGCGTCCACGTCCTCGATCAGGTCGCCGATGCTGGTCTCGCCGTCCTCGCCGATGGTGGAGTCCAGGCTGATCGGCTGCCGGCTGGTGCGCAGCAGCTCCTCGATCTGGTCCGGGGTGCGGTCCAGCTCGACGGCCAGCTCCTCCGGGGTCGGCTCACGGCCGAGCCGCTGGTGCATGTCCCGCTCAACCCGGGACAGCTTGCTCAGCATCTCCAGCACGTGCACCGGCAGCCGGATGGTCCGGGCCGAGTCGGCGAAGCCACGCTGGATCGCCTGCCGGATCCACCACATGGCGTAGGTGGAGAACTTGTAGCCCTTGGTGTAGTCGAACTTCTCCACCGCGCGGATCAGCCCGAGGTTGCCCTCCTGCACCACGTCGAGCAGGGACAGCCCGCGGTCGCTGTACTTCTTGGCCACCGAGACCACCAGCCGCAGGTTGGCCTCCAGCATGTGCGCCTTGGCGCGCCTGCCGTCCTCGGCTACCTCTTCCAGGTCACGGCGGTAGGCCTCGTCCAGGTCAGGCTCGGTCTCCAGCTTGTGCTCGGCGAACAGGCCAGCCTCGATCCGCTTGGCCAGGTTCACCTCCTGCTCAGCGGTGAGCAGGCTGGTGCGCCCGATGGACTTGAGGTAGGTGTGCACCGAGTCGCCCATGGCCGACGTCTGGTCGTCCAGGTCCACTTCCGCCGACGTCGGCTGGGTCAGGTCGGCCGGGCTCGGCTCCGCCAGGGCGTCCGGCCCAGGCTCGTCGGTGGCTTCCGGCGATTCGGTGCGCTGTGCAGTCTTCATGTCCTCCGTGCCCGTCCGTGCTCGCTGCGGGCCCGTGGTCCCTTGTAGACCAGTGCCCCCACCCGGCTCGTCACCCAGCCGCACCCCGGCTTCCGCCAGCTCACGGATGATGGACCGGCCTTCCGCCGGCGTAACGCCTGCGCCCCGAAGGCCGCGCGCAGCTCGGTCAGCGACAGGTAGCCCTGGCCGCGGCCAAGCTGGATCAGCTCGTCCACGCGCCGGGTGGCCTCGTCAGCCAGGTCAGGCTCCCGCCTGGCGGTCGCGCTCTTCGGCATCGAGGCACCTCCTTCGTGGGCGTGCGTTGCGCACGTTTCGGTCAGCACATTTCCGTGGTTCGATGTGCTCTAGCGGTTCGCAGTTCTTGCTACTGTGAAGCGCGGGCACTATCTAATAACGCTCGGCGGAGCCGATTGTTCCCGGCCGCGGCGTGCTGCGTGCCTGCATGCACGCGCTAGCCGATCCCCACGTGTGCTCTAACGCCAGCGCCCGCTGACTCAGTTCCCGGCGGCTAGCTGCCGCAGCGCCTGCAGGTCCGGCTTGCCGGACCGGAGCAGCGGGATGGCCGGGACCAGCACGATGGCCCGGGGTGCGGCGAAGCCGGGCAGTTTCCGGGCCGCCGCGGCGCGCAGCGCGGCCAGGCTGGGCGGGTCGGCCGGGTCGGCCGGGACCACGATGGCGGTGACCAGTTCCCCCCACTCCGGGTCAGCCCGGCCGGTCACCGCGACGTCGCGCACCCCCGGACAGCCGGCCAGCACCGCCGCCACCTCGTCGGCGGCCACCTTCTCGCCGCCGGTGTTGATCATCCCGTCGGCCCGGCCACGTACCGTCAGCCGCCCGGTCTCGTCCAGGCTGCCCAGGTCGGAGGTGACGAACCAGGGGCCATCCATGGCGGCCAGGCTGAGCTCGGGCCGCCCCCGGTAGCCGGAGAACAGCACCGGGCCGGCCAGCTGGATCCGGCCGCCGTCCGCGATCCGCACCGACACCCCGTCCAGCGGGCGCCCGTCGTATACGCACCCGCCGCAGGTCTCGGTCATCCCGTACGTGGTGACCACCCGGGCGCCCGCCGCCCGGGCCTGGGCCAGCAGGCCGTCCGGCACCGCGGCCCCGCCGAGCAGGATGCCGCGGAACGAGGCCAGCGCGGCCGGCCCGCCCGGCTGGTCCAGCAGGTGCCGCACCTGGGTGGGCACCAGGGACACGTAGTCGCAGCCCGGCCCGGCCGCCGCGGCTGGGCTGTCCAGCCGGGGCACGACGACAGGGTCCGCGCCGGCCAGCAGGGACCGGACGAACACCTGCAGCCCGGAGATGTGGCTGGGCGGCAGGCAGGACAGCCAGCGCTGGCCGGGTGCGGCGCCCAGCCGGGCCAGGCTGGCCCCGGCCGAGTGGCGCAGCGCGGCCGCGCTCAGCTCGGCGCCCTTCGGCTCGCCGGTGGACCCCGAGGTGGCGATCACCACCGCCGTTCCCGGGGCCAGCGCCGCCGGGTTCCCGGCAGCCAGCCGCTCGGTGCCGGCCTCGGTCTCCAGGGTGTCCGGGCCGAGCGCGCGGAGCAGCGCGGCGACCTTACCCGGCGGCAGCCGCGGGTCCACCGGCAGCACCGCCGGGCCGGTGCCGTCCAGCGCGGCGGCCAGCACGTCGAGCAGCCGCCCGGCCTGCGCCACGGCAGGCAGCCGGACTGCGTGCAGGGGGCGGGGGCTCATCGACGTAAGGTTATCCGGCAGATCAGGCGGCGCACCGGGAGGAGGCGCAGTGCACGACGTTGCGGCCCGGGTGGACGCCGCGCTGGGCGGGCTGCGCGCGTTCGCCATCCCGATGCGCACCCGCTTCCGCGGCATCACGGTCCGCGAGGGTGCGCTGATCGAGGGGCCGGGCTGGGCCGAGTTCTCCCCGTTCGCGGAGTACGGGCCGCGGGAGTGCGCGCGCTGGCTGGCGTGTGCGCTGGAGGCCGCCTGGGACGGCTGGCCCGCGCCGCGCCGCGATCAGGTGCCGGTCAACGTGACCGTGCCCGCGGTCGGGCCGGAGCAGGCGCACCGCATCGTGGCCGCGTCGGGCTGCCGGACGGCCAAGGTCAAGGTGGCCGAGCGCGGCCAGCCGGCCAGCGCGGACATCGACCGGGTGGCCGCGGTGCGGGACGCGCTGGGTCCCCGCGGCCGGATCCGGGTGGACGCCAACGGCGGCTGGGATGTGCCCACTGCCGCCCGGATGCTCGGCCAGCTGTCCCGGTCCGGTCTTGAGTACGCGGAGCAGCCCTGCGCGACCCTGGATGAGCTGGCCGAGCTGCGCAAGCAGGTGGATGTGCTGGTGGCCGCCGACGAGTCGATCCGCCGCGCCGAGGATCCGCTCGCGGTGCGGGCCGCGGGCGCGGCCGACATCGTGGTGCTCAAGGCGCAGCCGCTGGGCGGGGTGCGCGGCGCGCTGCGCATCGCCGAGGCCTGCGGGCTGCCGGTGGTGGTATCCAGCGCGGTGGAGTCCTCGGTCGGGCTGGCCGCGGGGGTGGCGCTGGCCGCCGCCCTGCCCGAGCTGCCGTACGCGTGCGGGCTGGCCACGATGAGCCTGCTCACCGGCGACGTGACCGCCGCCCCACTGGCCGAGCAGGATGGCGTGCTGCCGGTCCGCCGCGCGGTCGCCGACGACAAGAAGCTCGCCGAGTGGGCGGCCGACCCGGCCCCGTGGCGGGCCCGGCTGGCCGCCGCCGCAGAGGTTCTTGTGGCAGGGCTTCTTGCGGCTGAGCACCCCGACGGGACCGCATGAATCCGTCCACCGCGTTCGCCACTGTCTTCGCCGACGAGCTGATCCGCTGCGGGCTGCGCGAGGTAGTGCTGGCGCCGGGTTCGCGCAGCGCGCCGCTGGCCATGGCGATGCACGAGCGGTGCGCCGCGGGCGGCCCGCTCCGGCTGCACGTGCGGATCGACGAGCGGACGGCGGCGTTCCTGGCGCTCGGCCTGGCCAAGGCGAGCGGCCGGCCGGCCGCGGTGCTGTGTACCTCGGGCAGCGCGGCAGCCAACTTCCACCCCGCGGTGATCGAGGCGGACGAGTCCGGTGTGCCGCTGCTGCTGCTCACCGCGGACCGGCCGCCCGAGCTGCGTGGCACCGGCGCGAACCAGACCATCGACCAGCTCCACCTGTACGGCGGCGCGGTCCGCTGGTCCGCCGACGTGGGCGTGCCGGAAGCCCGCCCGGGGATGACCGGCTACTGGCGGTCGCTGGCCTGCCGCGCCTGGGCGGCCGCGGCCGGGGCGGCCGGCGGCTTTCCCGGCCCGGTGCAGGTCAATCTGCCGCTGCGCGACCCGCTGGTCCCCGGGATGCCCGACGCCGGGCAGCCGGAGCACGACCCGGCAGGCTGGCCGGAGCCGCTGGACGGACGGCCGGGCGGCGTGGCCTGGACCCGGCTGGCCGGGGAGACCAGCCCCGGCCAGCCGGGTGCCCTGGAGCTGCCGTGGACCGAACGGGGCGTTCTGCTGGCTGGTGATGGAGCGGTGCAGGCCGGCCCGCTGGCCGCGCTAGCCGAAGCGGCGGGCTGGCCGGTGCTGGCGGAACCATCGTCCGGGGGGCGGCGGGGCGCGGCCGCGCTGACCGCCTACCAGTACCTGCTGGATGACCCCACGTTCACCGCCGCGCACCGGCCGGACCTGGTCATCTCGGCCGGGCGGCCCGGGCTGTCCCGGGGCCAGCTGGGCTTCCTGCGGAAGGCGTGCCCGGCACGTGGTGCTGACCCAGGGACCCGGCCGGTGGGCCGATCCGGCCCGGTCGGCTACGGACGTGGCGGCCCGGGTCCGGCTGGCGGGCGGGCCGCCGCCCGGCCCGGCCACGGACTGGCTGCGCGGCTGGCAGCGGGCCGACGCGGCGGCCCGCGGCGCGCTGGACGCCGTCCTCGACGCCGGCCCCGAGCTGACCGAGCCGCGGCTGGCCCGCGACCTGGCCGCGGCGCTGCCGGACGGCGCGCTGCTCTGGGCCGCGTCCAGCCTGCCCATCCGGGACCTGGACCGGCAGATGGCGGCCCGGGCCGGGCTGCGCGTGCTGGCCAGCCGGGGCGCCAGCGGCATCGACGGGCTGGTCTCCGCTGCGTCCGGCGCGGCCCTGGCCCACCAGGCGGCCGGCGGCGGCCCCGCGGTGGCGCTGCTCGGCGATCTGGCCGTGCTGCACGACAGTCCCGGCCTGTTCGCCGGGCCCGCCGAGCCCCGCCCCGACCTGGTCATCGTGGTGGCCAGCAACGACGGCGGCGGCATCTTCTCCACACTGGAGCCGGCCGCGTTCCCGGACAGCTTCGAGCGTGTCTTCGGCACCCCGCACGGCGCGCGCTTCAGCGCGCTGGCCGCGGCCGCCGGGCTGCCCTACCGGGAACTGCGTGCGGCCGCGGACCTGCCGGCCGCGCTGTACGGCAGCGGGCTGCGCCTCGTCGAGGTGCCGGCCGGCCGGGCGGCGGGCGCGGCGCTGCGGCAGCGGCTGCACGAGGCCGCCGTGGCCGCCATCCGAG
Source organism: uncultured Actinomycetes bacterium (assembly GCA_963832095.1). GTDB lineage: Bacteria > Actinomycetota > Actinomycetes > Streptosporangiales > Streptosporangiaceae > RYN-230. The sequence goes on from CAWHSW010000004.1 coordinate 153,561, forward strand.
GGCTCGGCTGAGAGCCGGGCGCCCGGGTGCCCGGCCCAGCCGGGAGGGTTGCCCCCCGATACGAGCCGAATCAGGCAGATTTGCTATACAAGGCCTGACTATGTGTAATTCATCCGGAGACCGGGGCGTGCTGGCGGAAGAGTACGTGCCTGTCACGCTCAAGTCACGAAAGTGTCCCAAGCTGGTGCTGTCCCTGGACTGTGCGACCTGGGTCGTGCTGATCTAGCCAATAGCCGGTCTTCGGCGTTACAACCATGTCTGTCGGACCGGCCGGCGCTACCCGTGCCCCGGCCGTTCCCTGTGCGTGAAGGAGCCGTGGTAATGGGGCGAGCCCCTAGTCAGCAAGCACAGCCAAGATCCAGGCTCCGCAGCAAGTTTGCCTTCGTGGTTGTCGGCGCCGCCGCGCTGGCAGTCGTCGCGGCAGGCTGCGGGGGCAGCAGCGGTTCGTCCAGCTCGACGGGCACCACGAAGGTGAAAGGCGGCACGGCCGTCTATGCCCTGCCACCGTCGACGGTGAACAACTACATCTTCCCGTACACGAGCAGTGCCGACTTCAGCCTTAACAACAGCGCCTACCTCCAGCAGCAGCTGTACCGGCCGCTGTACTGGTTCGGCAAAGGCGCCCAGCCGGTGTACAACGCCTCGCTCAGCCTGGCGGACGCGCCCACGTTCAGCGGCACCACGGTCACCATCAAGCTCAAGCCGTACAAGTGGTCCGACGGCCAGCCGGTGACCGCGTCGAACGTCATGTTCTGGCTGAACATGGAAACCGCGGAGCCGTCGAACTACGGTGGCTACACCGGGTTCCCGGCGAAGATCGTCAAGAACATCAAGGTGGTTAGCCCGACCGAGCTGACCATGACGATGGACAAGACCTACTCGACGAACTGGTTCCTGTACAACGAGCTGAGCCAGATCACGCCGATGCCTGAGGCGTGGGACCGGACCGCGTCCGGGCCTAGCCACTGCAGCACGACGGTCACCGACTGTGCGAAGGTGTACACCTATCTGGACGGCCAGTCCAAGTCGCTGAGCACCTACGTGTCCTCACCGCTGTGGTCGGTCGTGGACGGGCCGTGGAAGCTGAGCGCGTTCAACGCCGACGGCCACCTCACGATGGTCCCGAACAAGTCCTACTCCGGGCCGGTCAAGCCGAGCCTGTCGCAGTTCCAGGAGGTGCCGTTCACCACGGACTCGGCCGAGTACGGCGTGCTGCAGGCGCCGAACTCCAACATCGACGTGGGCTACCTGCCCGAGCAGGACGCCCCGGCCAAGCCGGTGGACCAGACGGTCGGGACCAACCCGCTGCACGGCTACACACTGTCGCCGCTGTACTCCTGGGGCATCAACTACTACGTGACGAACTTCCAGAGCACGACCGGCAACGCCCCGATCATCAAGCAGCTGTACTTCCGGCAGGCGATGGCCTACCTGATGAACCAGAAAGCCGTGATCCAGGGCCCGCTGCGCGGCTATGGCGAGTTCACCGTCGGCCCCGTGCCGAATAAGCCAGTGACGCCGTTCCTCTCAACCAAGAGTCAGCAGGGGGACGCGTTCCCGTTCAATGAGTCAAAGGCCAAGACCCTGCTCAGCAGCCACGGCTGGAAGGTCACGCCCAGCGGGGTGACCACCTGCACCAACCCGAGCCTGTGCGGCCCAGGGGTCAAGAAGGGCCAGGGACTGAGCTTCAACTTCCCGTACGCGACCGGGACCTCCTGGATCGCGTCGGAGATGACACAGCTCCAGTCCAACGCGGCCGCGGTCGGGATCAAGCTGAACCTGGAGCCCAAGCCGTTCAACCAGGTGATCGCGCTGGCTGGAGGCAACTGCGTGGTCACCAAGAGTTCCTGCAACTGGGACCTGGCCAACTGGGGTGGCGGCTGGGTCTACGTGCCTGACTACTATCCGACCGGCGAAGAGCTGTTCATGTGTGGGGTGCCGGCCAACTCCGGCGGGTACTGCAACAAGCAGAACGACTCGCTGATCAACGCGACCCTGACGACCAGCAGTAACCAGCCCATGTTCACCTGGCAGGACTTCGTCACACCCCAGGTCCCGATGGAGTGGCAGCCGAACGGGGCCTACGAGCTGACCGAGGTCAAGAACAACCTCAAGGGCGTCATTCCACAACCGGCGACGCTTGGCATAAACCCAGAGAACTGGTATTTCGTGAAGTAACGGGTAGCAGGTGACCGCACCAGGTCACCGCTGCTCCCGACGCGGGGGTGCTGGGCCCACACCCGGCATCCCCGCGTTAGACCGCCCGTAAGGGGGAATGTTGACCGTCTTCCTGCTCCGCCGGGTGCTCCAGTCACTCATCGTCATCTTCCTGGTGACCGTGATCACATTCGGCCTGCTGCGATTGATCCCCGGAAACCCGGCGATCGCTGTCCTGGGACCCAACTCGTTCCGGAACCCAGCCGCGATCCGCCAGTTCGATCAGCAGTACGGCTTCGACCGGCCCTGGTACAGCCAGTACTGGCTATGGCTGGACCACATCCTGCACCTCAACCTCGGCTACTCGTGGAAGCTCAATCAGAGCGTGTTCTCGCTACTGGGTACCCACCTGCCCAAGACGATCTTCCTGGTCGGGATCTCCACGATCCTGGCCCTGCTCCTCGCCATACCCATCGGGCTGCTCCAGGCGGTCCGGCGGAACAAGTTCGCGGATCACTTCTTCAACGGGTTCTCCACCGTCTTCTACGCGATGCCCGCGTTCCTGCTCGGCATCCTGCTGATCCTGTTCTTCGCGGTCAAGATCCCGATATTCCCGCCCGAGGGCCCGCAAGGTGAGGGCCTGGGCGTGCTGTTCACCGACTTCAACGCGCTGATCCTGCCGATCATCTCGCTGACCCTGATCACGATCGCACTGTTCAGCCGGTATATGCGCTCGGCGGTGCTGGACAACCTGACCGAGGACTACGTGCGCACGGCCAAGGCCAAAGGGGCTAGTGAGCGGCGGGTGCTCATCCGGCACGTGCTGCGCAACTCGCTGATCCCGATCGCCACGCTGCTCGGGCTGAGCCTGCCCGGGATCATCGCGGGCGCGCTGATCACCGAGTCGGTGTTCAACTACCCGGGGATGGGGTACCTGTTCTACCAGTCGGCGCTTAACCAGGACTATCCGATACTGCTCGGGATTACCCTGGTCGTAGCGGTAGCCACAGTCGTGGGGTCGCTGCTCGCCGACATCGCGTACGCGGTGCTCGACCCCCGTGTTAGGTACGTGAGCCAATGAGTCTAGCCAGCGTTCCGCCGGAATTTCCCGACCCGGAGAACCCGTCGGCCACCACCGGCCTGGTCACCACCTATGACACGGAGATCGTCGAGCCGGAGCAGGCTGTCGCTGCCGCGGCCGGCGCTCTCCCGGTCGGCAAGCCGCGCAGCACCTTCCGGCGCGGCCTTGAGGTGTTCCTCGAGAACAAGCTCGCTGTCACCGGGGTCGCCATCTTCGTGTTCATGCTGCTGTTCTGCTTCGTCGGCCCGCTGGTGTATCACACTAACCAGCTCCGGGTGAACTTCGCGAACGAATTTATCGCGCCCAACGCGCAGCACTGGCTAGGCACCGACGCGAGCGGGTTCGACGTGCTGGGCCGGCTCATGGTGGCGGGGCAGATCTCGCTGGAAGTCGGCATCGCCGCCGCGGCGCTGGCCACCGTGGTCGGCGTGTTCTGGGGTGCGATCGCCGGCTACTTCGGCGGCGTGCTCGACGCGGGCATGATGCGCATCGTGGACGCGATGCTGTCTATCCCCACGCTGTTCCTGGCCATCGTCGTGGTGTCCCTGATTACCCCGAGCAAGCCGGTCCTCATCCTGGTCATCGCGCTGACCTCGTGGCTGACCACCTCCCGGCTGGTCCGCGGTGAGGCACTGTCGCTGCGCACCCGGGACTACGTCCAGGCGATGAAGGTGATGGGCGGCGGCAGCCGGCGGGCCGTGATGCGGCACATCGCGCCGAACGCGATCGGCACCATCATGGTGAACGCCACCTTCCAGGTGGCCGACGCCATCGCGCTCATCGTCGCGCTCAGCTACCTCGGCCTGGGCATCCGGCCCCCGCAGCAGGACTGGGGCGGCATGCTCAGCGACGGCATCCAGTACGTCAACGACGGCTACTGGTGGCTGATCTTCCCGGCCGGACTGGCGATCGTGCTGGTGATATCCGCGGCCATCTTCATCGGCGAGGGCCTGCGGGACGCCGTCGAGGTCCGCCTGCAGCGCCGCTAACCTGGTTACGTACCGCCACGACCTGGCCGGTACCCCCATCCAGCCCTTGATGAGGACGAATTGGCATCATTGCTTCAGATCGAGGACCTGCGCACAGAGATCCGGATGCGCAGCGCCACCGTGCACGCGCTGGAAGGCGTCAGCCTGAGCCTGGAGGCCGGGGAATGCCTCGGCATCGTGGGCGAATCCGGCTGCGGCAAGACGATGACCGCGCTGTCAATCATGCAGCTGCTGCCGCCGGGCGGGCACATCACCGACGGCAAGATCCTGCTGGACGGCCGGGAGATCTCCGCGCTGAGCGACGACCAGATGCGGCACGTCCGGGGCAACGAGATCGGGATGATCTTCCAGGACCCGATGACATCGCTCAACCCGACGATGACCATCGGCGACCAGATCTCCGAGACGGTCGTGCTGCACCGCGGTGCAGACGCCAAGACCGCCCGGGAACGGTCCATCGAGGTACTCCGGCTAGTCGGCATGCCGCGTCCGGCCGAGCGGGTCGGCAACTACCCGCACCAACTGTCCGGCGGCATGCGGCAGCGGGTCATGATCGCGATGGCGCTGGCCTGCGAGCCCAAGCTGCTCATCGCCGACGAGCCGACCACCGCGCTGGACGTGACCATCCAGAAGCAGATCCTCGAGCTCATCGACGATCTGCGCAAGCGGCTGGGCATGGCGGTGATCCTGGTCACCCACGACCTTGGCGTCATCGCCGGGCGCGCCGACCGGGCCGCGGTCATGTACGCCGGCCGGGTGGTCGAGACGACCAGCACGATCCGGCTGTTCGCCAACCCGCGGCACCCCTACACCGAGGCACTGTTCGGCGCGCTGCCGGAGAAAGCGGTGGAGGGCTCGACCCGGCTTTACAACATCCCGGGCCAGCCGCCGGACCTGACCGCGCCTCCGGCTGGCTGCAAGTTCGCCGCCCGGTGCCGGTACGTGCAGGACAGCTGCCGCCAGCAGGAACCGCTGCTCGAGGGGGACACCCCGGATCACGAGTACCGCTGCTTCTACCCGGTCGGCGAGGTGTCCGACGAGCCCAAGGTCGCTGAGCTGGCGGTGACCGAGAGGGTGACCCTCGACCAGGTGGCCGGCTCGCTGAATGGGGAGGGCTACCTGCTCCAGGCCGATCACCTGGTGAAGAACTTCGCGGTGACGTCCGGCGCGGTCCTGCAGCGCAAGGTGGGCGACGTGAGCGCCGTGGCCGACGTCAGCTTCGGCATCCACCCGGGCAAGACGTTCGGCATGGTCGGCGAGTCCGGCTGCGGCAAGACCACCGTCGGGCGGCTCATCGTCGGCCTGGAGACGGCCACCGGCGGGTCGATCGTGCTGGACGGCGAGGACCTGCTCAAACTGAACCACCGGGACCGGCGCAAGCGCAGCGCGACGGTCCAGCTGATGTTCCAGGACTCGTACGCCTCGATGGACCCGCGGATGCGGGTGAACACCATCCTGCGTGAGCCGCTGGCCATCCAGCACATCGGCAACCGGCGCGAGCAGCAGCAGAAGATCGGCGAGATCCTGGACAAGGTGGGCCTGCCCCAGGCTGCGATCGATCGGTACCCGCACGAGTTCTCCGGTGGGCAGCGGCAGCGGCTCGGGCTGGCCCGCGCGCTCATCCTGAACCCGAAGCTGCTGGTCGCGGACGAGCCGGTGTCCGCGCTGGACGTGTCGATCCAGGCGCAGATCCTGAACCTGATGCGGGACCTGCAGCGCGACCTGGGGCTGACCTACCTGTTCATCTCGCACGACCTGTCCGTGGTGCGCTACCTGTCGGAAACGATCGGCGTGATGTACCTGGGCAAGATGGTCGAGATAGGCCCCTCGGAAGAGGTGTACTACTTCCCGGTGCACCCGTACACCAAGGGCCTCATCGACATCGTGCCGGTGGCCGACCCGATCAAGGCCCAGAAGAAGGCGGAGGAGGGGGTGGCCGGCGAACTGCCGTCCGCCATCGACCCGCCGTCCGGCTGCCGGTTCCGCACCCGGTGCCCGCGGGCCCAGGAGCTCTGCGCCCAGGAGGAGCCGCCGCTGCGCCCGTTCACCACCGGTGGCCACCTGGCGGCCTGCCACTTCCCGCTCCGCGACCCGGTCGGCACCGCCGAGCCAGCCGCCGCGAGCTGATCAGCGCACATCAAACGGCCCGCACCCGTGAGGGGCGGGCCGTTTGCGTGTCACGCTTCCAGGGCGAAGCGCATGGCGCGGAACTTGGTGACCGTCTCGGCCAGTTCGGCGGCCGGGTCGGAGTCGGCCACGATGCCGCCGCCGGCGAACAGCCGGGCCCGCGGCCCATCCAGTTCCGCGCAGCGCAGCGCGATGCCCCATTCGCCGTTCCCGGCGCTGTCCACCCAGCCCACCGGGCCCGCGTAGCGGCCGCGATCCATCCCCTCCAGCTCCCGGATCAGCTCCATGGCCGCCTCGGTCGGGGTGCCGCAGACGGCCGCCGACGGGTGCAGGGCGTTCAGCAGCGTGAGCACGGAATGGCCCGCGCCGCTGGCGTCCCGCGCGGACAGCGTGCCATGCACCGTGGTGGCCAGGTGCTGCAGGTTGGCGAACTTGAGCAGCACCGGGTGCTCGGCCACGGTGAGCTGGTCGCACAGCGGGGCCAGCGAGTCCCGCACGCTGGCCGCCGCGTACTCGTGCTCCTCGGTCTCCTTGGCCGACGCGAGCAGCCCGGCGCCGAGCGCCGCGTCCTCCGCCGGGTCCTGGCCGCGCGGCGCCGTGCCGGCCAGCACCAGCGAGCTGACCTGGCTGCCCTGCCGCTTGATCAGCAGTTCCGGGGTGGCGCCGGCCAGCCCGGCGCAGGCGAACGTGTAGCACTCCGGGTAGCGGGCGGCCAGCCGGGCCAGCAGCAGCCGCTCGTCGATCGGCGCCGCCGCGGACGCGTACAGGTCCCGGGCCAGCACCACCTTGCGCAGCCCGCCCGCCCGGATCCGGCCGACCGCCGCGGCGACCGCGCGTTCCCACTCCGGCGCGGTCAGGCTGCCGTCGTGCCAGCGGATTTCCCCCGGGGCCGGCTGAGCCGGCTGGTCCAGCCCGGCCGACCCAGCGGCCGGCCACACCACGGCCCGGTGGCCCGGACGCCGCGCGATGCTGGTCAGCCAGGCCTGCCCGTCCCGCCGGCCCAGCACCAGCCGGGGCAGTACCAGAACTGACCCGTCCGACGCCGGATCGAAGGTGAAGCTGCCGAACGCTACTGGCCCGCAGCCGGGCGCCCCCACCTCGTCGTCGATCCGGGCCCCGTCAAGCGCTTCGCGCAGCCACTTGTCGGCCGCGGTGAACCGGTCCTGCCCGGCGGGCAGGGTGACCCGGGCCACCTCGCCCCAGCCGATGAGCCCTTCGCCGCCGTGAATCCAGGCCAGCGCGCCCGGGCCGGGCAGCTGGCTGGCCAGGTCACCTGGGTCGGCGACGGGGACGGTCCGGACCGTGAGCCCCGCCGTCTCCAGTTCTGCTGCGCTCCCTGATCCAGATCCCACGGGATTCAACTGTACGAGGAAGCAGCGGCCGGGCTGGCCGCGGGGGGAGTAGGTGTCACTGGGCCTGGGTGAGCTGCACCGGTGGGGTGACCGCCTCCTCGGGCCGGGGCCGGGCCAGCTTGCTCGGCCACCAGATGTGCCGTCCGACGTCCAGGGTCAGCGCGGTGACCAGGACAGACCGGACGATGAGGGTGTCCAGCAGCACGCCCAGCGCGACGGTGAAGCCGATCTCGGTGAGGATTACCAGCGGCAGCGTGCCGAGCGTGGCGAACGTGCCCGCGAGGATTAGCCCGGCCGAGGTAATCACCCCTCCGGTGGCGGCCAGGCCGGCCAGCATGCCGCGGTGCGTGCCGGACTTGATCGTCTCCTCCCGGACCCGGGTCATCAGGAAGATGTTGTAGTCGATGCCCAGCGCGACCAGGAACACGAACGCGAACAGCGGCATCGAGTTGTCCGCGCCGGCGAACCCGAAGACGTACTTGAAGAACACCGCCGAGATGCCGAGCGAGCCGAAGAAGGACAGGATCACGGTGCCGATCAGCAGCAGCGGCGCGACCACCGCGCGGAGCAGCAGGGCCAGGATGATCAGCACGACCACCAGCACCAGCGGGATGATCACGTTGCGGTCCCGGATGGCGTAGTTCTCCACGTCGAGGTTGATCGCGGTGGCCCCGCCGACCTTGGCGTCGGCGCCGGGCACCGCGTGCACCGCGTCGCGTACCCGGCTGACCGTGGCGTAGGCGGCCTGGCTGTCCGGCGGCACGGCCAGCGTGCCCTGGACCAGCACCAGCCCGTCGCGGACCACCGGCGGGCTGACCGCGGCGATGCCTTTCGTGCTGGCCAGCGCGGCGCGCAGCGGCGCGGCCGCGGTGGCCTTGCCGATCACCTGGACCGGCTGGCCGGAGCCGGCCTGGAAGTGCGCGGCCAGCACCTTCTCGCCGGCCACCGCGCTCGGCGTGCCGCGGTAGGACTGGGCCTGGGTGAGCGTGCCGAACCGGAAGCCGATCAGGCCGAGCGAGAACACCGCCAGGATCACCGCGGTGAGAATCCAGACGGACCGGGGCCGCCCCGCGATCCGCTGGCCGATCCGGGCCCACGGGCCGCGCGAGGTGGGGTCGGCCGAGCCGTACCGCGGCTTGTAGGGCCAGAACACCCAGCGGCCGGTGATGACCAGCAGCGCGGGCAGCAGCGTGATCATGGCCAGCAGCCCGACCCCGATGCCGATCGCGGCTACCGGGCCGAGCCCGGAGATGTCCGCCGAGTCCGCGGCCAGCAGGCACAGCATGCCGGCGATGACGGTCAGCCCGCTGGCGATGATGGCCGGCCCGGCCCGGCGCATGGCAATGGCCATGGCCTCGTGCCGGTCCTCGTGCCGGCGCAGTTCCTCCCGGTACCGGGCCACCAGCAGCAGCGCGTAGTCGGTGGACGCGCCCAGCACCAGGACCACCAGGATGCCCGCGCTCTGCCCGTTCACCACCAGGCCGGCGTGCTGGATGAGCAGGTAGATGAACGCCTCGGCGGTGGTCAGCGCCACCCCGGCCGAGATGATCGGCAGCAGCCAGAGGATCGGGCTGCGGTAGGTGAGCAGCAGCAGCACGATGACCACGGCCAGCGTGGCGTACAGCAGCGTGGAGTCGATGCCCTTGAAGATCTTGACCGAGTCGGCCGCGCTGGCCGCCGGGCCGGTCACGTAGGCGTGCAGGCCGGGGTCGCCGGATCCGGCCACGCTGTTCAGCTTGTTCACGAAGTTGGTGATCGCGTTGCTGTAGCCGAGGTGCGCCTCGATGAGGATCTCCGCGGCCTTGCCGTCCTTGGCCGGCACCGGGCCGATGACCTGGCCGGCGTGCGGCAGCGCGGCGAACGTGCGGGCGTCTCTGGCCACCTTGGCCAGGTCGGCCTGGGTCAGGCCGGACGGCCGCACGTAGACCACCACGGCCGGGTTCAGGTTCTTGGCCGTGAAGTGGTCCTGCAGGTTGAGCGCCTGGGTGGATTCGGCCGAGGCGGGCAGGTAGGCGGAGGCGTCGTTCTTCTCCGCGCCCATCAGCTTCCCGGCCAGTGAGCCGAGTAGGACGAGCACGATCAGCCAGAACGCGAGCACCGCCCATTTCGTCCGCCGCCCGCTGGGCAGCGCCGCGATCCGGCGGCCCCAGCTGGTCTTCCCGGTACTGCCTGCTCCTGCGCTGGTTGCCCCCGTGGCCACAGAATCCTCCCGAGCGATGCCGGTGCGGCAGGCCGGTCCGGCTGGCACCGCGTACACGATGTATCGCGTTTGCTGGCGATGTCAAGTCATATCGCGAGTGTTGCGTGATTTTGGCTCATTCTGGATCGCGTCCCCGGTGCCCAGGCGCCGGGCGCGACCAAGCCGGTCCGTGCCTGCAGAACGTTCCCCTATCGTCGCTGGCCAGCGGCGCCACTCTGGGACCAGGCCGCCGTGGCGGCCGGTCCTGCCGTGCCGGCCAGCCTGGCGGGCAGCCGGTCCGGGCGCCAGTCCCCGGGCGCCCTGCGGTCAGTCTTACAGCCGGGTGCGGACGGCGGCAAACGCGTTTCCTGGCCTCTGGGGCAGGCCCCGCGGCTGCGACTGACGCCGGATCCTGCGCTGACGTCGGGTCGTGGCTGATGCGGCATCTGGGCTGACGTCATGGTGTGTTCCGGCCTGCCATCCAGCCAGGGCGTGCTAGCCTCTGCGTAAGCCAATTGCCTATTATAACGGTAGGATAACTAGGATGCTTCTCGCGAACAACGGAGTCCGCCAGCGGCTGAGCTCATCCCGGCTGGCCGCGCTGGTGCAGGCCGCCGCGGCCGGCCATGACTGGGCCGGGCAGGTCCGGTATGACCAGGACGAGCGGTGGTACCAGCGGCTGGAACAGGGCGACAACCACGAGGTCTGGCTGCTCAGCTGGCTGCCCGGGCAGCGCACTGGGTTCCACGACCACTGGGGTTCGGCGGGGGCGTTCGCGGTGGTGCACGGTGAACTGCGCGAGTACACCACGGCTGGTGGCCGGGGGACCGGGATGCCGGCCGGCGCCGACTTCGCGGCCGGGCGGGTACGGTCGTTCGGGCCGGCTCATGTGCACGAGGTGGTGAACATGTCCACCGGGCCGGCCGTGAGCATCCACGCCTACTCCCCGCCGCTGGCCGGGATGCGGCGCTACGAACTGACCAGCGGTGGCCTGGTGCTGGCCGCCGTGGAGACGGCAGGGGAGCGCTGGTGAGCGAGCACAGGCCGCCGGGTGCACGCACGATCGACGAACTGCTCGGCGCGGCCCGGGCCCGGCTGGACCGGGTCGGCCCGGAGCAGGCCCAGGCCGCGGTGCGGGACGGGGCGCTGCTGGTGGACATCCGGCCCGCCGCGCAGCGGGCCGCCGAGGGCGAGGTGCCGGACGCCCTGGTGATCGAGCGCAACGTGCTGGAGTGGCGGCTCGACCCGGCCTCGGACGCGCGGCTGCCGCAGGCTGGCCGGTACGACCTGCCGGTCATCGTGATGTGCTCGGAGGGCTACACGTCCAGCCTGGCCGCGGCCTCGCTGCACGACCTCGGCCTGGCCGCGGCGACTGACCTGGCCGGCGGCTTCCAGGCCTGGGCCGCGGCCGGCCTGCCGGTGGTCCGGGCCCAGCCGGCCAGCTAGCCAGCCGGGCCGGCCATGACATCTGTCATGGCCGGCCGGTGACGCACGGCAGCAGCCGGCCAGCTGGATCGCGGGCAGGATCGGGGTATGTCCGACGCGATGCTGACCGCGGGGGCGCCGGCACGCGCCGGCACCGGAGACCGGCCAGGTGGCCCAGAGCGAGCGGATCGAGCAGACTCGTCCTATGTGCTGCTTCGTGATCAGGCTCTGCTGGGCCGTCGGCCGGGCCGGTGGCTGGCCCAGCTGCGGGCCGTGACCCAGGCTCCAGCCCGGCCGCGGGCCGCGGCCGGGGATCGCACCGGTCCCGCCGAGCAGGACCCGGCGCTGGATGGCCTGCTGCCCAGTTCCAGGTGGCGCCGGTACGGCTGGATGTTCGCCGCGATCTGGCTGGTCTACCTGGCCCAGCCGGCCAGCACCGTGTGGGACCGGCAGGACCCGGTGCGCCGCTACCTGGGGCTGGCCACGCTGATCGCGTTCGCCGCGGTGTTCGTCGTGACGTTCGCGCAGTCCCGGCGGCGGGCCGACCGCCAGGTGCCGCGTGCGTTCGGCGTGGCCGCGCTGGCCACCGAGGCCGCGCTCATCGGGTTCGGTTACTACAGCATCGGCGGGGACGCCTCGGCACTGCTCATCTACCTGAGCGTGATGGCGGTGTTCCTGCTGCCCATCCGGGCCGGCTGGGCCGTGGTGGCGGTGGCCATTGTGGCCTCGGTGGCCGTGCCCGCCATGCGCGGCTGGCAGCCGGACGGGTCGCTGGCCTTCCAGATCTTCGTCTCGTCGCTGGCCTCCTTCGGCGTGGTGCAGCTCATCCAGCGCAACATGCAGCTGGCCGCGGCCCGGAACGAGCTGACCCGGCTGGCCCTGGCCGATGAGCGCAACCGGTTCGCCCGCGACCTGCACGACATCCTGGGCCACTCGCTGACCGTGGTGGCGGTCAAGGCCGAGCTGGCCGGGCGGCTGGCCAGCCTGGACCCGGCGCGGGCCGAGGCCGAGATCGGCGACGTGGAGCGGATCGCCCGGCAGGCGCTGGCCGACGTGCGGGCCGCGGCGGGCGGCTACCGCGAGGTGACCCTGGACGGGGAGCTGGCCAGCGCGCGCACCGCGCTGGCCGCGGCCGGCATCGAAGCCGACCTGCCCGGCCACGACATCAGCGGGATCCCGCGGCTGCGCCAGGAACTGTTCGGCTGGGCTGTCCGCGAGGGCGTGACCAACGTGATCCGGCACAGTGGCGCCACCCGCTGCGTCATCCGGGTCAGCCCGGACGAGGTGGAGATCAGTGACGACGGGACCGGCCCGGGCCAGTGCCCCCGTGCGCACCCGGCGCAGGCGTCCGGCCCGGACGCCGGGCCGGACGCGCTGCCGTCGGGGCACGGGCTGAGCGGCCTGCGCGAGCGGGCGGCGGCCGCGGGCGGCACCATCGGTGTCGCCCGGTCCGCCCTGGGTGGCTTCGCCCTCCGGGTGCGGATGCCATGATCGGGCCGTGACCACACCCATCCGGCTGCTCCTCGCGGACGACCAGGCCCTGGTCCGCGGCGCGCTGGCCGCCCTGCTCGCGCTGGAACCCGACCTGGACGTCGTGGCCGAGGTGGGCCGGGGCGACGACGTACTGCCCGAGGCCCGGCGCACCCGGCCCGACGTCGCGCTGCTCGACGTGGAGATGCCCGGCATGGACGGCATCACCGCCACCAGCGAGCTGCGCGCGGCGCTGCCGTCCTGTCGGGTGCTGGTGGTGACCACGTTCGGCCGTCCCGGCTACCTGCGCCGGGCGATGGCCGCCGGGGCCAGCGGGTTCGTGGTCAAGGACACCCCGGCCCGGCAGCTTGCCGACGCGGTCCGCCGGGTGGCGTCCGGGCTGCGGGTGGTGGACCCGAGCCTGGCCGCGGAGACGCTGGCCGCCGGGGACAGCCCGCTCACCCCGCGGGAGACCGAGGTGCTGCGCACGGCCCGGGACGGCGGCACGGTGGCGGACATCGCCGCGGCCCTGCACCTGTCCGAGGGCACGGTGCGCAACCACCTGTCCGCGGCCATCGGCAAGACCGGCGCGCGGACCCGGGCCGAGGCGGTCCGGCTGGCCAGCGCGAACGGCTGGCTGCTGGGCAGCTGAGCCGCCGCCCAGCTGATAACAGCAACAAGCAACGGGGTTGAGGAGATGACGGGCGAAAACACGGCAGGCAAGGCGGACGCTCAGCTTGGCGCGGTGCAGCAGACGCTGTTCATCCCGCTGGCCGCGCGGGCCCGGGAGACCCGGCGGAAGCGGCCGGTGCTGCACGACCCTAAAGCCGCCGAGCTGATCGCCTCGATCGACGTCAACGAGGCCAAGTACGAGCGCGGGTTCGGCGGCTGGGTGATGGTGCTGCGCACCGCGATCTACGACTTCTGGGTGCGCCAGTTCCTGGCTGCGCACCCGGCTGGCACCGTGGTCGAGCTGGGCACCGGGCTGAACACCCGGTTCGACCGGGTGGACAACGGCCAGGTGCACTGGATCGACCTGGACCTGCCGGACGCGATCGCGCTGCGCGGCCGGTTCTTCACCGACACCGGCCGCCGCCGGATGGTGCCCGCCTCGGTGCTCAGCGACGAGTGGCTGCCGGTCGTGGCGGACAGTCCCGGGCCGTACTTCTTCGTCACCGAGGGCGTGCTGGTCTACCTGCCAGAACGCGAAGTGGCGGAGACGCTGGCCCGGATCGCCGCCCGGTTCCCCGGTGCGCGCCTGGCGCTGGATACCTACTCGCGGCGGATGATGCGGCAGCACGACAAGGTGGCCGCGCGCCGGGGTATCGCCCACTGGCAGTGGGCCTGCGACGACCCGGCCGGGCTGCAGCGGCTCGGCCTGCGGCTGGACGAAACCGCCACGGTCACCCGGCCGCCGCACGGCCTGCGCCGCGAGCTGCCGCCGGGCTACCGGTACCTGCTGCTGCCGCTGGCCGACCCGGTACTGGGCCAGGCGTTCGCCACGCTCAGCCTGTTCACCGCGACCGAACGCTAGAGCAGCGTGAGCTGCTCCGCCGCCGGGACCGGGGGTGGTGCCGTGGCCGGCCCACGCCAGCGCTGGATCGGCGGTGGGCTGCCCCGGCCGACCTGGTAGCGCTCGGCCAGCTCACGCACCTGCCCGGCGATCCGCTCCTGGTAGTCCTTCGGGGCGTAGGCCCGTGACCCGTACAGCCCGCGGTAGCGCGGGACCAGCGCCGGGTGGTGCCGGCCCAGCCAGGCCAGGAACCACTCCCGCGCGCCCGGCCGCAGGTGCAGCACGATCGGCGTGACGTGCGTGGCGCCGGCCTCGGCCACCTGCCGCACGGTGGCCTCGAGCTGGGCCGGGGAGTCGGACAGGAACGGCACCACCGGGCCCATCAGCACGCCGCAGCGCAGCCCGTGCTCGCTGAGCGTGGCGCACACGCCGAGCCGCCGCAGCGGGCTGGGCGTGCCTGGCTCCAGCGTGCGCCACAGGTCCTCGTCGGTGCAGCCCACCGACACGCTGAGCCCGACGTCGGTGACCTCGGCGGACGCGGTGAGCAGGTCGAGGTCGCGCAGGATCAGCGTGCCCTTGGTCAGGATCGAGTACGGGTTGCGCGCGTCCAGCAGCGCGCGCAGGATGCCCGGCATCAGCTGGTACCGGCCTTCGGCCCGCTGGTATACGTCCACGTTGGTGCCCATGGCGATGTGCTCACCGGGCCACTTCGGCGCGGCCAGTTCCTTGCGCACCAGCTCCGGCGCGTTCACCTTCACCACGATCTTCGAGTCGAAGTCGTGCCCCGCGTCCAGATCCAGGTAGGTGTGCGTGTTCCGGGCGAAGCAGTTGTGGCTGACCACGCCGTTGGCGATGAAATCGCCGGTGCCGGTGGTGATGTCGTACATCGGCAGGTCGAGCCCGAGCGGCTCGATCGAGGTCACCCGCAGCTTGGCGGTGCTCTTGAGAGCCGTCCCCTCGATGGAACGTTTCCGGGTGATCGCCGGGTCGGTGGCAAGAAAGAACCGGAGCGTTTCCGGCAGGCCACCGGTGATCCGGTAATACGTCAGCGGCTTCCCGTGGTGGCTGGAACTGTGCTCGACCGCGACAGTGAAGCTGAGCGCTCGCAGGCTGCTGTCCAGCCAGGCCAGCATCTCGGGATCTGTATTCGGGATGCGCAGGATGCCGTCGCGGTGGCTGCCCTCGGCGTCGAAGATGCCGGCCAGGAAGCCCTTCCGCCACTCCGGGCTCGCTACCTGCGGCCACTCGATCAGCCGGGAGACGAATGCGCGGTGGGCGTCAGCCAGGAACCGGTGCACACGGTCCAGCGCCTCGGGGCCATGACGCCGGCCATCAGGCGTCCCGTCGCCGCGGATCATGCCGCACAGGTAGCCGCGCCGGTAGTCGGCATCGTGCTTGGGTGGCTCGGCGAACCGGCCCACGCCCATCAGCGTGTTGCTGACCGTCAGATGCGGTCGCTGCCGGGGTCCCTGGTCCGCTCCGGTCACGTACTTCCAGCCACGGTCGCTGAGGAAGCGATGCTCGCCGCTGGCCACGAGCTGGGTGCCGTCCGCCAGCGTGATCCGGTAGGCGGGCTTGACCGTCGGCCAGTGCGCCAGCACCGTCGTCCGCACATAGCGCCGGTCGTTGCCCCGACGGCCCGTGGCGTAGCTCTCGGTGCCGTAGATCTCGTCACCGGGCCGGAGGTCAGCCAGCGGCCGGGTCCGCCCATCGGCCATCAGGATAGGGGTCTCGCCCGAGCAGCAGTAGGTACACGCATGACTGCATCCACGATAGGGATTGATAGTCCAGCGGAACGGCACGCGGGAGGCGTCGGGCACCCGGTTGATCGCGCTCTTGGCGCGCACCTCGAAGTAGGTCTGGCCACGAAAGCCCGGTGTGTCGAACGTGCGGGCGATCGCGCCGCGCTCGAACAGGGCCGGCGGCGCACCCTGATCGGCGCGCAGTGTCCCATCAGGCTCGATCCGCAGGCCATCCCAGCGCATGGTGGCTACTATAGAACGTGTATTCGAGCTGGGCAAACGTCTGTTCGAGATGCGGCCGCCGCCTCGGCTGGCCAGCGGGCGGCACCGGTCCGGGCCCGGCCGCCTGGGCAGAGCCGCGCAAATCACAGCACAGCAACGGGATCTAAGGCTAACGATCTTGCTGTGGGGGATAGTAAGAGAAAGTCCGCTCCGGCCCGGCGGTGGAGGTAGCCCTCATGGCGCTATCCATGGATGAGCAGCGCATCCTGGATCAGATCGAGCGTGGCCTGGCCAGCAGTGACCCGCTGCTGGCGTCCCGGATGGCCACATTCGGTGCGCCCCGCCGGCCGCTGACCGCGCGGATGCGCCGGATCCGGCTGCTCGCCTCGTTCGGCACGTTGCTGGTGGTCGCGGTGGTATCGCTCGTGGTTTACGCGATGGTCCCGTTCCGCTCCTCGACCGACCGGCCCGCGAGCACCAAGGCCAGCGCGTCGCCCGCGCACCCGGCGCTGATGGCGCCGTCCGCCGCGACCGGCAAGCCGGCCACCCCGGCGGCCTCCTCGGACGTCGCGGCCAGCCCGGTCCCGCACGCGGTGCGCACCCAGTAGCCGGCCCGGCCGCGACCGTCGGGCCCGGCTGGTCAGTACTCGCGCCAGAGCTGCAGCAGGTACTGCTCCAGGCCCTCCAGGTCCATCCGGGCGCGCTGAAACTCGTCGCTCAGCGGGTCCACGCCGCGCTCGAACAGCTCCTCGTACAGCCGCATGACCTCACGCCGGTTCCGCGCGTAGACCCGGACCACGTAGTCGCCCACCCCGCCGGCCATGGTCAGCCGGTCCACCGCCCGGTCCACGGTCAGCTGGCCGCGCAGGTACAGCGTGGCCTTGGCCTCGTCCTCCCAGGCGTCACCGAACAGCGGCGGCGCGGAGTCCCATTCCTCCAGGGTGAGCCGGACCCCGATGTTCTCCTGCAGGCTGCCCACCCACAGCTGGTCCCGGGTCACGCTGACCAGCGTGCCGACCGGGGCCAGCGGGCCGCCGGGCGCGTCCGGGTCCACCGTCGAGTCGTGCACGCGGAACATCCGGCGGTCGGGGAACACGGGCATTTCGAGTCGGATCAGCCGACGGCTCATGTATCCCCCCTGCGCCCGTATCTTCCTGAACTTACTAGCATGCTCCGGAGACACGCGGCTGCGGCGAGGATTCCGGGACAAAGACCTAAGCAGTTACGGTGCGGAGCTAACTGGCCGGACGCGAGTGGCTGGGCTGTACTTGAGTAGCTAGCAGGGCGCAGCGGGCTCAGAGTTCCCGCTTCTTGACCTCGTCCCAGAGCTGGCGATAGCTCTGCGCGGCCCGGCTGCGCGGCGCGAACGCGCCGACCGGGGCCCGCTCCACCGACATCCGCTCGATCAGCGATAGCGCGGGAATGGCGGTGGCCGCGACGTCGCCGCGCTCGGTCGGCAACTGGCTGGCGATATCCAGGTGCAGCCGCTTGCGCCGGTCGATCATGGAGAAGAACGCCAGCACGTCGGGCCGCTTGCCGCTGAGCCCACTGATGAACTCGGTCAGCTGGTCCAGGGTGCGCAGCGACAGCACGGTCGGGATGAGCGGGATGAGCAGGCCGTCGGCGGCCTGCAGCACGCTCTCAGACAGCAGCGAGATGCCGGGTGGGCAGTCCAGGAAGATGACGTCGTAGTCGGCGGCGAGCGGGGCCAGCAGCCGGGCGATCCGCCGGGTCGGCTTCTTGGTCGCCCCGAGGACCAGGTCGAGGTTGCGGTAGGTGAAGTCGGCGGGCAGCAGGTCCAGCCGGTCGAAATCGGTGCCCTTGATCGCCCCGTCGATCTCCCGGCTGCCGCGGATCAGCGCCTTGCCGCCGCCCTTGACCCGGGGCCGGATCCGGAACAGGAAGCTGGCCGCCGCCTGCGGGTCCAGATCCCAGAGCAGCACGCGCAGCCCGTCCTGGGCGGCCAGGTAACTCAGGTTGACCGCGGTGGCCGTCTTGCCGACCCCGCCCTTGATGTTGTACGTGGCCAGGATCTTCACCGGCCGGCCTGGCCGGTCAGCTCGTGGAACCGGTGCTCGCTGGCCGGGCTGGCGAAGTCGCGGAACCGCCCGGCGAACTCGCGTCGGGCCTGCTGCTGGCGCAGCCCCAGCTGCCCGGCCAGCTCGCCCATGGCCAGCAGCGCGGTGACCGGCGTGTCCCGGTCCGCGATCATCTGGCCGGCGAACTCGCGCAGTTCCTGCTGCTGAACCTGCCGGTCCTGGAACTCACCCAGGCAGTCCTGCAGGCCCTTCAGGTCCTTGACCGCGCGCTGATGCGCCTGCGGCTGGAACAGCGACGCGAAGAACTCCAGCAGGTAGCGCAGCTCCTTGCACCTCTTGCGCAGGTCGTGCAGCCGCTCGGCGGGGGAGTCCGGGGTGATCGCCTGGCCCTGGCGGAGCACCTTCCGGTGCGCGCGGCGCAGCCGGGCGGTGGCCAGGTCCATCGCCCGCGGGCCGCCCCTGGCCGGGTCCAGGCCGGTGAGCGCCGCCCGCCAGTCGCTGATCAGCCGGGCGAACCGGGCCGAGCGCAGGCCGCGGACCAGCCGCCGGTACTCGGCGCCGCGCTGGCCGACCAGGTGGTCGTGGAACGGGGCCAGCTCGGCCGGCTTGGCCGACACCAGGCCGTCCGCCATGTCCTGGTAGCCGAGCAGGTAGACGTCCAGGTCACGGGTGGGCGTGGTGAGGTCGCCGAGCCATTTGAACTCGGGAGCGAACCGGGCCGCCAGCCCGGCGGGCAGCACGTCCCCGGCCAGCTTCAGCGCGGACCGGGTGCGGCGCACCGCCACCCGCAGGTCGTGCAGGAACTCGGTGTCGATGTCGCGGAGCGTGCCCGGCACGTTGGCCTGGATGGTGTCCAGCAGGTCCAGCAGGATGGTCCGCAGCGCGAGCCGGCCCGGCATGTCCGGGGACAGCTGGATGCTCAGCTTGTTGCTGTAGTCCTCGGCGTGCCGCCCGGCCGCGGCCAGGGCCGCGTCCAGCGGGCAGCCGGCCGCGCTGTTCTGCCCGGCCGCGGCGGCCAGCAGCTGGGTCACCCGGTCGGCTTGCGGCTGGTACCCGCGCACCGCGCTGACCTGCAGCCGGGCCGGGAGCTGTGCCGCTTCCGGGTAGCTCACCGCGGTGTTGTCCACGGTGAGCCAGGCGATCGTCTTGGCGTCCTCGTTGAGCACCCGCAGTTGCCGCACCGTGCTGGCCGCGCGGGCAGCGGGCAGCAGGGCGCGGATGCCGGCCGTGGCGCACAGCCGGTCCCGGACCGGGCCGGCCGGCAGGTCCCCGGCCAGGGCGGGCCAGCTCAGCCGGCTGGCCCGCTGGGTGACCACGTCGCCAGCCGGGCCGGTGAGCACCAGTTCGGCTGGCCGCCGGCCGGTCAGGTACTCCAGGGTGAACCCGGCCCGGTGCAGCCGCCAGTCGAACGTGTCCAGCCAGACCCGGCGCACGGTACGGGTCCGCCCAGTGCGCTGCACGGCGAACCGTGGTGCCAGCGTGGCCAGCACGTCAGTCTCGCCCGGCTGGCCAGGGTCATTGGCCGCCAGGACGACAGCCTGGGAGAACGCCTGCACGGTGCGGGACCTCGGCTCGGGTCAGCGAAGCAAAGACTGTTAACAGCAGGTTAACAAAGGGCAACCGACAGATGTTACCCTGCTCTCGCAGTGTAACTAGTACAAGCTTGCCCGTCTCTGCCCGCTATGGGTGATTTTTCCGCCCGTGTAGCGCTGAGGAAATGGCCGGCTGGCTAGGCCCCGCGCCGCTCGCTGGCCCGCACCGGATGGTCGCCGGTCCGGCCGCCGCGGCGGGCCGGCCCGGCCGGCTGCCCGTGGCTGGGCTGGCGGTGCCATGGTCCGCGGAACCGGGCCGCTCACTGGACGGCTTGGACCGGGCCGGGCCGGCGCTCCATCCCGGGCAGGCTCAGCGGCGGCCGGTTGATGGCCGGCATCACGTTGGTCAGCGCCGCGCTGGCCTTAGCCGTCGCCCGTTTCTTCGCCTGCTGCTCGTCAACTCTGGCCGTCGCCGCGGACAGCCGGCCGTCCATCTCCCGCAGCCGCCGGGCCCGGGCCCGGGCCTTGAGAAACCGTTCGGCCAGGTAGAGCGCGATCACCAGGACAGCGACACCGACAAGGAGCAGGCCAGTCATCAATGAATTCCGCCATCAGCTCGGAGGTCTTCGGGGATGGTTCCACACTATGCGAGCCCCCTGCCGCCCCGGTGAAGCGGCGCTCTGGTGTCGCTGAGGATCCGGTAAAGAACCGGAATGGCTCAGCCCGGCCGCGAGGTGGGCTTCCGCCTCCTGGCCGTGCTGCCGCAGACTGGACGTACCGGCGCACGGCCCGAACCGGGCGCTGGCGTTCGGTAAAGGAGGCCGGTTTGGTGTTGTACGTCTTCGGTTTCGAGCGGACAGCGGTCGTGCTCAGCGACCTGTACTTCGTGGACCCGCATCCGATGCCGGGGCAGGAGAGCCCGGAGCACGGCGTCCGCTTGGAGGTCCGGCTGCTCAGCGCCGGGGACTTGCAGGGATCCATCTACTCGGCCCAGCCGATCGAGATCGGCGAGCTGGTCTGGCGGGCTGACCTGCTCGAATCGGTGGACGGGCCGCCCGGCAGCTTCGACCGGACGCATCATCACCCGGTCGCCGAGCGGGGCTGGGAGCCCGGCCACCGGGTGTTCGAGCGGGAGCTGTCCGCATTCCCGGTGGAGTGGGTCGGCGCCAAGCTGGCCGACCTGGAGGGGCTGCTGGCCCAGGCGGGCGCGGGCGGCCAGCCGGCCGACCGAAGGGACGCGCAGGCCCTGCGCAACGTGCTGCCCGAGGTATTGAACGCCCTCAACCGGCTGCTCGGCCAGGTCCGCGCCGGCGAGCTTGGCCGGCCGCCGGGAGAAGAGCCCTCTCCGGTTAACTCGGCCCGGGTCGGCTGGCTGTAGCCAGCGAGCGGAGAAAAGCGGGGCTGGCTCTAGCGCGGCCATGATTGCAGACTGAGATCGTGCACGATTACGACCTGGTTGTTATCGGTTCTGGGCCCGGCGGGCAGAAAGCGGCGATCGCGGCCGCCAAGCTGGATCGCCGGGTGGCCGTGGTGGAGAAGCCCGACATGATCGGCGGGGTGTGCCTGAACACCGGCACGATCCCGTCCAAGACCATGCGCGAGGCGGTGCTCTACCTGACCGGCCTGGACCAGCGGGAGATGTACGGGCAGAGTTACCGGGTCAAGGACGAGGTCACCATCGCCGACCTGGCCAACCGCACCCGGCACGTGGTCAGCCGGGAGACCGACGTGGTGCGCAGCCAGCTCACCCGCAACCGGGTGACGATCCTGGCCGGCACCGGGCGGTTCGCCGACCCGCACACGGTCGAGGTGGACGACGGCCGCGGCCGGCTCCGCACGGTGACCGGGGACAGCATCGTGATCGCGGTCGGCACCCGGCCGGCCCGGCCGCCCAGCGTCGCGTTCGACGAGCGCACCATCATCGACTCGGACGGCTGCGTGCACCTGGAGAAGGTGCCGCGGACCATGGTGGTGGCCGGCGCCGGGGTGATCGGCATCGAGTACGCGTCCATGTTCGCGGCGCTCGGCTGCAAGGTGACCGTGGTCGAGCAGCGCGACCGGATGCTGGAGTTCTGCGACCTGGAAGTGGTCGAGGCGCTCAAGTTCCACCTCCGCGACCTGGCCGTGACGTTCCGCTTCGGCGAGACGGTCACCTCCGTGGACGCCCGGGAGGACGGCGCCATCGCCACGCTGGCCAGCGGGAAGAAGATCCCGGCCGACACGGTGCTGTACTCGGCGGGCCGCCAGGGCGCGACCGACGGGCTCAACCTGGAGGCGGCCGGGCTGACCGCGGACAAGCGCGGCCGGATCGAGGTGGACGAGTTCTACCGGACCAAGGTGCCGCACGTGTACGCGGTCGGCGACGTCATCGGGTTCCCCGCGCTGGCCGCCACCTCGATGGAGCAGGGCCGGCTGGCCGCGCACCACGCCTGCGGCGAGCCGGTGCACAACGCGCACCTGCTGCAGCCGATCGGCATCTACAGCATCCCGGAGATCAGCTTCATCGGCCGCACCGAGGACCAGCTCACCAAGGACTGCGTGCCGTTCGAGGTCGGCGTGTCCCGGTACCGCGAGCTGGCCCGCGGCCAGATCATCGGCGACTCCTACGGCGTGCTCAAGCTGCTCGTCTCGCCGGAGGACCGCACGCTGCTCGGGGTGCACGTGTTCGGCACCGGTGCTACCGAGCTGGTGCATATCGGCCAGGCCGTGATGGGCTGCGGCGGCACCATCGACTACCTGGTGGACGCGGTGTTCAACTACCCGACGCTGGCCGAGTCGTACAAGGTGGCGGCGCTGGACGCGACCAACAAGATGCGCCTGGTGGAGCGGTTTGCAGACGAAGCATGACGGCGCTGATTGCGGGCCGCACATAAACTGGCCGGGTGCCTGAACTCGATGACCCCTTTGCCCAGCTGACCGGGCCGCTGGCCGGGACCGTCCGGATGCGGCTGGAGGTCGTGTCCAACGACCAGCTGACCCCGCATATGCAGCGGCTCGTGCTAACCGCCCCGGAGCTGGGCTCCTTCAGCTACCAGCCGGGCCAGGACGTCATGCTGATGGTGGCGGTGGACGGCAACCGGCCGGTGCGCCGCCGCTACACCATCCGGGACCTGGACCCGGCCCGGCAGCGGCTGACCATGGACATCGTCCGGCACGGCGACGGGCCCGGGGAGAGCTGGGTGCGCGCCGCGCGGCCCGGCGACACCATCGAGGGCATCGGGCCCCGGGGCAAGATCTTCCCGGCGCAGGACGCGGACTGGCACCTGTTCGCCGCGGACGAGTCCGGGCTGGCCGCGGTGTTCGCGATGGTGGAATCGCTGCCCGCCGGGACGCGCGCCATCGCGGCGCTGGAGATCCCGGCGCCCGCCGACGAGCAGCCGCTGGACGCCAAGGCGCACGTTGACGTGCGCTGGCTGCCGCGGTCGGCTGGAGACGGGGCCGGGACCATCCCGCCGGCCGGCGACCCGGAACGGCTGGCCGCCGCGCTGACCGGCATCCGGCTGCCGGACGGCCACGGGCATGCCTACCTGTTCGGCGAGGCCAGAGTGGTGCTGGCGCTGCGTGAGATGGTGGCCAACCGGGGCCTGGCCGCGGAGCAGGTATCGCCCAAGGCCTACTGGGGCCGGGGCAAGGCGAACGCGTCACACGGCGAGCCCGCCCGGGACAGCTAGGCCGTAGCAGGTTACGTTCGCCCGGCCAGGATCTTTCCCGGGTGCCCGCGGTGAGTTCCGGGTGCCTCCGCCGTCGTAGGTATGGCGGGCCAACTGAAAGACGGGTGCGATGGCGGATTCTGAGACCGCTCCACTGACGGCGTCACAGCGGTGAGCGATGTGAACGAAGACGATGAGTCGCGCATGCTCCTGGGCTTCCTGCAGTACCAGCGCGGCTCGGTGCTGAAGATCGTCGAGGGGCTGCCTGAGGATGACTGGCAGACGCTGGTCGTGCCGTCCGGCTGGACGGTAGCCGGGATGCTCGCGCACCTGGGCGGCGTCGAGCACCACTGGCTCCAGCACGTGACCACGGGCGTCGGGGATGAACGCCGGCGGGCGAGGAAGCGGGGGACGAGGAAGAAGGCGCGTACGATCCCGAGGCCGCCTTCACCTGCGGCTGGCCCGGCGCTGACCTGATCGCCAACTACCGCGACGAGTGCAGGCGATCCGACGAGGTCCTCGCCGTCACCCCGCTGTCCGCGGCCCCGCGCGGGCTCGGCTTTCACCCTGACCCGGAGTACACCAAGCAGATCACGAACGTCCGCTGGATCGTCCTGCATGTGATCGAGGAGACGCCGCGCACTCCGGCCACCTGGAGATCGCACGCGAACTGCTCGACGGGAAAACCAGGCTCGGCGGACGCTGACCCGCCCCGGTCAGACAGGAGGTAGCGTCGCTGACGTGGCTGGCGTTACTGCGCCGCCGAGCTGGCGGGATGGGAACTGGGCGCGCCTGAGCTGGCGCGGCTCGGCCTGGCCCGGCTGAACTCGGCCCGCGTGGCACTGCTGGGCACACTGCGCCGCGATGGATCCCCTCGCATCAGCCCCATCGAGCCCTACATCGCCGATGGCCAGCTGCTCATCGGCGCTATGGCCTGGTCGGCGAAGGCCAGCGACCTGCAGCGAGATCCGCGATAGCGCTGCACAGCGTGGTGACCAGCCCCGACGCCGGAGAGGGAGAGCTCAAGCTGTACGGGCCAGCGGTGCAGACCGCCCAGAACCTGCGCGCCTCGGCGCCGGAGCGTGGTGGCAGGAGGGAGAAGGAAAAGGAAATCGTGTTCAACCTGCACATTGGGCATGCAGTGATCATCGACTGGGAATGAAGAGAAAGAGAAGAAGGTGGAGAAGGGAGAGGAGGAGAGGGGGGAAGACTAGAACGGGGTCGCGTCCAGCCAGCTATCCAGCACGGCCGGGTCGCCGAGCACGTCGGCGCCCGCCTGCGCGGGGCTCAGGCGGCGGGTCAGCACCAGCAGCAGGCCGGACGCCGGGCCGCGCAGCGCGGCGTCGCCCCTGGCGTGCTCGCGGCGGACCTCGATGCCGTCCGGGCCGCGGCTGACCAGCCATTCGCCCGGGCCGCTGGCCCGTCGGCCGCGTGCACGTGCAGGGACTGGCCGGGCTGCAGCCCGGCCAGCCGGGTGTCCTCCCGGCCAGGGTCCGGCACGGTGACGAACGTGAGCCACTCGTCGATGCCATCGGCGGCGATGTCCGGCTCGATCACCGGCTCGGCGCCGGCGGCCAGCTGCCCGTCGGCCCGGTGCACCGCGGTCTCGTGTGCCATCCGCCGGGCCCAGAAACCGGACGGGCGCATGGTGCCGAACGCCCATACCGGGTCGGGCCCGGCCGGGCCGACCTCGGTGATGAGCCGGTCCGCACCCGCCGTCAGCCAGCCCGGCCGCTGCGCCGGGTCGTCCGGGAGCCGGCCGTCCGGCACGCTGCGGAACGGGATGAACTCGGTGGACCGGGTGCGGACGATCTCGGCCGCCCAGCGGTGCGCCCGGCCGACGTGCGTCGCCAGCTGGCGCAGCGTCCAGTCCGGGCAGCTGGGCACCGGCTGGGCCGGGTCCTCGCGATCGATCAGCGTGGCCAGCACCGCCGTGCTGGCGGTGATCTCCGCGGCGTAGCGTTCCGGGGTGAGCTGGGACACCGTGTTGGCTTACCGGGGCGGGCTCAGCCGCAGCCGCAGGCGCCACCGCAGCAGCCGCCGCCTGGCCCGCCGCCGCGCGGCGCGGCCGACGAGCCGGCCCGGCCGCCGACGGAGACGGTGGACAGCAGCTTCACCGTGTCGTCGTGCCCCTGCGGGCACGGGCACGGCTCGGACGACTCGCTCATCGGCCGGCTGCGCTCGAACGTGTCCCCGCAGGCCCGGCATCGGTACTCGTAACGTGGCACGGAAGAATCCTACGTGTGACCCCGGTCAGCTGGCGAGATATGCCCGGGCCGGACGCCGGTGGCGTGGCGGATGTATGGTCAGCGAGGCCAGAGTGACAGCGTCGGCAGGGGGAGGGACGCGATGCCTGCGATGACGGCGTATCCGCCAGGCACGCCGTGCTGGGTTGACCTGTCCACCAGCGATCCGGCGGCCTCGGCCGCGTTCTACACCGGGCTGTTCGGCTGGGCCGCCCAGGCCGCCCCGCCCGGCGGGGACGCGGCGTACACGTTCTTCGCCCCGGCCGGCACGCCGCCCGGCGAGTTTCACGGCCGGGTGGTGGCCGCCCTGATGCCCACCCCGGGTGCCGGGCGGGCGGCCTGGAACACCTACGTCAGCGTGACCGGCGCCGATGCCGCGGCGGGCCGGGTGACCGCGGCCGGCGGGCAGGTGCTGGCCCCGCCCGCCGAGGTGCCCGGGCAGGGCACGATGGCCATGTTCGCCGACGACCAGGGGGCCAGGTTCGCGGTGTGGCAGCCCGCCGCGTTCCACGGCGCCGGGCTGGTCAACGACCCGGGCTGCTTCTGCTGGAGCGAGCTGGCCTGCCGGGACACCGCGGCGGCGGGCGCGTTCTACGGCAGCGTGTTCGGCTGGGCGCCGGACACCAGCCAGATGGGCCCGATGACGTACACCGAATGGCGGCTGGCCGGCCGCACGGTCGGCGGCATGGTGCACATGGACGAGGAGTGGCCGGCCGACGTCCCGCCGCGCTGGGTGGTCTACTTCGCGGTCACCGACTGCGACGAGGCCGCGGCCCGGGCCACCGAGCTGGGCGGGCAGGTGACGGTCCCGCCGGCCGACGCGCCGCCCGGCCGACTGGCCATCCTCACCGACCCGCAGGGCGCGGCGTTCACCATCATCCGGCTGGCCGCCGGGGTGGCCAGCTGACGCAGCCCGCGGCGCAGGCTGCGGCGTCTGCTCGCTGCCTGGGCGCGTGCTGCCGCCGGTCAGCCCGCGGCCTGGATGGCGAAGGCGGCCCTGGTCAGCGTCTCGGCCGCGGGCACCGCAACGGCAATAGCATCGTCCACGGACAGCCCGCACAGATCGGTCAGCCCGAACAGCGCCTCGGCGCTGACCACGATGGCGAGTTGCTGCTTCAGCCGGGTCATCGCGGCGGGCGGCAGGAAGGCCGGCCCGGCCGGGTCGGCGAACGGCGCCAGTGCGCAGTCCAGCAGGCCGAACCGGATCCCCGGCCGGGCCTGCGCCTGAGCCGGGGCCACGATCGTGTGCGAGATCATCGCGCGCACCGCACCCTGGTAGGCGTGCACGCCACGGATCAGGTAGGCGCAGGCGAAGCCGACCCGCTCGGCCGGGTCGGCCGACCCGGCCACCGGCGCCAGTGCCTCGGCGGGCGCCGGCCACAGCCCGGCCAGCGCCTCCTGCAGCAGCGTGGCCAGGTCGGGGAAGTAGCGGTACGCGGTGGCCTCGGACACCCTGGCCGCACGTGCGATGTCCGGCATGGTCAGATCGGCGCCGGACCGGGTCAGCTCACGGCAGGCGTCGACGATGGCCCGGCGCGTCCTGGCCTTCTGGTTCGCGCGCCCGGTAGCGACTGCGGCCGTCATCGGTCCCTCCATCGTGAGTGTTAGCTCTCTTCGTGAGAGTACTCTTGCATGCTTCGTGCGGGCAAGCTATCTTCGTGAGAGTTAACTCTTATAAAGATCGAGACGAGCAGGGACAGTGATCACATGACCAAGGCTTCCATCACCGGGCCCGGCGGCGGCGAGGCCATCCACCTGGGACCGACCACCATGCGCATCCTGGAGGACGGCAGCACGACCGGCCACCGCCTCGGCGTGGGGGAGATCACCGTGGCGCCGCACTCCGGCGGCCCGCCGCAGCACCGGCATGCCCGGCACGACGAGGGCTTTTACGTGGTCTCCGGGACGGCCCGGTTCACCGTCGGCGCGGAGAGCTACGACGCGCCGGCCGGCAGCCTGGCGATGATCCCGCCGGGCGCCCCGCACACCTTCGCCAACCCGGGTGACGAGCCGCTGGTCCTGCTCAACACGTTCACCCCGGATCTGTACGTGCAGTACTTCCGGGACCTGCGCAGCATGCTCGAACGGGGTGCGGCGCTGACCCCGGAGGCGACCGCGAACGTGATGAGCCGGTACGCGACCGAGCCCGCCACCAGCTACGCGGACGATGCCAGCACTGCGACGTACCAGGTGGCCACGTCGGCCGGGGACATCCCGGTCACCGTCACCCAGCGCGGCCAGGGCCACCCGGTGCTGCTGCTGCACGGCGGCGCCGGCCCGGACTCGGTGGCCGGCTTCGCCGGCCTGCTGGCCGCGCGGTTCCCGGTCCAGGTGCTCATCCCGGTGCACCCGGGCTTCGGCGGCACGCCGCGCCCGGCCGGGCTCGACTCAGCCCGCAAGCTGGGCGAGCTGTACCGGAACCTGCTCGCCCAGCTTGGCCTGACCGGGGTGACCGTGCTGGGCAGCTCGATCGGCGGCTGGATCGCCGCGGAACTCGCGCTGGCCGCGCCGGAGCGGGTGGCCCGGCTGGTCCTGCTGGACGCGGCCGGCCTGGCGTCCGCCGACCACCCGGTGGCGGACTACTTCTCGATGACGCTGGATCAGGTCTTCGACGTCAGCTACGCGCACCCGGACCGGTACCGGATCGACCCGGCCGCGCTGACCGACGGGCAGCGGGCCGTCGCCGCGGGCAACCGGGCCGCGCTGGAGGTCTACGGCGGCCGGTCGATGGCCGATCCCGGCCTGGCCGGGCGGCTGGCCGGGCTCACCGTGCCCACGCTCGTGGTCTGGGGCGAGGCGGACCGGATGGTGACCCCGGACTACGGCCAGGAGTACGCGGCCGTCATTCCCGGCGCCACCTTCCGGCTGGTGCCGGACGCCGGCCACCTGCCGCAGATCGAAGCGCCCGAGGCGGTCCTGGCCCTGCTCGCGGAGGCGCTCTCCTAGCTTTCCCAGCCATGCGGCCTAGGCTGGACAGGTGGGGCCGCAGCCGATGCCAGCCGCTGAGGTGGACATCACCCCGGCGCTGCTCCAGCGGCTGCTCGCCGAGCAGCATCCAGACCTGGCCTATCAGCCGGTCACGGTGCTGGCGAACGGGTGGGACAACGTGGTGTTCCGGATCGGCGGCGATCTGCTGGCCCGGCTGCCACGGCGGGAAATGGCCGCCCAGCTGGTCAGCCACGAGCAGCGCTGGCTCCCGGTCCTGGCGCCCCGGCTGCCGCTGCCCATCCCGGCGCCGGTGCGGACCGGGTGGCCCGGCCTGGGCTATCCGTGGCCGTGGAGCATCGTGCCATACCTGCCCGGCCAGGTCGCGGCCGAGACACCGCCCGCCGACCCGGCGGCGGCCGCGGTCAGCCTGGGCGGCTTCCTGGCCGCGCTGCATACACCAGCGCCGCCGGACGCCCCGGTCAGCCCGTTCCGCGGGGTGCCGCTGGCCGAGCGCACCGACACCGTCATGCAGAACCTGAGCGCGGTCGCGGACCAGATCGATGCCCGGGCGGCCCGGCGGGCGTGGGCGACGGCGCTGGCCGCGCCGCGCTGGCGGGAGCCACCGGTGTGGGTGCACGGCGATCTGCACCCAGCCAACATCCTGGTGCACCACGGCGGGCTCAGCGGCGTGCTCGACTTCGGCGATCTCACCGCCGGGGACCCGGCCGCCGACCTGTCCGTCGGGTGGATGCTGCTGCCCGCGGACTGTCACCAGGCCTTCCGGGAGTCCGCCGGGGCCAGCGACGCCAGCTGGGCCCGGGCCACCGGCTGGGCACTGGCGCTGGGACTGGTATATCTCGCGCACTCGGCGGACAACCCGCAGCTGGCCGCGGTCGGCCGGCGCACGCTCCGCGCCGTGCTCGGCCCGGGGCGGCTGCGTTAACGGTGCTGCTTGCGGCGCAGCGAGGGGAACAGGCCGCGCGACTGGTAGGCGAGCTCCCGCCCGGTCACCGCCGCGCCCGCCATCATGCCCGTCCAGGTGGCTACGGCCACCGCGGCCAGGCTGATGCCGGTGGTCAGGTAGACCCGGCCGGCCGGCGAAATCCACATGCCGGGAAACGGTAGTGCCTGGCTTAAGATCGGCTGCATGGGATTCGGTTGACTGTGACCTGACCGGGTGCCGCGCGGCCCTCCTTTCCACCCTTGACCAGGTCAAGGGACGAGGAAGGAGGACACGTGACACGTACCCCCACGCGCACCGCGCTGGTCAGTGGTGCGGTGCTGGCGGCTGCGCTGGCCGTCGTGCTGGCCGACGAGCTGGCCGACGGCATCCGGGCCGCCGCGCTGCCGCTCATCCGCCGTGATTTCGGGCTGAGCTATGGCCAGCTCGGGCTGCTCGCCTCGGTGCCGGTGCTGATCGGCAGCCTGCTGGAGTTGCCGGTCGGCGCGCTGGCCGGGCAGGGGCGCCGCCGCGGCCGGATCATCCTGGCCGGTGGTGCCGTGTTCCTGGCCGCGCTGCTGGGCACCGCGCTGGCCCGGTCGTTCACCGGGCTGCTGATCTCGTTCATCGCGTTCTACCCGGCCTCGGGCGCGTTCGTCAGCCTGGCCCAGGCCGGCCTGATGGACGCCGACCCGGGCCAGCAGGAGCAGCACATGGCCCGGTGGGGCCTGGCCGGCTCGGTGGGCGCGGTGCTCGGCCCGCTGCTGCTGACCGGGATCCTGGCCGCCGGCGGCAGCTGGCGGGACGGCTACCTGCTGGCCGCCGGGGCGGCGGCGGCGGCCTGGCTCGGCATGGCCCGCTGGCGGCCCGGCGCGGCGGCGGCCGGTGACCCCGGGCCGCCCGGCCTGCGGCAGGTGCCGGGTCAGGTGCTCGGCGCGCTGCGCGGCCGTGGGGTGCTCCGCTGGCTGGCCCTGCTGGAAGTGAGTGACCTGCTGCTCGACGTGTTCACCGGGTTCCTGGCCGTCTACTTCGTGGCCGTCGTGCACGCCTCGCCGGTCCAGGCGGGGCTGGCCGTGGCGGTCCGCTACGGCGCCGGGATAGCCGGCGACGTGCTGGTGATCCGGGTGCTGGACCGGGTGGCCGGCCTGCCGGTGCTGCGGGCCAGCGCGGCCGCGGCGCTGCTGCTCTACCCGGCCTTCCTGCTGGCGCCGGGGCTGGTGGCCAAGCTGGCCGTGCTGGCCCTGCTGACCGTCGCCACCGCGCCCTGGTACCCGGTGGCCCAGGCCCAGCTGTACGCCAGCCTGCCCGGGCAGAGCGGCATCGCGGTCACGCTGAGCAGCGCGGCCGCGCTGGCCGGCGGGCTCGGCCCGCTGGCCGTCGGGTTCGCCGCCGAGCGGGCCGGGCTGGCGGTCACGCTCAGCGGCCTGGTGCTGGCCCCGGCTATGGTGCTGTTTCTGGCGTGGCGGCGAACCGGTGCGTCGTGTGGCTGAACGGCTGGCCCTTGGCGAACGCGAGCACCTTGGCCGGGGCGACCGCGAAGACCAGCGCCGAGCCGCCCTCCATGTGCTGGAACGACCCGTCACGGACCTGGAACTGCCAGGACCCGTCCCACTTCGCGGTCCACGCCTTGGCCAGCCGCCGGAGCAGGGTCTCGTCGCTGACCTGGACGGCGTCCCCCTCGACGACGACGTCCAGGCCGCTCTGCCAGCCGTTGCACCCGGTGGTCAGGATCACGTGCGGGTGGCCGGCCAGGTTGCTGGCTTTCTGCTCGGTGGGCCCGGTGCAGAAGTGCAGCGCCTCGTCCAGCCACACGGCGACCAGCGGGGTGACGTGCGGCCGGCCGTCGGCCCGGACCGTGGTCAGCCAGAACAGCTCGGCCTCGGCCAGTACCTGGCGGGTTTCGGCCCAGCCGGTGGCGGCGGCGGCCGGGTCGCTGTACCGCTGGTCGAGCGTGGTCACTGGGGTGTTCATCCCGGCACCTCCGGGGGGCGTGGGTCCGGCGCGCCCCGGGCGGGCCGCGCTCTACTACTGTGACGAACGGCGGCCCGTGGAATCAGCGGCCGGCGGCGAAGGACTCAATCGTTTCTGGCCACCTCGGGTCCGGTGA